>JADKBB010000007.1 GCA_016715195.1 Candidatus Villigracilis proximus
AAAATCTGGCTCTATCGCGGTTGATATATATAAAGGGAAGGTGGAAGGCGGTGATGGTTGAAAGTACTTTTAATCTTGTCCGGAAAAGAATTAGGATCCACATTCAGGCGAAGTATTTACTCAAATACGCGGCGGTGAATTTTCCTATCAAGCCCATAATGGATACATAGAGCTTGATAGAACAAATCAAAATATCGCACAATCTGCTTTTGAAGAAGCCTATCATTTGCTTCCTTTGTCAAATACAGTCCCTGTTCGACATCTTCGCGGCCCCTCTTACATTTACGCAATCTTGATGGATGACCGAATTCGTCTCAACGATTGGTGATAAATATTTGTACTTCAATAAGGCAATAGCAATTATTCTATTAATTCAAAAGGAACACCATGTCAGGCACAAACCTCGATCAAATGCTCGATAAAAGTATTGCTGCGTATAAAGTTGATGATATGACAACGGCTTCAAAGCTGCTTGCCCAGGTGATCAAACAAGACCCAAACAACGAAAGGGCATGGCTCTGGCTTTCAGGGATCGTCACCACGGATGCCAGAACGGCTTTTTTGTGTAAAACGTTTACTTGCAATAAATCCTGAAAATGAAATTGCAAAACACGGGCTGACGCTTACCCGCTAATTTGAGCCTATTCAACCTTCACTGGAAAAGAGCAAAAGAGGCAACGTTGAAACCTGTACCTTTCCCGGCTGCGATCAACCAGTTACACGGGCTGGCTTTAAGTTTTGCTACAAACACTGGCAGGCTGTTAACGCTCCCATTGAGCCCAATGCTACATTATCCGCCACGGCGATTGGAGAAAAGCTGGGCTTAAATAATCGCAGAACAAACCTGGTCTTTTCAGAGCTTGGTTGGATCACAAGAGATAGAAAAGGCTGGATCTCACCCCGCAAGGAAAAGCATTTAGGCGCAGCAAACAAGGCTTATCATCAAACCGGGGTTCCGTATGTTCTTTGGCCTGAGACGATCTTGAATAACAAAGCCTGATCCACTATAAAAAGTCTGTTGGGTGAAGTGGATGAGATGCCTGCAAAGGCTGAAAAAACGGGTAGTCATTTTCGCGAAAAATTCACCCCTACACATCGTGCAACAGACGGCCATTGGGTCCGCTCAAAAGCAGAGATGCTGATTGATAACTGGCTTTACATGTCTGGTGTCGTTCATGGTTACGAACGTCAACTGCCTGTTGAAGAGGAATTGTATTGTGATTTTTATATTCCCGAAGGGAAGGTGTATATAGAGTATTGAGGACTGGAAAAAGACCCCAAGTATGCCGCCCGTAAAAAGGAAAAGGTAAATATCTATCAAAAATACGGGTTCAACTTAATCGAGCTTACCGATGAACATATTAAAAATCTGGATGATTATCTGCCCAAGGTTTTGTTAAAGCACAATATCGTTGTGAGTTGATCTGTTGAGCAGGTCTGTTTATGCGGATGATAAAATTGTCAGGCCAAAAGGCTACACCCCAATTCTATGAAACATAAAGGAAAAAACCATGACAGAAACAAATGTCCTACCCTGGATCGAAGTCAACGAAATGATGGACGAGGAATATCGTCAACAGGTGGTAGCGGATGCGCTGGGGTATTATCCCAAGGCCTCGCCGGAATTGAATAAGTTTGCATTGGCCGTTTTCAAGAATACGATCCACGTCAACGGTTTTCGCTCGTTCCAGAGCATTCCACTGCACATGGTGAAAATGCAGGTGGTTAAAGAATTCAAGGTCAACACTCTGCTGGCTGAAGCGGTCATCTGTTTATGGGCGGAGAAACAGCATGAGATCATCGAAACCCTTGCCAATGCCGCACGCGAAGCGAATATTCCCGTCCCTGCAAAATGGGGCTGGGAGGAAGGGCGTTACGGCTTTGTGCAGAGCGAAGATCCGCAGGAGATTGAAAAGCTGGCGTCTGCCCTGTCCGCAGAAAAGACAAAGCCTGAAGCCGATCATTATATTTTGGCTGGCTTATGGTTAAGCCACAGTCTTTTTGTAGAAAAAACGCAGGAGTAATATCCGCCCATATCCGCCATGATTTTGTCAGACGGGATTAAGAGACTGTTTAATAACTTAATCCAAGCTGCGATCTTGAATTGCAGCCACTCCATGAAAACCCTTTGGCCGCGAACATTTGCACCGAGCGCCAATGCGGTGTTGCACGAATTTCCGCGAAACTGAGAAAAAAATCCGTGCCAATTCGCGAAATTCGTGGCAAAGATTTTGGGATTTTGGGTAAAGACACTAAGTCACGAAGTTTTTTCCTTAGAGACTGTTTCTTAAGTACACGGACGCGGAGCGCACTGACGCTTCGCGCACGGAAAAGAACGGATTTTTTTAGGATTTATCCGTGATTGCCCGTGCAATCCGTCAAATCCGTGTACAAAAAAGAACTTAAGAAACGCTCTCTTAGAGTCTTAGAATCTTAGAGTCCTTGTGGTCAAAAAACCAGACGTATTCTATACCGCCGCCTAACTTGATTTCTCGCCCAGGTCTATTTTTCTCGCAACATAATTTTCATAATCAGGCACAAGGCGGTCGTAGGCGCTGTCCATCAATGGCGATGAGATCATAAAATCTGCTGAGGCGCGATTGTTGGCAATGGGAATATTCCACACCACCGCCATGCGCAGCAATGCTTTGACATCCGGGTCGTGCGGCTGCGGTTCCAACGGATCCCAGAAAAAAATGAGGAAATCAATTTTCCCCTCCACGATCTTCGCGCCGATCTGCTGGTCGCCGCCGAGCGGACCGCTTTTGAGTTTGACAACTTTAAAACCAAGCTGCTGTTCCAGAATTCTGCCCGTTGTGCCCGTTGCAAAAATTTGATGATGTGCCAACAGATCACGGTTGAATTTCGCCCACTCAAGCAGGTCACGTTTTTTATTATCATGCGCCACGAGCGCTATTTTTTTGTCATGTTCCATTGGGATCTTTTTATGAGCCATGAAGTTGCTCCTTTTTATTTCCAGATATGCCCGTATTCAAACTCGCCTTTGAGCGGTTGACCCTCGGCAAAACGTTCGAGCCTGAACGAACTGATATCCACAGTTTTGGATTTTCCATCGAGAATTAATTCGGACATGCTCGCGCCGACAGCCGGGGAGATCTTGAAGCCTGTGCCGCTTAATCCGCAGGCGACGTAGAAACCAGCGGGTCCTGCCGCGCCGAGAATGGGTCGCTGATCCTGTGAGAGGCCATCCCTCCCGACATGGATCGAGTGCAGTCCGCTCTCTTCTATTTTGGGCATGCGCTTGACCATGTTATCGATCAAGTTATTGAGAAAATTTTTCGTCGGCGTTTGGTCTTCGGCATCGGGCGGCTCATTGCGCATCGACTCATCTTCACCCGCAGCGAGGATCAACGCGCCGCCTTCAGGACGGAAATAACAATTGACCGTGTCATCGATCACAGCAGGGAAGTTCCCCAGCGTGGGCGGACGATGCAGAAAAGCCACATCATGCGTCCAGGTTTCGAGCGGAATATTTACATCGGCCATCTTCGCAACTTCGGCAGCCCAGGTTCCGGCGGCGTTGATGATGATCGGCGCGGAGAAGTCACCCTGATTGGTGGTGACACCGGTCACACGTCCGCTGGCGATGTGGATGGATATGACTTCACAATTCTGCATCAGCGTGGCACCATTTCGTTTCGCAGAATCAAGCATCGAGTTTGTAGTCAGAGTCGCATCTGCGTAGCCAGAGTCAGGCTCGTAGGCGGCAAAGTCAAATTGATCGGTTAAAAAATCGGGGGCGAGTTTCTTCACATCCGCCGCAGAAATGATGGACGTGTTGATGCCAAGGCGCTGTTGATTGCTCACGTTGCCGCGCAGTCTGTCTTCATGTTCGCGTTTTGCGATCTGCAAAAAACCGGTTTGCTTAAAGCCGCACTCGCCGCCCACCCGTTCGCGCCAGTTGATAAAATATTTGCTAAAGCTGACGAACGCCAGTTCAGACTCGGCCTTGAGATCGTAATGCATCCGCACCAGTCCGCTGGAGTGACCGGTTGCGCCGGACGCGACCGTTTTGCGTTCGAGGATCAGCGGCTTCAGTCCGCGCTCGGCAAGATGAAAGGCAATGCTGACGCCGATCACGCCCGCGCCGATAATAATGGCATCGTGAGATTGAGTCATGATGTTTCCTTTTTGTTTGGATTGCGGAATTTACTCCGCCGGTTCTCAAAAGTATTTTACCGCTGATCTCTTTTTCTCTCTTTCAAAAAATATGGCAGGAGGGTATAAAGGGAATATAAAACAAAAAGTCTCTCCTGTTTTTGGCGGGATGACGATATATTCAAAAGAAAATCTGCCGCGAATTTCGCTGATTTTTAGAAAGTGTCTGAAAAGTCATTTTTCTTTACCACGAAGACACTAAGTCACGGAGACACCAAGAGAGAAAAAACTTTGTGACTTCCCTGGCACCGCCCGCCAGGGCAGGTGTGAGTCTTTGAGACTTTGTGGTTAAGTTTTCAGACACTCTCTTGCGGATTCTTACGGATTGTAAAATAAAAATTCGCGTGAATTCGAGAAATTCGTGGCTACGGTTTTGGCTTTTCTGTAAAAAAAATAAAGCCATAAAAAGGAAAATCCATGCCCAAAAATGAAAGCAATACCGTCTGGTCTTCAGAGCAGGGAGATGTGCGCAAGCAAACGCAAACTTCTGCCAACGTTAAATCACTGCCGCCGCAACAGCAGACCATTTACCTGCATCGCGATTCCAGCGGACGCGGCGGCAAGGCCGTGACCTTGGTCAAAAAACTTGTCCTGTCTGAAGATGATCTGAAAGCATTGGCGAAAAAATTAAAACAGGAATGCGGCACAGGTGGAACGGTCAAGGATGGCATCATCGAAATTCAAGGCGAACAGCGCGAAAAGATCGCCGGCGTTTTGCAGAAGCTGGGATATAAAGTGAAGATCGCTGGCGGATAGCCATTGCGTCTCAAATTTTTTTACGGCTATAATCATATTCCCCATGCAAAAAAATCCACGTTTATCTTCCATGATCGATCATCTGCTTCGACAATCGAAACGCTATAAGTCAGTGCATCTTGCGGCTGGCACGCTCATCTCATTTGACGATCAGCAGATCCACGCGCAATGGAATGAATCACCCCTTGCGCAAACCACATTAACGATTCGCCGCGTGCCTGCCCAACAGCAATGCATGGTCTGTTTTGAAAAATATCAACCCGCCCGCGTTGAAGTCTCATGTCCGCAGTGTGGAAGTGTCGGCGCAAAGATCATCGCGGGGGAGGAGTTTTATTTTGAATCAATTGAGGAAGAAAATGCATAAACGACTTTTTCTTTGGATCGGACTTTTGCTTACGATCCTCGCTTGTAATATGGGCTCATCCGCGCCCACCCCGACCTCGAACCTGCTCGCCACACTGGCGGCTTCCACGCCGCTGTCAGGGAATCCCGCCGCCACAGCCGGTGTCGTTGTGACGCCCATGTTCAATGCGGCCACACCTGTTCCCACCGCTTTATTTTTATCCACCGTATCTGTCCCGACATCCTCTTCCACCATTCAGCCCAGAGGAAAGATCGTTTTTACCTGTCAGATATTTAAAGTGCAGGCCAGCAATCAGATCTGTATCATCAATGCAGATGGCACAGGTTTCCGCCGCCTGACCACAGACAGCAACGTCCAGCATTACTATCCGTCATTATCTCCCGATGGATACAGTGTGGTATACGCGGCCTTTCGCGAATCAAACGTTTACGAGATCTATGAAATGAACATCGCCTCAGGCAATGTCAAACAGTTGACCAACAAACTTGGCATCCTGAACGCGCCGGAAATTTCACCCGATGGAGAAACATATTGTTTTCAAACATTCCACCGGCGCCTCAAACAAGAACGCGATCTGGATCATGGATCGGAATGGAGAAAACGCGGGCAACATTCCCAGAGCCTTTGGCTGGGACCCCACCTGGTCGCCCGATGGGAAATACATTCTGTTTGCGTCTGATATGGATGGAACGATCCAGTTGTACACCATCCGCGTCAATGGCAAGGAGCTAAAAAAGATCAGCAATCTGCCTGCCATCCGCGGACGAAGCGACTGGTCGCCTGACGGACAATTCATCGTCACCTACTCCGGTGAGCCGTGGAACCGCGAAGTGTATATTATGAATTTTGATGGCTCAGGCGCACGTATACTTTCACCAACCGGCGGAAATTCACAAGGCCCGTCCATTTCACCGGATAGTCAGTGGGTGGCTTTCACCGCCTACTTCGATCACCCCGGCGATGACCACGGCTGTGAAATTTACATCATGCGTGTCGACGGCACAGACCTGCGCCGCTTAACCAGTAATGATTATTGTGATTACCAGCCTCGCTGGGGACAATAACTAGTTCCTTGTGGTCAAAAAAGTGTAACAGTTGGGACCCGGGGGGGGGCGTAGAATCCCCAAATCCCGAAGGGATGATATGACACCCCATCAGGGTTGGACGAATCTTTGCGTTGATTTTAGAGTCGTTTCACTTGTTTCGGCAGGCTCAACACACCGCCTTCGGAGTTATGATGCGTAAGGTGAGTTATTAAATGGTCTCTGAGCGTACCCATATGAAAAGACTATTTACTTACCTCATTTTTCACATGGCATAAACAGGAGTATTTGAATGGACATTAAAGGTAAAGTAGTGATTGTCACCGGCGCTTCTTCTGGAATTGGCGAAGCTGCCGCCCGTGAATTCGGACGCGAAGGCGCAACCGTTGTTCTCGCTGCCCGCCGTGTTGATAAATTACAGGCCCTCGCACAGGAAGTCAACGCGATGAACACCGGCGCGCAGACTCTGGTCATGCAGGCCGACTTGTCGAAACTTGAAGATATTCAATCCATGATCGCACAAACGCTCGAAAGATTTGGGCGCATCGATGTGCTGGTCAACAACGCCGGCTTTGGCCGCCTGGACTGGCTCGAGAATCTTGACCCGATTAAAGATATTCAAGCGCAAATGGATGTGAATATAATGGGCGTCATCCAAACCACGCGCCAGGTTTTGCCGATCATGATGAAACAGCGCGCCGGCAGCATTATCAACATGTGTTCCATGGCCGGGTTGGTGGGTACGCCCACCTATTCCATTTATGCCGCCACCAAACACGCCGTGCATGGATTCTCCGAAGCCCTGCGGCGCGAGGTCAAACCGTGGGGCATCGATGTCTCTCTGATTTACCCCGGCGGCGTAGTGACCGAATTCACCCAGCACGCGGGCATCAAACGCAAGACCAACGCCAAAACACCAAAGTTCATGCTGTTAACCGCCGAACAGGTTGGAGCGGCGGTGGTGCGGCTGGTGCGTCATCCGCGCCGCATGTTGGTCATCCCCTGGCTGTGGAATGTGACCGTCCTCATGAATAAATTATTTCCCGGCCTGGTGGATTACACCACCATCAAACGCTTTACCATTCCCGAGCGTGCAGAAGAATTGAATATCAAATAAAATGTAACACACAGGAAATATAAAAATTCCTGAAATCAAATCATGGAGAAAAAATAATGGGTTTCTTTTCTAGTTTGTTTGGGCCGTCTGCGCCCGTGATCAGCGCAACTGAATTAAGTGAAAAACTAAAATTTGGCAAACACCCGATGGTGATCGATGTGCGTCAGCCTGAGGAATTTCGTCAGGGTCACATCGCCGGAGCGAAGTTAATTCCGCTGGGTGAGATTCATAAACGCATGGGCGAATTGCCAAAAGGGCGGGAGATCATTTGCGTCTGCGCTTCGGGCAGCCGCAGTAGTTCCGCCGCAAAGACTCTGCTCAAAGAAGGCTACACCGTATTTGATATGCAGGGCGGTATGCACGCATGGCGTCACGCAAAGTTGCCAATGCAAAAAGGTTAAACAAAAAATGGCGCAACCCGGGTTGCGCCATTTTTATTTATTCCGCTGATCCCGCTTCCTTGATATCTTTTAAGTTTAATTGATAACTAACACGCCCGTTAAATTCATTGACTTCATAGGTAAATAAAATATCCACCCGTGGCGGCATTTTCTTCTGCCACTCCCCGAGTCTGAATCCGATCGCATCGTGAGCATAGCCTTTTTCATCTTCAAGTGACAGCTTCAAATGTTTCGCATCCGCGCCCACCGTCCGCGCGTTTTTTACTTTCACATTGCGCGCCACAAAAGCCGCATTCGGATTCCCATACCCGGTCGGTTCAAGATACTTCAAACATTTTTCGAATAGATCAGGGCGGATGTCGACAAGAGACACCACCGCATCTGCCGTAACTGTGGGCCTGAGATCTACATTCGACAGTTGATCCGCCGCGATGGCTTTTAATCGCAATACCAACGCTGACAAATTCTCGTTTTTGACAGTGAAGCCTGCCGCTGCCGCATGGCCGCCGTGGCGCACAAGTAGATCTGCGCATTGATCGAGCGCTTCTGTAATATGGAACTCTGGAATGGATCGGCACGAGCCGCGAGTCTCTTCTTCCCCTTTGGACGCAACGATCGCCGGGCGGTAATAGGTCTCTGTTAAGCGTGAAGCGGCGAGGCCGACAACACCAGAGTTGAAATCTTCCTGCGCGGCAAAAAGCAGAAAGGCATCAGGGTCTTCACCGATGGCGATCTCTTCGGCGCGTTTTTGCATGTCACGTGTAATGCGTTGACGTTCACGGTTTTGCATATCGAGCACCTGTGCCAGTTCGCCCGCGCGGAAGACATCATTGGTGGTCAATAATTCAAAAGCGGCCAGCGCTTCTTTTAATCGTCCCGCCGCATTCAAGCGCGGACCGAGTGAAAAGCCGATATTCCCCGCGTTAACCTTTGCCAGTGTGATCTCGGAAACCGCCGCCAGTGAGAAAAGTCCCTGCCGCGTGGTTTGTTTCATTTGCTTAAGTCCCTTGCGAACCAGCACACGATTCTCGCCGACCAAAGGCGCAAGGTCTGCAACGGTGCCGAGCGCAACCAGATCAAGCAGTGAATCAAGGAAAGCGGCTGATGTTTTGTTTTGAGCGTTATCAAAAGGCTGAGCGCTGAGCGCAGAAAGCGGATTGCTAAGAAGTGCTTCAGCGATTTTATAAGCGATTCCCACGCCAGCCAGGTCTTTATCAGGATAAATATCTCCATGCTGTTTTGGATTGATGACTGCGAGGGCGGGAGGCAGGTCACCTTCGGCAGGGTGGTGGTGGTCACTGATAATCAGATCCAGGCCGATGGTACGGGAGTGAAGCGCCTCATTCGGCGAGCGGATGCCGCAGTCTACAGAGATGACCAGTTTGACGCCTTCCGCTTTGAGTTCATCCAGCGCATTGTTGTTGAGTCCATAGCCTTCTTCAAAACGGTTGGGAATATATCCGCGCACATTTGCGTTTAGGAATTGAAGCGTTTGCACAAGCAGCGCAGTGGCTGTGACTCCGTCCACGTCATAATCGCCGTAGATGGCGATGGGCTCGTGATGCGCAACCGCGTATTGGATTCGGTCAATGGCGGCACGCATGCCCGTCATTTCAAACGGGTCAGTGCTGACGTTTGGTTTTGCGTTAAGGTAGGCGCGCGCCTCGGCGTCTGTGGCATAACCGCGGTTATAAAGGATCTGCCGCAAAATGGGCGGGAATGCGATCAGCGCAGAATCAGCTTCGGGTGTGATGAGAGGCGGGATGTTCCAGCGTTTGGTGTGAGTCATGTCAAGTGTCATCTTTAAAATGTGATTGTTGGAGTATAAGCGTTGACGGTTTCATGTGGAAGGGTGTTGTATAATTTGTCATCTTAAAGGAGTGAACCATGAAGCCGCTTGCCGCTGATGAAAAGATCGCAATGGTGATGTTGTATACCCCCAACATGCTGGTACGGGGAGAAGTTGTTACCAAGGAAAATTTGCGTGTGAGTATCTGGCTCCGCACGCAGGGAGTGCCAAATTATATTCACTTGATCAAGCCTCAAGTGATTTTGTTTGGCGGCACACCGCCTAAATCCCTTTCGTATTCTGAAATATTTATTCCCACAGCCGAGGTGATCGGTTTTCATCTTGCGCCGCCCGAACAGGATCCGATGGATTACGATACAACGGAGACGAATCGTATGATGCAGCCGATGGAGGTGATGATCGGTTCATTTTTGGCGAAGGCCAGGATACGCATCTCGATGCAAACAGATGTGGCAACCAGCCTCGATGTCTCCCGTGTTTCGTGGTTGTCTGTTTATGATGCGGATATTAGCAATCCGTATTTGCCGCAGTTCAATGTGCGTGTGCCGATGCTGCTGGTGAATCCGAGCCATGTCAGTTTTGGGATGGCGTAATTAATTTTTTAAGCCGCATGGATATTTCCCTTACCACTCCCGCTTTGTTATTTCCCACAGTGTCTCTTTTGATGCTGGCGTACACCAATCGTTTTCTGACTCTGGCCTCGATCATCCGTAATCTTCATGCCAGATATAAGGATAATGACGATGATGAACATTTGCTGGGACAGATCGCGAATTTACGCTACCGTATCTATTTGATCCGTAATATGCAGATCGCAGGCGTGCTCAGCCTGCTGTTTTGTGTGATCAGTATGTTCGCGCTTTTTTGCGGGTTGGGTCGCGGGCGGGCAGTGGAGTTTTGCACTTGCCCTGATCCTGATGATCATTTCGATGTTGATCTCTTTGCGCGAGCTGATGGTTTCAGTAGGCGCGCTGGATCTGTTATTAATGGAATTGGAAGATGAGGAAAGAAAGATCTAAAAATTTCCCCCTTGCCAAAGATGGGAATTTGTGTAAAAATAATGTTGCTCCAGCTAGGGTGCCCCCCTCACCCTGACTGGAGCACTTTTTATTTAATTTTGGAAATACGGGGAATCTTCGGCAAAATATTACGATGGGCATTTTACGTTCCTGCCTACTGTATAATTCACTATATGTTTCAATTTTCCATCACTGCTAAAAATAACCGCGCCCGCACCGGGATCTTCACCACACCCCATGGTGATTTACAAACGCCTGTCTTTGCGCCGGTGGGGACACAGGCCACCGTCAAAACGCTCACCCCCGAACATCTTAAGGGCATCAACGCCTCACTGGTCTTGAGCAATACCTATCATCTTTATTTGCGCCCGGGTGATGAGCTTGTGCGTGATATGGGCGGACTGCATAAATTCATGCAGTGGCCGAATCCCATGCTGACTGATTCGGGCGGCTTTCAGGTTTTCTCGCTTTCAGGCACACGCAAAATTGACGATGAAGGCGTAACCTTTAAAAGTCACATTGATGGTTCCACACATCGTTTCACTCCGGAAAAATCGATTGCCATTCAGGAAAATCTCGGCGCAGATATCATCATGGCTTTTGATGAATGTTCCGACCCGAATGATCTGGCCTATTCAAAAATTGCCATGGATCGGACTCATCGCTGGGCGGAACGTTCACTCAAAGCGAAGACGCGGCCCGATCAGGCATTATTCGGCATCGTGCAGGGCGGGGTCAATGCGGACCTGCGAGCTGAATCAGCGCAATTTATATCTTCTCTCGATACGCCCGGCATCGCCATCGGCGGACTGTCGGTAGGCGAGACCAAGGAAGAAATGCATAACACGTTGGATGTTGTGCTTCCCTTATTGCCTGAAAATAAACCACGCTATCTTATGGGAGTTGGCACGCCCGAAGACATCATCAACGGTGTGGCACGCGGTGTGGATATTTTCGATTGCGTGCTGCCTACAAGATTGGCGCGTCATCATTCAGCATTTGCACCCGAAGGACGTTTGAATATGATGAATGCTGCCTTTGCGCGCGATACACGTCCCATTGATGAAACCTGTGACTGTTACGCCTGCCAAACCTTTACTCGTGCTTATATCCGCCATTTGATCGTGGCAAAGGAATTACTCGCGGGGACTTTGTTATCCATTCACAATCTCAGGGCGCTGATCCGTCTAGTAGAATCCCTGCGAGCGTCCATTTTGGATAATACCTTTGAAACAAAATCCGCTGAGCTGCTTGTACAATGGAAAATAACGCTCAGCGTAAAGGGCCGCCCTGAATTCGACAGCGTGGTTCCTTCTTCAGCCTTTTGGCAGGACTTTTGCGGACTCTCGCTCTGATTTTGCTGGAATTTCTGATCGAGGGCTTGGAGTTCTTTGGCAAACCAGACCTGTATTTATTGATCCCTGCCGTATTTGTGCAAACGTATGTCCTTACGCGTTGGCCCTCGTCCATTGTCTGGAAGATGTTTGGCAGTGAGCCTGCTTTCTTGGCGGGGCTTTGGGTGTTTTCGAGTTCGGGGCTGCTTGCGCTGTGTTCGGAAACGAGGCTTCCTTGCGCTTGTTTTGGGATCTGCGGTGTGGCGGTTTCCCGTTATTGCTTTGGGCGTGCTTAAGTCAATGGCTCGGGACGAAACCTGCGGGCCATTATGATCCGAATTCCATGCGCCTCTCGAATGGTTTGTGATGTCGCGGTTCAGCTGGAGCGAGCAGTGGCACCTGATTATCTAACTGTTGAAGGGTTGTTAAATAATTATCAGGTCATTAAATATAAATTTACAGCGGATGAAGTGATGGTGGTTTTCATAAGCGGGGGGGGGGAGGTCTTGGCGGAGCTGGTCGGGGGTGCCGGGGATCTCGGAAGACCCGCATCACTTGCGAACAAAGTAGTAATGATCAAAAGCAGTGACAGTAAGCAAGATCACCCACGGTGTATTTAGTTTCATGACTCTTTTTCAGGCTTTTCTTCTCGGTATCGTACAAGGATTGACCGAATTTATTCCCGTCTCATCCACTGCGCATTTGTTGATCTTTGGCAATTTGCTTGGTCTTCCCGCAGACGAAAAAACCTTTTCCTTCTCGGTTATTATTCAGCTAGGCACCGTCGTTGCCATGCTGGCTTTTTTCTGGAAGGATATCTGGCAAATTACGTCCGCGTTTTTTCTGGGTATAAAAAATAAAAAGCCATTTGAAGATTTATATTCACGATTGGGCTGGCTGGTGATCGCGGCTTCCATACCAGCCTTGATCGCCGGATATTTATTACAGGATGCCGTTGAGGCCTTGTTTCGTCAACCGATGCTTGAAGCCTCGATCCGTTTATTAACTGCCGCCGTATTGCTGGCTCTGGCAAGTGGTTCTCCAAAAAAGATCGAGAGCTTGATTCCATGTCCTGGCTGGATGCGCTTATTATTGGACTGATGGAAGTCATCGCTGTTTTTCCTGGCGCGTCACGTTCTGGGACAACGATCGCGGGCGGCATGTTGCGCGGCTTTGACCGTCCCTCTGCTGCGCGGTTTTCCTTTCTTATGTCCGGGCCGATTTTGCTCGCGGCAGGGATCTATCAATCGCTACAGGTTTTTAATATGAGCGGGTTAACAGAATTTTTGCCGAATCTTGTCGTTGGGTTTGTCACCGCGGCCGTGGTTGGCTGGCTGTCCATCAAATGGCTGATCGGTTATTTAGGCAGGCGTTCCTTGTATATTTTTGCCATATATTGCGCGCTGGTTGGTGTACTTCTTTTGTTTACGCAATTCATTTAAGTATTGGATATATGATTCCCATGGACATGAAATCTCTTCTCAAACAACTTGTTGAAATCGAATCTCCCTCGCATGATAAAGCGGCTGTCGACCGCGTTGGTATCTTCGTGGCAGACGAAGCGCTGAAATATGGTGCGGATGTTGAAGTGATCTCAAACACAAAGACAGGCGATCATGTGGTCGCAAGGTGGGGGAGCGGAGAAAATGGCATTCTCCTGCTGTGCCACATGGACACGGTCTTTCCGCTTGGGACGTTAAAGTCCATGCCGTACCGGGAAGCGGATGGAAAGATCTACGGCCCCGGCACATTGGATATGAAAGCTGGGATTGTCATCTGTCTCGCCGCGCTGGAAGAATTACAAAAAAGCGGCAGGTTGAATCGTCCGGTGACTTTGCTGTGTACATCTGATGAAGAAATCGGGAGCAGTACTTCGCGCAAATATATCGAAGAATATGCCAAAGAATCCGCGCTGGTGTTGGTAATGGAAGCCGCACTTTTGGATGGTTCGTTGAAAACATGGCGCAAAGGTGCGGGCGGATTCCGAGTCCATGTGAAGGGTGTTGCGGCACATGCGGGCGGTGACCATGAAAAGGGCAGAAATGCCATTGAAGAAATGGCGCATCAGGTACTCGCGATCCAAAAAATGACCGACTACACAAGACAGACGACGCTCAACGTCGGTGTTGTGAACGGCGGTACGGTGTCTAATGTGATCCCTGAAGAAGCTTTTGCCGAAGTGGACATTCGTGTCATGCAGCCCGGTGAATGGGAACGCATCGAAGCAGAGATGAAAACTCTCAAACCTGTTTTGGATGGCACAACGCTTAAGATCACTGGCGGATTGAATCGTCCACCGATGCCGTTTGATGAGACGATGAAAGCCACGTTCGAGAAAGCCAAATCCATTGCGGCGGGCATCGGTATGGAATTAAAAGCGGGCGGCACAGGCGGTGCTTCTGATGGGAATTTCGTTGCCCCATTTGGAATTCCCGTTTTGGATGGCATGGGTGCTATTGGTGAAGGTTATCATTCTGAACGTGAATACATTTTTGCAGACAGCCTCGAACAGCGCAGGGATCTATTGATCGCATTGTTAATGAATTGGTAATTTCCCTGAGTTAACAGTTCTTGTTATTCATGAGAAAAATCACCTTCTTTCTTCTTTGCTCTTTCCTGCTGTTTTCCTGCGTGCCTGCTCCACAGACTCCCACACAAACAATTACTGTGTATGCAACATCCGCCGCCGAGCCGTGGTTGCGCGGATTATTTGCCTGTGCCGCTGATCTTTCGCTTACGTTGAAAGTCAGCGCAGAGTCGCCGGATATTTATTTGCGGTTGGGCGAGCCTGAGATATTTATTTCCCCTGTCTATCAAATTGGCGAAGAGGAAATTTTAGTAGTTACGCAGCGTGAGAGCGCCGTTCAGGATTTGACTCTCGCGGAAGTGCGGAAATTATTCACCGATGGGAATCCGTCCGTGCAGGTTTGGGGATATGCTTCAGGCACGGACATGCAAATTGTGTTTGACCAGTTTGTGATGGAAGAGCGAAGCGTTTCTTCATCTGTGAGAGTCGCTTTCAGCGTGCAAAATATGGTTGATGTGTTAAAGTCCGAACCTGCCGCAATCGGAATCCTGTCGCGCCAAATGCTGACGGATGATCTGCGCGCAGTTTACTCAGTGGGGAAGGTGCCTGTGCTGGCGGTTGTCAAAGAGAACGCTGCCGGGCAAGCCGAAACTCTTTTAGCCTGTTTGTCCAATTAAGCCCATTTTTGTCCACTTGACAGAGTTTGTCTTTGCTTGTATTATGTAAACCAGTTTGCAATGCAAACCAGTTTACGAGTGGAGTCTTTAATGGATCAGAACTTTCGTGAAATACAGCAGCGTGTCAGGCGTTACTGGTTTAAGGATGGCATCGGCGAAATTGTCGTCGGGAGCCTGTTCCTTTTGCTCGCCTTGTATTTCGCGGGGCATCGCTGGCTGCCGGCGGATTCAAATGCGCCCATGATGTTGGATGGCAGCCTGCTGCTGATCTTGATCCTGGGCATATTTACGACTCGCAGGTTGATCAATATTTTCAAGATGCATATCACATATCCGCGCACTGGGTATGTTGAATACTATCCCGATAAAGAGGGTCTTCTCCCCACGCAGATATTCATCTTTTTTATAGCGATCGGATTTATATTTTTGCTGGTGGTTTTTGGAAAGTGGGTGGGTTCGTTTATCTGGCTGCCCGGTTTCATTGGCGCTTTGATCAGCATCATCCTGATCGTCATCCGAACCCGTGCAATTGATCTGAACCGGTTTTATTATCTCGCGGCAGCCTCTTTATTTTTGGGGTTGGCTTCCTCTTTTAGCGGTTTGCCGGCGCATTACAGCATTAGTCTTTTTTACGCCTTATTTGGAATTGTTCTCATGATCTGGGGCGGCGCCACACTTGCAAAATATCTGCATGAAAATCCTTTGGCCGACGAGGGCACAGATGAGCGATGACTTGCGCGCCCTCACCGATCTGGATCGGATCATCCATGAACCCGCGCGGTTGTTGATCGCCACTATCCTTTCAGGAGTGATCAGCGCTGACTTTCTTTTCATTCAACGCGAGACAGGATTAACAAAAGGGAATCTATCTGCTCATCTCTCGAAACTTGAAGAAGCCGGGTACGTGAAGATCGAAAAAACATTTAAAGGAAAATTACCGTTGACTGTTTGTAAACTGACCGCCGCAGGCCAGAAAGCGCTGGCGAAATACCGTCAGCAATTACAGGATTTCATGAAAAAGACAAGTTAAGTTCCGGCTTATTCAGCCCAACAGGGCAGTATTCTCAATATCGCCCCGGGGTTTCTACTAAAAAACAACTGAAAACCATCTGCAAAGCGCCTTTTGTATTGAATTACACAATGGCGGTAAAATCAAGTTGATTAATATATGACCTCTATTATTGAATTACTCGAAGTAAATAAAACCTATTCCACAGCCGCTGGCGATTTTGTTGCATTGAAAGATGTGAATTTACAGATCAATGCCGGCGAGTTTGTAGGCATTGTCGGAAAATCCGGCGCGGGGAAATCCACTTTGTTGAATATGATCAACGGTGTGGATCAACTCTCCAGCGGCGAAGTATTTGTGCATACTGATGGCAAAAAACTGTCGGTGCATGAAATGAGCGAAGACGGGCGCGCCCAGTGGCGTGGAAAAAACATGGGCGTTGTTTATCAATCGTTCCAGCTTTTGCCCATGCTGACTCTCGTTGAAAACATCATGCTGCCGATGGACCTTTCCGATAATTTTAATCCGCGCAAATCGAAGGAACGCGCGCTCGAATTGCTCACACTCGTTGAGCTTGAAGAGCACGCCAACAAACTGCCCGCCTTCATCTCCGGCGGACAGCAGCAGCGGGTTGCCATTGCGCGCGCGCTCGCCAACGACCCGTCGATCCTCGTCGCTGATGAGCCAACCGGCAGTCTTGATTCCATCACCGCCGATCATATCTTTGATGTCTTTGAACATCTCGTTTCAGAACAGGGAAAAACCATTGTCATGGTCACACACGATATCGGTCTCGCGAGCCGCTTCTCACGCAGTCTGGTCATTGCGGATGGAGAACTGGTCGACTCGCAGCCGGATTCCAATTTGGACAAAACATTCATGAGGCGGAGATGAACAAAGCCCCGCTTCGCACCAAGCCGAAAACTGGTCCTGCTCAAGTAGCAGACTTTGCGCCTGAATCCATGATCGAACTACGCGGCGTTATCAAACGCTTCAGCAACGCGGCAGGGGAATTCACCGTCCTCAAAGGCGTGGACTTAACCATCAATCGCGGCGAATTCGTTTCCATCGTCGGCAAATCGGGCAGTGGAAAATCCACGCTGTTGAATATGATCACCGGCATCGACCATCCCACCGATGGGCAGGTGGTCGTGAATGCCACAGATATTTATACCGGCGTCACTGAAAGTCAGCGCTCAAAATGGCGCGGAAAGAATCTTGGTATTGTCTTCCAGTTCTTTCAATTATTGCCCATGCTCACACTTCTCGAAAATGTCATGCTCCCCATGGACTACGTGGACTTATACGATTTCGACGAACGCCCCGCGCGCGCCATGGAATTATTAACTTTGGTCGGTCTGGAACAATTCGCGAATAAACTTCCGGTTTTGGTTTCCACCGGTCAGCAGCAACTCGCCGCCATTGCGCGAGCCATGGCTTGTGACCCGCCCTTGTTGGTCGCTGATGAACCGACTGGTAACCTTGATACACGCTCAGCCGATAAGATCATTCAACTCTTTGAAGGATTTGTCGCCCAAGGCAAGACCATCGTCATGGTGACGCACGACCCGTCACTTACATCCCGCACCAATCGCAACATCATCATTTCTGATGGTGAGTTGATCAATGAAACCGTCTCACGTGCATTGCCGAAACTGCGTCACCGTCACATGCTTGAATTTACACGCATTGTCGAAGAGCGCGTCTATCAGCCAAACGAAACCATCCTTTCACGCGACCAGCACGTGGACCATTTCTTTATGATCCGCAAAGGTGAAGTGGAAGTGGTTTTACAGGATGAGAAAAATCAGGAAACAGTTGTCTCACGCCTCAAGCCGGGCGAATTCTTTGGCGAGATCGAACTCCTGCGCGGCGGCAAATCCATTGCGAATGCGCGCCGCCAGCAACGGCCCCGTGGAAGTGTTGACTCTTCCGCGCGAAGATTTTCTGCGCGTGATCAATGAATCGCCCATTACGGCAGAAGCACTGGGCGAGATCGTCCAAAAGCGGCTTGATGAACAACGTGTCGCAGACCGCAGATCGGTGAGCCGGTAGGTTGGTAGTTGGCGGTAAAAAGTAAACAGGTAAACTGCATTTTTTCATCCTTCATAATTCATCCTTTCAAAATGACTGATCCACGCAAACTCCCGCAGATACTCTATATAGAAGACAGCGACGAAGCCCGTTCGCTGGTGCGGCGTTTGCTGTCTCATAAATATGTAGTGCTGGAAGCCATAGATCCATTGAACGGGTTGCAGCTTGCTGAAGAAACCCAGCCCAGCCTGATCCTGGTGGACTATAGTCTGCCGCACATGACAGGTAATGAAGCTGCCACACGCTTGAAGAAAATGCTGCCAGATACACCCATCGTCATCGTTTCAGGTGACTTGTCCGTTGGCGCGCGGGAGCGGGCGTTGGCTGCGGGCGCGGTGGGATTTATCTCGAAGCCAATTGATGCTGATTTTATTGAACTGGTGGATGCGTATCTAAATGGCAAAGTGGAAATACTGGAAGATGCTGAAAAATACCTGCAAGCCTATCAACAGGAATTGGTGGAGCGCCTCGAGGGCAATATCCGCCAGTTGAGCACCACGGTTGAAAAGAATAAACATTTGCTGCAACAGAATGAACGCATGTTTTCAATGTTGGAGCGCAGACATAAACTGCTTGAAACCGCCGCCCGTGTAGGGCAGATGGTTACATCCATTTTGGCGATAGACGATCTGTTGAAGCACACGGTCAATATTATTTGCAGTGAATTCAATTTATATTACTCAGGCATATTTTTAGTTTCTGAAGATGAAGAATGGGCGGTTCTGCGCGCGGGCTATGCCGCTGCGGGGCGCAAGATGATGTCTGAAAATTACCGGCTGCATGTGGATGAAAAATCCATGATCGGGAATTCGATCATTAAGCAACAGGCGCAGATCGCGCTGGATGTGGCTGGCGAAGAGTCGCGCTTTATGAATCCGTTTTTGCCGAATACCCGCTCTGAGATGGCGCTGCCCTTGATCGTTCAATCTCACGCACTCGGCGCGTTGACTGTGCAAAGCGACCAACTGAATGCTTTCACAGAAGAAGATGTTACATCCCTGCAAGCCATGGCCGATCAGATTGCGATTGCAATTAATAATGCGCAGTTGATGTTTAAGCTGGAAGCCGCCACCGCCGAGATCGTCCGCACGAAAACATTTGAAGCGATCGCCACCGCCACAGGCGAAGCCATCCACTGGGTGGGGAATAAGGCGGCTCCGATCCCGGGCAGTATCAAGCGTGTGCGTGAAGATATGCTGTACATTCTGGCGCTCGCGGCGCAGTTCGTGCCAAATGATTCAGATGCTGAAAATGCATCTTTAACGGGAGCAGTTCAAACGGTCAGGGAAGAAGCGCAGGCAATCGGCATTGACCTGGATCAAGTCCTGGCTGAGATGTCTGCCATGAAGAAGAATCGTCTTCAGGCGTTGGTCAGTGTTGAATCATTAATGGAAGATCTGGAGATCGCCGAGAATAGCGCGGTGACGATCTTAAGCATCAAGGAAGGTCTGATCGGACCTGCACGTCAACGCAACGATGCTGTGGTGTCTTTAAGTGAAATGATCGCGGATACGGTTGCAAATATGGGTCTGCCCGATGGGGTGGTGGAGTTGGATTGGGCGGCCGATATGCCCAACGCATTTGTGGATGCGCGGCAGGTGGAGCAGGTCTTTAATAATTTGATCAAGAATTCATGGGAAGCAATGGCGAAGACCACTGCGCCAAAGATTTATGTAAAGTGGAATGCGTGATTCAAATCCGAAGTTTGTTTTGGTGACCGTGAAAGATAACGGGCCCGGCATTCCGAAAGAGATACAGGAAAAGATCTGGGTTTCGTTTTTTACCACCAAAGGCGGCAGCGGCGGCACGGGGCTTGGGCTTTCCTCTGTAATGCAAATTGTGAATCAACACGGCGGAAGTATTTCGCTGGAAAGTGAAGTTGGCAAGGGCGCTATGTTTTCGGTACGCCTGCCTGTTGAAAAAAAGTTTAAGACCTCACAGGTCTGATCTACATATATAAATTATTTTTTGGAGGATGAATGACAACGGTTCTTTTGGTGGATGATGAAAAGTTAATTCTGCGAAGTCTTGAAAAAACGCTTTTGCGCGCAGGCTTTGATGTGATCACTGCGTCAGATTGTAAAAGCGGAAGTGAGATCTTCGCGCAAAATTCAGAGACGGTCAATATTGCGGTGCTTGATTTGAACATGCCAAGTTTTGACGGCACACCCAAAACAGGCGCGGGGCTTGATCTGCTTGCAGACCTCAAGCAGCAAAAATCATCGCTGCCGGTGGTCATTCTTACTGCGTATGATGAAGTGACCAAAGCCAAGGATGCAGTCTCTGGCGGCGCGAGCGCATTTTTCGTAAAAGGCCGCGAACAGGGCCTGGTTGAATTGATCCAGAAAATCTTAAACGTTTAACGCCAAACGTTCAACGTCATTAATCTAAAGAGGAAATTATGACAAACGATATTCAAAGACATGCAACTTTATTAAAGGCCTCGGCACGCGCAGCCAAGAACATCACCACCATTCTCGATCCGTATGAATTGTTGCAGCGCACGGTAGACATCATCTGTGATGAATTCGGCTTTTATTACGCCGGTGTATTTTTTCTGGATGATGCCAAACAGTACGCCGTCTTAAAAGCCGGACGCGGCGAAGCAGGCCGGGAAATGATCAACGCGGGACATAAACTCGCCGTTGGCGGGAACTCGATGATCGGTGCATCCATTGCAAATCGTCAGGGGCGCATCGCTCTGGACGTGGGAGCTGAGGCGGTTTTCTTTGAGAATCCCCACCTCCCGAAGACCCGCTCCGAGATGGCGCTTCCGCTCATTGTAGGCGAGGATATTATTGGCGCGGTCACAGTTCAATCCACTGAAGAAGCCGCGTTTCACGATGAAGATATTGCCGCCTTGCAGACCATGGCGGATCAGCTTGCGATCGCCATTCAAAATTCCAATCTGCATCGTCAGGCAGAGCGCCGTTCCCGTTTGTTGAAAGCCGCGAACCGCGTGGGCAAGGAAGTCACATCCATTTTGGATATTGAGCAATTGCTTTCACAAACTGTAAATATTATCTGTGAATCTTATGGCTTGTACTACGCGGGCGTCTTCCTTTTGGACTCAGCTGGCGAGTACGCTGTTTTGCGTTCCGGTTATGGCAAGGCTGGCAAAGCCATGGTCGCGGATGGTCACAAACTTAAAGTTGGCACAGACTCGATGATCGGCGCCTGTATCGCCATGAATGAAGCCCGCATCGCGTTGGATGTTGGTGAAGAACGCGTGCATTTCAAGAATCCGCATTTACCGCATACCCGTTCCGAAATGGCGTTGCCTCTGGTCTACGGCGGCAGAGCCCTCGGCGCTGTGACCATTCAAAGCTCTGAAGAACGTGCTTTCAGCGAAGATGACATCACCACTTTGTTGACCATGGCAGAGCATCTGGCTGTCGCGATCAATAACGCGCATCTGGTTGATGAACTCAAGGAAGCACACAGTGAAATTTTGCGTAACAAAGTCTTTGAAGCGCTGACCACCGCCTCCACCGAAGCCATTCATTGGATCGGTAATAAGACCCTGCCAATTTCATTGACCATTGCGCGTTTGCGCGAAGAAATTGCAGAAGGAAAAGTTGACCTTGAGTCACTCAAGGAAGACCTGGATATGATCGCTGAAAGCGCGGCACAGATCACACAGGTTAAGGAACAATTGATCGGCGCGGTGCGTGAACAACGACCACGCGCTGTCCTGTTTGCGGATGTACTCCAGACCGCTGCTCATCAACGCGATTTTTCAGCAGACGCCTTGAAAGTGAAAATTGACCCTGCTGTTGCATACGTGATCGCAGACAGCACACAACTCACACGCGCGGTTGGCAATATTTTGCAAAATGCCGCAGAAGCCGGCGCCAAGTCTGTGACCGTCAGCGTCCATCCCACTGAAGAGCGCGGTGTGCTCGAGATCGACATCGAAGATGACGGCTCCGGCATGGATGAAGATGTTATGCAGAAAGCGTGGTCTCCATTCTTCTCGACCCGCGGCGTTGAACATCACGGACTCGGCCTGCCCGCAGCGATGCATGTCGTTTCGCAGGCGCAGGGACGCATTGCTCTTGTCAGCGAAAAAGGCAAAGGCACAACCGTTGCCTTTTTCATGCCGCGCGGACATGCGAACGACGAAGCCATTGAAGCGGGCAGTGTTAAAAATATTTTATTGATCGATGATAACGATGATTGGGCAAATCTGTTTGCTAAATCACTCAAGGATACAAAAGTTAAGTTGACTCAATCTACAGACCTGAAGAAATTTGCTGATGCAGATCTGGTCCTTGTGGATGAACACATCGCATCTGTTTCCTTGACCGATGTCCTGTCTGCGCTTTCAAAGGCAGGACTCACCTCGAAGACGGTCATCCTCACCGCGGCGATCAACCCTGAACGCGTCACCCAATTCTTGCGTGACGGTGTGAAGGATGTCACCGTGAAGCCTTATTCCGGCAGCGAAATCAGCGAATTGTTGAAGTAGAAAGAATAGGAAGTTAAGACCTGACAGGTTTTTCTTAAGTCTGTCAGGTCTGATAAGGTAATTATGCGACCAAGATGGCGTAAAGTTTTACATGATCTATGGGATAACAAAGCCCGCACACTGCTGGTGGTTTTTTCCATCGCAGTGGGTGTATTTTCCATTGGAGTGATTTCGGGCGCGTATCAGATCATTTCAAATGACATGAGTGTTTCCTACGCGGCAAACAACCCTTCGAATATTGAGATCCGCACGGCGAATTACAATGATGATGTACTCGCATCCATTCGAAATTCACGTAGCGTGAAAGAAGCAGAAGGGCGGCGCGTGATCAATTTCCGCGTGCGAACGCAGGACAGTGACCAGTGGGTGGCCCTGGATGTGGTTGCGCTGGAAAGTTTCAGCGAGAATCAGGTTAATTTATTAGTACCAGTTTTGGGTGCGGTCAAAGCGAATAAAGATGAGATCCTGTTGGAGAAGGATGCGCTTAAGAAGTTAAAAGTTACAGTGGGTGATTATCTTGTCTTTGAATTGCCCGATGGCACGCTCAAGGAATTAAAGATTGTGGGCATTGTGCAGGATGTCAGCACGGGCGCAGGTGACTTTCTCGCCCCGCCCTTTGCCTACATTGAAATGAATACATTCCCCACGCTGCGTCAGCCTGAGTTGTTCAACCGCGCGTATGTGACCGTTACAGAAGGCGAAGATGACATTTCCTACATCCGTGAAGTGGGCGCAGACTTAAAGGATAAGCTGGAAAAGAATGGCACTGTGGTGGTGCGCACCCGTTTTTCTGAAATGCATAAACATCCGCTGGCTGATACAGTGAACGCGATTCTCGGTATTCTGTTGGCGCTTGGAATTCTGATCGTTTTTCTTTCGAGTTCGTTGATCGCGAATACATTGAGCGCATTGTTAAGTCAGCATTTGCGGCATATTGGCGTCATCAAATTGGTGGGTGGAAGAAACAAGCAGGTCTTCGCCATGTATTTCACGCTCATTATGGCTTTTGGCGTGCTGGCTCTGTTGATCGCCGTTCCGCTTGGTGGACAAGGCGCGTATGGATTGGCTTTATTCATCTCAAGTGAGATGCGCTTTAACCTGCTGGGATATCGCATTGTGCCAATGGCAATGATTATTCAGGTTGTTGTTGGCTTATTGGTTCCGCTTGTGGCTGGGCTTATGCCTGTGTTGAGCGGTTCACGCATCACTGTATTGCGCGCACTCAGCGGTGACCTTGCTGGAGATGAAAATAAACCGCACAAAGCCGGTGAAGACCGTGTGCCGTGGTTTGACTATATGCTGGTTCAGGTTACGCGAATCCTTTCTTCCCGCGGCATTCATTTTCCGCGTCCGTTCATTATTTCGCTGCGGAATACATTCCGCCGTCGTGGACGTTTGATTCTGACTCTCTTCACGCTGACGATGGGCGGTGCGATCTTCATTGCCGTGTTCAATGTGCGTGTTACGTTGCATGATTACATCGACCAGATCGGAAGTTATTTCCGCGCAGATGTGACCCTTGATTTTGACAAGGCATATCGTCTAAATGAAGTGGAGCAATACGCCTTGCAAGTGGAAGGCGTGGAACGTGTGGAAGGCTGGCAATTTCTCAACACTGAATTGTTATATGCCGATGGTTTGGTGGCTGATAATGTAAATTTACTGGCTCCGCCTGCTGAAAGTGAGCTGGTCAATCCGCTGATCGCATCCGGCCGCTGGATTCGCAAGGATGATGTTCGCAAACTGGCGATCAGTGAAGCAGTACTTGAGTTTTATCCCAACTTGCAGCCCGGCGACCATTTACTGCTCAAGATTCAAGGCAGGGAAGAATCCTGGGAAGTTGTTGGTATCTTTAAATTTGTCGGTAATGAAGGCATTCTGGCTTACGCGCCTTATGAATATATTTCGCAGATATCAAACCTTGCCAATCGTTCCTTCTCTTTTCGCATGGTCACAAATCAACATGACCGCGTCTATCAGGATTTGATGGCCGAGAAGCTGGATCATTTCTTCCGCGACGAAGGATTCAAAGTTCGTAAATCCGAATCAGGCCTGGCCTCGCTTGATACTGCTTCGGAGAGTTTGGATATTCTGGTGGTCTTTCTGCTCATCATGGCTATTCTGACGGCCGTGGTAGGCGCAATGGGGTTGACCGGCACCATGGGCATGAACGTCCTTGAGCGCACGCGTGAGATCGGTATTATGCGCGCCATCGGCGCCGATGACCGTGCCGTCATGCGCACGATCATCGCGGAAGGCTTTGTGATCGGCACGATCTCATTTATTCTGGCGATCGTGGTTTCCATACCAATTACATACGGACTTTCCTATATTGTCAGTCTGGCTGTGTTTGAAACACCCATTCAAGTGGTCTTCACGTATTTGGGCTACGCCATCTGGTTTGCGCTGGTGCTGGTCCTTTCGGTGTTGGGTTCCATTTTGCCGGCCCGTAATGCCGCGCGTTTGACCATTCGTGAAGTATTGGCTTACGAATAAAAATATTTATAAAAATAATTATGTTGCTGAGCAAATGATCCTGCTCTTGCATAAACAATGAAAATACAAGAAGGTATGAAATGAAAAAACAAACATTAACTATGATCGCAATACTAACCATCCTTTCACTCGCGCTCGCCGCGTGTGGAAATCAACCTGAGGCCACACCCGCCCCAGCGGAAATTGTCTCGTCCAGTGATGTTGTCGCGGAAGGCCGCCTCGAACCCATTCAGGGCGCGAACCTGTCCTTTCAGGCGCGCGGTGTTGTTGAGCAAGTTCTGGTGAGCGCCGGAGATACCGTCAGCGAAGGGGATGTCCTCGTCCGCCTCGCAAATGCGGGCGGGGCTGAAGCGCAGGTTGTCGTCGCCCAAAATGCTTATGATGTCCTCCTCCGCAATGAAAGCAGTGACCGCGCCAAACTCTGGCAGGCTTATATGGATGCGCAAATTGTGCGCGGCAAGGCCGAAAATAAATGGGAAGATCTGAATGTTGACAGCATCGAAGACAGCATCGAAGATGACAAGGCGACAATAGAAGATCGTCAACAAGATGTGGCCGATGCGCAGGAAGACTTCGATAAATATAAAGACCTTGATGCCGATAATTCCAAACGCAAAAATGCCGAGGATGATCTTGAACAGGCGCAGGACGATCTGAATCAAGCCATCCGCGATCTGGAAGACACCATGCGTGATCGTGATGAAGTACGTGCCGCGTATGATGCCGCACTTGGACTTGAAGCTGAAGCGAAATATCAATATGAAATCAGCCTTGACGGCCCGAATTCAGATCAGCTCTCATTGGCAAAAGCAAATCTTGATGCTGCAAAAGATACACTTTCCAATTACATCATCACTGCACCGTTTGGCGGCACTGTGGCGGATGTCAACGTGAAGGTGGGAGAGCAGGTGACAGCTGAAACGCGTGTGATTAGCATTGCCAATTTTAATACCTGGGTTGTTGAAACCACAGATGTAACTGAACTCGAAGTGGTAAAAATCAGCAAAGGACAAACTGTTACGCTCATCCCTGATGCTCTTTCTGATTTGGCTCTCAGCGGCACGGTCACAGAGATCAGCCAGGCCTACACCCAACAAGGCGGTGACATTCTTTATACAGTCCGCATTGCGGTGGCGGAAAACGATCCGCGTTTGAAGTGGGGCATGACCGTGGAAGCTACCTTCAGGGAAGTTGTACAACAATAATAAAAAAATCTCCGTCAACTGGCGGAGATTTTTTTATTAGAACATCTGAGTGATTGAAGTTTATATTTTTTCGTGCAATAATAAGATTGCTCCGAGAAAGAGCAAAACCGGGAAAACCCGGCGACGCAAAGTCATGGGTCTAACGCTGAACTGAGCCAGGACCGCCAGACTGCCGATAAAAGCAAAACCGCCAAAAGACGGCGACGCAAAGTCAGGAATCTAAAACCAGTATAAGTTTCTGGTCAGGATTGACCGACTTCCGAAAGGTAAAATCAGGGAAACCTGATGGCACAAAGTCATGGGTCTACAATCACAAAATTATTTTTCGTGATCATGATTGCCAGACTGCCGAAGAGCAAATCTTTTCACAGGGATGACCGAACGCGCGTCATCCCTGTTTGCTTTGTCATTTATCTGTAAATAAACTGTAATATGTTTTTTGCACTTTGAATTCCTCCCCATGCTATACTTTACGCAGGCAAAAGGAGAACTTATGTCTGAGCGAATTCTCATCGTAGATGATACTGAATTAAATTTGAAGATGGTGGGTTCCATTCTTCTAAAAGATGGTTATGAAATCATAACAGCTCGAAACGGAATTGAAGCCCTCGAGGTGATCAAATCCAAGCCTCCGGCATTGGCGATTCTGGACGTCATGATGCCGGACATGGATGGGTACACTCTTTGTGAGCGTCTGCGTCAAATTCCGTCCACCGCGAAAATTCCGATCATTATTTTGACCGCGCTCAGTGGTGTGGAAGATAAGATCAAGGCTTTTGACTCTGGCGCGGATGATTTTTTGGCAAAGCCATTTGAGTCGCAGGAATTGCGCGCCAGGGTCAAGGTCTTGTTAAGGCGGTTTTCAGAGCGAGAATCTGTTCAAACAAATGAAGAAGTATCGGGGAAGGTGATTGCGGTATTTTCATTGCGCGGGGGAATTGGGGTGTCCATGCTTTCGTCAAATCTGGCCGCATCATTATCACAAATTTGGGGCACGCCTACAGCGCTGGTGGACCTGGCGTTTATGAATGGACAGAGTGCGCTGCTCCTTGATCTTCCCCTTCGTAATTCCTGGGCCGATCTGGGGCGCTCTCCCGCAAAAGAAATGGACATGGATCTGATTAACTCTGTTTTGCTTCATCACGATTCAGGTGTGCATGTCCTTGCATCTCCGCGCCGTCCGCAGGAAGCGGAAGTCATTACAGCCGACCATGTCCAGTCTGCCATCGGATTGCTCCGCGCCCATTATCATTATATTATTCTGGATCTGCCCCATGATTTTTCAGAAACCACGCTCGCAGGTCTGGATATGGCTGACCAAATACTGC
This sequence comes from Candidatus Villigracilis proximus, assembly GCA_016715195.1. Taxonomy (GTDB): domain Bacteria; phylum Chloroflexota; class Anaerolineae; order Anaerolineales; family Villigracilaceae; genus Villigracilis; species Villigracilis proximus. The sequence goes on from JADKBB010000007.1 coordinate 27,831, forward strand.
TCATGCTCTCGCCTGAAACGGCATCTGTCCGCTGCGCCGCGAATGCCCTGGAAACTTTTGGGCAGCTTCACTATCCGCCCGACCGGACAACCTTGATCTTGAATTGGCCTTTTAAGGGGAAAGGGTTACCGCGCGCCGGAATTGAAGGCGCATTGAAAAGGGAATTGGGCGTTGTGATTCCTTACGCCGGCGAAGCAGTTGTCTCTTCGATCTTATACGGGAAACCTTCCGCCTTGCAGATGCCGCTTGATCCTTTGGGTGCATTTTTGGAAGACCTGGCGTATCTTTACAGCAAGGAAGATCATAAACAAAATCCGCCCGAGAGTGCAGGGGAAGGGCTTAAGCGTGTAAAAGTACGCGCGCAGGCCCGTCAGGAAAAATCGTGATTGCCCGCTGACAATACAGGGATATTTCCCATGCCAGACGATCAATTGAAAATTGGGAGAAAAACATGAAAAAATTTCCGCGGATTAATATCCAAAATGGACAGGGTCTTGTTGAATATGGACTTTTGATTGCATTGATTGTCGTCGGTTTGATTCTCGCATTAAGCCTTGGCGGTGTTTCCCTGTCTGATCTTTATTGCACAGTGGCAAGCGGTATAGGCGGTGGAGAGTCTTGCAATGAACAGAAGATGTACTGTCAGGATTCTTTTGACGGCGATCTAAGCGCGTGGCAACCCTTGAATAATACGGTGTCTTTGAACGATGGTCAGATGTGTTTTGGCAGTGGGTTGCAGGCCATGAATAAATGTTCCATGAAATTGCCTGAATCAGATTATGTCATTAAAGATGGATGATGTTAGCATCTCAAGCGGTAATGGATATGGTGTGTTTTTCCGTTCGACTGTTGACAGTAATGGGCTGGATGGGTATGTCTTTCAATATGATCCGGGCTGGAAATCATCTAAATACCCAAACGGGGCACTTCTCATTCGTCAATGGATCAATGGCCGTGAAATTTCAACCCCCATTGCAGTTACTCCAATCGGAGAAAATGTATATAACACCCCGCATGATTTTGAAATTAACGTCTCAGGTGACACCTACACAGTAGTAATGGATGGGAAGGAAGTCCTCTCAGCCCAAGACAGCACCTACACCACAGGTGGAACAGGACTTCGTTCCTGGTTTGGTACCTCTGCCTGTATCGGCGACTTCTCTGTTTTTGAAACACCCTAAAAGGAGCAGCCATGCAATTCGACGAATCCCCCGAGCTTGATCAATTTAAAGATGGCATGCCTGAAAACACCCCCGCACCTGATGCCGGCCGCAAAAAATTCCGCGTGATCTTGTTGCTAACATTTATCGTCGTCTCTCTCTTTGGTGTGGCGCTTTTGTTAAAAGAAAATCGCACGCTCGCCACTCTGACAGGCACCGCCGTTGTGCAAGGCCGCGTTGTAGATGAAGACGGTCAGCCATTTATCGGCGAAATATTTATTCTCGGCACTGAACTTAAAACGCAAACTGATGCAAATGGAAACTTTGAATTGCGCCGTGTCCCTTCTGGTGAGCAGACCCTCATTGTTGCAGATGAATTAATAGGCCGTGATTTTTCCATTCAAGTCACCACTGCCACCACCCTTGAAATGGGCGAGATTCGTTTTGAGACCACCGCCATGCCGCCCAACTAATTTTTTTGGGGATGTAAACCCCGCTTCTCTCTTAACTGAAAGCTGGGACGCGGTTTATTGTCATCGAACTCCTGCGGGGTATAATCTCCGCTATGACAAAATCCCCCCGCCCTTCGACAAGCTCCGCGTCAGGAAAGCCTCTTGACCCTGAAGCCAAACCCGATGACCGTGTAGATAATGCCCTTCGTCCCGAAAAACTAAATGACTTGATCGGTCAGGATCAGGTTAAAGAGAACTTGTCTATTTTGATCGCGGCAGCGCGCAAACGCGGTGAAGCATTGGATCACGTCCTCTTTTATGGCCCTCCCGGGTTGGGAAAAACCACGCTCGCGCATGTGCTTGCCAACGAGATGGAAGTCAACGTGAAAGTTACTGCCGGCCCCGTCATCGAACGCGCTGGCGATCTCGCCGCCATCCTTACTAATCTCCGCGCCGGTGACGTGCTCTTTATTGACGAAGTCCATCGTCTCGGACGTGCTGTTGAAGAAGTGCTCTATCCCGCCATGGAAGATTTCGCGCTGGATATCGTCATCGGCAAGGGACCTTCCGCCCGCTCCATTCGTTTGAAACTTCCACGCTTTACGATTGTTGGCGCCACCACTCGTCTGGCATTGGTCACCGCTCCTTTACGTGCCCGCTTCGGCGCTGTCTATCGTTTGGATTATTATGATCTGCCCGCCATGCAGTCCATTGTTTCGCGTGCCGCCCGCATGTTAAAAGTGGAAGCCGAGACTGATGGCATCACTGAAATGGCTCGCCGTGCCCGTGGGACTCCACGTGTGGCATTGCGTTTATTACGCCGCGTGCGTGATTTTGCCCAAGTCCGCGCGAATGGGGTCATCACAAAAACTGTCGCCAAAGAAGCCTTGGACTTATTGCAAGTTGACCCCCTCGGCCTTGATGACGTAGATCGCCGCGTACTCAAAACCATTATCGAAAAATACAACGGCGGACCCGTTGGCTTAAACACCATCGCCGCATCGATTAGCGAAGAACAAGACACCATCATGGACGTGGTTGAACCGTATCTCTTACAACTCGGTTTCCTCGACCGCACCCCGCAAGGCCGCGTGGCTACCAAATCTGCTTATGAGCATTTGGGATACACCTACACAGGCGAAGGACAGCAGAGGCTGTTGTAACGCATGTCCCTAAAATATGGGTCTGTTCTACGAAAGGTTATGATCTATGATTCAAGAAGTAATTGTTAAAGCAAATGCACACGAAGCTTTAAGGCCTTTGGTACAAGCGGCGATCCGCAACCAGTTAAAGATTTTACAGCAGGGAATTGACCATTCACGGGAACGCATCGCCGAGTTTGAAAAAACAACAGGCATGTCTTCAGCAGAATTTGAAAAAAAATTACTGGGACGGGAAATCGAAGACACGCTGGATGTCTTGGACTGGAATATGGAACTTGCCTCTATGCGTTTGCTTGAAAGACAGTACAAATATCTCGATGAGGCAGAAGTCAGATAAAAGAAAATGGAATCCCTCGCCCGTACCCTCATGCTCGCTGGTATCGCTTTATTCTTGATCGGCGGGGGAATATATCTTGCCGCCAAATTTGGAATCCCATTGGGCAGATTGCCCGGTGACATCCGCATCGAAGGGGAGCACAGCGGATTTTATTTCCCCATCACAAGTTCAATTTTGGTATCGGTGGTTTTAACCATCTTGTTAAATATAATTCTTCGTCTTCTCAAAAAATAATACCTGAAGATCTAAAAAACTTTTGCAAGAGGTCAAGTATTTCATAAATAAGTCTGCTTTGCACAGACTCTTTTCTATCTGAAAATAAAACCTCATGAAACGCATCTCCCTCCTCCTCTTTCTTCTTACCTCTTTCCTCCTCACCGCCTGCGGACAATTAGACTCCATCCCCTACACCCCCGCGCAGACTCCCGAAACATGGCTGCAAATTCAGCCATTCGCCGAATTTCAATTTGCTTCGCAGAATATTATTTTTGTTCAGCCAAGCACTTCGATCATTGTCTATTTTCTCGGCATCTTAACGATTGCCGTCGGTTTGTATTTTCTAAAAATCCGTAGCCATCAGCACTCCCGTTTCTGGTGGGGCATCGCCCTGCTTTTATGGGGCATCGGCGCACTGCTCGCCGGCACAAGTTACGAAGCCTTTAGTTACGCCATCAAATGCGCCGGCCGCACAGCCTGCCTCTGGACAAGCTGGTGGGAAATCCTCTACCTCATCGCCTCCGTCTGGAGCATAGACGCAATGACTCTCGCCGTCGCATATTCAAGCACCACGGGCAAACTGCGCAAGTCACTTTTAATATACGCCATAGCAAACGCCGTTCTATATTTCATCATCGTCATGATCGGCGCATTTATCCCGATCAAATTCTTGATCTCATTTGAATTACTTTTGGTTGTTGCCGCGCCGGGCATCATCGCCTTTTTCATCATCAACGGCTGGCGCTATTACAAATATAAAATTAACCAAGACCTTGTATTATTAGGCACATGGATCTGGCTCGGCATCACCATCGCCGCCTATTTTCTTTATCTTATTTCCGGCAACACCGCCGCACTTTGGGCCAAAGGATTTTGGTTCTCAGAAAATGACGTGCTTCACATCGGCCTGATCATTTGGATGTTCTACATCGCCATTGCCCTCGCGCCTCAAGTAAAAGACTCATGAAAACTTCCGACTTCGATTATCACCTCCCCGAATCTTCCATTGGGCAGACTCCTGCTGAACCGCGTGATTCATCGCGGCTGTTGGTTTTGCATCGTGATTCGGGGGATGTAGAGCACCGCATCTTTCGTGACCTCAGCCTGCTTCTACAACCCAATGATCTCCTCATCCTCAACCGGACTCGGGTCATCCCTGCCAGAATTTTCGCCAAAAAAGAAACCGGCGGACATGTTGAGTTGCTCCTCCTGCGCCGCCGTGACGAGTTGACATGGGAAGCGCTGGTGGGTGGCAAGGGTTTGCGCGTAGGCAAGAAGGTGCAAGTGAACGACGGTCCGCAGGCGGAGATACTTGAAATTCTCGAAGGCTCCGAACGGCTGATTAAATTCACAGAACCCATCGAGCCGTATTTTTCAAACGTGGGCAATGTTCCGCTCCCGCCGTATATTCACGAAAAACTAAATGACCCCGAACGCTATCAAACCGTCTACTCGCGAGATGTCGGTTCCGCCGCTGCGCCCACAGCTGGTTTACATTTCACACCAGAATTATTAAATGAGCTAAAAGAAAAAGGTGTGCAGATCGCTTATGTGACTTTACACGTTGGCTTGGATACTTTCGCCCCTGTCACAGAAGATCACCCCGAAGAACATAAGATCCACACCGAGTGGTGCGAACTCTCCCAGGAAACCGCAGACTTGATTAACCAAACCAAACAAAGTGGCGGGCGAGTGGTGGCTGTGGGTACAACCAGCGTGAGAACACTTGAAAGCGCCGCCAGCCAATCGTCAATCGTTAATCGGCAATCGGCAATTGAGTCCTTCACCGGCCCCACCAATATCTTCATCCTCCCCGGTTATCAATATAAAATTGTCGATGCGATGATCACAAATTTTCATTTGCCCAAGTCCACGCTGATCATGCTGGTCAGCGCTTTTGCAGGGCGTGAAAAGATTCTTGAAACCTATAAACTCGCCATTCAAAATGGATATCGCTTTTATTCCTTTGGCGACGCCATGTTCATCGAGTAACTCTTTCCTCTTTCTTCTTTCATCAAAAAATGACTCTCGAAAAATTAAACAACGAAATCATCCAATGCCGTAAATGTCCGCGCCTTGTAGAATGGCGTGAAGAAGTCGCGCGTGTAAAACGCAAAGCCTATAAAGACGAAGAGTATTGGGGAAAACCTGTCCCCGGGTTTGGTGATCCGCGGGCGCGTGTGCTGGTGGTGGGACTCGCTCCCGGCGCTCACGGCTCCAACCGCACCGGGCGACAATTTACAGGCGATGCATCGGGCGGATTCCTTTTCCCAGCGTTGCACCGTGCCGGGTTCGCGAATCAGGCTGAGGTTAAGTCCCGAAGCGATGGTCTCATCCTCAAAGATATGTATATCACCGCGTCTGGCCGCTGCGCCCCGCCAGATAATAAGCCGAGTCCGGTTGAGTTGAATAATTGCCAGCCGTATCTTGAGCGTGAGATTCAAATCATCCAGCCCAAAGTGATCGTGTGCCTTGGGCGGATTGCATTTGAGCGGATTCTCAAAATAAATTCGCTGCGCAATTCGGTATATAAATTCACTCACGGGGCGTCTTATCAATTGCAAAATAAGGTTTGGGTATTGTGTTCTTATCATCCCAGCCAGCAAAATACGTTGACGGGAAAATTAACTGTTCAAATGTTTGACCAAATTTGGAAAAAAGCGAGAGATTTGATAAATGAAAATATTTAAACGTGTTCTTTGGGGATTATTGATCGTGGTTGTTGTGTTTGTTCTGGGATTTGTTGTATGGGCAGAAAATCCCTTGGGACCTGCGTCTGAAGCATTATCTGCGCTTGAATCAGATTCAAAAGTTAGCGTAACTGTGGATAAATATATAACATTTAAACCTGTGGATATGGAACCGACAACAGGCTTTATCTTTTACCCCGGCGGGCGTGTGGACTATCGTTCATACGCGGCGCCTCTTCGCGCAATTGCTGAACAGGGATACTTGGTTGTGCTTGTACCGGTCCGCTTGAATCTGGCTTTCTTTGATATCAATGCGGGAGATCTTGTTTTTTCGATGTATCCCGAAATTCAACATTGGGTAACAGGCGGACATTCTCTTGGTGGAGTGGCTTCTGCCTTGTTTGCGAAGAATCATCTTGATGAAATAGAAGGTTTGGTTTTCTGGGCTTCTTACCCGGCAGACGAATCTCTCAATAATAGTGACTTGAAGATGCTGTCCATTTACGGGACGAATGATATGGCGGGGATGGAGATTTTTGACGAGAAGAAACCGCTGCTTACAGCCGATGCCGAGTATGTGGTCATTGATGGCGGCAATCACGCGCAATTTGGTAATTATGGCCCTCAACCCGGTGATAATGCCGCAACAATAACCAGCGGGGAGCAGCAGGCACAAATTGTTAAGGCTACCTCTGAATTTTTGCAGGAAATAAGTAAATAAAGAATCTATTATGAAACGTTGGCAAAAAATAGTTGCCTGGATTACTGTAGATATTTTTTTAATAGTTACAGTAGTACCCTTTCTTGTGCCTGCCCCAGAGTTGACGGGATTGGTCACTGAAAAAGAATTTACCGAACCCGATAGCAAATTTATAGAAGTGAACGATGTGACGGTCCACTATAAGGAAGTTGGTTCAGGTGAAACAACTTTTATTTTGCTGCATGGTTTTGGCGCGAATGTGTATTCGTGGCGCGAAGTGGCCGATGACTTTGCACAATATGGTCGTGTAATTATGTATGACCGCCCAGCATTCGGTTTAACCGAACGCCCGATGCCCGAGGATTGGGTGGAGAATCCATATGGCATGAAAGCAAATGTGGAACTCTTGCGTGGATTGATGGATGCATTGGGAATTGAGAAAGCCATTTTGGTTGGCAACTCAGCCGGCGGCGGGGTTTCCGTTGCCTTCGGTTTGGAGTATCCTGAAAGAGTAGAGTCTCTTATTTTGGTCGACCCGGGCGTAGGCGGGGGGAGAGGTCCGCAGTTTCCAGCGTGGGGATTGCCGCTCATGTGGACTCCGCAAATGCGGCATCTCGGTCCGCTGATGGTGCGTGATTATCAGGAGACACTTCCCAATACCATTCAGCGCGAATGGTTCGACCAAACAAAACTTACTGAAGAAATCAAACAGGAATATCTAAAGATATTTCAAATTGAAAACTGGGACCGCGCCTTTTATGAGTTGACTTTTGCGCCAGCCTACCCTGAGTTGCGTCCGTTGTTGCCGCAGTTGACAGTGCCTGTCTTTATCGTGGCCGGGCAGGAAGATCGCCTGATCCGCGCCTGGTATTTTGAAGCGATCGCAACCGAAATTCCTGATGCAGAACTTACTCTCATCCCGCAATGTGGGCACGTTCCGCAGGAGGAATGTCCCGGCTTGTTTATGCAGGCTGTGGTACAGTACTTGGATAAACAATGAACACACCTTTGATCACCCTTAGCTCACCCGCGCCTGATTTTGAACTCGCTGATATTCATGGCAACCTCATCAGGCTTTCAAGTTTTCAAAATAAACAACCGGTCATCCTTGCTTTCCTGCGCGGCTTTCTCTGACCATACTGCCGCGCGCAGTTGGCGCGTATGCGGGATCATTATTCTGAATTTACTTTGCGTGGTGCAGAGATTATTGCCGTTGGCCCTGATAGTTTGAGCGTCTTTCAGGAATATTGGGCAAGGGAATCCATGCCCTATATCGGCCTGCCCGATCCTGACCGCAGTGTGTCGAAGATGTATCGTCAGCAGATCAACCTGTTTAAACTCGGCCGTATGCCCTTGAATTGTGTGATCGATATTCACGGACATATTCGTTACATCCACTACAGCGCGAACATGACCGATATTCCTGATAACGAAACATTCCTAAACGTAATAGACGAACTTAACAAAACATCAAACATCAAACTGATAACTGATAACTGATAATCCGCATTACTGGTGATAAACATGTCTCTTGGAAAAATTGCATTTCTTGGTTCAGGTGAAACTTCCCTCGCGGGCGGCCGCATCTTTGAATCTCTTGCCCGTAATATCTCTGACCCGTCGGTCGGTCAACGCCCCTTGCGTGTTGCTGTAATGGAAACAACCGCCGGCTTTGAACTGAATTCTTTTCAGGTCGCAAGCCGTGTTGCTGAATTTCTCAAGACACGTTTGCAGAATTACAAACCCGTGATTGATATCATCCCTGCTCGTAAATTGGGAACTGAATTCAGCCCTGATAATCCCGAAATATTAAAACCTCTGTTATCCGCCAACATGATCTTCATGGGGCCGGGCAGTCCCACGTATGCGGCGCGTCAATTGCGCGGCACACTGGCCTGGGACATTATCCGCGCACGGCACAGATTGGGCGCTACGTTAATCTTTTCCTCTGCGGCTACGATCTCTGTCGGCGCATGGGCTTTACCGGTCTACGAGGTTTATAAAGCGGGTGAAGATATCCATACCAAATCAGGTCTTGATCTGTTTGCAGATTATGGCATGAGCCTGTCTTTTGTTCCGCATTGGAATAATGCCGAAGGCGGGATTGATCTGGATACAAGCCGCTGTTTTCTTGGTATTGAACGTTTTAATCAATGGCGAAAATTATTACCGGCAGAAAATATTCTGGTTGGGTTGGATGAACATTCAGGCATCATTATTGATTTTGATTTGGCATCCTGCGAAGTCAGCGGCGTCAGTTCTGTTTCTGTGCTCAAGCAAAATAGTATGGAAATTTATCCCGCCGGCGCAAAATTTTTATTAAGTGAACTTGGCAAACTTGCTCTGCCTTCATCTAGCGAACAGGGGATTCGCCCCGATGCCTGGGAAATGATCACTCATGTGGTCAATCTTGAGGCGGATGAAGAAACGCCTCCTGACGAAGCCCTGAGCCTGCTCGAACAACGAAAAGATGCCCGCACCCGAAAAGACTTCGCCGAATCAGACCGTCTGCGCGACCAGATCGCCTCCCTCGGCTGGACCGTGCAAGACAGCAAAGAAGGGCAGAAGTTGGTTAAGAGATAGTGAAAGTGAAGCGTGAAAGTGAGAAGTAAAAAGTAAAAGGTAAAAGGTAAGGCCGTAAATGTAAAACATTTGCGGCCTTTTTTCATCCTTCCTCATTCATCCTTCATTCTTTTGCTCTTCCGCCCTTTCCCTTACTTTGCGATAAAATAGAATCCACCAAGGAGATTTTATATGCGCGCGGTAGACATCATCATCAAAAAACGCGATAAGCAGGAATTAACATCGCAGGAGATCGAGTTTTTTATAAAAGGATTTACCAATGGGGAAATCCCTGATTATCAGGCTTCCTCTTTTGCAATGGCAGTTTTGTTAAATGGAATGACTCCCTTTGAAACTGCGGATTTAACCCTCGCCATGGCTCGTTCAGGGCAGGTACTTGACCTTTCCAAAGTTGTTGACATTGCAGTTGATAAACATTCCTCCGGCGGTGTGGGTGATAAGACCAGCATCTCGGTCATGCCGATGGTCGCAGCCTGCGGATTGCCCGTTGGCAAAATGTCAGGCCGTGGACTTGGCTTCAGCGGCGGTACCCTCGACAAACTGGAATCCATCCCCGGTTATCGCGTAGACTTAACCACTGATGAATTCAAACAGCAATTAAAAGAAAAAGGCATCGTCCTTACAGGTCAGTCCCTTGATCTCGCGCCGGCAGATGGGAAAATGTACGCCTTGCGTGATGTAACCGGCACAGTACCATCCATGCCATTGATCGCATCCTCGATCATGTGCAAAAAAATTGCATCAGGCGCCAACGCCATCGTTCTGGATGTAAAGACCGGTCTCGGCGCATTCATGCAAACTTTGGATGAAGCCCGCGAACTTGGTAATCTCATGGTCGATATTGGCCGTCTCGCTGGACGTAAAACTGTGGCTTTACTTTCAGACATGAATCAACCTTTAGGTTCCGCTGTGGGCAATTCACTTGAAGTGATCGAAGCTATTGAACTTTTGCGCGGACGTGCCCCCAAAGATTATTACGAACACTGCCTGCATGTTACAGCGCATGTTCTTCTGCTCGGGCAGCGTGCAAAAGATTTGGAAGAAGGCCGTGCCATGGCTCAAAAATCAATTGATGATGGCAGCGCGCTGGAAACATTCCGCGTGCTGGTGCAGGCGCAGGGCGGCGACGTTTCGTATGTGGATGATATGTCGAAGTACACGCGTGCAAAATATGTGGAAGTGGTGAATGCTCCTCGCAGCGGATTCATCTCACAGGTACATGCCAGAATCGTGGGGGAGGCGTCGGTTGTGCTTGGGGCGGGTCGTGCCAAAAAGAGCGATTCTGTCGATCACGCAGTTGGTTTCCTCATCCACAAAAAAGTAGGCGATAAAGTGCAGGCTGGCGAGCCATTATTCGAGATTCATGCCAATGATGAAGCGAAACTGGTAGAGGCACGCAAGGCAGTACTATCGGCTCACAGCTTTAGTGACGAATTTGTATCTCCACTCCCCCTGTTTTACGAGTAAAATAGCGTATAGTCTTGTAAGTTTTTTAAGAATCCAGCATATTTCACCCCAGGAAAACGGTAATGGCAAAAGTTTCATTAAGAATTTACAACCGAGAGATTGAAGGCCTCATTGATCAGGGACGTATTGATGAGGCGATTGCGCATTGCCAGCATATTTTAAAAACATTTTCCAAACATTTGGAAACGTATCGTTTGCTTGGCAAGGCATTTCTTGAATCAAAACGCTATAACGAAGCGGTGGATATATTCAGTCGTGTCTTGATGTCGGTGCCTGATGATTTTGTTTCGCATGTTGGCATGAGCATCATTCGCGATGAAGAAAACAAACTGGATGATGCCATCTGGCACATGGAACGCGCTTTTGAAGCACAGCCGTCCAATGCTGCAATTCAAGGCGAATTGCAAAGATTGTATGGCCGCCGCGATGGCATGGAGCCGCCCAAGATTCGCATGACACGCGGTGCGCTCGCTCACATGTATGTGCAGGGCGAGTTATATCCGCAGGCTATTGCAGAAATCCGCGCCGTGCTTCTTGAAGATGCGCAGCGTGCCGATATGCAGGTACTACTTGCGCGCGCCTATTTCCGCGGCGGACAAAAAGCCGATGCCTCGGATATGTGCGTGCAATTGTTAAAGCGATATACATATACTTTTGATGCAAACCGCGTAATGGTTGAACTTTTACCGTCTACTGCCGGCGCGGCAGAAAGCACCCAGGTCTATCGGATGCGTGTGGGTGAGTTGGATCCGTACGCCACATTTACCAAAGGTTCTGTGTTTCAATCGAATGACGTCGCTGATGCGGCTATTAATTTGGAGCGCCTTGAATACACCGGGGAAGAAGTGCCAATGGGCAATGAATGGGGTGCTTCACTCGGGCTGGCTGCCGCGGCGGCTGCCCCTGCACTTTCTGCGACTGCTTCATCTGATACACCCGATTGGTTAAAATCCGCCGGACTGGCTGATTCGCAGCCCGCTGCTTCTGTGGATGATGGTATTCCAGATTTTCTGCGCGCCGCTGGATGGGGTGAATCAGACGGCATTGAGCAGCCCACTTCAATTTTGATGATGAACCCGCTGCTGGCGACTTAACTCCAGCCGACATGCCAGACTGGCTCAAAGGACAAGTGCCGACGGATATCCCGGCTCCTACGAAACCTCAGCTTGCTTCTGAACAATCAATAGATACTCCCGATTGGTTAACCGGCCTTGGTGATGCACAAAGCGGTGAAACAGAAGACTCTGCCCAAAATGTAAAACTGCATTCAAGCGATGTCCCCGATTGGTTAAGCGGACTTGGCGATGCTCCTGCTCCATCGAATGACACCCCCGATTGGTTAAGTGGACTTGACGATGCGCAGTCCTCCGAAGCCGAGCCTATTCAAGCTGGAAATCTCCCTGATTGGTTGAGTGAACCGAAAGATGAACAATCATCTGCCCAGGAGAGCAACTCTCCTGATTGGTTGAATGACCTTGGCAGTTCTCAATCCATGACAAAAATTGAACCCGCTCAAGCCGCCGATCTCCCCGATTGGCTAAGCGGACTTGATGATGCGCAATCCATTGAATTGGAGCCTGCCGCACAACCCAGTGATATTCCAAATTGGTTAAATGATATGGACAAAAAAGATCAACCCGTATCCTCCATTGACAGTCTGGGCGCATCTGCTCAAGAGCAGGATGATGCCGTGGCGTGGCTTGAATCGCTTGCTGCCAAGCACGGAGCCAAACCTGAAGAACTGGTTACTGATCCGAGCAAACGGCACGAAACACCACCTGAATGGGTGTCACAAGCACAGAACTTAAATCAACAAACGCCTGCCGCCACCGTTGAAAGTTTGGGCGCATCTGCTCAAGAGCAGGATGATGCCGTGGCATGGCTTGAATCACTTGCTGCCAAACACGGAGCCAAACCTGAAGAACTGGTCACTGACCCGAGCAAGCGGCACGAAACACCACCTGAATGGGTGTCACAGGCACAGAACTTAAATCAACAAGCGCCTGCCGCCACCGTTGAAAGTTTGGGCGCATCTGCTCAAGAGCAGGATGATGCCGTGGCATGGCTTGAATCACTTGCTGCCAAACATGGAGCCAAACCCGAAGAATTGGTCACCGATCCGAACAAACGCAGTGACACTCCACCCGAATGGGTTTCACAAGCACAGACTCTAAATCAACAAGAACCCGAACCCCAGGCTGAAAAATCTGAATGGGTGGAAGGCGCTCAAAATATTGGCGAACAATTTTTTGCTGAATTTGAGAATCCATCTGCTGGCGCTCCCGCCGAATCTGCAACCGATGAAACCGGAATGTGGCTGCGCGAACTGGGTGAACAGGAAACGCAGAAAGAAGATCTTCAACGAGGCGACATCCCTGATTGGTTGAGAGATTCAGCCGAGCCTAATAATGCAGATGGAAAATTTGAATTCGCAGAAGAATCCACTGCTCAAAAATCAGACCTGCCCAATTGGTTCGATGAAAAGGAAGAATCCACACCGCAAAGTTCATTCGGCGATCAGGATATGTCTCAAAATGATCTCTCCAATTGGTTAAGCGGCCTGGACGATGAACCCGGGCTTCCGTTTGATGCCATGCCAACGCCCGATTCGATCTTAACTGCACCGAAATCTGAAACACCCGTTGCACAGAAAACTGATCTACCTGATTGGTTGCGCGACGTTGACCCTCAGAGTAACGAGTTTGAGGATGAGTGGAAGAAATCCATTAATGATGCAGAGCCGCGTGCGCTCGCTTCTTCGCCGACCGAGGAGCCTGCTCCTGTTAGTCTGCCAGTTGATCTGCCCGAATGGCTGCAAGGCGTGGATGATGAAAACCCACTTAATCTGGATGATGACGATACGCCGCCCTGGATACATCGTGAAGCTTATGAAGCAGGCGAGCAATTACAACCCACACCTACTTCCCCTTCAGACTGGCATCCGATAGAACCGAAGCCTGAATCTGTTTCAAAAGCTCCCACACAAGAATCACAGCCAGTTGCAAAACAGGCCGAACAACCCGTTTCGGAAGTTGTGAAAAAACAGGAAGCCAAACCTTTCGTACCGCCTCCGCCTGAGCCTGTATCTGCTCAACCCGTAGTGACACCACCTGTAGCGAAAGTTGAAGCACCTGCCAAGAAGAAATCTGCTTTGCCGCGCCAGCGTCAACCGGAAGCGCAGAACGTGACCGTTGCGCTGAATCAGGCCAAAGGTGAATTGGACCGTGGTGATATTCCTGCTGCGTTGGAACATTACGGGAAGCTTATCAAAAAGGGTAAGCATCTCGAAGAAGCGATCCGCGATCTGACAGAGTCGATCTACCGCTATCCGGTGGAAGTGGGTATCTGGCAGACTCTGGGTGATGCTTATATGCGCGCCAATCGTTTGAAGGAAGCGCTTGAGGCCTACAACAAGGCTGAAGAGTTAATTCGTTAATTCATAGGTCAGACAGATCGTTTGTCCTATATAATTTTTATTCTGGAGGAATTTCTGTGGAAAGAACGCTCGTGCTCGTAAAACCTGATGGTGTACAACGTGGACTCATCGGTGAAGTAATTGCCCGTTTTGAACGTCGTGGACTTCGTTTGGTGGCTGCAAAATTTATTCAAGTCAGCACTTCTCTGGCCGAAACACATTATGCTGAACATAAAGGCAAGCCGTTCTATGAAGGCTTGATCCAGTACATCACTTCTGCGCCTGTGATGGCGATGGTCTGGGAAGGCCCCAATGCAGTTGCGGCTGTGCGCCAGACCGTGGGTTCCACCAAGCCCGTTGAATCTGCTCCCGGCACCATTCGTCATGACTATGCTCTGGAAGTGGGCCGCAACCTGATCCACGCTTCAGACAAACCTGAAACCGGCGAACGTGAAGTTGCCCTCTGGTTCAAAACAGAAGAACTCGTTGAATGGAAGCGTGCTGTAGATCAGTGGGTGTTTGAGAAATAGTGTAAGTACGTAGATAGGTACACAAGTAAATAGGTGGTAAATAAAAAATCCCGTGCATATCGCACGGGATTTTTACGTGTTTACATGTCCACTTGCATACTTTTCACTGCCTATTGCAATCTCAACAATACTTTTCCGTCTTCCCATAGTTCTTCGAGATTGTAAAAATCACGCTGATCGGGGGAGAAGAGGTGTAGAACCACATCGCCATAATCAACAATAACCCAGCCGTCGCGGGAGAGTCCCTGCTGTTTTCCTTTTTTTTCGTGTTTGGAGCGGATGTCTTCGATGGTGGCTTTGGCGAGTGCGTCTAACATGCGGTCGCTGGTGCCGGTGCAGATGATGAAGTAGTCGGTAAAAGAGACAATATCTTTCAGGTCGATCAGGACGATATCTTCGCCTTTTTTATCTTCCAGGGAGTTTACGATTTCACGTGCGAGTTCTAGTGCGTTCAGGTTTCACCTCATGATTTGGATAATGGTGCGGAAAATAATTTTGTGTATATAGATCCGCCGGATTGTAAGTCGCTTTTGAAAAGATGCACAGAGTCTACTCTGGCTATGGCAATATTGCCAAGTTGAATTGTGTCCAACGCCGCGCGGACTTTTGACAATTCTGCGGGTGTAATGTTTTGGCGGGCGCGGCCAATGGTGAGATGCGGGGAGAAGGCGCGTTCTTCTTTTTCATAACCCAAACGGGATGCGCCAGTTTCAATGCTTTTATGCAGAGATGTTAAAACTGCCGGGGCGTGGAGTCCGACCCATAGGATGCGTGGCATGCGTGAGCTTGGGAAAGATCCGAGTCCGCCGATCTGCATGTCAAATTGCGGGTGGGTGGATGCTTCACGGGTGAGCATCTGCTTTAGAAAATCCAGATGAGAGGCGGCGATTCCTCCGATAAATTTCAAGGTCAGATGCATGTTTTGCGGGGGAACCCAGCGGATGATGTCGTCTCCCACTGTTTGCCGCAGACGTGTAGTTTGTCTTTCGATCGTTTCGAGGATTATTTGGGAAAGTTCGATGGCGATGAAGGCGCGCAGCAGACTCATGCGATGTGCTTATGCCTTTTCGAGAACTTGTTCCACGGCGTGTTTGAGATCGAGGAATCCAACTGGCTTGGTCAGATACATGGAGGCGCCTGCTTCCAGCCCATTTTTGATATCGCCCGGCATACTTTTGGCTGAGACGACGATCACGGGAATGGAGGCGAGGTCGGGTTCGCGGCGCATATAACGCAAAACTTCAAGGCCGGAGATATCGGGCATCATGATATCCAAAATGATGACATCCGGTTTTTCCTGTGAGATCATCGGGATGGCAGGTGCGCTGGCGAACATTTTGACCACACGGAAGCCGTTCACGCGCATCATTTCCCCGAACAATTCCGCTGCTTCAGGTTCATCTTCGATAATCATTACGGTTTTTTGCGAAGTTGTCATTATTTACCTCCATACTAAAATAGCATAAACCACATGAATTGACAAGGGGGCGGGTTTGGTCGTGAATTCGTAAGAATTTTTTTGATCCGATAGTCTATCCATTATCATCTAATTGGAGGAATCATGACAGAGTTGGAGGCATTTCGTGTGGAGAAGGATGCGTTTTTTGGCAGCCATCCACAAAGCCCGTTGACCCGTGAACAGAAACAGGATTTTAAAGGGTTGCATTATTTCCCTGAGAATGAAGCCCTGCGGCTTGAAATTAAAGTGGATGAATTTCAGGTGAAGGAAAAATTTGAAATGCAAACTTCAACCGGTGACATACAATTGTATGAGAAGTTTGGTAAATTTCAATTTATAACAGAGGGTATCGAAGTGGAATTGACGATCTATCAGGGCCCGCATGGATTTTTTCTCCCTTTTGTTGATTCGTTGGCAGGCAGTGAAACCTATCCGGCGGGGCGCTATCTTGAACCCGAACCTTTGCCCGGCGGACGTTTCTTTGTGGATTTCAACAATGCCTATAATCCATATTGCGCCTACAATGAAATGTGGTCCTGCCCGATCACACCTGCCGAGAATCGTTTAAAGGTGGCTGTGAGAGCGGGTGAGAAATTATTTCACACGTAATACAGAAAAACGACGGGAGGTAACTCCCGTCGTTTTTTATTCCTCTTGTATATTTTCCAGAATTGTAAGAAGCGCTTCGTACTCGTCAGAACATGGGGGGCATAGATCAAGATGTTCACGAATGAGCGGCATGATCATGGCCGCGTCTTTTGATTTAACTTCCCGCTCAACAAATTGATCAAGTTGATCGAAAAAGTCATCGCACGACATTTCCTCGGCACGCACTTTGTCAAGAACCTGTAACAGTTTGAGGATACTCTCATCCTGTAGTTCTTCCAGCGGCTTGTCAGAGTTTTGAATAGGTTGAGTGGTTGGTTTGGTACTCATACTAATGGTCTGACGATTAATCTTATCTTAATCTTACTTATGTTCAAAAGCCATCAACAGATCTTGAGGCGTGAGGTCTTCGAGGGCAAGGCGTCTTTTTAATCGCAGGCGGGCATCGTGTAATAACTTATACAGCGCGTTGCGATTGGTCTTCATGCGCTTCGCGGCATCTTCCATTGGAATATCCTGCAAGCCGAGCAGCACCAGCGCCTCGCGTTGTTTCGGCGTCAGTTCCTCATCCAAAATACGGCGGACACGCACCATCATGTCTGAGCGCTCTGCCGAAGTTTCAGGAGATGCCTGAGAATCAGCGAGCAGGCCGGGGGGCGGGGGAGCGTCTTCGTTTTCGGTCAGCTCATCGAGCGAAGCATCCCGCCAGCGCTTACGGCGCAGTTCGGTCAGCGCAATGCGGATCGCGATCTTATGCACCCAGGTCGTGAAAAGACTGCGCCCCTCGAACGTTCCCAACTGATCGAGCACGCGCAGAAGGGTCTCCTGCGTCACTTCGTCTACCAGTGGCTGAAAAAGCGGATCATCCGAGGAAAGCCAGCGCGAAAGCGCATACGGCAAGCCCTTCTGGATGACCTCGCGCAGGTCATTCAGTGCATTATCGTGATTCGTGCCCGAGTCTCGCAGGTCTGCGAGCCAAGCTTCGTTAGTCCGTGTTGTCATGATATTTGATTATAAGAGAAAATAAAGCGGGAATCGGAATTCTTATAAAACTATGAGACTTTTTGATAGCCCCGCCAGATGACAAGATTCACGCTTCTCTCCCCGCCGCCACCTGATTCTGCCCCCAAACAGGTGTTTCCCTGTAAAAATCCCCAAAATTTTCTTGACCCTTTCTTGATACCCTGCCCTATCGTCTTGCCCCCAAATTGACGGACAACTGCATACACTAAAGTCGAAATGGAGGCACATTATGAATGATCTACTTTTTATCGGCTTGACCATCCTCTTCTTCGCCCTCACGCTGGGACTTGTCAAAGTCTGTGAGCGGTTGATGGAGAATAAGTCATGAATATTTTATATCTCGTCACTGGGCTGATCACTTTAGGCTTGTTTGTCTATCTCGTGCTGGCTCTTGTAAAACCGGAGTGGTTTGGATGAACATTTACAGCTTGCTTCAAATCGTTTTATTTATGGTGGTTTTGCTGGCACTGGCAAAACCACTTGGCTCATTCATGGCAAAAGTCTATCAGGGAGAACGCACCTTTCTTGACCGTGTGCTGGGTCCCGTTGAAAGATTCATTTATCGTATCTCTGGCATTGACCCCAAAGAAGAAATGGACTGGAAAGTTTATGCCATCGCCATGTTGACCTTCAATGTGCTTGGCTTGTTCTTTGTCTATGCCCTGCAAAGACTGCAAGGTGTTCTGCCGCTCAACCCGCAGGGACTTGGAGCCGTGTCCGCTGATTCTTCGTGGAATACGGCGGTCAGTTTTGCGTCCAACACCAACTGGCAGGGATACGGCGGCGAGGTGACGATGAGTTATCTCACGCAAATGCTCGGCTTGAGCGTGCAGAACTTTGTCTCTGCGGCGGCGGGGATGGCTGTATTGGTGGCGTTCATTCGAGGCATTGTCAGGCACACCACAAAATCAATCGGCAATTTCTGGGTGGACTTGACCCGTTCCACTTTGTATATCCTATTGCCTTTGTCCATCGTTCTTGCATTGGCACTCGTCTCGCAGGGAGTGGTGCAAACTTTCAGTGAATATAAGACGGTCAATGGTTTACAGTCTTCGGCAGAACAAAACCTTCCGCTTGGGCCTGCCGCTTCGCAAATTGCGATCAAACAACTTGGCACGAACGGCGGTGGATTCTTCAACGTCAATTCGGCTCATCCATTTGAGAACCCGACACCGTTCTCGAATTTTCTTGAAATGCTCGCCATTTTGATCATCCCAGCCGCGCTGTGCTACACCTTCGGCGTGATGGTCGGGGACACGCGTCAGGGCTGGACTTTATTGATCGTCATGACCATCATCTTTGTTGCACTGCTCAGTGTGGCAGTCTGGTCGGAGCAAGGCGGCAACCCTGCATTCGCCGCAATGGGCATTGACCAAACCCAAACGAACATCAACCCAGGCGGAAACATGGAAGGCAAGGAAGTCCGCTTTGGGATCGTGAATTCTGCACTTTGGGCAACTGCCACAACCGCCGCCTCGAATGGTTCGGTCAACTCCATGCATGATTCATACATGCCGCTCGGCGGACTTGTCCCCATGTGGCTCATGCAATTGGGCGAGATCATTTATGGCGGCGTCGGCTCAGGCTTGTACGGCATGTTGGCTTTTGTCATCATCGCAGTTTTCGTCTCTGGCTTGATGGTCGGGCGCACGCCTGAATATTTGGGCAAGAAGATCGAAGCCTACGAAATGAAGATGGCTTCCATCATGATCCTGATCCCCGTCTTCGTGGTGTTGACTGGCACCGCCGTTGCGCTCATGAGCGAAGCAGGCAGGGCAACCATTTACAACCCGTCCACGCATGGGTTCAGCGAAGTGCTGTATGCGTTCTCATCCGCTGGGAATAATAATGGCTCCGCATTTGCAGGTCTTGGTGCGAACACGCCGTTCTACAACACGATCCTTGGCTTTGCCATGTTGATCGCACGCTACTGGCTGGCAATCCCTGCACTGGCAATTGCGGGTTCACTGGCAAGCAAGAAGAAAGTCCCAGCAGGTGCAGGGACACTTCCCACGCACACGCCGTTATTTATCGCATGGCTGATCGGCGTGATCGTGATCGTTGGCGCGCTGAGTTTCCTGCCTGCCTTGGCGCTTGGGCCTATTGTGGAACATTTGATGGTTTTTAAATAAAAGGATAACGGGACAAAGGGTCACAAAGGAAGAGCAAAGGCTTTTCCTTTGTGACCTTTGTGACCCTTTGTGGTTGAAAAAGAGAATTATTATGACAATTCAAACTAAAAAACAAACCTCACATCGCCGTGAAATGTATCAGCGTGCTGTTGTGGAATCTTTTATCAAACTCAATCCACGCTTGATGGTGCGCAACCCCGTCATGTTCGTCGTGGAAGTTGGCAGTGTGCTGACCACCGTCTTGTGGATTCAAGCTCTCTTTGGTCAGGGCGAAGCGCCCACTGGATTCATCGGGACAATCGCATTGTGGCTGTGGTTCACTGTCCTATTTGCGAACTTCTCCGAAGCGATAGCCGAAGGACGCGGCAAGGCGCAAGCTGAGTCGCTCCGCAAGGCAAGGCAGGATACGCCCGCAAAGAAATTACGCGGCACGGCAACAGATGTGCAAGGCGCAATTTCAAAAACAGAAGTTGTTTCATCCACAACTCTTCGCAAAGATGATCTGTATCTCGTTGAAGCAGGCGACATTCTCCCCGCGGATGGCGAGATCGAAGCGGGAATTGCGTCAGTGGATGAAAGTGCCGTTACGGGCGAATCAGCTCCCGTCGTGCGTGAGGCGGGCGGTGATCGTTCCGCTGTCACAGGCGGCACGCGACTCCTTTCGGACTGGCTCATCATCCGCGTGAGTGCTGACCCTGGGCAGGGATTCCTCGACCGCATGATCAGCATGGTCGAAGGCGCGAAGAGACAGAAGACGCCGAATGAGATCGCGCTCAATATTTTGCTGGCTGGTTTTACGATCATCTTTTTGATCGTGTGCGCCACGCTGCTGCCGTATTCAATTTACAGCGTGGACGCGACGGGTCAGGGCACGCCCATCACCATCACGGTTTTGATCGCGCTGCTCGTGTGCCTCATCCCCACCACCATCGGCGGCTTGCTTTCTGCAATTGGTATCGCGGGCATGGATCGCATGATCCAGCGCAACGTCATCGCCATGTCGGGGCGCGCGGTGGAAGCGGCTGGCGATGTGGATGTGCTGCTGCTCGACAAGACGGGCACGATCACGCTCGGCAATCGTCAGGCTGTGGAGTTTATTCCCGTCAACGGTGTCAGCGCAAAAGATCTGGCTGAAGCCGCGCAGCTTGCTTCTCTTGCCGATGAAACTCCCGAAGGTCGTTCGATCGTTGTGCTTGCGAAAGAAAAATTTGGTTTGCGCGGACAAACGATGGGCGCCAGCGAGAAGGCTCCGCATGGAATGCAGTTTGTTCCTTTCACCGCGCAAACCCGCATGAGCGGCGTGGACTATAACGGAACGTCGATTCGCAAAGGCGCGTCGGATACGATGACCGCGCTGATTCAATCCGCTGGAAATGTAGTCGCCTCTGATCTTAAGCTGACAGTTGATTCAATTGCCCGAACAGGCGGCACGCCTTTGGTGGTCACACGCAACGCTCAGGCATTGGGCGTGATCCATTTGAAGGACATCGTCAAAGGCGGCATGAAGGAACGTTTTGCGCAACTGCGCAAGATGGGAATCAAGACCGTGATGATCACGGGTGACAATCCGCTGACTGCCGCAGCCATCGCCGCCGAAGCAGGCGTGGACGATTTCCTCGCGCAAGCCACTCCTGAAAACAAACTCAAACTCATCCGCGAATATCAAACGGGCGGACGATTGGTCGCGATGACAGGTGACGGCACGAACGACGCGCCCGCGCTTGCGCAAGCCGATGTAGCCGTTGCCATGAACACAGGCACACAGCCCGCGCGCGAAGCCGCCAACATGGTAGACCTCGACAGCAACCCGACCAAGTTAATTGAGATCGTGGAAATTGGAAAGCAGCTTCTCATGACTCGCGGCGCATTGACCACGTTCAGCCTTGCCAACGATGTCAGTAAATATTTTGCGATCATCCCTGCGGCATTTGCGAGCACCTATCCAATTTTGAACACGCTCAACATCATGCAGCTTGCCACTCCGCAGAGCGCCATTTTATCGGCGGTGATCTTCAATGCGCTCATCATCATTGCGTTGATCCCGCTGGCGTTGCGCGGTGTACCTTATCGCGCCGTCGGCGCGGCGCAACTCCTGCGTGACAATCTTTTGATCTACGGTCTCGGCGGTTTGCTCGTGCCTTTCATCGGAATCAAGTTGATCGACATGCTTCTAGTCGCACTTGGACTTTCCTAGGAGGCCGAATGAACCTCAGATCGAACTCACTGAAATGGGCAGGCATATTTTCAACTGCCGTTTTGAATGCCGCAGTATTCCTGCCAAAAACATTTCATGTCTCATCTCAAATCCATCCGTGGCTTTTTGTCGTCAATATCTTTTGGTTTATCGCCATCTGTTCAGGAATATTTAGCTCATGAAAAATCAACTTCGCCCCGCTCTTACGATCTTTGCTTTGCTCACCATTATTACAGGTGTGATCTATCCTCTTTTGGTGACTGGAGTTTCACAAGTGCTATTTCCCAGCCAATCCAACGGAAGCATTATCACCGTCAACGGGAAAGCCGCTGGCTCCGAACTCATCGGTCAGCAATTTGATGATCCCAGCTATTTCTGGGGACGCGTCTCCGCAGTTGACTACAACGCTGACCTGTCATCTGGCTCGAATTACGGGCCGATGAATCCAGCATTGCTGGAAGCAGTTCAGGCACGCATTGACGCGCTCCAAGCCGCTGACCCTGACAACACGCTTCCGATTCCCGTTGACCTGGTGACTGCCTCTGCCAGCGGACTCGACCCGCACATCAGCGTCGCCGCAGCGTTGTACCAAGTCCATCGTGTGGCATCAGCTCGCGGGTTGAGTGAAGCGGATGTTCAGTCGCTTGTGGAGCAAAATACCGAAGGTCGTCAATTCGGGATATTTGGCGAACCGCGAGTCAATGTCCTGTTGTTAAATCTGGCTTTGGATGGGATAAAATAAATTTGATGGAACAACGACCTGACCCCGATGAGCTTCTAAAAAATATTCAGTCCGAGGAACCGAACCGAGGAAAACTAAAAATCTTCCTCGGCTATGCGGCGGGCGTGGGAAAAACATACGCCATGCTCGAAGCCGCGCATCAACGCAAAATTCAAGGCATTGATGTTGTGGTCGGTTATGTGGAAACCCACAAACGCGCCGAGACCGAGGAACTGGTGGAAGGGTTGGATGTGCTGCCGCGCAAACAGGTGGAATATCGCGGCGTGGCTTTGCCCGAAATGGATGTGGACGAAGTCATCAAGCGCCGTCCTGCAATTGTTTTGGTGGATGAATTCGCGCACACGAATGCGCCTGGCTCGCGTCATCCCAAACGATATATGGATGTGGAAGAAATCCTCGACGCGGGCATTGATGTGTACACCACGCTCAACATTCAACATCTCGAAAGCCTGAATGATGTCGTTGCACAAGTGACGGGCGTCATCGTGCGCGAGACCGTCCCCGACCGTGTGCTGGATGAAGCCTCTGAAATTGAAGTCATTGACCTGCCGCCTGATGAATTAATGACACGTTTGAAAGAGGGCAAAGTTTATATCCCCGAACAGGCTTCACGCGCCATTGATAAATTTTTCCGCAAAGGGAATCTCACCGCGCTGCGTGAAATGTCTCTGCGCCGTGCCGCCGAACGCGTGGACGATCAAATGCGCTCGTACATGCAGACGCGCGCCATCTCTGGCCCGTGGGCGGCGGGCGAGCGGCTTGTGGTTTGTATCAGTCCAAGTCCGCTGGCTGAGAAATTGATCCGCACCACGCGCAGGCTTGCGGATGAACTCAATGCGGAATGGTACGCCGTTTATGTGGAGATCGCATCAAAACCCGAAACAAAACCAGCCAACCGTGAGCGCATCGGGCGGACTTTGCAACTGGCGGAAGAATTAGGCGCAAAGAGTCTCACGATCGCAGGCCGCTCCATTCAGGAAGCCGTGTTGGATTTTGCGCACAAAAACAATATTACAAAAGTTGTCGTGGGCAAACCGCTCAAGCCGCGCTGGCAGGAATTATGGAACGGCTCGATCGTTGACCAGCTCATTTACGCCAGCGGCGATATTGATGTGTATGTCATCAGTGCGCGTTCAGAATTAAGCAAATCCATTTTGCCGCGAGAGTGGCAGCTGCATCGTCCATTTGGACGCTATCTGTTGGGACTCTTGCTGGTTACAATTTCAACTTCAATCGGCCTGTTCATTCGCGGAAATCTTGAACCAGCGAATCTTGTCATGTTGTATCTGGCATCCACTGTGATCTCGGCAATTTATCTTGGCCGAGGCCCATCCCTTCTCACAGCCATTGCGGGCGTGCTGGCCTTCGACTATTTTCTTGTCCCGCCATATTTAACTTTTGCCGTCAGCGACACTCAATACTTTATTACCTTCATTGCATTGTTGGTGATAAGCCTGGTCGTCAGTTCATTGACCGCCCGTGTGCGCGAACAGGCGGAAGCAGCCATTCAACGCGAAAAACAAACTGCGGCGCTTTACGATCTCAGCAAAGACCTGACCTCCGCCGCCGACCTCCTGCAAGTTGCGAACATCATCATTTCGCAGATCGGCAATGCCTTCGGACGTGATGTCGCCATCTTCCTGCCAGACAATCAGCAGCTGCAAATTTTCGCAAGCTCTCCCAACTATCAACCTGACGAGAACGAACTGGCCGTAGCCGCCTGGGCTTATCAACACGATCAACCTGCTGGCCGCGGAACGGATACCCTGCCCGCCGCATCCTTGCGCTGTCACCCGCTGAAAACTTCCAACGGCATTGTCGGCGTGCTCGGGGTGCATTCCAAAGACCAAACAAATTTTCTTTCATCAGAGCAAAGACTTACCCTCGCGGCATTTGCAAATCAATCCGCGCTGGCAATCGAACGCACCAGACTTTCCGAGCAGGCGAGTCAAGCTGAGCTTTTGCGTGCCACGGAATCCCTGCAAACTGCCTTGCTTAATTCCATTTCACATGATCTTCGCACGCCGCTGGTTTCCATCACAGGCGCATTGAGTTCGTTGGATGAAGATAACGGCCTGCTCAACGAGTCCGCGCGACGAGCTTTGATCGAAAATGCGCGCGGCGAAGCAGACCGACTCAACCGTCTCGTGGGCAATCTGCTCAACATGACCCGCATCGAAAGCGGCGCCATCAAACTGCGGCTTGAGTCCGAAGATATTCAGGATGTGATCGGCACTGCACTGGAACAACTTGGCTCACGCGTTGCGAATCGAAAAATTCAAGTGAATGTTCCTGTTGGCTTCCCGCTCGTTCCCATGGATTTCACACTCATCGCGCAGGTTCTCGTCAACATTTTGGAGAACGCCGTCAAGTATTCGCCCGCGGATTCGACGATCGAAGTCTCTGCTGAATTGCTGGATGAAACCATCCGCCTCAAGATCGCTGACCGTGGAGCTGGGATCCCGTCCGAAGACCTGACTCGCATCTTTGACAAATTCTACCGAGTCCAACGCCCTGAGAATGTCAGCGGCACAGGGCTGGGACTATCCATCAGCAAGGGAATTGTTGAAGTGCATCATGGTACTATTTACGCCAGCGCCCGCGAAGGCGGCGGGACGATCATCACGATCGAATTACCTTTGAATAACACGGGATAAAAAGAGTCATGGAAACAGGTCAGCGGGTTTTGGTTGTGGACGATGAAACATCCATCAGGCGCTATTTGCGCGCCGCATTAACCGCGCAGGGACTCACCGTCTACGAAGCCGCCGATGGACAGGAAGCCTTGAACGCAGTCCTCGCCCACCGCCCCGACCTGATCATCCTCGACCTCGGCCTGCCCGATATTGACGGCATCGAAGTCACACGCCGCCTGCGTGAATGGTCGCAGACACCGATCATCATTCTCTCCGTCCGCGAAGCAGAACAGGACAAGATCGCCGCCCTTGACGCAGGCGCAGACGATTACCTCACCAAACCCTTTGGCACAGGCGAACTCATGGCGCGTATGCGCGTGGTCATGCGCAGACAGATCAACAGCGCAAATGAACCCATCTTTACAACAGGTGGATTAACGCTGGATTTCTCTCATCGCCTCGTCACAGTGAATGAAAAAGAAATCCAATTGACCCCCACCGAATATGATATTTTACGTCTGCTGGTTACCCATGCAGGGAAAGTATTAACTCACCGACAACTTCTTCGCCAGATCTGGGGCGAAGGCTATGATGACATGCACATCCTGCGCGTCAACATCAGCAACCTGCGCGGCAAACTTGAACCTGACCCCGCCCGCCCAACCTACATCCACACCGAGGCGGGAGTGGGGTATCGCCTAAAAGTGCTTGATGAAGGAAAAACGTAAAAGTCCGCTCCAAGAATTCTTGGAGCGGACTTTTGAGCAAGTTTAGGTTTGAATTCAGCAATCTCTAATGCTCACCTACCTCTTCATGCACATGGTACGGCACATTGATGATGACAATGCCATGCTGGCGTCTAAGCTGACTGCGCAGCAGGTCTGCGGTGTTGGTGTGTAAGACTTCAGTCAATCGGTTTTCTGCAACGAATTCAGGCACAACAATCGTGATGGTTTCACCCGGCTGCCGCTGTTTGGCAACTTCAGCAATATATCCCAAAATGGGTTCAATAAAGAGACGATAGGGCGAATCCAACATGACCATGCGTACGCCTTCGCCCCATGTTTCCCACTTCTGGCGGACCTTTTCAGCGTCCGCGGGCTCGATGGTGACATGAACCGCTGTGATGTCATCGGACAACATGCGCGCATAGCGCAGCGCAGCCAATGTACCCTGATGTACACCACTGACCGGCATGATGACACGATGACGCATGGTATGCGGCGGGATGACGCCAAAATTATCAAGGGAAAGTTTTTTTGCGAGCCGCTTGTAGTGATGATGAATTGAGAAAAAGATGGTGACGAGTACCGGCGTTAGGATAAGCACCACCCAGGCGCCTTCTCTAAATTTCGTCACCGCAAACACAACCATCACAACCGCAGTACAAACAGCGCCAAACCCATTGATCAGCATTCTGTACTGCCAGCCCTTTTCATATTTCAAAGTGGAGCCAGGCTCAACAATTTCCACGCCTTCCGCCAGATGACCGATCTTCCACCAGCGGCGCGCCATGCCCGCCTGTGAGAGTGTGAAGGAAAGGAATACGCCGATCGCATAGAGCGGAATAAGACGCGTCACACTGGCTTGAAAAATAATGATCAAGATGGACGCGATAACTGCCAGAGAAACAATGCCGCGTGAATAAACCAAACGGCTTCCACGGTATGTAAGCTGGCGGGGAAGAAACCCATCCCCTGCGTGAAGCGCACCCAAACGGGGAAAATCAGCAAATGCTGTATTCGCCGCCATGATAAGAATGACCGTGGTGCCGGAGATCAACATAAGATATAGAGCACCTCTGCCGCCATAGATCGTTCGCGCCAGTTGAGAAATGACAGTTTCTTCCTCGGAAAATACAGCCTGCACCTTGCCGGTGAGAAATGAAAGCGCAAGGAATAATGTACCCAGGATCAAGGACATCCAGATCAGGGTGATCCCTGCATTTTTGCTGCGCGGCTCTTTGAAAGCAGTGATCCCATTGGAGATCGCTTCCACGCCGGTGAGCGCGGTTGTTCCATTGGCAAAAGCGTGAAGCAAAATAAACGGCGTGATTGCGGAAAGAATATGCTTTGCCTCAAAGTGCGGCGGATCTATTACCATACCAAGTGATCCGGTAAAGTAACGAAATACACCAAAAGCGACAGTACCCACCATCATAATTACGAAAAATAAGTTGGGACGGCAAATGCGGTCCCTGACTCTTTCACGCCCCGCAGATTTATCAGCATAATAAAAAACACGGCGATCACTGCGATCACAACCCGATATGGAAAGAGAGCAGGATAAGCAGACACGATTTGAGCCACACCCGCCGAAATGGAAACGGATACTGTCAAAATGTAATCCGTGAGAAGCGCTGCGCCAGCCGTTTGGGCGGGCATTTCTCCAAGATTATCGCGCGCCACAATGTACGCGCCGCCGCCGCCCGGGTAGGCATGGATTGTCTGCTCGTAAGAAATAGTAACAATTGCCAGCAACGTAATAATGGCAAGTGAGATGGGAAATAGATACCCATACGCCATTGTTCCAGCGGCGGCGATTACGCCTAAAATTTCCTGTGTGGCGTAGGCGGTTGACGAAAGCGCATCAGATGCGAAAACTGCCAGACCAACGATTTTTCCGATCGTTTGGTGGGACGCATCCGCTGTGGATAAGGGACGACCGATCAGCCACGAACGGAAGGTGTGCGGCGGTGTGTAATCTGTGACCCGTTCAATGATTGCGGTCTGTGAATTATCTTTTTGATTGATCATGTTTTCCAACTTTATTAATTATTTTCCAGTATATTTTTCGAACAGGTTGTTCCACATCCATATTGATCCGGTTTCAATTATGAGAGAGATGTATAACAATGCGCGATATTCCCAATCTTGCGGAGATTGAGTCAACTTTATTTGCAGCCAGGAGAAACTAAAAATGATGAGGATGGAACCTGCCCACGCTATTCCATTAAATATCCAACTTGAGCGCAGGCGATCTTCCTGTTGATGAAATCCGGTAAGCAAATAAATTGTTGCGTTCAAATTTGATTCCAAAATTTGGCTTAACGGTCTGCGTGTAAAGCCGGCGCGTTGTTCAGTGAAACAGACGATCACATCCCCTTCACGCCATTCAGATTTCACCGCATTCAACCAGTTGGTTCCAAATTCAATTTTTGATTCGACGGAAATATGATTGCCGTCTCCCACCATGGCGGATAGATTAATGATCTGCCTGCGCAGGCGGGGCTCATGCGCCGCATCTCTGCTTAGACCGAGAAACTGGACGCGGCTTTCGAGGGCATTCGCCAGTTCCCAGATTTTTCGTGCCAATAAAGTAGTATCCACTTCGGAATCAGGCACAAGGACAATTAACCGCCGGGCAGGTTGAAGGTCAGGGAAAGATGCGGGGGATACTTCCAGATCAGAAAAATTTATATCAAGTTTGCTCATGTCACCTCACAGATAGTTCAATCCTATCCTCCGCATATAAAATGGTGACAAAAATTTCAGGCAACCGTATAAAGAAAAAATAAAAACGCCCTTTTGCAAGGGCGTTGAAAGGTGTTGAACTATATGGAGTGCCAGAGCTTGCTCCGGCGTTATTCGTCCGCAATAAATCGATATCCGATTCCGGGCTCGGTGAGAATAAACTGCGGACGTTCAGGATCAGCCTCAAGTTTTTTGCGAAGCTGGCGCATGTAGACGCGCAAATATTCAGTGTGATTGGCATCTGCCGGGTCCCAGACATTTGTGAGAATGCTTTGATGGGTGAGCACGCGTCCATGATTGGCGGCGAGATAGGCCAGTAATTTATATTCGGTGGCTGTTAACTTGACTTCCTCATCACCGCGTTTAACGATGTGCCAGGCAAGGTCGATCATTAATGATCCGGCACGGATCACTTTGCTTTGTGTGCCCTGCCTGCTGGTGGAATGACGTAATGCCACGCGCACGCGCGCCAGTAATTCTTCAATGCCAAACGGTTTGGTTAAATAATCGTCTGCGCCTTTATCAAGCGCGGCTACTTTATCGCGTTCACTGTCTCGCACAGATAAAATAATGATCGGGCATTGTGTCCACTCACGCAGGCGGGTGCAGACTTCCACTCCATCCATATCTGGTAAGCCCAGATCAAGGATCACGATATCGGGTTCATTTGTTGCGGCCAGTGTAAGCCCTTCTTCGCCGCGACTTGCGGTTGTGACCTTGAATCCTTTTTCAGTGAGAATGGTGCGGATGGCGCGTTGGATTTGTGGTTCATCATCAATGACTAAAATATGTGGCGCGTTGCTCATTCGGTCTCCGTATCCATTGGCAGGCTGGGCGCAGAAACACCTTCCCAGATCAATGGTATCGTGAAATTAAAAGCCAATCCGTCGGGGATATTTTCTGCCCAAATCTGTCCGCCATGCGCTTCGATGATTCCCTTGCAAATCGAAAGCCCAAGTCCGGTACCTGTTACGCGGTCTGCGGCTGTGATGCGATAGAACTTATCGAAGATGCGTTCCAAATGTTCGGTCGGTACTTGTGGTCCCTGGTTACTGACTTGCACATGAATTGTGTCGTTTTGTATGTTTGCTCGAATACGGATCAAGGTGTTTGAAGGTGCATACTTTAAACTGTTGCTCACTAGATTTGTGAAGACCTGTTCCATTTGGACGTAATCCACCGGCACGAACGGCAGATTCTCAGATACGTCAATTTCAATTTTATGTTCATCTGCTGAGTGCCGCATGCGGGCCAGCACACTTCCCACGATCTCAGACAAAATATTCCATTCACGTTTTGGCTTGAATGCTCCAGATTCAATGCGCGACATATCGAGCAGGTTTCCCACCAGCATATTTAAATGATCTGCCTCGTCATCGATCGCCTCAATTAACTCAACGCGTGCCGGCGAATCCCAGCCGACTTCATTTCCACGCAGACTTGATGAGGCAGCTTTGATGGTCGAAAGCGGAGTTCGCAATTCGTGCGAAACAGAAGATAGAAGAATGGATTTCAAATGATCGCTTTCTTCAAGGACTTTGGCACGTGACTCTGCCTGCGCCAGCCGTGCGCGTTCAAGCGCCAACGCTCCCTGGCTTGCAAATGTCTCCAGTAAGCGCTTCTCTCCCGAAGCAATAGGTGTCGCAGATTTCCATAACAGGATCTCCCCAAGATTTCCTCTTGCCGCCTGAATCGAAACTGTCAACTCTGGCGGTCGTATCGGTGATGAGACTTCCGGCAAATGAAAAGAAAATGGCTCTGTGCCTGTGAGGTTGAGTTCAACATGCTCGCCTTGTGAAACTTCCTGCACCTGTCTGGCAAGGATTTGTGCAATGGCATGTTCGTTATGCAGGCCGGTCAATGCAATGCTTAATTCATATAGTTGTGTGGCTTCGCGTTCTCGGGCAGTGGCCGCGATGAGACTGGCCTGCATCCGCCCAACAAGCTGACTGATCACCACCGCCACGACCATGAAAATCACCAGAATGACAACATCTGCCGGCTGATGGACAGCCAGTGTGTAATAGGGTGGTATAAAAAATAATTAAATGTCAGGAATGTAATTAACGCGCTGGTTATGCCGGGGCCGAGTCCCCAATAGGCAGTGATCAACCCAAGCGGAACCAAATACAATAAAGCGATCAGCGTCTTGTCGAGTCCATCTCGCATGGTAAAGAAGATCGCTGTAATGGATGCAATTAATCCAACGGCAAGGATATATCGTCCAAAGCGTGATATCAAGGGAGAGATTCGCATGTTGGTTGAATTGATTATACCTGTTTGAAAATCAGCTATAAGTTTTTAAACCGCAGAGTTTTAGCTGCTAATTTTCGCAATTAATATGGATGGGTTAAAAAATTCGTGATACTTCGTGTAATTCGTGGATATTTTGTATTTAAGGAATAAAAAAAACTGCCTTTCAGCAGTTTTCTTGTGGGCGCGGGCGGAGAGGCTCGAACTCCTGACCTTGCCATCCCTCGACGGGGCATCCAGGAGAACAAAAAACCGCCTTTCGGCAGTTTCTTGTGGGCGCGGGCGGAGAGGCTCGAACTCCCGACCTTATCATCCCTCGACGGGGCATCTGTGAGAACAAAAAAACTGCCTTTCAGCAGTTTCTTGTGGGCGCGGAGAGGCTCGAACTCCCGACCTTACCATCCCTCGACGGGGCATCTGTGGGAACAAAAAAACTGCCTTTCGGCAGTTTCTTGTGGGCGCGGAGAGGCTCGAACTCCGACCTCATCTGTGTGATAGATGCGCTCTAACCAACTGAGCTACGTGCCCATGAAGCGACTGAGATTATAGTATAGCCTCCAAGCTTTGGCAAGCCTTTATTATGGGGGCGGTAAATAATCCCAGGGGTTTACTTTAATCCCGGCCATTAACTCAAAATGCAAATGTGCACCAGAGGAACGCCCCGTGGAACCTACCGCACCGATCCCTTCTCCCTGCCCCACACTTTGTCCGCAGCCACGATAGAGCGCGCTCAAGTGGGCATAGAGGGATTGAAATCCATTTCCGTGATCGATCATAATCATATTTCCGTAGCCGTAATTATTCCAGCCGGAATAAACGACCACACCCGCGTCCGTCGCATATACACCTTCACCTTCGCTGCCGGCAAAGTCGAGTCCACGGTGATTTGTTTTTTCTGAATAATCAAAACCTGATAAATAATGTTTGTTCGTTGGATACACATAAGTTCCATATCCAACCGCACCGCCGCTGACTGCCTCACAGGCACCCGGCCCAAGCACACGCGCAGAAGCAGGGTTTTCACGCGTCACACCCAAAGGAGCGCTCCAACTTACAAACTCTCTTTTTCCGTCCGGGATGATCAACCATGTACCCGTTGGGATATTCGCATTTGCATAATCACCGACAGAGTTTCGATCTATTTTATTGCCGGGGTATTCAATAATGTCCGTCGCAGATACACCGTAAAACTCAGCCCATTCACCAAAAGGAATGCCGCCCAACCACTCCCAATAGACACCGTTTACAGGCAAAATACTTAACTCCTGTCCCGGCTTTAATGAATGCGGATCATCCAATAACAGATTGTAATTTGCCCACAAAACAGTTTGCGGTTCAAGCCCAAATTTCTCCGCAATTCCAAAACCGTATCGCCGTCCTGCACCGTGTAATTTGAAATTTCCTGACGCGGACGTGAAGGCACATTTGTATGAAGCTGCGCTGCGCGTGAAATGCCTGAAATAACTGGAACATCCAACGCTGGCATCGAGTTGACATTCACTACAACGGTTCCAACCGGACCCGCAGCCTGCCCGCTGTTTTCTGAAAATTGATTCGGCGTCTGACGATAAAAAGCCTGTACCAGAAAGATCACCACCCCAATTGCCAGAACCGAAAACACGTTTGTCCCGATGCGCAACATGGATTCGCCCAATCCCATTTGAACAAGGCTGTTTATCCAGCGTGAAAATAGACCGGGTTGTCTTATGGGACTGGATGGGGCAGGAATCTCTGTGTTGACCGGAATTTCATCCGTCCCGCCAGAATTGGGGACATCTTCTTTAAAATCGTTTTGCATATTGGTCATCATAACATGGGCAAAAAATTAGCTCAAGTGGCCTGCTAAACGCTAATCCTACGTTAACCCACTGTTTGGCGAATTTGGGGCTTAAAGACCTGAATCCCGCCAATAATTGCCAGAGAAATCAATCCGCAGATCAGCGCGGTGATGGAGAGACCCAGCTCCTGTGTCATCCATCCCACCAGCAAACTTCCAAATGGAGCAATACCTTGCAGTGCCCAAAGGTAGATGCTGAATACCCGTCCGCGTAATGTATCGGGGACTTGTAACTGGAGAAGCGTGTTCATGGTCGCGAGTTGTGTCACCATGCCCCAGCCCATTAACGCAATGACAATCATGGTTGGGGTCAGTATCCGTGAAAAAGGAATGGCGATCATACCGAGAATGAAAGCGGCTTCGCCCAACAACAGGCGCTGTCCACGCCGGCGGGCGGAATTATTCATTGCGATTGAAAATGCTGCAATTAATGCGCCTGCTCCCTGAGCTGTATATAGCAGGCTGTTGCGTAAATCTACTGTGGATTTGGTATCTCCAATTTGGCCAAGCAGGTCTTTGGAAACAACCGGAAGTTGTTGAATGATTGGGAAGGCGAAAATTCCCAGCGTGGCGGCAATGACGATCAACAAGCCGACCGACGGAGTCTGGATAAGGTATTGCATCCCTTCGCGCAGTTCGGTCATGATGGAACGTGTCCGCGGCTCAACCGGCGCTTTGTATAGTGTGCGCACGAAAAAAAGACTGATAATGATGGCGACAAAACTAAGACCATTTAATAAGAAGACCCAGCCCTCGCCATTTTTTGAAAATAGTAAAAGTATGGGTACGATCATGGCCGGCCCAAGCACACGTGAGAGATTGAAGGCAGTGGATTGTAAGGCGATCGCGTTTGGCAGAGACTCGCGGCCCACCAGTTCGATCAACATAGCCTGACGAGCTGTGATCTCGAATGCGCTGGCGATACCAAGAATGAGCGACGTGACTACGATATGCCAGATCATAATTGTTTTACTCAAAGCCAAAGCAGCCAAGGCAAATGTATCGAGCATCATAATGATCTGCAGAAAGATGATGGCTTTGCGTTTGTCTACGTGTTCGATCAATACGCCGCCGGGTAAAGCCAGAAAAAAAGTTGGCAGCGTCACTGCGAAACCGATCAACCCAAGGTCAAAGGGACGGCCGCTCAGACGGTACGCCAGCAAAGGCAGCGCTGTATTTTGCATGGATGTGCCGATCAGCGAAAATAAATGTCCCACCAAAAAAATAGCGAAGTCACGCGAGGCGAATGCAGGAAAGCGTTGTGCGAGAAGAGTGCGAATTTTGCTCATTACACCTGTAACAAAAGAGATAGTAATTGATCCTTCGACGATGAATCTTCGACAACGAATCTAACTGCGCTCAGGATGACTAAATATTGATCTTCAACTGTGTTGTGAATACTGTAAACTATTTAAATCTAGGGTCGCGTTGAAGTGTTAACCGCAGCCCCTCTTCCAATTTGATCGAAGGTTGGAATCGTAGTTTTTCTTTTGCAAGATTTAAATCTGCTCGCATACGGGAGACTCCGCCTGAGGTTTGCGAGTTGTAGACTACATTGGCTTTGCTGTAGGTCACGTCCAATACAACACGCACAAGCTCGCGGATGGGAGTCTCGATGCCTGAGCCGACATTGATCACCAGATTATTGATATTCGGCGCAGTGGATGCAGCCACCATGGCGCTGACAACATCGTCCACATAGATGTAATCGCGGGTCTGGCTGCCATCGCCGTGTGCGACCAATGTCCCGCCGCGCAGGGCTTGACGTAAATAATGCGGCACAACGGGTGGGTGAGAGGGCGGCAAATGTTGACCCGGGCCATAAGCGTTGAAGATTCTTAAGCTGACAGTTTCAATGCCCCACAATCCGCCAATCGTGCGGACGTAATACTCGGCTGCGAGTTTGGAAACTGCATACGGTGAACGCGGATTTGGCGTGGCAGACTCTGTCAGTGTAGAATCTCCCAAGTCGCCGTATACAGCTCCGGACGACGCCAGTACGACCCGTTTGACTCCCACATCCCGAATGGCTTCCATCAGTGCTACAGTCCCGCCTACATTGACCGCATTATAGTCGCGCGGATAGAGAACCGATTCTTGAACTGAAACACGCGCCGCGAGATGATAGACCACGTCCACATCTTGAAGCAGAGTCCACAACTTGGGGCGGTCGTTCACATCTCCGCGCGTAAAGTGGACATCGGGTACAAGCGCTTGAGGATCGCCAGTGGATAGATCATCGAGAGCGCGCACCTGATGTCCTTCACGGGCGAGATGATTTGCAAGAGAAGAGCCGAGGAATCCCGCGGCTCCAGTGATTAAAAAGTTCATAGGCAAAAGATTATACCCGTAATATTGGTACCGGCTTTTGATTGACTCGTGCAAGGTAGTGTGTTATTTTATATACAGTAGTAAACGGTAGGTTACGTTGGTTTGAAGAACAGCCACAGCTCACAGTTTCTGTGAGCTGTTTTGTTTTGACCTCCGATGGAACAAACAGATTTACCCAATTCTTTTTTTCAATTGCCAAAGGAGGCAAAAATGTCTGATCGTATCATTGGTACAGTAAAGTGGTTCAACGGTGACAAGGGCTTCGGTTTCATCGAGCGCGAAGGCGGAGCGGATGTATTCGTCCATTTCTCTGCCATTCAGGGTGACGGTTTCCGTAACCTGACTGAAGGCCAGAAAGTTGAATTCGTTGTTGAAAAAGGACCCAAGGGTCCTCAGGCAACGAACGTCACCGTTCTTAGCTAATCGCAATAATAAAAAGCCTGACGCGAAAGCGTCAGGCTTTTTTGATTCTTGGGGGAGAATAGCTTATTGTGCTGCTGAGAATACCAACTTTCCATTTTTAGAGCGCCTATGCATACACTCGCCCCAAATTTCCTGTGGATAGATAATGGCGTTCGTTC
This sequence comes from Candidatus Villigracilis proximus, assembly GCA_016715195.1. Taxonomy (GTDB): domain Bacteria; phylum Chloroflexota; class Anaerolineae; order Anaerolineales; family Villigracilaceae; genus Villigracilis; species Villigracilis proximus. Next base: position 63,811 of record JADKBB010000007.1, read on the forward strand.
CGGGGAGTTGTTCAATGGATAAGCCGGTATTCAAGTCGATGCCAACTTGTTGATAGGCTTTATAGATCAGTTGACTGCAATAAAAAGTCTCTTCGGTTTCGGCGTTGAGGAAGTTTAGGTTGTAAGGTTTTCCAACTTGTGCGAGACAATACTTTGCCACCGTGGCGCGCATTTGGAATTCCTCTTCTTCTGAATATCCCTGACCATCCAATGGGGAGGCGATGCCGTAGAAGGTATCAAACAACAATCCGCGCTGACGTGCCATGCGTTCGGTATCCCAGTTTGATGATGGAATGTCAAACGTGATCACGCCGCGTGACCCGGCTTCGATGCACCGTCCACCGGGACCGAGATACATGACCACATGGTCCACGTCACCGGGCACGAGCCGCCCCACCAGACGCCAAAATTCACCCGGCAGAATATCGGGTTTGCCGTTCATCGTGCAGATAATGTCGCCGGTTTGGATGGCGAGGCCTTCAATTTCAAATGTATGTATCATAGTATTTACCGTAATCATTATACGGGAAATTATCCTAAATGTTTCAAAAAAATTCTTCCTAAAATGGAGCTTCAAGCCATCAGCGAGCTGATGGACTCCATAGTCGCGAACTACTGATTATGGCGAAATTTCCACTTGATACGATGATGGAATGGTCGTGTAGCGTGTCTGCCCGATGACAAAAACCACCAAACGGTTAAGATTACTGAAGTCAACTTCGAATTTTCCCGTACCTTTTTTGATATCGAGATCATGCACCACAATTGTGCCATCCTTGTTTTGCTCCACGGCGCGCACGCTCCATATTTGCGGAACACGATTGTGAATGCGGATAAATCCACTGGAAGCCCAATCCTTATCGCCTGCTTCTGCGTTATCGCTCCAGCCGGTTTCAGGGATGGCGAGATCGTCCACGGCGAAACCGGCATGATTTACTGAGCGGTTATTTTGCATGGCAAAGCGCAGCAGGATTTGTCTGCCCGCGTAGGCATTCAGATTCGCTGTTTCCTGAATCCACACGGCTTCATTTTTTCCGCCGCTGATGCCCGAAAACCCGTGACCGAGATTCTGTCCGTTGGGATCTGTCTCCCGGCTGGATGTGGCAGGCACGAGCGTCCAGTGAATTCCGTTGTCAGTTGAGACCAGCAGATACGCATAATCCCAATCCTCTTCAATGTCATACCAGGCCCAGTATTTTAAAGTAGCGGTCAGTGAATGCGTCAAATCCACTTTGCGGGTGAGCGTTGCAAAACTTGAATCGTTGCGGTTCGACCACCAAAAACGATCACCGCTGTGCGCATCCGTTGGAAGCAATTTGACTCGTTGATCGCCGCTGAAATTAAGGGTTGCGTTGCCTTCGCCCGCAAACGAAAGTATGTCCACGCCGCCGTATTGTTCCACTGTGCCTTGATAGATCACAGGGAATGACTCGGCTTCATAAGCGGGAACAATATTTGGCAAGGTTGGAATCTTATAAGCCAATTGACCGTTTTGAAATGTGGGGTTATTAAAGAATGCTGCGCTGACCGCGTCCGTATAAAAGGCATCCGCGCCGCGTTTTGAATTAAATTTTTCGAGAGTCTGCTCTATGCTCTCTGCTCCATTGGTTGGGCTGGCTGCCAGTGACTTTATAAAATCCTCGCCCAATTGCTCGTACATATATTCAAGATATAAATAGGTCTGCCCATAATCTGCAGAGCTTTTATCCCATTGCCATAAGGATTGATCGGGTTGAACAAGATATTCATTCAGCCAGTTATCGCCCCGCATTCCTGCGACTTGCTGTGCGAGCATACTGAAACCTTCATTAAGCCAGCCTTCTTCATCAGAGTCCACATTGACTTGGATCATGTGCTGAAATTCATGCGCGAGGACTTCCTTGTAATACTCGCTCCCAATGCCCGAGGACCATGAATTGGACATAAAGAAATATTGCCCCTGATTGGAATGCGGTTCGACCGCCGCCGGAAGCTGATCTGCCTCACTGAAATATCCGCCCACCTGACCGATCCCGTCCGAATGGATCACGAACAAACGCACGTCTCCATCCAGCCCGAGGGATTCCTCACTCCCGAAAACAGTCCGCACCCGTTGATAAGATTCATCAAAACTTTTTCCAGCGGCTGTCCAATCTTCTAAAACGGCATCCTGATTAAAAGCATTGAGCGCCTTACTGTTTACATCCTGCCAGAAATATGCATGTTCTGAAATAAGCATCAACTTTGCAGTGATGAGACTATATTCATGGGTTGAGTTGTTATAGATCCAGAATGTGCGTGTTTCACCCGCTTGATAAATTCTGATCGGCTGAGATGGAGCAGCAGGGATTGTTGCCGGATTCAAATTTTCGATGGAGACAGCAAGTGCTATCCTGTCCGCTGGGATTGGCTTTCTTGTTGAGAGGGATCTGTATAAACTCTTATCTGCCGATAAAACCGGTTCACCGGAAACGGAGATAAATCCCGGCTCGGAAGCAGTTGTCACATTTTCCATTGCAGGTGCCGCTGGGGCCTCTGTGGCTGCTGGAGCTTCTGTGGCAACGGGCGCGCCGCCGCCGCAGGCTGAAATGATCAATCCCATTAATAGGAGTATGAAGAAAGATTTTCGAGACATAAAAGATTCCTTTTAGGGAAACAACCGCCCGCCAAATATGAATACGAAAATATATCACAAAGAATTGAAAAATAATTTTAATGCGAATCAAAAACCCGCCTCACTGAGACGGGTCTACTTTTTACATTTTACTTCTTACCGAACTTATTACTTGCTCTTCCTCGGCGCTAACCGATTCCTGCCATAACTCTTGGGCGTAGGAGCGGGGCGCGGTGGGCGGCGCGAGTCCTCACGGGGAGCGCCTCTTCCTCGGGCTTCACCAGCAACTTTCGGTGGGGCGGCTGCGGTGTAGTCGAATCCTTCGAGAGTTTCACGTTTGAGCGGACTTCCCATAATGCGTTCAAGAATCCGGATCATGTCGTTATCTTCGCCTGTCACCAAAGTGAACGCATCACCTGTGCGCTGTGCGCGGCCGGTGCGTCCGATGCGGTGAATGTATGCGTCAGCAGTGTCGGGCATGTCGTAATTGATAACGTGTGAAATGCTTTCCACATCCAAACCACGCGCGGCGATGTCAGTCGCGACCATGATCTGATGCGTGCCATTTTTAAAGCCCTTCAGCGCAGACTGGCGCTGTCCCTGCGAACGGTCGCCGTGCAAACTTGTTACTCTGTGTCCGGCACGTTCAATTTGCTGCGCCACTTTTTGCGCGCGATATTTTGTGCGGGCAAAGATCAACACAGAATCGGTATCTGTTTTTTTAAGCAAAGCCAATAACAATTGCGACTTCAAATGCGAAGGCACAGGATATAGCGCGTGTGTCACAGTGTGCGCGGGGCGGCTGATGCCCATCGCGATCTTCTGCGGATTCTTTAGTGTGCTGGTGGCAAGAAATTCAACTTCACCGGGGAACGTGGCCGAGAACAACATGGTTTGGCGCTGCACGGGCAAAGCCTTGATGATGCGTTTTACATCGGGCAGAAAACCCATGTCAAACATACGATCGGCTTCATCCAGCACAAGGGTTTCGATTTTTCCCAAACGGGCATGACCCTGATTGACAAGGTCGAGAAAACGGCCCGGGCAAACGATCAGGATTTCTGCACCGTCACGCAGTGCCTTGACTTGGGGCGCGGGTCCGACTCCGCCATAAATGGTTGCGCTGCGGAGTTTGGTCCCAGCTGAGAGAGCCTTCACAACATCGTGAATTTGCTCAGCCAACTCACGGGTCGGCGTAACGATCAACGCACGCGTTACATTGCGTGGGCCTTCGAAGAGCAGTCTGTGTAAGATGGGGAGGACGAATGCGGCGGTCTTGCCTGTGCCTGTTTGAGCGGTACCGATAATATCGCGTCCGCGCAGGGCGGCGGGGATGGCTGCTTCCTGAATGGGAGTTGCGGTTTCGTAACCCGCCTTTGTGATTCCCACCATGAGGCGAGGGTCGAGATTAAATTGTTCGAAGTTCAAAGTATTCCTTTTCTTCAGAAGTCTATCAATGTTGGGAAAATGAGCGAATGCTCAAATAAAAACAGCGCGGACTGCTGATCTAGTGAGTCAGCGGATTATTAGTAAATCAGGGACTCGATAATTTGGTTGTAGAAGGATTATAGCACGCCGGTTACGTTTTCAACGTGCCCAATACCGTCTTTGATGTAATATTGTTATGCCAGAAATAGAACAGCGACCCCAACAATTGCCAGCAGTGTGCCGGCAATTGCCTGCCAGCCGACCTTTTCCTTGAATACAAAATAACTGATTGGAAGCACGATCACCGGCGGCAGGGCCATTAATGTGCTGGCTACGCCGACCTCGGCATGTTGCACGGCCAGCAAGGAGGCCGTCACCCCGAGGACAGGCCCCACCAATGCGCCAATCGCAAGAAGTTTAATGGCTTGCGGCTGCCTGCGGACTTCTGTGATTGTGGAGCCGGCCTGTCCTTGCAGTATCGCCCAACTCCAGATGAAGATGGCCGCAGCAAGCATACGAATGGCATTGCCTTGAAAGGGTGAAAAATCGCCCATCATCCCCTGCTTTGAAAGAACAAATCCAACCGCCTGTCCAAGGCCGGCCAGCACACCGAAGATCACACCGCGGCGGGTATGTCCATGCGGGGTATCGGCTGGCTCTTCATGTGACATCACCACCCAGCCGATGCCGGTTAGAGCGATCACGACACCGGTAATCTGCAGAGGCGTAAGAGTCTCACCAAAGAATATCCATGCAATGAGTGAAGCGAAGATCGGCGCGAGGCTTAATAACAAACTGCCGAGTCTTGTCCCGACGGAAATGAGGGATTGAAAAAAGAAGGCATCGCCCAATGCAAGCCCGATGACTCCCGAAAGGCTCAGCCACATCCAGCGTGAGGAATCTGCTGAAAAGGGGATCGGCTCACGAAACAGAATGAGATTCAAGATCACGAGATAGGTCAGCGCGAATATGATTCGCAGGCGATTTGCATTTTGCGGGCCTACCATGCGCCCGGCCTTTGTAAAAATGATCGCTGTGATCGAAAAGAAAAAGGATGTTGCCAGCCCTGCAATTTCACCGATGAAGTTCATGTTTCTCCTGAAAGATCAAATGCCGGGTTGGCTGCTGTTTTCTTTTCTTAACTCGGCCCTGGTTAATAAGATGACGGCCACCGAGAATGAATCCGCCGCCGACCATCACAATGGGAAGTAGTTTCTCTCCAAAGAGCCAGGCCGCAAGCAAAACAGTGACAATTGGTTCCAATGTTGATAGCATTGCAGCGTTGGTGGGACCGATAATTTCAAGCCCGGCCAAAAAAGTGACCACTGGAATAATGGTCGAGAGGATAATGATTCCAAGCATGGCAAGCCAGCCTGAATTACTGGCAGGGAAGTGTGCGCCATTGGTGAAGGCCAACATGCCAAACACAACTCCGGCGGATGCAAAAATTACAGTTGATGATTGCACCGCTGAGACATGTTTCATCACGTTTGTGCCGACGATAATGTAGATCGAGTAGATCAGCGCGGCGGTGATCGCCATGAGTGCGCCGATGAGTTGTCCGCCGTTGGGGTCGACGGTGAGGGCGGAGCCAATCAGTGCGAGGATCAACGCGATAACTTTGACCACGCTCACTTTTTCGCGCAGAATAAATATGGAAAGGATAAAGACAAACATCGGGTAAAGATACAAAAGCAGCGCCACCAATCCAGCGGATGCGTATTTGATGGCGGTCATATACAGGAAGGATTGACCTACGTATCCCAGCGCACCCATGCCGATCAGTTGGGCGAGAATCTTTCCGCGGGGAAAATGCTCCTTGCGCAGAATCAGGATGACGGTCATGAAAGATGCGGAGATGCTGAAGCGCAGGAAAAGCACCGTGAAGGTGTCCATCCCATCGGCGTAGACATAATGTCCGAAGATGGCGAGTGTCCCAAATGATGCAGCAGAGATGGCAATGAGGAGGATGCCGAAGAGTCGTTTCATATTTGGGATTGCAAAAAAGCGCGGATTTGAGCAGCCGTTTCATTCCATGAAGGCTGTTGAAGATATCGCTGGCGCGCGTTGAGTGAAAGTTGGGTGAGCAGCTCACGGTTGGATGCAAGCGTTGAGATGTGTGCGGCAAGTGCGTTTGAGTCGTTGGGCTCGATCAGATAACCGGTTTTTCCGTGCTCAATAATTTCACCCGCTGCGCCGGCAGTTGTGCCGATGGCGGGCAGACCAAAGGACATGCCTTCAAGGTAGACAATGCCAAAGCCTTCGTAACTTGATGGGACGATGAGTACGTGAGCGTGTTTGAGTTTTTCAACGAGCGGTTCGTTGTTGAGGGAGTCGTGAAATGTGACGATGGACGATAGACCGTTGACCGTGACAAACTCTTGCATTTGTTTCGCGTATGCTGAGTCTGTGGTCAATGAGCCGATCACATCCACTTTGACTTTTGACCTTTGACTTTCGACCGCACTTAAAAGCGTATGCAATCCTTTTCTTTCCATTACGTTCCCAAGAAATACAATATGCAATGGATCTTGTGATGCGCGTGTTTTTATTTCTTCTTCTGAAATTGTATCGCCAAATCTGTCGGTGGGTGGATAAGCCACAACATCTGGCTTGCTGTTTCCTATTAACTTATTTACTACGCCTCTTGTCGTTTGCGAGTTGAAGATAAATCCATCTACACTTTGCAGGTACTTTTTTTCAGGGATTTGGTAAAAACTGTTTTGCCATTGCGGACGTAGCTCAGAACTTCGCAGATGATGCACAAGTGAAATAATAGGGTAGGGATGTTTTCCGAGATTTGCGGCAATCAGCGAAGGATGATTTAGTTCATCTTGAATCAAAATATCAAAGATTGGCAGGAGTTTGAAAGAGAAATTATCTGTTAGATGCGACGCGTAATTTCGCCACGACAAAGAAATAATTTCAACAGTATCTCCCTGTGCGCGTAAATATTCAACCAGTTTGCGGTCGTACATGTATCCGCCGCTGAGAGTGTCGAGGGAGCCGTAGATGATGAGTCCGATTTTCATGGAGGGGAAGTCTGTGAGGTGTATGAGGTATGTGAAGTATGTGAAGTTTATGAGGTTTGACGTTCGATTGAGTAGGCGGCCCAGGCGTTTGCATGTTCCCAGAGGACAACTTTTAGTGCGGAAATATTCCCTGCTTTGATTTTTTCATTTAATGTTGTGGCAAGGATGCGCGAGAAGTGTTCAATGGATGGATTCAGCCCTGCGAACTCAGGTTTTTCGTTGAGCATTTGTTCGTTGTAATAATTCACAACTCCATCGAGATGCTTTTCCACGTCCACGATATCTACAAGATAGCCGTGTTGATCAAGTTCTGCACCTTCGAGCCGCAGTTCAAGGGTGTAGTGATGTGAGTTGGGGAAGTTCTCAGGTCCCCAGTCTCCTCCGATCAGAAAATGGCGTGCAATAAATTCACGGCGAACTCCAAGCGTATACATGGTTGTGCTCCAGTTTTGAGTGTCAGGCGTCAGCGTTATAGACTTGACAGCCTGCATGGTAAGTTGGTTATTATTTCTTGTGATGGGCATTGCAAAATCAAAGGTGCTGATGCGGGTGCAGTAATCGAGATCAGATTTTGGAAATTCAGGAAGATTTGGATTGAGATGAACTTCCGCATCTTTTGAATCGTAAACACGTTTAATAAAAGGCTGTTTATCTGGGTTTTGACCTTTAAGCAAAGCTTCCAAATATTCTGCACATGACAAGTCTTCGTCGTTGTTGTAACCGCCGGTGATGACAAAAGTTACTTCAGGCGGCGCGATCTTTAAAATATGCTTAACCGTTGCGTCTACAACGACAAAACTGACAGCAAATAATATATCCGCATTCACACAGCGGACGGCGCCTTGAGTCCCTGCGCCTGTGCGCTGAATGAGGGTTAATCCTGTTAAGTCTTCTTCGAGAATTTGAGTGGGTGAGTTGCCGAAGTCAAAGCCTGCGGGGGGAAGCCCGCCGACTTCGCCCAGTGCCTTTGAGTTTGGAATTTGTGACTTCAAAGCCAGTGCTTCTTCCACGGTGCTGACGAGCATGATCTCTTTTGCTCCACGCGAGAAGGCATAAGCAGCGTTTGAGAAAGCGCGCAGAACGTCGATCACAATGACCAGTCCGCTGGCGGTGTGGCAGGTTTCGAGGGTGGTGTAATGAAATTTCATTTGGAATAATCGAAGATCACTTGTATCGTCTCTTGCGGATTTTCATCCAGCAATTGATAGGCTTTGTCTGCATTATGGAGTGCAAACCTGTGCGTGATCCACTTCTCTGGTTGGATTCTTTCCAGCGCTTTCCAGGCTGTATCGAATCTGCGTGACTTATCCCAGCGGCCGGATAACTCGGGCGAGATCGTGCTGACTTGTGACGATATGAGTCGAATCCGCGAGCGATGGAACGCGCCGCCGAGATCGATCTCCGCGCGTTTTTGCCCATACCACGAGCCGATGACCACACGTCCGCTGAAGGTGGTGAATGCAATTGCGTCATTTAAAGCAGCAGGGGAACCACTCAGTTCAAAGGTCAGGTCGAAAGAGTCGAAGGTCGAAAGTCGAACGTCATCTGGCGCGAGACTTTTTACTTCTAACTTTTTACTTTTACTCTGAAGCGCCTCTCTCCTTAACGCAAACCGATCCACTGTGACCAGACTCTCCAATGGAAATTCACTTAATAAAGAAGCAGTCAGTAAACCGATAATGCCCTGACCCAAAACCAAAACCCGTTCACCAAGAATCGGCGCACCGTCTTGCACCAGATTTACAGCGGTCTCCATATTGGGTAGGAAGCAGGCAGATTCAGAAGAAAGGAAATCGGGAATGGGAATTAAGGATGAAGGCTGCGTGATGAAATGTGAAGTGTGTGGTTGAAATGCAAACACCCTCTTATTTAACCATTCACTATTCACTTCTTTTCCTATTTCTTTAATGACCCCCACACAGGCGTATCCATAGGCCAGCGGATAATTCAAGTCGCTGCTGACGCCATCGTTTGCATCTGCCAGATGTGGAAACTGTCCGCGATAGACCAGCATCTCTGTCCCTGCGCTGATGGCCGAGCAGATGGTTTCCACGAGTACTTCATCTTCTTTGAGGCGGGCGATTGGCGTTTCTCGAATTTCTAGTTTTTGCGGGGCGGTGAAGAATAGGGTCTTTGCTGTTTGCATGGCGTGAGTTTAACATAAAAGATGACAGTTACTTTTGTGAAAGTAACTGTCATCTTTTATGCTTGATTATTTTCCTGCAGAAGGCTTGATGGTATAGCCGGGTGGGATGCGCCGAAACTCATAGTTTTCTACAATAGCTTCGATCACCTGACTGTGTTCAATTGTCACTTCCTTGAACTCAAACCCGATATTAAAAAACTCAGGGCTTATATCTGGCTGACACCATACCACGCGCGCCGGAACTGTAATACGCGAAGCCGCGATACCCGGTAATTCGGGCAGTTCAATCGCAAGCGTAAGTTCTGAGTTTTCCGTCATTGGTTTTTCGCCGATCACCATCGCCCCGTGTAAATGTAAATCACCCAGATACCCAAGCAAATAACCGCTATATAGATCAAAGACCTGTGAATAGGCCATTAAATTTTTGCGTTGTACTCTACGTCTTTCCTGCATTTGCGCTCCTTATATTCTAGTGTACATGAACTGGCATTTAAAGAGCATTGCTGTTTTATGGTAAAAATAGCCATGCGATGGATATATATTTCCCCTCATTTGGATGATGCCGTACTTTCCGCTGGCGGCCTGATCTACGATCAAATTCGCGCGGGCATGGATGTGGAAATCTGGAACTTTATGTGCGGCTTTCCCGCCACTGAAGAACTTTCTACTTTTGCACAGGTGATGCATTATCAGTGGGGCATTCCCGCCGCCGCAGATCTGATCACCGCCCGCCGTGCAGAAGATGCCAAAGCCGCAGGTATTGTCGGCGCGAAAACCGTCTACTTTGATTTTTTAGACTGCATCTACCGGCGCGGTAAAAATGGTGACTGGCTTTACACATCAGGGGTGTTTGACCCTCCCTGTCAGGACGATGCGGATTTGCCCGCTCGAATAGCAGAATCCATTTCCGCCCGCATCACCCCGACCGATCAACTGGTCTGCCAACTGGCGCTTGGTTCACACGTTGACCATGTTCTCGTGCGCCGCGCCGTGGAATTGCTCCAGCGTCCTGTTTTGTATGACGTGGATATTCCATACCTGTTCAATTCTCCTGCTGAATTGGCGCCAAAAACTGCCGGGATGAAAGCGAACACCCACAGAATAACCGCAGCAGGTTTACAGTCCTGGCAGGATGCGGTGGCGGCATATGAATCCCAGATCAGCAGCCTGTTTGATAGTCCAGAGGATATGCGCGAGAAAATCCGTCAATATGGCTCTGAAAGTAGCGGCTTTCACTTATGGTCTTCTGCCTAGACAAATAGTACAGTACTTTTGGGACTTGAAACTCGTTTTGAATCATGATATAGTAACTTCGATTTTCCGGAGGATACCACCGGAAACTTTTTAATCACTTGCATCTCTGATCTGGAGATGCAAAATTCTATATAGCAGGACAATACTTATGCCAACCAATTTCCTTACAAAAGAGGGTTTTCAGAAACTTCAAGAGGAACTTGATCATTTACGCACCGCCAAGAGACAGGAAGTTGCCGAGCGTTTGCACGAGGCAATGGAAGGCGGGGAACTGATCGAAAATGCAGAATACGAAGCTGCCAAGAATGAGCAGGCTTTTGTTGAAGGTCGTATTCAGGAACTGGATTTACTTCTCGCAACAGCCCAAATTATTGAAGAAAGCAACGGCAAAAGCAAGAAGCACGATGCGATTCAGGTCGGCTCCAAGGTGACCATTAAAGAAGGAAACTTTGAGGCTGAAACTTTCAGCATTGTCGGCGCCGCGGAAGCCAATCCGCGCGAGGGCAAGATCTCAAACGAATCCCCGATCGGGAAGGCTATTTTGGGTCATAAGTTGGGCGACGTGGTTAAGGTGGAAACCCCCGGCGGCACTTATAACGTTAAGATCATCAAAGTTAGTTAATCAATACAGGACGCGACCTTTAGCTCCGCGTGCCTATCGCTCGCGGAGCTTTTTATATAAAGTAAGAGACCTTAAAGGTTTCCAAAACCTTTAAGGTCTGATCAATAATTTACAAAAGGTTATAACATGGCAGAATATTCATCCCTAGAAAAAATCCGTTTACAGAAAATCGAAGAACTCCGCGCTGAAGGGCTTGATCCATATCCCACGCGCGCCGAGCGGACTCATACCAGTGCGCAAGTCATTGCTGAGTATGAAGCAGCCGAGACAGGAGCCGCTCCCGAGACCACCCCTGAAGTAAAAGCTACGCTTGCGGGACGTATCCGTGCCAGCCGCGCGATGGGCAAGGTCTCATTTGCTCATATTGAAGATATGGGCGGCAAGGTCCAATTATTCTTCCGCGCCAATGAGTTGGGCAAAGAGCGCGTGGATCTGTTTAATAAGATGTTTGATCTGGGCGATTTTATTCAAGCCTCGGGAGTCATGTTCCGCACCAAGACGGGCGAGATCACGCTTCATGTGCATGACTTCAAACTGCTCGCCAAATCTGTGACTCCTCTGCCCGCTGACAAGGACGTAACCCAGGAAGACGGGACAGTTATCCGCTATGCTGGGCTTGAGTCTCCTGAGCTTCGCGCGCGCCAGCGTTATGCTGATCTGGCGGTCAACCCGGATGTGCGCGAGAACTTCCGCAAACGCGCCGCGTTGATCAAAGCCTTGCGCTCCTTCCTTGATGACCATGATTTTCTCGAAGTGGAAACGCCGATCTTGCAGCCTCTATATGGCGGTGCGGCGGCTCGTCCTTTTGTGACACATCACAACGAACTTGAACAGGATATGTATTTGCGTATTTCGTTTGAGTTGTATCTCAAGCGCTTGCTGGTCGGCAATATTGAACGCGTCTATGAGATCGGACGTGACTTCCGCAACGAAGGTGTTTCCTTCAAGCACAACCCTGAATTCACACAACTTGAATTCTATTGGGCCTATGCTGATTATTTACAGGTCATGGAATTGACCGAGCAAATGGTGGCCTTCGTCGCTGAAAAAGTGACCGGCTCCACCACGGTCAAATTTGGCGAGCATGAGTTGGATTTCAAACCGCCCTGGAAACGTGTGGAAATGCGTCAGGGAATTCTTGAAACCAGCGGCATTGATATTGCCGAACATAAAACTGCCGATGAATTATTCAAAGCCATAGCCGCAAAACACGGCAATAAGACTCCCGACCCCAAAGTTGCGCGCGGCAAGATGATCGACTTCCTGCTCGGTGAATTCCTTGAGCCGACCTTGATCCAACCGACCTTCCTTTATAACTATCCGCGGGATATTTCTCCGCTGGCGAAATCCATCCCCGGTGACCCTTTGACCGTGGAGCGCTTTGAAGGCTATGCCGCCGGCTTTGAGTTATGCAACGCATTCACCGAATTGAACGATCCGCTTGATCAGGAACAGCGCTTCGTTGACATGGCTGGCGATTATACAGATGAGGAAGAGGAAAAGCATCCGCTGGACGAAGATTATCTGCGTGCCATGCGTTATGGCATGCCGCCCAACGGCGGATTTGGCATGGGCGTGGATCGTCTCGCCATGCTGCTTTTGAACAAGCATTCCATCCGTGAAGTGCTCTTGTTCCCTGCTTTACGCAAAGAAGAATAAATTTTGTAAGGGACACAGCGGCGCTGTGTCCCTTTTTGGTGAAATAATGAAAAACAATAAAACCACTCTTGTCGTTGGCGATCTCATTGCCATTGCTCTCGTCACTGTCATCGGCTTTGCCACACATGGCGAAACCGGCATTTCCTTTCTCCCGCGCATGGCGGCTTCGTTCTTTCCGGTTTCGGTAAGTTGGTTTCTGCTGGCTCCCTGGTTTGGATTATTTGATGAGCAGATAACATCCAATTCAAAATTATTGTGGCGCATTCCTTTGGCTATGCTTCTTTCTGCGCCGCTGGCTGTGATCCTGCGTGCCACTTTGTTGGGCGCGGCGGCTTTGCCTTTATTCACTCTGATTCTGGGTTTAACTTCTGCGTTTGGAATGTTGATCTGGCGCGCGCTTTACCTATTTTTACAAAAGAGAACTGCCTAAAATCTTTATTCTGTACTGAATTTGTGGGTACAATAAAGCAATGGACGAACCAGCCCTCATACAAACCGCACAACGCGGCGATCTAGATTCATTCAATACGCTGATCCTGCATTATCAGGATATGGTCTTTCATACCGCGCTTCGTATTCTCGGTGACGAAGATCAAGCCGCCGACGCCGCGCAGGAAGCCTTCATCTCCGCCTTTCGCAGTATCAGCACCTTTCGCGGCGGATCATTCAAAGCGTGGCTCATGCGTACTGTGACCAACGCCTGTTACGATGAACTGCGCCGTCAGAAGCGGCGTCCCACCACACCACTTGAACCGGATACAGAAGACGGCGAAGAGATGGATTCTCCGCGTTGGCTGGCTGATCCCAACATGACTCCTGCACAACAATCAGAAGCCGATGAACTTGAACATGCCATTCAGCATTGTCTCGATGCGCTTCCTACTGAGTTCCGCACCGTGGTGGTTTTGGCCGATATTCAAGGCATGGATTACAGCGAAGTAGCAACTGCTTCACATGTTCCGCTCGGCACCATTAAGAGTCGGCTGGCGCGCGCGCGTTTGCGTCTGCGTGAATGTCTGCGCGGCTTTGAGGAACTTTTACCTTCATCTTTTCGTCTGGAAGAGGAAAGAACCTCATGAAAAATTTCCGCGATATCGAACAACTCTCTGCTTATTTAGACGGACAACTCAGCCCGTCAGAATCTGCGCGACTTGAATCCCGCATCTCTTCCGACCCTGAGCTTGCCTCTGCTTTCAATGACATTCGCGCCGCCCGCGGCATTCTCCGCAAACTGCCGGCGCGCAAAGCGCCACGTAACTTCACCTTGACCCGTCAAATGGTTGGGTTGAAGCCGCCGTTGCCGCGTTCCTATTCCTTCTTCCGCTTTTCCACTGCATTCGCAACTGTTCTTTTAACATTGACCTTTGCCGCGAATACAGTTATGCCGCGTATCAGCTTTAATGCTGCTGCATCTGTTGCTCAAGAAGCATACAATTTAGGCAGCGGTGGAGGAGGGCCGGAAGTTGCATCTGAGGCGTTGGCAGCTGCAACCGAAGCGCCCGCCGCAACTGAAGCGCCTGCAATGGATATGGCTGCCATACCCACAGCAGAAGCTCTTCCCACCTTCAGTGCGGATACCACTGCGCTCGAATTGCCAACTGCCAAAGAGCCGCTGCCTGAATCAGCACCGCAAGATCAAGCCCGGGTTAAGAGTGAAGCGGTGATTCCAGTCATCTGGCAGATCATTTTGCTGGCTCTGGGATTAGTCAGCGGGCTGATGATGTTCCTGTTGCGTCGTTCTGCAGCACAAAAATGGAAGTAAGTTTTATCATGGCTAAAGATATTCACATAAAATTTTGTCCGCGCTGTGCGAGTGAAGTGGTGCATGTTGATAAATTTGACAGGGTGCGCCCGGTCTGCCCGCAATGCGGCTGGATCTATTTTCAGGATCCAAAAGTTGCATCGGCGGTATTGATCGAACAGGATGGACGTGTTTTGTTGGTGCGCCGTGCGAATGAGCCTTTTCGCGGCCTATGGACTTTGCCCGCCGGTTTTGTGAATGGCGGTGAAGACCCGGCCGAAGCGGGTGCGCGTGAATGTTTGGAAGAAACGGGGCTGAGTGTGCGCGTAACACATGTGCTGGATGTGATCGCTGGCCGTGAGCATGAGCGCGGCGCGGATTTTATTATTGTCTATCATGCCGAGGTAATCAGCGGGGAGCTGGCTCCTGCCGATGATGCCGATGCCGTAGAATGGTTTGCGCGTGATGCACTGCCGCCTTTGGCTTTTAAAGCCACGCAAAAAATATTACTTGGTTAAAAAAATACTTCGGGCAAATCGCCCGAAGTATTTTTTTACTCGACCTCTTGCATAAGGAAGACGCCGTAAATCAAAAAGTTGCCAAGACACTGCGTCACTAAGTTGTGTGCTGTGGTAAAAAATGACTTTTGCGAGAGGTCAACTCTTTATTGATTATTCATTTTGATAGGTGATGAATTCATAATTTTCCACAGTGTTGTTATCAAAGTCTACTGTGTAGAAGCCGATGGCGTATTCACCATCTACGGGATAGCGGGCTTCAAACCAGAAGCCTTGTTCGCCGTAGGTGAATACGTCGCCACTGAGTGAGTAATCGTAGGTGGCTCCGCCGCTTTCGTCCAGATAATAGGATTGGACGTAATCGGTGAATTGATCACCGATCTGTGGAGTGACTGCCACGGCTGTTGAGATTCCATCTCCGTCGGGGTCTGGCAACGCGAAGACATTGAGCAGGTTGCCGTCAGGATCAAATACGAGTTTGGCATCATCGGGCGTGCCTCCGTTGGCATAGGTGTAGCGTCCATATACAGAGTAGGTGGATGTGCCTGCTGAATTCAAATATTCATCGGGTTCAAAGAGCGCAAAGGCTTCGTTCTGTCCATCTGTCAGGACAAATAAATTTGGTTCCCATTCATATTCAACCTGGATCGGACTGGGACCATAATTTGGTGAACTCACCCCGTTGATCGTGGTGGTTTCGGGTGCGAAATGATAGGATGTATCTGCGACCCAATAGGCATTTGAGTCAGGATTATAAAAATACAGGATGAAGTAGATGTAGGACGGGTTACCTGTGACCGTGGTGTTCAGGGTCAGGATCTCATCACCAGTGATGAAGTTATCTGAGAGTTGAATCGGGGCAATGGTTATTTCAGATGCGCCGGGAGCCACGATCTCGATCGTTTGATCTGGAACAAAGGCCTGCCCATCCTGCGGAACAAAAGTCTGCCCGGTATAGTGGAAGGCGAGATATTCATCCCATGATGATTGTTGCAGAAAGGCATCTGCTGAGTTGGCATACAGGGAATTGTTATCGTATTCAGTGTATGTATAAATATCCGAGATGGGGAAGTGGAATGAAATGCCGGTGGAACCATCCATTCGATTGCCGTGTTTTTCAGCAATGACCGCGGAAGAAATGGCGGCCTGTAATTGTTGATTGGCTTGCTGGATGGAGGGGTCGTTTGTGGTGGCCATGATGTCGGAAAAATGTCCAAGATCAATAAATGGAGACGGGACATCTTCGCCAAAGAGACTGGTGTAACTGCGGGAGTATTCGCGTCCCTGCGCCACCCAGGATTGGTCAATAGCCGACAAGGTTGAAATAAGCTGGTTCATGGCATTAATGACATCGGGGACACGCGCGCTTTCGATGGCGCTTAATGTCGTCCCGGCCTCGATCTCTTCGATCTCAGAAGCAGACCTGCTCTGGGTCAGAATCGTATCTTCCACAATATAAGTGGAGATGATGGCTTGTGACATGCCGCGCCCATCCATGGCTGGGTTTTGCGCCAGTTGACTCATCCATGCCGCGTACGACCAGCCTGTGGCAGGAATGGTTTCTTCTGATGCGATCATAAAATTGGAGTAGGGATAAAGCGCACCATACACTTCGATCATGCCCATCAAACAGGCATCGAAGCCGATCACTTCAAATTTTTGTCCGCCCATATTTTGCTGTACCTGTTGGATCGCTCCAACGATCTGTGGAAGTGAAAGCGATGAGCCGGCTTGAATATCCGAAAAGCCGCCGTCCCAGCCTCCGCCATGATCCGACATGATCAATGCATATTTTTTTGCCGGATAATTTCTAATGGACCAGCTGATAAAATCCACCAGGGTTTGCGGGTTGCCCATATCCGCTTCACCGATGCTTTCAATGACAGGGGAGGAGATATGAAAGAGATCTGCATGCTGGGTGATGAAAAATCTGGGGGTGTCTGTCCAGTCGCCGTCACCGTCAAAGTAGCCTTCGGCGCGGTCAAATTGGACAACAATATTCATTTGGGCGTTCGATCCGACCATTTCCATTTCATTGATGTCAAACCAAAGGTCTTCCTCCAGAATATCATCGTCTGCGTCTGAATAAACGATGATCGTCCACTCAGGCAGATTGGATGTGTCCGCCGGAACAAGCGGCTGTGATGAATCGATTGGGTTGGGGATCCCTGTTTCAGAGACAAGAGCATCTCCATAAAAATAAAGGATGCCGGCGGCACAGCATAAACATGTGATACAGAGTGCGATCCCTGCGATGACGGCAGGAATGCCGAATTTAGTACTTGTATTTCCCATAATTACCTCCGTTGGCGTTTGGAATAAAATGGTGGATTTTAGTCTGCTTATAAAAATACTGACAGTCACTTTGAGATGAAGCGAAGGGAATTGTCAGCATAAGCATCTGCGATCCAAACAATAATCTGATTGCCCTGACATCATAGCACGGCAGAGCATGACGGTGCAAGAGAAGATGGATCATTAATATGCTCCTGCTTATTTAATGGTTTATACCCATGACCAAAGTACCTTTCGTTTTATTTCTTTTTAGTGTATCCTTGCGCCCAAAATTAGGTTTCAATGAGAAAAAAGGAGAATTGATAATGAAATCACAGTACCGTATGTTGATTGCTTTTATAACTTTGTTATTGGCAGTAAGTCTGGCTTGTAATGGTGGTAATTCCACTCCGGTTGTGCCTACCAGCGCGCCCACCTCAACCAAATCGCCTGCCCAGCCCCAACCTCCCTCAAACAACCCGTCCAATCCGCCATCCGGCAATAATGGCAGTACAAATGCCAATAGTGGAAGTTCCGATCTGGTGACTTTTACAGATGAAAATGGTTTCCTCGAATTTGATCTGCCCGGAGACTGGTTCTATGAACAATATACCGAAGAAGACCTGTATATTGATATCTTCACCTCTCCCAATGAATCGGCCATCATTGAAAGTTTGGTTTTCGATAATAACGGCGGCGTTGTAAACAATGGCGGCGCAGCCCTTTATTTGTTGAATTATCGCTACAGCAATACCGGTAAAGAAGGCGATATCCGGGTTAGTAGCGACCAGCTTGAAGAAGATGGGTCCGAACGACTCGAATGGAAATCGAAGAGCGGAAATTATTCCGGCGTTTCATGGTTTGAGCTTCGCGGAAATAATAAATCCATCTTCCTGATGTACACCATGTACTGGTCAGACGATATTGACGATGCGACATTCTCTGTGTTGCAGCAGGCGGTTGACAGTTACCGTGTTCCGTAAGACTTAAACGTATTAAGAAAAATATCAGAACAGACCGGGTTTTATGATCCGGTCTGTTTTTTTTATCATAAAAAATGCTACAATCACTTTATGCTTAATCTTCGTCCCTCCCCAATTGCAGGCACCTGGTACGAATCTGATCCTGAAAAACTTGCGGCTCGTGTGGATGAATATCTTAATGCCGTCCAGCTTCCAGATATTCTAGGAAATATTGTCGCTGTCATCGCTCCGCACGCCGGACATATTTATTCAGGCGCGGTTGCCGCTTATGCTTTTGCCGCCTGCCGCGCTCTCTCCCCTGATCTGGTTGCTATTCTTTCGCCTTATCACAACAGTTCACCCTATTCACTTATCACAACCAAACATCAAGCCTACGCCACGCCTCTGGGCAATGTCGAAGTCGATCGGGCTGCACTTCTGGATTTGCAGCTTAATCTTGAACATCCCATTTCCGCCATTGCAAATGACCGTGAACATTCACTTGAGATCGAACTTCCGTTTTTACAGCGCGTATTAAAAAATGAATTTAAACTTTTGCCGATCATGATGCATTCACAGGAACCCGAAACCGCAAAAAGACTGGGGCGCGCCCTCGCGCAAACTCTTGGAAATAAAAGAGCGCTCATTGTTGCATCCACTGATCTTTCACATTTTTATGAGCAGCAAACAGCAAAAATCCTTGATTCAGAAATGCTCAAGCGGTTTGAATCTTTCGACCCCGAATCCATCTTTGAAGCCGAACACACCAGCAAAGGATTCGCCTGCGGACATGCCGCCGTCGCATCCACGCTTTGGGCGGCACGTGAACTGGGTGCCGATAAAGTTCAAATTCTGAAATATGCCACATCAGGCGATGTCACCGGAGATCATTCATCCGTTGTCGGCTACGGCGCTGGAGTCATCACACAACGCATAAAATAAAAAGACGCAGGAGATAACCCGCGTCTTCACTTACTTATTACTTATTACTTATTACTTATTACTTATTACTCACAACCCATTACTTACTATTATTCCACTTATTCACTGCATCTTGAAAAGCCCGCTTTAATCCCTCATCAGGTAGTTCGTCAACGCTTGCATATTTCTTTCCATTCACCCAAATATCTAGCGAACCATCTTTCGCAGTTCCCAGATCAATATTAAATTTATTAAACGGATCACTCTCCAGTTTCGCGCGCAGAATATCTTCGATCTGCTCCGCGAATGGCGCGGCAAGTTTCTCGCCCGCGTCGTGATCGAAGGAAGTGACCCCTTCATTGTCAGCGAGCGTGGCGTCGATCGTTTCCTGCGGCGGAAGAGAGTGCATCCACACCGGTTTTTCGTTCGTCTTGCCGGTTAGGTTCACTTCATTTGCTCGCATGAACATAAAAGCCAGCAATCCCACCAAAACCAAAATCACGACCCCGCCTAAAATCATTATTGTCATCGCCATATCAGCCTCCGTTTTTTATCCTGTAAAACATTATAATCGCACAATGTTTGTCCGTGTCGCTGTTAACGTTTCTGCAATCTCCAACCTTTACGATTATTTCGTCCCCGCTGAACTCGCACCCCAGATCCAAACCGGCTGTCTGGTGACTGTGCCATTTGGGAATCAAATCGTGCAGGGGATTATCGTAAGCCTGCCTGACTCTCCCGCCGTAGAGAATCCCAAACCGATCATTGACCTGCTCGACCCTGCACCGGTTCTGACTCAACCCCAGCTTGCTCTGGCGATTCTATTGGCTGACTCTACCCTCAGCCCGCTCGCATCCATCGTCAGCCTCATGCTGCCCGTGGGATTGAGTCAACAGGCGGATGTACTCTACCAGACCGTAGACGGTAGACCGCAGACCACGCAAGATGGTCAACCGTCAATTGTCCATCGTCGTTTGCTTGATTTACTGCAACAGCGCGGCGCATTGCGCGGACGTCAAATTGACTCACACTTCTCAAAAGTGGACTGGCGCAAGACGGCGCAGATTCTTGTTAAAAAAGGAATTCTGTCATCGAAGCATGTTTTGCCTGCTCCACGGGTCAGACCAAAATTTTTACGTGTGGCCCAGCTATCGGTCCCGCCAGAAGAAGCGGAAGCAGAAATGCCAAGCCTCGGCACAAAGCAAACCCTGGCACGCCGCCAGGCCGCGCTTCGATTCTTAATCCAACAACCTGAAGCGATTAATCTTTCATGGGTCTATGCTGAAACCGGCTGCAATCTCGCCGATCTACAGGAACTCGAAGAACGCGGATTGATCCGCTTATTTGAAAGCGAAATTTTCCGCGACCCGCTCGAAAACATAGGAAGACAAATCAACAAAGAAACCACCCCGCAAGTCCTCGAACTCACATCAGAACAATCTTTTGCACTAAATCAAATTTTAGAATCTTTTTCATCCTTCATCCTTCATCCTTCATCCTTCCTCATCCATGGCGTCACCGGCTCCGGCAAAACCGAAATCTATCTGCGTGCTGCAGAAGAAACCATCAAGCGCGGAAAACAAGCCATCATCCTCGTGCCCGAGATCGCGTTGACTCCGCAAGCGGTGCGCCGGTTTCTCTCACGCTTCCCCGGCCAGGTGGGACTTGTCCACTCGAAGCTGTCAGAAGGGGAGCGCTACGATACATGGCGGCGCGCACGTTCCGGAAAATTAAAAGTCATTATTGGCGCGCGTTCTGCGTTGTTTAGTCCGCTGCCGAATGTCGGCCTGATCGTTGTGGACGAGTGCCACGATGGCTCTTATTATCAATCTGAGCCGCCGTACTATAACGCTGTCACTGCGGCGCAGGAATATGCGCGTTTATGCGGAGCGGTGTGTGTGTTGGGTTCAGCCACGCCCACCATTGAGCAAAGATTCAAAGCAGAAAATAAACAACTTATAAAATTAGATCTGCCGCGCCGTATCGTTGAAACCGGTTTACCGCCCGTTCAAATTGTGGACATGCGCGAAGAACTCAAAACCGGCAATCGCGGAATTTTCTCTCGCGCACTGGCTGAATCTTTAGCCGAGACAATTTCACGCGGCGAACAGGCCATCCTCTTTCTTAATCGGCGCGGCACAGCTTCGTATGTCTTTTGCCGTGACTGCGGCTACGTGGTGAAATGTCCCAACTGCGAAACCCCGCTGACGTTGCACGTTGAACGTTTAACGTTGAACGTGCAACCTTCGACGTTATTATGCCATCACTGCAATTACACGCGCCAAATGCCGAAGACCTGTCCGAGTTGTAACGGGAAGAATATCCGCGCTTTCGGATTGGGCAGTGAAAAAGTGGAAGAAGAAGTGCAGACCGCATTCCCGGCGTGCGCACCCTGCGTTGGGACTGGGACACTACGCGCCAAAAAGACGCGCACGAAATGATTCTGACGCACTTCGCCAATCATCAGGCCGATGTGTTGGTCGGCACGCAAATGCTCGCCAAGGGACTTGACCTTCCGCTGGTTACGTTGGTTGGCATTGTACTGGCAGATGTGGGGCTTGGCTTGCCCGATCCCTTCGCCAGTGAAAAAGTATTTCAAACCCTCACACAGGTTGCAGGCCGCGCGGGGCGCTCGTCTTTGGGCGGCAAAGTGATTATGCAAACTTTCATGCCTGAGCATTACGCAATTCAAGCGGCGTCACAACATGATGTCAATGGATTTTATGCACAGGAATTAAATTATCGCAAGCAGTTGAATTATCCGCCTTACACGAGACTCGCGCGGCTGGAGTATCGCCACGCTGACTCTGCCAAAGCGGAGGAAGAGTCACAGAAAACAGCGAACAGGCTCAAGGTTAAGATCGAAGCGGAGGCTCGTCATCAAACGGAGATCATTGGCCCCGTCCCATCGTTTTTTGCAAAAATGGATGGCGTCTATCGCTGGCAAATTATCGTCCGCAGTCCCGATCCGGCTGCGTTGTTGCGCGATGTAAAACTAACCGATTGGCGAATTGAAATAGACCCGATCAGTTTGTTGTAAATGTAAGTGGATTGTTATGCGGGCAAAACACATTCGGGGCGGTCATTGCCCGGACTGTTGACGAATGTTGAAACGGGGTGCGCGGACATTCTGTCGGCTGGAAAAGGTTGAATGAGCGGCAGCAGGCGTTCGGGCGTTTGAGGCGCGGCGTCTAACCAGGCGTTGTAATCTTGTTTGTCCAGAATGACAGGCATGCGATTGTGCAGAGTCGACATTAATTCATTTGGTTCGGTAGTGATGATGGTGCAGGTGCGGAGCGTATTGCCATCGGGCGAATGCCATTCATCCCACAGCCCTGCGAAGGCAAATGGCTGATGGTCTTTCATGTGGATGAAGTATGGCGTTTTTGTTTTTATTCCTTCGCCGGCTTTCCATTCGTAAAAACCGTCGGTTAGGATCAGACAGCGTTTGTATTTGAAACTGCCGCGAAAGGACGGTTTTTCGGCGACGGTTTCACCGCGCGCGTTTATGAGTTTATTGGCAATGCCGGGGTCTTTCGCCCAGGAGGGGATCAGTCCCCATAGAAAAAAATCCGCCTTGTTTTTTCCATCATTGGGGATGGCGAGGACAGGCTGCGATGGGGCGATATTAAAGCGCGGTGCGAATTGAGTTGGGAATATAAAATCGCCAAATGCGTCTTTTAATTCTGCGGGGTCAACAGTAAGGGTAAATCTTCCGCACATGAGTATTCTCCTTTTAAATGAGCGAGCTAAATTTACTGCAATATGAAATAAAAAATTGTGCCTTTATTAATTTGTGATTCTATCCAGATGCGCCCGCCGTGGATTTCGATGATTCTTTTTACCAGTGCGAGACCAATGCCTGTGCCGCTGCTGTTGGTATCAAGCTTGTTAAACAGGCCAAATATATTTTCGTGAAATTGAGGCGCAACGCCAATGCCGTTGTCTTTTACATAAAATATGGTCTGGTTCTGTTCGTTTTTGCTCGTTCCAATTTCTATGCGTGGACGGGGCTGGTCGCCCATAAATTTTATGGCGTTATCGATCAGGTTTTGAAATACCTCCACCATGCGAACCCGGTCACATTTTAGGGTGAGGGTATTACTTTCATATTCGATCTGTACATTTTTCGCCTGGATCTGTCCATATACGGCCTCAAGCGCATCTTTAACGATCTCATTGAACGAGACTTCAACCGGCGGGTTTATCAATCGTCCGATGCGTGAAAGGTCGAGCAGGTCTTGCAGTAAATTCTGCATTTTTTCGACTGCGGTTTCAATGCGGGAAACATCCCGTCTGAATTTTTGAAAATCTCCTTCCTGTGCGTCCCGTTCAAGGTAGCCGAGAAAACCTCTGATGGTGACCAGTGGTGATTTGAGATCGTGCGAGACGGTATATGTGAAACGCTCGAGTTCGGCATTCTTTGCTTCGAGTTCCACGATGAAATTTTTGCGTTGGGATAGCTCGCCTTGCAGCGCGGAATTAAGGCGCGCGTTTTCGATGGCAAGACCTGCATAGCCGCCGAATAAGCGCAGGGCTTCCAACTGGTCTGCTGTGATAAGGCGTTTTGTAATGTTGTTATCGGCACAAATGACGGCTACAGGTTTATCTCCTGCCCAGGCGGCGACGGCCACAAAATCTTTAACGCCATACATTTCATCTCCGGTTGCGACATTGTTTTCCACGTCATAGTTATTTGTGAAATATACGCCATCGGGGTTTTGTAGTAAGGTGGCGAATGTGGCTCCGATCGGGAATGAAATATCCCAATGCTCCACGATCTGTCCTTCGTTGTTTGTGCCGATCGTATCATCCATCGTGTTTCGTTCAGCGTTATACAGGAAGATCGCCAGCCGGTCAAATTCCAGATCGTCATGCACGCCATGCCAGATTTTTTTGATCGTTGAGCGCAGATCGTTGGACTCGGTCACGCGTTTGCCGAGTTGGACTACCTTTTCAAGCATAATGCGCCGGCGTTGTTCAATTTCCTGGGCATTTTTGCGTTCGGTAATTTCGCGCGCAATACCTGTCGTGCCGATCACTTCTCCATTCTCATTGAGGATGGGAGTCTTTGTAGTCTCCACCCAGTATGTTCTGCCGTTGCTGTCAACCTGGAATTCTTCATCAGTTTTGCGTTGACGGGTTTGCATGACGAGCAGATCATCTCCGCGATACTTTTTGGCAAAACTTTCCTGCCAGATATCGAAATCAGTTTTACCGGGAATTTCATCCATTTGCATTCCGACGGTTTTAACAAATTGTTCGTTGACCGCAATATAGCGGCTGTCTTTATCTTTTAACCACGCCATATCCGGAATATTGTTCAGAATTGCCGCTTGTTGCAGAAAAATTTTCTGTAATTTTTCCTGTGATTCTTTCTGCTCGGTAACATCGCGTGAGATGCCAATGGTTCCGATGACAAGCCCCGAGGAATCTTTCACGGGTACTTTGGTGGCGGAGAGCCAGCGCGGTTTTCCATCATCGGTCGGATTAAATTCAATCCGATTCAAAATCGCCTGACCGGTTTCTATGATCTGTTTTTCTTCCGCCATGAATTCCTGCGCCAGTTTGGAGTTTTGAAAATCGAGATCGGTTTTGCCGATGACATCCCGTGGATTGTCGACTTTTAAGAATCTGGCTTGTGCCTGATTAATGCGCACAAAGCGCGACTCGACATCTTTGAAATATACAGTATCGGGAATATTATCCAGAAAGATTTGCAGGAGATCGCGTTCGTGCGCCAGCGTTGCTTCCATTTTTTTTTTGCTCGGTAATATCCCGCACCGCGCCGTAGATCCCGATCAACCTGTTTTCTTTTTCATCCCAAATTGGATGAGCAAAGATTTGCTCCCAGCGTATCTCTCCATTCTTTGTAAACGTGCGGATTTCTGATTTGATATCCTGATTCTTATGAAGGCTTTCCATATCCTGCGTATCTTTTTCGCGATCATCAGGATGAACATGCGCCAGCCAACTGCCGCTGGCGAGATACTCTTCATAGGTGTAGCCGGTCATCTTTTCAAACGCACCTGCCACCCAGCTTAATCCCGCCTCACCGTTTTTTTGTACTTCAGTGGTAAAGGTGTAATCCGAACTGACCTGCGATATTAAACGATATTTTTCCTCGCTTGCGTGCGCGCGATGCAATATTTTTTCCACCGTGTTCCTGGATAAATATTGCAGGATCATCCCCATCGGAAAAATGGCAAGGCTTATCACCCAAATCGACATGGAACTTCCCGGAGCGGCAAATACTAATTTTTCCTGTGCTTCCGCGTAGACCATTGCCCCGCCCGCGATCAGTGACAAGGCGGTGATCGCAAATGTGACTCTTCCGCTGGCTAATATGCCGGCGATCACAATCACAAGCGGATACCCTAATAAATAAGCCTCCCCATGCACGCCTCCACCTGTCACAGCAGAAATCGTAAAGAAGAACCAAAATGAACTGATCTGAATCATCGAAGCCGCGTAGACATATCCGCGGTGTAAAAGGAATAAAAGAAAAAAATTGATCGCTTCACCAATAATACCTTGCGTCAAAGCGCGCGCAGTAAACTCAGGCGTTTTGAGCAGGGTATAAGAAACATAAGGAATGGGCACAAAGATCAGTCCCCACAGGATCGTGTGAAGCAAATATGCGTGGTGTGTTTTTTCATCATCGTTGAAAACAGGCGGTGCCAGCATTTTCTTTAAAAAAATAAACATAAATAATTTACCCTCTTAATTTTCTGGCATCCCTTCGCGCTGGGTGACACCGATCGAATCCAAATGTTCCAATAATGCCTGAACATATTTTCTTGTGGTGTTGAGCATATCACGCGTTTCGCCCAGCGTGATCAGTCCGTTTTTCTTTAACTCAGCGCGGATCCTTCCCGTCATTTCATCGTAATCTTTTTTGCGGAAGATGACATCCTGTGAAACGGTGATCAACTCGCCCAGCTCGATCAAGGCATTCAGGACTTCCTCCCCCGCCTCAGATTGACATTCCTTGACGCTCGGCGTGGCATACGGATTCTTTTCAAACCTGCGCATCAATTCTTTAACTTTGAGCTGGTCTGCCCCATTGAACTTTATCTCATGGTTGGTTTTTGCCAGCCAGATCGAATACTCAGTGATCGCGTGATCGGCCGCCAGTTTGTGAATGACACTATTGAACACACGCGCCGCGAGTTTTAACTTGCTCTTCAACTCTTCACGTGGAATGCCGCGCCTCAATGGAAACTGCCTGTGGTAAGACTCAAGGGTCGCCGAAATTTTTTCACTTAATGTATTCCAGTGGGGCAGTGCAACGATCAACATGTCACTGCTTGTTTTTGCCTCGCCCGCTTCGAGCGCAACCAATTGACCATTTTGCAGTAACGCATTAAGCGCATCTTGCGCATTGGATGCTTCCAGACGGGATTTCGCCGTCACATCTTTTATGCCCGCGATATTAAGCGCAAGCGCGGCTTCGAATAAAACTTCTTCGGGAGTGCCTTGCATGAGTGATTCAAGTGACTTGAGCACACTTTCATCGAATCGTTTGTGTCTGCCTTTGGGTTGGTGGTCAATGATGCTCCCGCCGCCAAGTGTTTCACTGGGGGAGGGGCGGCGCAATATATAGCGGTCTCCGCGCACCGTGACCACGGGATCGCGCAGTTCAAGCTGGATCCAGGCTTCTTCGCCCGCGTTGAGTTCTTCCACGCCCAACAGGCGCAATGTGGCGATGGTTTCACTCGCGCCCACAAAAAACTTTACTTCGTCGCCATGTTTGATGGCAGCGGATGCATCTTTGAGCAAACGAAAACTTGCATCGACTCTGCGGGTGGCTTGATATTGATTCGGATGGACGATCACTTCGCCGCGTTTGATCGATTCTGTGTCCACACCTGAAATATTTACAGCGGTGCGTGAACCAAGCACAGCGGTTTCTTCTTTCTTCTTGTGAGTTTGCAGCCCTCTGATTCTGCCTTTTAAACCGGCGGGCAAAATTTCCACTTCATCGCCGACAGAGAGATGACCGTCGCTGAGAGTGCCGGTTACCACGGTGCCGAATCCGCTCATGCTGAAGACGCGGTCAATCGGCAGTCGCGGACGGTTCAGGTCGAGTCGTGCCGGTTTCTCTTCAAGGATTTTGCTGAGGGTGGTGATGAGGGTTTCGAGTCCTGTTTTGGTTTTGGCAGAGACTCTCACGATGGGTGCGTCGCGCAGGACGGTGTCACTCACAGCACCACGAATGTCTGCTTCCAAAAGATCAAGCCAGGTCGCGTCAGATGCGATGTCTGTTTTTGTCAGAACGATTAATCCAGCGGGAATCTGTAATAAGTCTAATATCGCAAGATGTTCTTTGGTTTGGGGCATGACGCCTTCGTCGGCGGCGATGACCAATAATGCGGCGTCGATGCCCCCAATGCCTGATAGCATATTTTCAATAAAATCACGATGGCCGGGGACATCGACGATGCCCACTTCTTCGCCGTTGGGCAGGGTGAGCCAGCCGAAGCCAAGCTCAATGGTCATCTCACGCGCCTGTTCTTCTTTGAGGCGGTCTGGGTGCGTGCCTGTAAGCGCCGCAATTAATGTGGATTTTCCGTGATCTACGTGACCTGCTGTGCCAATAACTCTCATGGCTCTATTTAACCACAAAGTTATTGTAAACAGGCATTAAGAAAAAAATCTGCAGAAAATTTTCTGCGGATTTTTTTTCTCTATTTTTTGGCCGTCTTTTTGCCATGCCCCATGATGCGCTGATAGGAGGTCATCCATTCATGTACAACGTTCATCAGTTCCTGTAATTCTTTTTCGGTTGCATCTGTGGTCTGGTGCATTTGATCTTGCAGGACTTGCAGTGCGTCGTCGAGCGGAGTGATGCGGCCTTCTGTTTTTTGCACATCCTTGCGGATTTCGCGGAATGATTCTTCAGAAGAAAGGCTGTAGCCGGTCCAGCGTTTTTGGTCGTCGGCTTTGAAACTGACCCATTCCTGTCTGAGCCGGTCTTCTGTCAGGCGCTGCATTTCGGTCACTTCGTTGATGCGGCGTTCAAGTTTTGTGTTGAGTTCGAGGTAGGTTTCCTGGGCTTTCTTGGCGCCGCGCAGGGCTTCATCCAGGCTTTGTACGTGTCCATCCAAATTTGCGGCTTCTTTTTGAAAGGCTTCGTATTTTTCCTTCCATTGTTTCCAGGCGTGGTCGCGGTCTATTTGCGCGATGGCTTGCTGTTCCAGGAAGGCGGTCTGTGCTTGTTTGCGCTCCAATTCAGATGCGATCAGGTCTGTAAAACGATTTTCGATATTTCGCAAACTGTCGGCATGGACAATATATTTGTCGCGGTTTTCGTCCACGCGTTTGCGGATGGAGGTCATTTCGCCTTGAATATCGGTAACACGTTTGAGGTCATTCTTGCGTGTTTCTTCTGTGGCTTTCAATGCATGAAGTACATCTTCGTTTGAGCGGGTGGCTTCGTCAACGTGTGTTTTGAAATCGCTCACATTATCTTTCATGCGTTGTATTTCGTCACCGCGTTCTTTTAGTTGTTTTTTAAATTCTGTCAGGCTGGTGGTGGTGGTGGTTTTTAATTGCGACAGGGTTTTGTTGATCTCAAGCAGTTCAGGTTGATGCTGTTTGGCGATTTCGCGTTCGCTGCGTGTGTGTGCCTTGTCGTTATCTTCAATGATCTTGATGATGTCGTTGCGTTGACGGGTGATCATCGCTTCAAATTGTTCCACACGTTTTGTGGCGGGCGTGATATCTGTGATTTGCTTGCTGATGGTTTTGATCTGTTTGGAAACCGCGTTGACCGTTGTTTCAAAGGAATTCAAACGCTCACTTAACGCGGCAAGGGTATCCTTGTTTTCGCGTTGCTGCTTGTCCAGCCATTCGAGTCGCTTGATGATTTGTTCAAATTCCATGTTGTTCTCCGATATTTGTGGGGAAATAGATGCGTTAAATTATAGCACGCCGGCTTACTGTCCCAGATGATCGAACAGGGTGGGCAGGTTGGCAATGAAAAGCTGTAAGATCTGCGGAAACGTACCGAGGATGAATAACCCGATCACACCCAGCCCGAGCATAACGCCTTGTACCCAGGATTCGTTTAACTCCCAGGGTTTGTTTTCCTCTGCCATCACAAAAACTGCGAGTGTGCGAATTGCTGCGATCAGCAGACCGAATAAACCTGCAAAGGCCCAGAAGGAAATTGTAAGCGATTGCCCTGCCAGTTCCTGCCACAAGGCGATACGCGCCGGAAAGCCAGCCAGTAATGGAAACCCTGCCACTGAAAGATGTGCAAAGATGAGGGCGGCAACTGCGATGGGGTAACTGCGTGCCAGTCCCTGTACTTCGCTGAAGCGTAATGAATAGGCTTTGCGTTTAATGATCGAGAGCGCCAGAGCCCACACGGCTAATTCCAATCCGCGCGGAACGAGCAGCAGAAACGTGACATTGACCACTTCAGTGGATTTCAGACTCATGGCGAGTATCAGCAAACCTGTTTCTGCGATGGCGGCATAGCCCATGATGCGCCCAAGATGCCGCTGTAAAGATGCGAAAATTCCGCCGCTTGCCACCATAAATACCCCGGCAAATATAATGGCATTTGAGAGCTGGGGTGAAGTACGCAGCCATGTGTAGCGGTCTAAAAAGCCAAGTGCAAATATGACCGTGAAAGTAGGTAATGCCCAAAGCAGGAAGCCGGTTACATAAGGCGAGGCTTCTTCCATCAACATCGGAATCCAGTTGTAGAGCGGAAAGACTCCGAGCAAAAAGGCAAATCCCAGTCCGAGCATGGTTCCGGCTTGTGTCGTTGTGCCCAGGTCACCGGGGCTAGCTTCAACACCTGCAAGCATCCACCCTGAAAATAAAATGAACGGCATGGCAAGGGTTTGGTAGATCAGAAAACGCACCACGCCCCGCCCGGGTTTTTGATACGGAAGAACAAGCAGCGGGATGACCAGCATGGCTGCCATTTCGAGCAGAAGCGCGGCGAAGAGGAAAGGTTCCACGGCGATCGAGGCGGTTAATAATGCCACGATCATTAATCCGATTGAAACGAATCTGTTTTTTGTTCCAGAAGCCTGTGTACCAAAGAACCATAACGCGGCCAATCCGTAGATGATCGCCAGCAAAGGCCCGTCTGCGGTATGCAAGGCAAAACTACGCCCAAAGAATTGAATGGTCGATGAAATCTTAAAGGAGACCGGCCCCAATAATTGTGCAATGTCAATCGGGATGATCAGAGCGGTGAGTGAAAGAATTGCAGCAACCACTCCGCCTGTCACCGGTGCGCGCTCTTCACGTAAAAACAATAAGATCAAAACGCCTGTCGCAAAGGGGACAAGGATCCATAGGATGGGCGCGCTCATGCGGTTTCCTCATCTTCTGAATCAGGTGGGTAGACCCCGGCGATCAATAAATAGGAGCCGACAATGCCCAACCCTAAATTGGTTACGGCCAGTAAACCCGCAACCAGAATGGAACTTTCGATGGCAGCGTATAGGATTTCAAAACCGGTCAACATGGTGAGTAGACCGAGGATCACACGTAACAAGTTGGATGTCACCCCCAGGTGGACGACTCCCGCGCCGATCAGAATCAAACTGCCTGCGATCACCTGCAAACCGAGGCCGGGAATTGCCGCTTCGATGCGTGGTGTCGACCCTGCGGCAACCAGTGTAACAATGGCGATTAAGATCATTCGGAACCATCTTCCACGCGGCCAGAAGGTTTCTTCGTTTTCCTCTTCAATATGCGACAAGCCTAAGCGCGTCATACCGAGCGCGGCGACGACCATCCAGCCGGTGACCAGTTTTGCGGAACCCATCACAAAAGGCAGGTGACGTGTCACCAGCCAGAATGCGGCGATATATTGCACCGCAAGCGCGCCCAGGCTTACACGCCAGTCACGATTGATCAGCATGGCTGTGGATGTTGCTACGATCAGTGCTACGGCGATCCAGGAGACGATTTCAATCAACATCCTATCGTACTCCCTGAGTTATTAGTGAAACAAATAAAATGATAAAGAGTAACGTCCACATGATTCCGCTTTCGCCTTCAAGAGTTGTAATAATGGCTGTGCTGATTCTGGCAAGTAGACGATAGATGGCCCACAAACCTTGATAGGCGTTGTCCATGCGCGAGATCGTGGAACTGACCCAATGAGCGCGGATCGGGTTGAGGATGCGAAAACGTGGTGTCGCCCAAACCAACCCAAAGGTCAGGAGCGAAGCGATGATGGCTTGCAGCCAGGCGCCGACTTGCAGCGCTCCGTCCCAGCCGATCCATCCCAATACAAGTTGAAGCGCTACCAGCAAAATAATTCCGGCTGGATATACTGAGCGCGTCCAGCTTTCCTGTGTATCCAGCGAGTCACGTCCGCCGGGACGCAGCGCATGACGGACAAATCCCGCGATCAATAGTGCTTGCGCCACGATCACAAATGGAATAAAGAAACCTAAATTGCCAAGCCATGCGCTGGCTGTGAGTGAAAAGGGCAAAGAGGAAAGACTCCACACGCCAACCAGCAAGGCGCGGTTTAGCCAGATATTTTGCACTGAAGATAAAAAGAGCGCGCCGCCAACGAGTACAAGCGCACATCCCCAGGCCACCACGCCTAATGGATTTCCACTAAGAGCCGAGATGATGGAGAGTGCTGCCAAACTAATGATCCAATATGGGCGGCCTGTTAATTCGTCGGGCGCGCGCAGCCACATCCAGCCGCCATAGATCGCGGCTATGATGCCAAGTGAGGTCAGGAACGGGGTGAGCGCTGAGCTTAGACTTCCAGCCGGAACATGCGAAAGTAATACCAGACTCGATGCCGCCGAAATTAATCGCAGCGCCGTGCCAAAGCCGCGCCGCACTGTGGATTCAGATGAGTAGGGCAGATGCAAGGGCAGCACGCCCAACCGTAACCCTGCGGCAATCACCAGATATAGACCCGAACCCGAAGCAATGGATTGAAAATTAAATGTGCTTCCCGCCGCAATGCTGACAATGTTGGCCCATAGTAATAAAAAGCTTCCAAAGGCGCGGGTTGAAAAAGAAGTTACAACTTTTTCGTTATTTGCCGCCCCATTCACAGATCGTAATTGGGTGATGAGTTCGGTAATATCCAGCGCGCTCCAGATCAATAACAATGTCAGCGGATTATTGGCAGTTACTGCCAGAATACCAAGCCCGCCCAGTGCGAGTGTGCCAGCCCAGGTATAGGAATTTGTAAACGCAGGTTGAGAAACAACCGTGAGCAATATTGTCAGGGTCAGCGCGGAAATGCTCACCGCGAAAGGCCATGAAAGCCCGTCTGCGCGAAACGAAATTGGATTTAAAAATAATGTGAGCGGCTTCCAGGCAGGCAGCGCAAGGTCAAACGGCATTTGCGCCAGCCAAATGAAAACACTGACCAGCGCCAGCGTTCCGCCGCCCACCGCCACCAGCCACGCATAGCGTGCATTCGGCTGGGTTATGAGCAGCACCATCAATGCCAGCGCGGTCACAAAAAAGAGCAAACAAGAGACTATGATTAACATGGGAGATAACAATTGTATCAGTTTTATTGCCGCGTCACTTTGGGCCTTTTGCTTTTGGTACAATCAAATTTATGACTTTTAGACACGGCCGGTTAATGCGGCTAAAAAACATCTTTTGGATTTTAATGGTTTTACTGACAGTCGCCTGCGCTTCTCCCGCAACCTCCACGCCTGTCTCAGCGATTCTTTCAGCGTTCCCTACGCCCACGCCTTTTCAACCTCAATCTGAAGCATCTGCCAATCCCTATGATCTGCTCACCACCCCGCAGCCCGAGCCGACATTCACGCCTTACCCAACCCATTATGTGATCGCGGATGAATTGCCCACGCCCATTGAAGTTGCGCCTTCATCAGGCCTCGCAGGAGACGGGTTCAACTCGCTCAACATCAACAATCCTTTAACCGGTTTGCCTGTCAGCGACCCGACCTTACTTGACCGAAGGCCAATGGTGATCAAGATCGCCAATTCACCTGATTACGTCCGCCCGCAATCTGGGTTGTCATTGGCCGATGTTGTATATGAATATTATATTGAATGGGGCGACACCCGTTTTATCGCCGTATTCTATGGGAATGAATCCACGCTGGTGGGTCCTGTCCGTTCGGGGCGATATTTTGATGAGCACGTGGCGCGCATGTATGATGCCTTCCTTGTCTTTAAATTTGCCGACCCGCGTGAATATTCCTACCTGAAAGAAAGTACATTGAATGAATTTCTGGTTGTGCCGGGCGCGGGAACCTGTCCGCCGTTTGTGACCGGCCCTTATGACCGCGAGATCTATAATAATATTTTTTTCAACACAACGAAATGGGCGGCCTGTGCAATAAAAAAAAGCCTGGATAATTCACCACAATCCCTGCGCGGCGGGTTTTTTACAGAGGAAGTTCCTGAAAGCGTTTTGGAAGCAAAACAGATATTCTCTTTATACTCAATATATAACTACAGTTATTGGGATTATGACCCCGCCACTCATAAATACTTCCGCTATCAGGAAGCGAATGACATGGTCAATAAAAAACCCGAAGCGTATACCGCTTTAACCGATGCGCAAACCGGTCTGCCTGTCACAGCCGATAATGTGGTTATGTTATTTGTGCCGCACACGTTTGCCAATCAATTCAATGCCGAAGATCAGGTCTATAACATTGATCTGCTTGATTTTGGAAACGCTTATGTCTTTCGGGATGGGAAAGCGATCCCTGCCTACTGGAATCGTACAGATGTGAATGAACCCCTTTTATTAACTTCGCTCACAGGCAATCCGATTTACCTGCGCCCCGGGCGGACCTTCTATCAGGTGATGGGCACTACTTCCACATATACCCAGGATGGCGAAGACTGGCATTTTGTTTTCAAAACTCCATAACCTGTCAGGCCTTAACCTGGATAATGGATTAAAATAACTTCATCCCAATACGCGCGGAGTCCTTATGACCTTTGATCCTGTATTTTTTAGCAGTTTAACGCTTGTGCTGACCGCATTCGGCGGCGCATTTCTTGCCGCGTTGTGGATCAGCCTTGTAGTGTGGACGTATCGTGATATTCGCGCCCGTGCCCGCGATCCATTGGTGCAGACACTTGCCGCTTTGCTTGTTGCTGTTTTGAATGTGCCCGGTGTATTGGTTTATCTTATTTTGCGTCCGCCGCGCACGTTGGAGGAGGAATACCAACGCACATTGGAAGAGGAAGCCCTGCTTCAGGCGTTGGAAGACCTTCCGCTTTGCCCCGGTTGTGAACGGCGTGTAAAAGAGGATTGGCAGGTCTGCCCGAACTGTCATACCAAATTAAAAAAGTCCTGCCATAACTGCGCCAAATTTATGGATCTATCCTGGAATATCTGTCCATTTTGCGGAACGCCCGCGCTGGGGATGAGACTCGAATCTACAGGAATGGATGATGCTCTGCGCGGTCTCAAGATGGGGGACGATCAATCTGATGTAAAGGTCGATTCTGCATCCTGAGAAGGTGTTTCTTAAAGGCTTTTTACCACAGCGATCACAGACGAAACATCTTTTTTTATCTCTGTTCATCTCTGGTTAATTTTTTTACACTCTAATATTCAATCACAGC
The DNA here is from genome assembly GCA_016715195.1 of Candidatus Villigracilis proximus. Classification (GTDB taxonomy): domain Bacteria; phylum Chloroflexota; class Anaerolineae; order Anaerolineales; family Villigracilaceae; genus Villigracilis; species Villigracilis proximus. The sequence continues at coordinate 98,537 of JADKBB010000007.1, forward strand.
AAGGAGATCAAATAAAAATGATTTCCTTTGTGTTTAAAGAGGAATATAAAAAATGAAAATCGAATCGATCTCACTGCACCATATCTCCATGCCGCTCGTTGCTCCGTTTGAAACTTCCTTCGGGCGCGAGACAGACCGCGAATGTATTTTGGTTATCATTAAATCCGAGGGACTCATTGGCTATGGAGAATGTGTGCCCTCACGTGACCCTGGTTATAACTACGAGACCACCGGCACTGCCATGCATATTCTTAAGGATTTCATTGTGCCTCTGATCCTCGGGACAGATGTAAAAGACGCGGTAGATTTTCAAGAACGTGTTTCCAGAATCCGTGGACATCACCTTGCAAAGGCCGGCGTGGAAATGGCTTTGTGGGATTTGCTTGGCAAGCGTGCGGGTAAATCATTGCGCGAGTTGTTTGGCGGCGTGCGTGAAAAAGTTGAAGTGGGAGTCTCGATCGGGATTCAAGAATCAGCTCAAAGTTTGGTACGAACCGCGGCGGATTTTGTTAAGCAGGGATATGCGCGGGTGAAGATCAAGATCAAACCGGGCAGAGATGTTGAAGATGCGTCCGCCGTTCGTCAGGCTTTCCCGAATCTGCGTCTGCAAGTGGATGCGAACTCTGCGTATTCATTGAATGATATGCAAACCCTCAAGCCGCTCGATAAACTTAATCTGCTGTTGATCGAACAGCCTTTGTTTGAAGATGATATTTGGGATCATCATAAAATGCAGGAACAATTTGAAACTCCCATTTGTCTGGATGAAAGTATTGTCTCGCCGCGTCATGCGCGTTATGCGATCGAAATGAAAGCCTGCCGCGTGATCAATATCAAAGCGGCCAGAGTTGGCGGGTTGAGCCAGGCGGTGATGGTGCATGATCTTTGCCTTGAAAATAAATTGCCGGTCTGGTGCGGCGGCATGTTGGAAACGGGTGTGGGACGTGCATCGAATCTTGCACTGGCTTCATTGCCAAATTTTGTGCTGCCGGGGGATGTCTCGGCTTCTGATCGTTATTACGCGCGCGATATCACCAATGAGCGTTTTGTGTTGAATGCAGATTCCACGATTGATGTGCCGGGCGGCGCAGGGCTGGGTGTGACGATCAATGAAAAAGCGTTGAAGGATTTTACGCTTCTTGAACTTTCATTCGTTGCAAAATCATAATAAATAAAATTGTATTGAAGTTATACTGAATCAAAAGACACTTGCTCCATATAATACGAGGCATGAAGACGCCTTGTATTTTTTATTTTTTACCCGATCCCAAAAATATTTTTCATTCCATTCGATCCCAAATGGAATCATTTTTTTCGCGCACGTTGAAAAAGAACAGTCGTAAAGCAAAACGGTTGAGTGTTATTTCGATCAGCATTCTTTCACTGGTTGCCTGTCAGCCTTCGTTATGGGGCGCGCCTCCGCCTCCGCCGACAGTGGTGGTCGCCACTGCCTCCGCTACATTTCAAGCGCCCGTCATTCCCACACTTGCACCCACCATCACGCCAATGCCGCCCACCACAGTGCCAACGCCGGTTGTATTGAACGCCGCACAGATTTGGGCCAGCCCTGCCACACCCGCGCTTTTGCGTGAAATGATCCAACGTTGGGGGTTTCAAGTTCTGGCTGCTGATCAGTCTTCTGCAAATTTGTATATTGACATCGCCCAGCCCGCCCAGGGCGCGATGCATGTTTCCACGTGGACGTATGCGCTCGTGGCGCCTTTCCCTACTTTGACCGATAATATTTCAACTCAGGAATTGCTCTCCTCATGGGGCGGTTCAAACTTCGGACCGTTTGCTGGTGTGCCGCTTATGATGGAAGAATCCACGCTGATGACTTTTACTGCTTTATGGGGGCCTCCCGCATCAGGCGCGGTGCAGGTTGTTCCCGCCGATCAATTGCTGGATACTGCATGGAGTCAAATGCCGGCCTGGGCCATCATCCCGTTTGACCAGATCCAGCCAAAATGGAAAGTATTGATGGTAGACGGCCAATCGCCAATTCAAAAGAAATTCGATCCGTTGATCTACCCGTTGATGGCGACTTATCGCTTGATGTGCGTTAATCCATGTCAGGTGCCCGGTGATATTGAACTCTCTTTCCAAAATCGTGACTCAGCCAAACTGACCACCGTCATTTTGACCGGTGTCACTGCTCTGGTTCGCGCCACAGCACGTACAATGGATGTAAAAGGCATCCTGTATCCCGGCGAAGTATTACGCGATATTTTGCTCGAAGCAGATATTACCCATGTTAATAACGAAGTACCTTTTTATCAGGGCTGCCCCAACCCTGACCCAAACCAGGTCAAGCAGGTTTTTTGCAGCGCGCCGCGTTACATGCAGCTTCTGACCGATATCGGCACCGATGTGGTGGAGTTATCAGGCGATCACTTTGCCGATTACGGCGTGGAAGCCATGTATCAAACTCTTGATATTTATAAAGAATACAACATGCCTTATTATGGCGGCGGCTACAATGTGGAAGATGGACGTAAGCCATTGTTGATGGAAGTGAACGGCAATAAGATCATGTTCATTGGCTGTAACTACAAGGATATTTACGCCAGCGCCAGAGAGAATATTCCCGGCTCCGTAAAATGTGATTTTGACTACATGACCGAACAAATCGCCTATTACCGCACACAGGGATATTTGCCCATCTCCACCTTCCAATATCATGAGTTCGATACCCCTGAAGCACGTCCGCAGCAGGAGATCGATTTCCGTGTCATGGCAGATGCAGGCGCAGTGGTCGTGAGCGGCAGTCAGGCACATGTGCCGCAGACGATGGAATTCCGCGCGGATGCGTTTATTCATTATGGCTTGGGAAATTTATTTTTTGACCAGATGGCAAAAAAAGGTCCCGACTTTACGCAAAAGGAATTTCTTGACCGCCATGTTTTTTATGACGGCAAATACCTTGGCGTGGAATTGGTGACAGCTTATCTTGAAGATTACGCGCGTCCACGGTTTATGACCGACGCCGAGCGAGCAAAATTCCTGAGTTTGTATTTCGCTGAAAGCGGCTGGGACTTTCTGCAAGCCGGACAATAGCAGACCGCTCAAACTACATTGGCCGCGCAGATTAATGCGAGACATTCCGCTGCGTTATAATTAGTTTTACTTCGTGCAAAATGGACGCTCTTGAGCGTCCATTTTATTTTTTGGTAGAATGCACAGTCTGTTCATTCAACTCATTGAGACTTGTCTATGAAAAAAATTACACTTACTTTAATTTGCATTGTCATTCTTGCCGCCTGCGCGCCCGCAACGGTGCAGCCGGTTAGCACCGCTGCTCCGTCGCCATCGCCGCTGCCGAGTGCAACGGTCACCAGCACGCCCATGCCTGACGCGCTGTGGGTCAGCCCTGCCGTCCCTGCACATCTGGTTGAACTTGCAAACGCATCAAATATTCCGCTGACGAATGATCCCGCGCTCGCCACACAAAAACTGGATATCTCTGACTCCGGCACTGTCTGGATTTATGCCCTCGTCGCGCCATTCGCTACCGTAACAGATGACGTGACCCTTCAAGATTTATCCGCCGCCTGGAAAAGCGGTTCAAGCGGACCGTTTAGCGGGCACAGCGTTCTATTGGCAGAATCCACGCTGAGGGCGTTCACTGCCCTTTGGGGCGAGCCAGCTTCCGGCGTGGTGCGAGTCGTTTCGTCTGAGCAGATGCTGGATACAGCGTGGGCAGAGTCTGCGTGGGCGATCATCCCCTTTGAAGACATCCAGCCCAAATGGAAAGTATTAAGCGTAGATGGTCAATCTCCGATGCGCAAGGATTTCAATGCAGATACATATCCATTGAAAATAAATTTTGCTTTATCGAATTCTGAATCATTTGTGTTGCCTGAATCAAATCGTGATGCATCAAAACTTGCGACGGTGGTGTTAACCGGTGTGACCGCCATTGTGCGCGCCACTGCGGTGACCATGGAATTAAAGGGTATTACCTATCCCGGTTCTTTGGTGGGGGATTGGCTGCGTGAAGCGGACGTGGCGCATATCAGCAATGAGGTGACATTCGATAAGACCTGCCCGTATCCGCGCTCGGGATATACCAGCCTGATCTTGTGCAGTGACCCAAAGTACATGGAACTGCTGTTGGACGTAGGCACGGATGTGGTGGAGATGTCTGGCGATCATCTTTTGGATCGCGGCGGTACAGCCTTGCTCGATACACTTGCGATGTATGATGAAAATAATTTGCCTTATTATGGCGGCGGAGTAAATGCCGAAGATGCGCGCAAGCCGGTATTGATGGAAGTGAACGGCAACAAGATCGCTTTCATGGGCTGTAATGGAAAGCCTGTTATTTTTCAAAAAGCAACTGACACCACACCCGGACCTGCCGAATGTGATTATCAATTTTTTGGAGATCAGATTCGTGAATTGAGCGCGCAGGGATATATGGTTATTTTTACGTTTCAACATAATGAATGTTATTCACCCATGCCGTGTTATCTGCATGAAGATGGGTTTCATAGCGTGGCTGATGCGGGGGCGGTAGTGGTCAGCGGCAGTCAGGCGCATTTTCCGCATATCATGGAATTTCGCGGCGATTCATTTATTCATTATGGGCTGGGAAATTTTTTCTTCGACCAGATGACTTATATTCTCCCCGATGGAAAAGTAATTGATGGCACACGCCGTGAATTCATTGACCGCCATGTTTTTTATGACGGCCATTATCTTGGCGTGGAATTGCTGACCGCCATGATGGAGGATTATTCCACGCCGCGCCCGATGACCGAGGCTGAACGCGTACCCTTCCTGACTGAATATTTCAACCTGAGCGGATGGATGCCTGTGCCGCCGACTGTCATTCCACAGCCAACGGTGACTTTAACTCCGATTGTTCTGCCGTAGGTTTTGGCGGTATGCTCGGAATTTAAATTTTTAAAGATTTCTTCACGCCATTTATTTTGTGGCTTTTAGAAAACCGATAAATTTTGGAGTTGCCAGAATTATTTTTTCATGTATAATGTGTATGTCGTCGTTAGGATGCCCCCCTCATCCTAGCGGCGGCACTTTTTTAATTCAAAATTATTTTGAGATCGGCAGCGTGTATCCACCATCTACAATAATTGTCTGCCCTACGATCATGGCCGCCGCAGGAGAACATAAAAAGGCGACCACTTCCGCCACTTCTTCAGGAGTGATCAATCTTCCAGCGGGGACTTGTGCAATAAAATTTTGCAGGATGTTATCCTGATTTCCCATCGAAGCGAAATGATTCAGCGCATCGGTCTCCACCACGCCAGGCGACACCGCGTTGACATTGATGCCCTTTGAGATCAGTTCCACGCCCAGATAGCGGGTGAGTGATTCCAGTGCCGCTTTGCTTGCACCGACCACCACATAATCAGGCAATACACGCGTGGAGCCTGCGCTCGAAATGCTGACGATCTTTCCATTGCCGTGTTTTTCCATGAGCGCCGCCGCGCGTTGTGCAGAAAATAATAAAGCGCGCGCATTGATATTCATGGTCCAATCCCAGCCTTTGGGCTTCTGTTCCATCGCCGGACGGTTATAGCCCGAAGCCGCATTGTGGATGAAAATATCCAGCTTATGAAATTCCCTGTCCACTTCATCGAACATGTGGTTTAGATCATCGAGATCGCCCACGTCTGCTTTGACCAGCAAGGCGCGGCGGCCTGTCTTCTCCACCTCACGTGCAGTCTCTTCGGCTGGAGCGCGATTGCGGAAGAAGTTGATCACTACATCCGCGCCATGCTGCGCGAAGTGTAATGCAATGGCGCGTCCAATCCCACGGCCAGAGCCGGTTACAAGTGCGATTTTGTTTTCAAATAACATCATTAATTCCTTTTCTAAACACAAAAAACTTTGTGGCTTCGTGTCTCACCTGCACTGCACCAGCAGCGCGGTGCAAGTGTATAGACTTCGTGGTTAATTTTATACAGACTCATTGTACTCAATCAAAATAAATATTCAAATCAGAGCAATCAAACCTGTTTCCACAATTCGGACAACTTACCTTGCAGCTTTTTTCGTGCATTTCACTGCCGCATTTATCACAGATCCAAATTTTCTTTTCATTCCATTGAACGGGCTGGAACAACATGGGATTAAATCTGCCGATATTCTCCGCGCCTAATCGTTTCACTTCCACTATTACCTTGTTTGCATCTTTTTTCAATTGTCCCACATCCACGCCCCGGCAAAGATCAGGCCACGGCGTCAGCCATTTCATGCCCCGCTCATACACCTTAAGCGCGCCCGGATAATTTCCACGGGTGATGTGTAAATAGGCCACTGCAATTTGCAAAATTCCCTGATACAACTTGCGAATCTCCCCCGTCTCATCACGCCACGCATCTTCCAATTCTTCATGTGTCTCAAAAAACTTTTTCTGATTAAATAACTTCAACCCCTCAATCGCCTTCGGATGTAACACACCATCACAATCTAAAATATTCATCCTTCATCCTTCTGCCTTCATCCTTTGCTCTACTTCCCCAGTTCTTCCCGCAGATCAATGACTTCCCGTACCCGTGCGCGCAAATTTCCTGTCAACATTTGGATCGTGCCCATCGCCACTTCCACCCGATCAGACATCAACTCGTAGAACGGCTCCTGATCGAGTCTAAACACCAGCGTATCTTCCAGCGCGCGGATCGTCGCAGTGCGCGGCTCGGTATCGAGCAATGCCAGTTCGCCAAAGACAGCGCGTTCGCCAAGCGTATTCAACACACGTTCACCATCCATCACCGCCACTTTTCCGCTGACGATAATAAACATACTATTGCCCTGCTCGCCTTTTTCAACGATATTTTTACCCGCCGGCATTTCCATCTCCGTCAGCAATTCGCTTAACTCCGCCAATGCATCATCCGGTGTAGACTTGAATAAATTAACCGATCTCAGGATCAAAACTTTTTCAACAGTTGAATGCATTTTTATATCTCCATTCTTTATCAGCGCATGCACGCAAATTGCAAGCCAGCCCTGCGACTGCTCCGCCAATTCCTGCATCGAAACTTTTTCAGAAATTCCCAAACGCTTGCACGCATCTACAGCCGCAAGTTCTTCAGCCAGCGGAAGCATAATTAACTTCACATCCCGCGGCAGGATCGTATCCAGCGTCTCGATCGCATACGGAATCTTCGCCGCGTCTTTGCGCAGAATTACACGCCGTGCATTGGTCACCGCTTTGCGGTCATACATAAAACTCAGCAAATGAAAAAGTCTTTCACGCACATGATAAATCTCAATGCGGATTGCCTGCGCCAGTAGATTCATTTCATCTTTAGATTCGATCTCCCGCAGCGCAGAATACAACATCCGTACATGTTCCGTTTCATATTTAACCTGAGCCTGACTCTGCCCGTTGACAGGATCAGCCCTGTAGCCGCATTCCGCCAAAGCCGCAAGCACAGCTTCGCGCAAGTCCGAATCTGTGTGACCGATATGCGGCTCAAGCATCGCGATCACAGACGCGCCGCGAATATTTCCGCAGACATGGATCAGTTTTCTTAACGCTGCTTTGGAAAAATCGGTTTGCGCGAGTGTTATTGCAATAAACGGCAGCGACGCTTCGCCGCCCATCTCCAACGCCTGCGCCGCTTGCGCCCGTGTAGACGGATTTTTCATCGCGTTGATCACTTTAAACCAGTTCGTATTTTGTTTGCCTGTTCCCGCCGCCAACAAAGCCTCACGCCGAACTTTGATTTCAGGATCATCCAGTAGTTTTTCAAGCAGGCTTTCAAATCCCTGCGAGCCAAATCTTCTCAGCGTTTGCGCCGCAAGCAGACGTTTGGCTGGCAAGGGGTGACCAGCCAGTTTCTCCAGTTTTTCTTTTGAGATGGAAAGACCGTCTTCACCGCCGTATTTCAACAATCCCACCAACGCGCCGAAGGTATTTGCTTCATTGTTTGAATTCAAATACGGCAGAATGAGATTGATGTCATCGGCAGATAAGGCCGAGAAAGCCTGCACAGCCGCGCGGCGGTTATTGGGGATATTTTCCTGCGGAATATGCTCTACAAGACTTTTACGCGCCTGCTGTGGTTTGATGCGTTCGATCTTTTCCAACACTGAAACACGCACACTGGAAGAGGCATGACCCAATAAATTGATCAACTCGCTTTTTAGATTTGGGTGATTAAGTTCTTCAAGCAGGTCAAGCGAGTAGATCACAGTCCCATCGTGCTGGCTCGATAGCCCTTTGAATAAGACCTCGCTGTTGATCTCTTCGATATTGATCAGTTCTTCACGTTTGAAACGCCGCTTGTTGATGGCTTCTACAAGTTGTTTGGGATATGCGTTTGCCAGAATAATACTTAATACAAGCCATGCAATCGCAAGCACGATATAAACAAATGAAAGTTGAATGGTGTCGAGTTTTAATCCATTTGAGAGCAAGGCCAGTAATAGCCCCGCGATGCCGATTGCCGCAGGCTGGATGATTCCTTCGCCAATGGCGCGCGCCTTCGGGCGCAGTGCATCTGCTATCGGTTGGTAAAGGATGGAGGACGCTGACTGGTCTAAGGTGAAGCCGAGTCCCTCATTGTTAAATTTTCCTGCTATTGCAAACCAGAACAGGCCCAAAGTCCAGGAAGATGCGAAGATGCCCACGCTGGCAAATCCGCTCATGGATGCGATCAAGACGATGGGCGTGGTTAAGAGTCCAGCCCATAATCCAAATTTGCTGATGATGCGGCCTGTCAGAAAAGTGTCTGTTAGAAATCCGAGCAGACCCACCATACTGAAGAAGTTACCAATGAAGCCCGCGTTATCTGCAGCGTTGGGAAATTGAATGGAGGTCATGCCATAAAAGATGGCGTCCATGACGAAGTAGGCCACGCGCCATAATGCTGCCAGAGCGAAGACCAATAGAATATAGCGATTGCGAAACAGTGCGCTTGTGGGAGGCTGTTCCGGTGTGCGCGCATCAGTATTTTGTATTGATGGTTTTTTCATGCCGCGCAGAATCGCGCTTTGAAATAAAAGCGCAATAAAAAGACAGGCAGCGATGATGATGTAAAGATTCTCTGTGCCAAGTGATTTTGCAATGGTTCCCGAGAAAGGTCCTGCTACCACATACGAAAACCATGAGCCGGCATTGAGCAAGCCAAATAATCTTTTGCCCTGCCGCACATCAAAAATATCTGATGCGAGAGTCCAGAAGGCGAGCACGGCCAGATTGATGAGAGTTTGAGTCCAGATGGGGAGGAAGAGTGCGAGCGCTTTTGAGGGGGCGGCGGCAAGACCGAAACGAAAACCGAGGGTAACGAGTACCAGAAAAACCATCGTCAGCCACAACCAGCGCGCGAGTGAAACACGTTCTGAAATTTTTAGAAAAATTGCGGTGATGGTCGAAACAATCACGGCGATGCCGATGTAGGTAAAGGGGATTGCAGATACATCCCAATAGGTTAGAAACAGCGGCATGGATGCAGTTTGCGCGAAGAGCATGGCTGCGCCCATGAAAAAATATTGCGCCAGCATGAGATAGACCGTGCGGCGTTCTTCAGGGCGGATGTTGAGTATGGCGTCTATTCGTGTCTGCATATTCGGAGAGGTTCGGTAGTATAACATGCAGCTTTCATTCAAATGGTAAAATTCCTGCACGCATGAAACATTTTTTAAAAGATAAACGGGTAGTCTTATTTTGGGCTTTGCTGGCGCTGGTTTCTTTGGTGGCGCTTGGCAGCGCATTGAAAGATGTTTCCTTTCTCCCTTCACAGCCCATCGGCTTTTCAAATCAAAATTCCAGATTGACAGACTTGTCACATATTGCCGCGTTATTGGTCAGCGCAGCGGAAGTCCCATTTTGGCGGCAGATCGCATTTTGGGCAGGGGTCTTTGTAATTGTTTTGTTGATCTCTGCCCTGCTCTCTCCCGAACTGCGCAAACAATTGATACAAACCTTTTTAAAGGTTGCCACCTTTTCCATTCTCCTGCTTTATGTCATCAAAAATAATTCGGATGTGCTGGCAGGGTTTGTCCTTCAGATTCCATATATGGGAGACACGCAGAACACCTTGCCGTCACCGCAGATCGCGCCGCCCGTATTCCAACCACCTCACATCCCAACTTTCCTGTCCTTTCTCATTGCTTTTGGCCTGATCTTGTTGGGAAGCATGTTCCTGTGGATTTTAAACCGTTGGTGGGAAAAGCAAAAAGAATTACGTTCGGCACGCCAGCCATTAAAAGAAATTGCTGATATTGCCCGTTTGTCTTTGAAAGATATTGAGTCAGGTCAGGATTCGCGCGATACGATTATTCAATGCTACGAACGGATGAGCAGCGCTGTGGGCACAAAGCGCGGATTACAGCGCGAATATTTTGTGACACCCGCCGAGTTTGCTTCACGTCTTGAGCGCGCTGGGCTGCCGCGCGAACCCATAACGCGACTCACACGTCTGTTTGAATCTGTCCGTTATGGGGGGCGGGTTTCAGGTGCGACCGAAATAAACGAAGCAGTGTCCTGCCTGAGCTCCATCTTAAAGTATTGCGGAGAAACACAATGACCTTGCGCCGTTGGTGGATCATTCCGGGTGTGGTTGCAGTTTTTGTCGTTTCATTTTTACTGCGAGATGCGATTCAGCGCACGATCATCCTGCCTTTGGCCTATTTTTGGTGGCTGATTCAATTATCCTATCGGGCTGTGCCGCAGGTGATCTTATGGATGCTATTGCTCCTGACCGTATTTGTTTCAATGTTTAGGCTGATCCCGATCAATAAACCAGTCCAGCGTACACGAAAGAATCAACAGGAGCCGCTGTCTGGTCCCATTGGAAGTTTTTCCCACTGGATCGAAAAGTCACCGGGCGGGATATATTACAAGTGGCTGGTTGCCAATCGGTTGGGCAAGGCAGCACGTGAGTTGCTCGATCAGCGTGAAGGCCGTATTCGAAAAGGATATATGCGCCTTAGCGGTAAAGGTTGGAATCCGCCGCACGAAGTGGATGCGTATCTTGAAGTTGGTTTGAATGGATCGTTCGCAGAGTTCCCGCGTTCGCGGTGGATGGGCTGGAAATCAAAGCCAACACCATTGGATTTGAATCCGCAGCAGGTGATCGAATATCTTGAAAGTGAGATGGAGACGAGTCATGACAGAAATCGCAAAGGTATCTGAGTTAAGCAGGCAGGTTATTGATGAAGTGGAACGCGCTGTCGTTGGCAAGCGTGATGTACTCGAATCGATCATGGCTGCCGTGTTGGCCGGCGGACATGTTTTATTGGAAGATTATCCCGGCCTTGGCAAAACATTGATCGCGCGCAGTTTTGCATCTGCACTCGGGTTGGATTTCAAACGCATTCAATTCACTCCCGATCTTTTGCCCGGCGATATCACAGGCGGATATATTTTCAATCGCACAAAGAACAAGTTTGAGTTGCGTCAGGGACCCGTCTTCACGAATATCCTGCTGGCAGATGAGATCAACCGCGCTTCGCCCAAAACACAATCCGCCTTATTGGAAGCCATGCAGGAAGGACAGGTCACGATGGAAGGGGAGAGCCTTAAGCTGCCCGATCCTTTTTTGGTGCTTGCCACGCAAAACCCAATTGAATATGAAGGCACCTTCCCATTGCCCGAAGCGCAGCTTGATCGTTTCATGTTGAAACTTACGGTGGGCTATCCCAGCCTTGAAGAGGAAAAAGAAATCTTGAAGCGCCGCCGTGAGCGCAAACAGGATGAACTTACGCTCAGGCAGATCACCAAACCAGCTCAACTACTTGATATGCGTGCCGCGCTTGAAACCGTGCATGTAGACTCTGATCTCGAAGGATATATTTCCGCGCTCGTTCATGCCACACGTGTTGATCGTCGAGTTGCCGTGGGAGCAAGTCCGCGCGGATCATTGGCTTTTCTTAAAATGGCGCGCGCTCATGCTGTGCTTGCCGGCCGTGATTACATTTTGCCTGATGATGTCAAACACTTCGCCGTGCCCGTTTTGACTCACCGGCTTTTGCTTCAGCCCGAATATTGGATGTCACAGCAGATCAATGGTGATGTCATTCGCGATGTATTGCGCACCACTCCAGTACCCGTTATAAAATAAAGTGTATCGTTCCATTCTGCTCGCCGCGTTTGTCTATGGATTATTACTCACAGGGCTGATCGCCTTGCGCGGTGAATTTATTGCGCTGGCAATTCCCTTTATGCTTTATCTTTTATATGGATTCTGGAGCGCGCCCGAAGAAATGGATCTGCGCATCGAACGCAGTCTTTCCAACGACCGCACGACTCCTGATTCAGAAATTGTTGTGACAATTACCGTGACCAATCATGGATCAGATATCGAGGAACTTTTTCTTAATGATAATATCCCCCCCAATTTGACAGTCCGCATCGGTTCGCCCCGCCACCTGTTTCGGCTTCCGAAGGGCAGTTCCCACACGTTTACATATACCGTCACAGGCCCGCGCGGCTCATATCCTTTTGAAACCATCTCCGTCGCAGCCGTGGATTTATTCGGTGTGAATCGGCATGAGCAATTCATACGAGCCAAAGACCGGTTATTTATCTTCCCTGAATTTAGAAGACTCAAACATGTGTCCATTCGTCCGCGCAGAACACGGGTGTATGCAGGCTCAATTCCTGCACGCGTCGGCGGCTCTGGGACGGAGTTCTTCGGCGTGCGTGAATATCAATTCGGTGATTCTCCGCGCACCATCAACTGGCGCGTCAGCGCACGGCATGATGAGAATCTATACTCAAATGAATATCAACAGGAACGTGTGGCAGATGTCGGTTTGGTTTTGGATGCGCGCACTCGTGCGAATCTTCTTCATCATAACCAATCCATTTTTGAATCTTCAGTGACGGCGATTGCCGCGCTTTCTGATGCTTTTTTGAATCAAGGAAATCGCGTAGGTCTACTGGTTTATGGAAATTATCTCGGCTGGACCCTGCCCGGCTATGGAAAGATTCAACGTGAACGCATTATGCAAGCGTTGGCACATGCGGAGATCGGCGTCAGTTCGGTCTTTGCGGGGCTTGAACATTTATCGCCGCGCATGTTTCCGCCTGAATCACAGATCGTATTGGTTAGTTCATTGGTCAATGACGATTTGAATGTGCTGGTTCAATTACGCGGACGGGGTTATCAGGTGCTGGTGATCAGCCCTGACCCGGTCAAATTTGAGCTTGGATTTTTACCGCCATCATCGCAGGTGAATTTGGCCGCGCGTGTCATCCGCATGGAACGTGACTTATTAATTCATCGTCTTGAGCGTGCGGGGATTCATGTCATCGAGTGGGATGTGTCCATTCCGCTCGATCAGGCTGTCGGTCCGGTTTTGATGCGCCAAAGGAGAGTATTGTGACGTTGACCGCACTTATATCCAGCATTGTGATCTGTTCCATATCGCTTGCATATGGTTTTGCCTTGCGCGGATTTACATCCTTTGCGATTTGGATATTAATATTCGGCGTGGGCTGGTTGATTGCTGTGTGGCAGGAATGGAAATGGTATACACCAGTTGCTTTATTTCTGGCAACGGTGGCCGCCGCATTTGGTTTATGGTTTGGCTTTATCCCTGGCTGGATGTTTGCCGGTGGTATCTTTGCCCTCTTCGCCTGGGACATGTCTGATTTTCGTCAGCGTTTGCGCCTGATGGCAAAAGATGATGACACACGCGGCATTGAGCGCCGTCATCTTTTGCGCATTAGTTTACTCGCCATGCTTGGATTATTTCTTGCATCCATCACCATGCTGGTGAATGTGCAATTTACTTTTGAATGGAAAGCCCTGCTTGTGATCGTGATTTTGCTTGGGCTTGGTCAATTGGTGGGTTGGTTAAAACGCTAGGAAATTTAACCACGAAGTCACCAAGACGCTAAGTTTTTTCTTTGTGACTTCGAGACTTTGTGACTTCGTGGCTATCCATGACGTTCATCATTTTCTAAATTATTCAACCACGCTTCTGTTTCTTTTGGATGTTTAAAGTGAATCACCTGTAAATGTGAATTTTCAGGCAGGGCAAAGAGCATCGGGTATTCACGTTTGCGCCGCCAGTAGGTTTTGAACAACCAGTGAAAGAGGGAATTTTCGGACCAAAGTTTTAAATGGGTTAAAAAACTTTCGCGGTTGCCATGCCATAACTCCACACGCATGATCGATCTGCGTAAAGTGCGGGTGAGCAAACGCCAGAACACAATATGGAATGGATAATCAAGCCAGATCAGCGTTTGAGCGCGGGGCCAGATCAGGTCACGGGCGACGCTGTAATTTCCTGCCACCACCCAATTTGATGTGCTGGTGGCTTTATCCACGCGTTCGCGGAAGATTTCATCGGGTGCTTCGACCCAATTTGCCTCCCAGTGCAATCCGTCCAATTCAATAAAGTCCGCGTTGAGTTTTTCAGCGAGTTGACTCGCCAGCGTCGTCTTGCCTGAGGATGTGGTGCCGATCACAACAGTGCGTTTAAAGGGGAATATGCTCATATATAGTGCGGGATTATAATTTGTCAATCGCAAATCTAAAATCGCAAATCCAAAGAGGTTTCCATGTTTGATCTTCCTGATAATGAAATTCTTCCGCTTTCCAAAGAGCATGTCTTCTGGACGTGGTCTGCGCAAGCCAAAGTAAATCCGATCGCCATCAAGCGCGCCAAAGGCGTGTACTTCTGGGATGTAGACGATAAGCGCTATCTCGATTTCAACTCAATGACGATGTGCGTCAATATCGGTCACGGGAATGAACGGGTTATCAAAGCCATGCAAGATCAAGCCGCAGAGTTACCGTATGCCGCGCCGGGCATGGCAACCAAAATCCGCGCTTTGGCGAGCAAAGCCGTAGCGGATATTACTCCGCAGGGCGCGTTGACCAAAGTCCTTTTCACTCTTGGCGGCGCAGATGCAAACGAGAACGCCATCAAGTTAGCGCGTGGATATACAAAACGCCATAAGATACTTTCACGTTATCGCTCATATCACGGCGCTTCGGCAGGAGCCATGGCCGCCACAGGCGATCCGCGGCGGGTGGGTTGGGAGCCAAACTTAATGACAGGTGTGGTGCATTTCCTCGACCCGTATCGTTATCGCTCCACCTTTCATCGCACCAACCCTGATATTTCAGAAGCCGAGTTCACGCAGGATTATTTGAATCATCTGGAAGAAATTATTCTATATGAAGGTCCCGAATCCATTGCGGGCATTCTTATGGAATCAGTGACCGGCACGAACGGCATCATCATCCCGCCGCAGGGATACATGCAGGGCGTGCGTGCCTTGTGCGATAAATACGGCATCGTCATGATCTGTGACGAAGTCATGAGCGGATTTGGCCGCACGGGAAAAATGTTTGCCATCGAACATTGGAATGTTGTGCCCGATATGATTACCATGGCCAAAGGACTCACGTCCGCGTATGCGCCGTTGGGAGCGGTGGCGATGAAGCCTGAAATTGCAGCAGCTTTCGATGAACATGCTTTTGAAAGCGGACTGACCTACACTTCGCATCCCATTTCATTGGCGGCGGCGGTGGCGAATATCAGCGTGATGAAAGAAGATAGACTCGTTGAACATTCCGCTGGCATGGGCGCAGTGTTGCGCAAGACGCTGGTTGACCTCGGCGAAGCGCATCCATCCATTGGTGAAGTGCGTAATATTGGTTTGTTTGGAATCATTGAATTGGTCAAAGACCGCAAGACCAAAGAGCCGATGGCACCGTGGAACGGGTCATCGCCTGAAATGGCTGCGCTGAAAAAATATTGCACCGATCACGGATTATTTCTTTACACCCACTGGCATACCGTGTTGATCATTCCGCCCTTGATTATTACTGAAGAAGAATTAAAAGAAGGCATGGATATTTTGGATAAGGCGCTGGAGATCACTGATAAAGCTGTGAAATAAGCAGTAGACCAGACTTCCGAAGTCTTTTTTGAGTCGTCCATGCGTGGAGGCTTTAAGAGAGACTTCCGAAGTCTTTTTAAAGTTAATATAAAAATGGAATGATCCGCTTTGAAGCATGTTTGCGCAAAGGCCAGACTTTTTTGTATTGCTCAGCATAAATTTTTTCAAGATTGTTCATGCGGTTGATGATGCCCCCCACAAGCGGAAACATTAATGCCAGCCCGGCCCATGATCGGCACGCAATTGCAAACCCCAGACAATAAAAAAATAGAGCAAGAAGGATGGGGTAACGGATCCACCTAAAGGGACCTTCATACAATAAAACAGGATCATCATATGCCAGCTTGCCTTTGTCTCGCAGATGGTTGGCCCATGCAAGGTTTGCCCACACAGAAAGCATTACGCCGATCAAATAAATTCCAAGCCCCAGCCAGCGCAATGCCGGATTCTCATTCCACACCAAAATATTTCGTCTATCGCCAAAAGCCGACAAGATAAAAATGATCTCGAATATGTGAACATGCCAGCGCGCCATGTCAAAACGATGTTCGTGGTGAGGCTCTGGCGGCGTGATATAGGTCACCCATGCATGAAAGATTGCCTGCAATGTGACAATGATCACAAACCCAGTGCGGGCTGGGTTGGAGAAGAATCCTTCCAGATTGTCAAATCCCCATGCCAGCAGGGGCAGCCCCATCAGGACAAAGGCGCGGGAAAACAACTGCCATAACGCAGACCAGATTTTGCTTTTGGAAATTTGATTGAGAGTCATTAATCTATCCAACTTGCGAAATATAAAATTACTCAGGCAGCTCAATAATAAACGTCGTGCCTTTGCCAACTTCACTTTGCGCTTCGATCGTGCCATGATGCGCGAGAATTAATTGTTTTGCAATCGCGAGGCCGAGTCCGCTGTTGGTTCTTTCGGTGCGGGATTTACTGCCGCGCCAGAATCTGTCGAAGATAAAAGGGATATCTTCCGCGGGGATGCCTGATCCTGTATCCCGAACAGCGATTCGGACTCCGTCGACAGTTGATTCTGTTTCGAGAGAAATTGTCCCGGCTTGTGGTGTGTGACGGATGGCGTTGGATATTAAGTTGGATAACACCTGATTCAAGCGGTCATAGTCTGCGGTGAGTTCTTTATCAGGGTTGCTAATGTTTGATTTCAGAGAAATGCCGAGGGATGCGGCGTGGGAGGAAAAACTTGAAGTGAGATCCTCCATCAGATCGGCAAGCAGGAAGCGGGTGGGATGAAGCGGTAATTGCCCTGCTTCCGCCAAAGAAAGAGTCTGTAAGTCATTCACGAGGCGGGCCAGCAGTTTGGTTTCATCCAATGTGTTGTTGATATTTTCAGGGTTCGGTTCATAGACACCATCGAGGATGCCTTCGAGATTGCCTTGAATGATATGAAGCGGCGTGCGCAGTTCGTGAGCGATATCGGCGGTGAGATTGCGGCGCTGCTGCTCGGCGCGTTCGAGCTCGCTGACCATTTTATTAAAGCGTTTGATCAACTCTTGAAACTGCGGTGAATTATGATCGGGGACGCGCACAGAGAGATCACCTTCGGCAACAGAGTCGATGGCGTTGAATATTTGTCCCAGTGGTTTGCCAAGGCGGGCGTATAAAGTGAAGATGGTAATGATTGCCAGAAAAATAATAGCGAACGGAGCACCGCATATGAGCAGCCAGATATTTCTGACGCCCGAATATTCTGAAAAGATCAGATAGAGAACAGCGGCGGTGCCTCCAATAAAAAGCGAGATGACGCTGAAGAAGAAAAATGCAAATGGGAAGAATCGACGACCACCGCGCCAGCGGCGGGATGGGGGAGAGTTATCGGAATGTTCGTGTGTGTGATTAGCCATGATTAAGTGTTGTAGATCAAAAGTTGTTAGTTTTCAATGAAACGATAGCCGATGCCATAGACAGTTTCAATGGCGAGGCTGTTTGATTCGGCTTCAAGTTTTTTGCGGAGATTCTTGATGTGTGAGTCTACGCTGCGGTCTATGCTGGATGCGGCTCCGTGCAGGTCTTCGAGCAACTGTTCGCGGGTAAGGGTTTGTCCCGGGCGACTCGCAAGGATGACAAGCAATTTGAATTCGTGCGGCGTGAGTTTGATGGGACTGCCATTGAATGTGACGGAATATTTTTCGGTATCTATTTCGAGTGTGCCAATGCGAATGATGGTTGGTAATTTTATATCTCCGCGTGTTCTGCGAAGAAGCGCACGCACACGGGCGACGAGCGCGCGCGGCGAGAATGGTTTGGTGATGTAATCATCCGCGCCGATCTCAAGGCCGGTGATCTGATCCACTTCTTCGGCGAGGGCGGTGAGCATGATGATCGGCACGTCGCTCTCACGGCGCAGGATCTTGCAGACTTCACGCCCGTCGATGTTGGGGAGCATAAGGTCGAGGATGATCAGATCAGGCTTTTCGCGGCGGGCCGTTGTCAGCGCGGATTGACCGTCTGCGGCGGTGAGGACGCGATAGCCGTTCTTTTCAAGGTAATCACGCGCGAGGCGGGCGATCTTGGGTTCGTCATCTACGACGAGGATCAGTTCGGTCATGGGAGGAGTATAAAGGATGAGGGAAGAAAGATGAAGGATGAAAGATGAATTATGAAGATAATCGGAAAGAAATATGAAACGTGATGAGAAACGAGTAATGAGTCTTTTACTTATTACTTATTACTTATTACTTATTACTTATTACTTATTACTTATTACCCGTTTCTCTTTTCTCTATTAACCTTTAATAACTTCGATCACAACTTTGCCTTTGGTGTGCCCGTTTTCGACATGACGATGTGCCGCGGCGATCTGGCTGAGGGGATAGGTTTTTTCGATCACAGGTTTTAATTTTCCTTCCTCAAAAAGCTGACGGAAGAAATCCATGTCTTTGTCATTGGGGTTTGCAAGATGCATTTTTATGCGTTCATCGCGGGTTAACATGCTGAGAAGAAGTTGTGTTAATTGAAATCTGGCTTTCAATGGGTTTTCTGTAATGTAGATGCCTGTTTCAGTTAAAGAAGGCTTGCAACTGTAATATGTCCTCCAGCCGACAGCATCCAAAATAACATCATACTTTTTGCCGTTTTTGGTGAAATCCTCTTTGGTGTAATCGATCATGTGGTCTGCCCCAAGTTTTTTCACCCAGGCAAGATTGGGTGTGCTGCATACAGCAGTGACTTCTGTTTCATAATATTTTGCCAGTTGAACAGCGAAATGCCCAATACCGCCCGATGCGCCATAGATCAAAACTTTTTGTCCCTTTTTGATTTGGGCGATGTCTCTTAATGCCTGAAGCGCTGTCAATGCGGCGCATGGGATGGCTGCTGCTTCCTGAAAGGTGGCGTTCTTCGGCATCAGAGTTATTCGGTCTTCACGCACGCGTACATATTCCGCATGTGACCCGACACAACTTCCGAAGACACGGTCACCTACTTTGAATCTGGTCACGTTTTTGCCAACGGATTCAACTGTCCCTGCAACATCTATGCCCAGTATTTGCTGTTTGGGCTTTAGAAAGCCATTACTTGATCGGGTAGGCAGAAATCCCTTTCTCAATAGATAATCATACGGGTTGACTGATGCACTGTGTACTTTTATTAATACTCTGTCTTCATCACCATCTTGAATCGATGGCTGGACAACATCTTCTATTTTTAAGACTTCGGGGCGACCATACGATCTGTAAACTGCGGCTTTCATAAGGGCATTCTCCTGTAAGGTGATTTTATGTTTGCCAGCCCAATCCTGTATGCAGGGTTGGGCTGGCGTTTACAAATTATTCTTTTTTGTCGCCTTCTTCTTCGGCAGGTGTTTCACCGTGAGCGCGTTTGTGCCACTCATTGAACTTTGGGGGAAGTCCGCCTTCCCAGTCTTTGCCCCAGGGACCGTGATGTCTGTGATGACCCCAGCTGTGTCGCATGCCGCGGAAGAAGATCATCTTCATGAAGCCGAAGAACAGGAAGAGGAAGAAGATCGAGCCGCAGATGCCGAAGGGCACAAAGCCAAAGTGATGGCGACCGTACATCATGGGGTTGCCGTAGCCATAGCCGTGACCGTACATCATGGGCGGCACGGGTGCGGACTGTCCGCTTTCGGCGGCTTGCGCGATGGCGGTTGCTACTGCTGGAGCTTCTGAGATTCCTTGTGCCACACCGGCTTTGTAAGCCATGAATCCGCCGCCGATGAACAGAGCAGTAAGGAGCAGAAAACCGATAACTCTAAAAACAATGAAAGGACCTTTACGAGACATTTTTACCTCCATTTGGTAATTGATTTTGTTTGTTCTTTCGCCCTAAATTTATCAATCCATTGTGGAGGAATTGTGGATGAGCACGGGAGGGTTTGTGGAGGTCGTATAAGAGGAATGTCAGAGGATTGTAACTTTTCACTCCTTTGTGCATCTGATACAATGCGGGGCGGTAATAATCAGAGACAAAACATCGTCCTGTTTATGGTTGGAAAAATAACATAGAGTCGGGTGATCTTCACCCTATAGGAAAATACAATGTCTGCTAATGGTACTGAAAAACATGTGAAAGTTTTGGTCTTAGGGGCTGGCCCTGCCGGATTGTCTGCTGCTTTGTATGCGGCACGCGCTGAATTGGAGCCGGTGGTTTTAACCGGAATGCAGTTGGGCGGTCAGGCCGCGTTGACGCATGTCATTGAGAATTATCCCGGCTTCCCAACCGGCGTGGGTGGGGCGGAGTTGGGCGAACTGTTTCAAAAACAGGCCGAGCACTTCGGTGCAAAAGTCGAATTTGACATGGCACACGAAGTGGACTTGTCGCAGCGCCCGTATAAGGTCACAACGGACAGCGGCGAATATAAAGCTGACACATTGATCCTCACCACAGGTGCCAACCCGACTCATCTTAATATCCCAGGTGAAGTTGAATTAACAGGCCGTGGTGTTTCATACTGTGCCACTTGCGATGGTTGGTTCTTCAAGGATAAGAAAGTAGTGATCGTGGGCGGTGGTGATAGTGCCATCGAAGAAGGTCTCTTCATCACACGCTATGCCTCTTCTGTGACCATTATCCATCGCCGTGATGAATTGCGCGCCAGCCCGGTTTTGCAGAAGCGTGCGAAGGAACATCCCAAGATGAATTTCATCTGGGATACCATAGTGACTGAAGTTGTCGGTTCTGACAAACTTGAAACCTTGAAGTTGAAGAATGTAAAGACAGGCGCTGAATCCACTTTTGATACGGATGGGTTGTTCATCTTTATTGGTCATGTGCCAAACACACAGATGTTCAAAGGTCAACTGGAAATGACCGACCTTGGATATGTGGTTGTGAATGACAAAATGGAAACCAGTGTGGAAGGTGTGTATGCGGCTGGTGAGATCGCTGATCCGCATTTCCGGCAGGTGATCACATCCGCTGGAATGGGCGCAGCAGCAGCCATACAGGCGACTCGCTTCCTCGAAGCTGAAACAGCCTAACGTTAAAAAAAGAAACGAGAGAAGGACTCCTGTGCCGAATCGGCGAAATGGAGTCCTTCTTTTTGTCCGACCTGGCTGTCTTGTGTGTCTAAAGATGTGACATTTTGTACTTTTGGTCTAAGATACTTTCGGATAGAATTAACCAAAACTTACGGCGTTGAAACGCCGATCACTATTTGGAGGAACAATGAAGAAAATTTCGATTGTCGGAGCTGGTAATACTGGAGCAACCGCTGCTCACTGGCTGGCCGAACGCGAACTTGCGAACGTTGTCTTGTTGGATGTGGTGGAAGGCATGCCGCAGGGGAAGAGCCTCGATCTGTTGGAGGCAATGCCCATTATCGGCAAGGATGCAAAAGTGATCGGTACAAATGATTATGCCGATACCAAAGGTTCCGATATCATCATTATTACAGCCGGAATTGCGCGCAAGCCTGGCATGAGCCGTGATGATTTGTTGAAGACCAACGCGGAAATTGTTGGTAAAGCCGCTGTGGAAACATTGAAGCATTCACCGGATGCCATTTTTATTGTGTTGACCAATCCGCTGGATACGATGGCTTATCTCACAATGAAGATGACCAAACTGCCGCGTGCGCGAGTCATTGGTCAGGCTGGTATTTTAGACTCGGCTCGCATGCGCGCTTTCGTTGCGATGGAAGCCGGCGTGAGTGTTGAAAATGTAAATTGTTATGTGCTCGGCGGGCACGGCGATGAGATGGTGCCATTGACCCGTCACTCCAATATCGCCGGCATTCCTCTGCGCGATTATTTCCCTGCTGACAAACTCGAAGCGATCGTCAACCGCACACGCAAGGGCGGCGGTGAGATCGTGAATTTGCTCAAGACCGGTTCCGCTTATTATGCGCCTTCAATGGCTTGTGTACAAATGGCTGAAGCGATCTTGAAGGACAAGAAGTTAATCGTGCCTTGCGCGACTCACATGGAAGGCGAATACGGGCTGAATGATATGTACTTTGGTGTGCCAGTCATGCTTGGCGCTGGTGGCATGGAAAAAGTTATTGAATATAAATTTGATGATGAAGAGAAGGCCATGTTTGAGAAGTCTGCTGCGTCAGTGAAAGAGACGCATGAGGCTCTCAAGAGTGTAGTGACGTTATAAACGCCTGTCAAAAGTCGAAGGTCAAAGGTCGTAAGACAGGCCTTCGACTTTTGGCTTTAGACGATCAAATGTGCAAATTAATTCTCAAACAAAAAAGGAATAAGCCATGATCCTGCATGAACAAATTTCAGCTCAATTGCCCGCCTGGCGCGAGCGCATTAAGTCTCTTGCAAAAGAACACGCTGATGTAAAAGTGGATGATGTGACCATTGGTCAGATCGTTGGCGGTATGCGTGATATTAAATCCCTGCTATCAGATGTTTCATTTGTTGATCCTGCAGAAGGGATTCGTTTTCGTGGTTTGTCGATCCCTGAATTGTTAAAAGCTTTGCCCAAAGCTCGCGGCGGTAAGATGCCTTTGGTGGGTGGTTTGTACTATTTGTTAATGATCGGCACAGTGCCGACCAAGGATCAGGCGCAGGAAGTGGAAGCCGAATGGGCCAAGCGCGCGATTGTTCCTGATTATGTTTACAAAATGCTCAAGACCATGCCCAAAGAGACTCACCCGATGACTCTTTTTTCTCAGGCTGTTCTTGCCTTGCAGAATGGCTCGGTCTTTGCGAGTAAATATCACAGCATGAAAAAAGATGTTTATTGGGAAGCCGCGTTGGAAGATAGTCTTGATCTGACCGCGAAACTGCCCGTGATTGCCGCGTATATTTATCGCATGAAATATTTTGGCGAATCATCCAAACCGAAATACAATCCTAAATTGGATTACGGCGCAAACTTTTCCAAGATGATGAAAGTTTCAGACAAGAAAGGCTATTCTGAACTTGCCCGCTTGTATTTCATTTTACATAGCGATCATGAAGCTGGAAATGTCTCGGCTCATACCATGCACCTCGTTGGATCAGCTCTCTCCGACCCATACCTTTCCTTCTCCGCCTCGCTTAACGGTCTCGCTGGACCTTTACATGGTCTGGCAAATCAAGAGTGTCTTGGCTGGTTGCTGGAAGTCCACAAGAAATTTGGCGGTGTCCCTTCACGCGATGATCTATATAAATTTGCATGGGACACCCTGAATGGCGGGCATGTCATCCCCGGTTATGGTCATGCTGTTTTGCGTGTGCCCGATCCGCGCTATATGGCGCAAATGGAATTTGCAAAGAAGCGTTTCCCTGATGATGAGTTGTTACGCCTCGCGGACATGGTCTTTGACGTAGTGCCTGCTGTGCTTAAAGAACAGGGCAAAGCCAAGAACCCCGCCCCCAATGTAGATGCGATTTCAGGTACTTTGCAGTATTACTACGGCGTACGTGATTTTGATTTCTATACCGTATTATTCGGTGTGGGCCGCGCCCTGGTGTGACAGCCAATTACGTTTGGGCCCGCGC
Source organism: Candidatus Villigracilis proximus (assembly GCA_016715195.1). Taxonomy (GTDB): domain Bacteria; phylum Chloroflexota; class Anaerolineae; order Anaerolineales; family Villigracilaceae; genus Villigracilis; species Villigracilis proximus. The sequence continues at coordinate 122,300 of JADKBB010000007.1, forward strand.
CTTGGGACAGCCCATCGAGCGCCCCAAATCATTGACCACCAAGATGTTGGAAGATGTGGTGGCGAAGGCAAGTCAGACTGCGTAAGAGATTAGTAAATCGTAATTAGTTTTCAGTAAAAGAGGCTCCGAGAAATTTTCTCTGGAGCCTCTTTTTATTTTGCGTCAAATCTATCGATCAAAATGCGAAATCCAGCACATTTTCCTTTAGGTAGTCGTACCGTCCACTGGCGCCGGCGTGACCTGCGCTGAAATTCGTTTGCAGCAATACCAGATTGTCGCCTTTTTTGATGTCTCGTAAACGCGCCATGAACTTGGCAGGTTCCCAATACGCCACCCGTGGATCATTAAAGCCGGTGGTTAAGAGCAGGTCTGGATATTCAACGGGACGGATATTATCGTACGGAGAATACGAAAGCATATATTCAAAGTCTTCTTTATTTTCGGGGTTGCCCCATTGATCGTATTCGAGAGTGGTGAGCGGAATGGTCGGGTCGCTCATGCTGGTGATCACATCCAAAAATGGGACTTTGCAAATGACCGCTCCGAATAATTCAGGACGCATGATCATGCACGCCCCGACCAAAAGTCCGCCTGCAGAGCCGCCGATGATGCCGATCTTTTTGGAAGATGAATAGTTTTCGTTTATCAGATGTTCAGCGCAGGCAATAAAATCTGTGAATGAATTTTTCTTGTAATATAGCTTGCCTTCATCGTACCATTCGCGCCCCATTTCAGAACCACCGCGCACATGCCCGATGGCGAAGATAAATCCGCGATCAAGCAGGCTTAGAATATTGGTGTTGAAGGAAGCCTCACTGCTTGCGCCGTAGGCTCCGTAGCCATAAAGCAGAACGGGATTTTTGCCATCTTTTTTCAGTCCCTTTTTATAGGCCATGGACATGGGAATCTTTTTGCCGTCAGATGCGGTGACGAAAACATACTCGGTGACATATTGCGTCTTGTCGTACCCGCCGGGGACTTCATCCTCTTTGAGTACAGTCCATTCGCCTGTATCCATGTTGAAACTGATAACTGACATGGGAGTGGTCAATGAAGAATATCGAAAGCGCATCTGGTTGGTGCTGAATTCAAAATTGGCGTCAACGAATACTTCGTAGGTTGGATCGGGGAAGGCTACATAGCGGAGATTGCTGACGCCGTCCGTATGACTAACGCGGAGCTGGCGCAGTCCGTTTTTGCGTTCGTGCAGGACGATGTGATTTTCAAAGACATCCACGTGCTCGATCAAAACGTCTGCGCGGTTGCCGAGGATCTCGTGCCAGTTTTCCATGCAGGGGCGCGGAGACTGGTGTTTTCATCAGTCTGAAATTACGGGCGTTGTCATTCGTGATGATGAAGAAGGAATCTTCCAGATGGGTTGCGTAATATTCAAGGCCGGGTTTACGTGTTTGCAGCACTTGTAATTCTGCGTCGGGTTTGTCTGCGGCGAGGAAGCGCATCTCCTGTGAGAGTGTGTTGTAGTGATAGAGCATGATGTATTGCTGGCTGCGCGTTTTGAACAGGGTCAGGGAGAAAGTCTCATCTGTTTCGTGGAAGAGTAGTTCATCTTCTGAAGAGTTGGTGCCAAGCGTATGCCGAAAGAGTTGATAAGCCCGATGATAGGTATCGAGAGACAGATAATATAAAGTTTCGCTGTCTTCCGCCCATTCTGCGCCGACCGTGAAGTAGACGCTGCCGTGTGTTCTGCTGATCGTTTCGGGATAGAGCGAGCCGTCGCTTAAGTTCTTGATATAGATCGTGTAAACTTCCGCGCCTTCGAGGTCCACGGAGTAGGCGAGTTTTGTTTCATCGGGGCTGATGCTGAAGGCGCTGACACTGCAAAATTCATGGCCTTGTGCCAGTTGATTTTGGTCAAGCAAAATTTCCTCGGGCGCTTCGAGTGTATCTTTTTTACGGCAATAGACGGGATATTGTTTGTCGGCTTCCGTGCGTGTGTAATAAAAATAATTTCTGATCTTTTCCGGTGCGCTGCTATCGACTTCTTTTATCCGCCCTTTCATTTCCTGAAACAATGTGTCCTCCAAAGGCTGAATGTGTTTCAGCGCTTCCTCGAGATATTGATTTTCAGCCTGTAAATATTCGACCACTTGCGGGTCTTCACGTTCCCTCATCCAGTAGTATTCGTCGATGCGTGTGATGCCGTGCTGAATGATCTTGTGGTCCCTTTTTGGAGCGGATTGAGTTTTTGCATTTTATTTTCCTAAGGCCTTGCTGAATACTAATAAAAATGGATTTGGGAGCGGATAAACGGATGGGGCTAGCGATACTCTTTTGACGACATATCTGCAACGTTGATTAACTTGCTGTCGAGTCGGATGTAGATATCGCTGTTGAGGAGTTCGTATTCGGCGTTGTTGCGCATGAAGGCGGCGAGTGGCGCAAAATTATCAGCGATGACATCGGGGCGGAGTTGGCTGATGCTGTATTCGTAGATCCATTTGTTGTGACCGGGGTAGAACTCGCCGTGGCCTGCGCTTTTGGCAACGATGGGATCGTTCAAGCCGAGCAGGTCGATGGTGGTGCGTTCGGAGTAGTAGGGAATTTGTCCTGCGGCGTGGACGGCGATGACTGCTTCAGGGGCGGTGTTCTTTGCGATGTGCAGCGCGAGTTTCACGCGGCGGATGTCCGCTTTGAGCAGGGGGGCGTTGTCTATGGAATAGCCGAACCACGGTTCGCCGCTGATGAGCAGGAGAATCATCAAGGCGAGGGGAATGGCAGGATTCACTTTGGAAGTGGCGAATGTTGTTTGGGGCTGGGCAGTTTTCAGGTCGGTTAAGATGCGGCTTGTCATCCAACTAAATAAGATGATGAGGGCGGGCATCCCTTGTGTGATGAAACGATTCGCGGCGTTTGTTTCGGGTTCGGCGTAGTCGCCGCCGACGTAAATCGAGTAAGCGCATTGTGCGAGGAAGATGCCGAGCAATAAAAGTGCTTCGCGGCTGCGTTGAAGTTTAAAGAAGAAAATTGCGGCGAGTGAAAAAAGTAAAAGTGCGAGAAAATCGCGTGCGGCGAATTCGATTAAGACGAGGAGTCCGCGGCGGAGGCGGTCGAAGATGCTGAAGCCGGTCACTTTTTGATAATAGGTGATGGGGAGAAGTTCGCCGAAGTATGTTTTTTGAAAATAGAAGATGATAAAGATGGTGCCGAAGACCGCGATGACCGGAAGCATTGCGCTGCGTTTGTCTTTTGCGAAAAGATAAGCCGCGATCAATACGGCGGCGATGGCTGCGTCAATGCGGACGATGATCGCGAGCGCGAGAAGAACGCTGATGAAAATATTTTTATGGTCTGAGATGGCGAGCAAAATTGCGAGGTCAATTAATAAAGTGAGCAGTCCCACTTCCATGCCGCGCAGTGACCAGAAGACGAGCGGAAAATAAAATGCGGTGATGAGCGCGGCGAGCACGGGCGCGTGATTTGAATCGGGAAATAATTTTTGCGCGATCTGATGCACAACATAAATATTTGCAAGCAGAATCACAAGCGAGGTGAGCATAACGGCCAGTGAAATTTTTGATGCGGCGAAGGGAAAGAGATGCAGAAAGGCCATGTAGAGCGTCCAGCCGAGATTGGTGAAACCCTCCACGGGCGGCTGGCCGATGTTCCAGACCAGTCCGTGGCCTTGCGCGAGGTTGCGCGCATAGCGCATAGAGATCATGGCGTCGTCTACGAGGGTGAAGTAGCGTTCTCCTTTGATGTCAAAGGAGGTGCCGATGATGAAGCCCAGGTAGGCGAGCGCGGAGAGGATGAGGATGATCTGAAGCGGGGAACGTTTGGTCATAAGTGTTGGGATTATATCTTACGGGTTGGGTGGCTTGCGGGGTGTAAATTTGAGGGGCGATGGAATGGACTTTCATTTACCACGAAGGCACAAAGACACAGAGACTCAAAGGTTTCTTGGTGCCTTCGCGCCTTCGTGTCTTTGTGGTTAGCTCTTCATTTGCGGCGAAATTTCTTTAGCCCTTCATTGCTGATAAATAATTTTCATACAGACTGGTCATGTGATGCTCAACGTGCCCGACCAAAATGTAGATCAAGGCGCGCGCGCTGAATGTGTATCCGCTGGCGGTGCCGCGCTGGTCAATGCCGGCTTCGCTCATGTTTTTGATGGCGAGAATGTTTGCGCGGCGCAGGTGTTCAAACTCTGCAAGCAACTCACCGAGCGGATGTTCGTCGAAGCTGGCTTCACGCACATAATCGTTTGCTCGAAACCGGGCAGCGGAGTTTTGTCATTGCGCGAGATGCACAGCAAACGGTAGGAGAAAATGCGCTCCACATCGTTCATGTGACCGACCACTTCCTTGATCGACCATTCGGCCGGGCCAAATTTAAAACGGGCCTGTTCGTCGGTCAATTTTCCGAGCGCGGCGTTCAGTTCATCAATTTGTTTTGGCAGGGCGGCGAGCACATCTCCGCGGGCGGTGGCTGGCCCAACATAGGCGCCATAATAGGGTGCATATTCTTCCGGGGTTGGGGGAGTGAGTTTCATTTTTTTAAAGGTTTTGCCTTTTCCGTTTCTGCGGGGGGTTTGGTTTTCCTTTGGCCCTCGCTCCGTTAAGGAAGTAAAAACGGTAGAACCAGAGTTTTTCACCTGAAGAATTATAACGTAAGGAAAACTTCTCAATCGCTGTATAATAAGTCTGACATTAGGAGTTTTACATGACTATGACACTCGACACAAAACCCGTGACCATTCACAGCGACCGGAATCCGATTCTTCCTCTGGACCTCGGGCCTGTGGAAGACACCAAAGTGAATCGCTCTGCCATTGAGCGGCGTGCCGCTACCATCCCAACCCGGCGCTCAGTCAAAAAAGAATGGCAGGCTGCGTGGCTGTTACAGGCCGTACAAAATATAGATCTGACCACACTCTCAGGCGACGACACCGAAGGGACAGTCCGCCGGCTGTGTGTGAAAGCGCGTCAGCCGATCCGTGCGGATTTGCTGAAAGACCTCGGCCTGGCTGACAAACACTTCACGACCGGCGCAGTCTGCGTTTATCACGGATTTGTATCCACGGCGGTGGATGCTTTGCAGGGCACGGGCATTCCCGTGGCTGCGGTTTCCACCGGCTTTCCGGCGGGATTAAATCCATTCAAACAAAAAATTGAAGAGATCGAAGCCTCGGTCAAAGCGGGTGCTTCTGAAATTGACATTGTCATCTCACGCCAACTGGTGTTGACGCAAAACTGGCAGGCGCTGTACGATGAAGTGAAAGCCTTCCGTGAAGCCTGCGGACCTGCTCACATGAAGTCCATTTTAGCGACAGGGGAACTCGGCACATTGAAGAACGTAATGCGCGCCAGTTTTATCTGTATGCAAGCCGGTGCAGACTTTATCAAAACATCCACGGGCAAAGAGCCGACCAATGCCACGCTGCCCGTTAGCCTGGTCATGACGCGTGCCATCCGCGCGTATTATGAATCCACGGGCTATAAAGTGGGATTCAAACCCGCCGGCGGAATTCGCACCGCGAAGCAATCGCTTGATTGGTTGATCCTAATGAAGGAAGAACTTGGCGAAGAATGGATGCGCCCGAATTTATTCCGCATTGGTGCTTCGGCTTTGCTGAACGATATCGAACGTCAACTTGAACACTTTGCCTATGGACGGTACGCGTCCATGCAATATCAAACACTGGGTTAAGAAAGAATATCCTATGCCTATTTCATCAGACCACAAAGAACTATTTCGCAATACCACGACAGACGATAAGCTAAATCTTTTCCAGTTATTAATGGGAACCAGCGAGTTGAATGTCAGCCTGACATTGGCTTTAATGAAGATCATTCATCGTGACTTAAAGAATAACGAGAATGATGACCGCTCTGTCTATAAGCGCTATGCCGAGACAATTGAGTCTTTGCGTTATCACATGCTTGATACGCTCCAACTCGCAGTGGCAACCTGGAAGAATCATCAGTCCACGGCTACGACACCGGCGGAGTGGTTTCATGAGGATGGAAGTTCCAAGGAATCAAAATGACAATTTCTGAAATTCTCGAAACCCTTGATTACGGCGTTGCGCCTGAAACTTCAAAGCCTGCTTTGGATTGGATCGCCGCGCATGATGGGAAGTTTCAGCTCTTTATCAACAACGAATGGCGTGACCCTTCTTCAAAGGAATGGTTTGACTCTATCAATCCGGCGACGGCCAAAAAATTAGGTGACATTGCTCAGGCCAGTGATGCCGATGTGCAGGACGCGGTCAAGGCGGCGAGAAAAGCCTTTCGAAGCTGGAGCCAGTTATCCGGTCACGCGCGAGCGCGGTATTTGTATGCGATTGCGCGTCAGCTTCAAAAACATTCGCGCCTGTTCGCTGTCCTCGAAACACTCGATAACGGCAAGCCGATCCGCGAGACGCGCGATATTGACATTCCGCTTGTGGCCCGCCATTTTTATCATCACGCGGGTTGGGCGCAGATCATGTCCACTGAGTTGCGCGGATACGAACCGCTCGGCGTGGTGGGGCAGATCATCCCGTGGAATTTTCCGCTGTTGATGCTGGCGTGGAAGGTCGCGCCCGCGCTGGCGATGGGCAACACGCTGGTCTTGAAGCCCGCTGAATTTACGTCGCTGACTGCGCTGTTGTTTGCGGAAATTTGTGAAAAGATTTTGCCGCCCGGTGTTGTGAATATCATTACCGGTGACGGAAGAACCGGCGCGGCGCTGGTCAACGCGGATGTGGATAAGATCGCGTTCACCGGCTCGACCGATGTGGGACGCATCATTCGTAAGGCGACGGCTGGTACGGCGAAAAAATTATCGCTTGAGCTGGGAGGAAAATCTCCATTCATCGTCTTCGACGATGCAGACCTGGACTCTGCGGTTGAAGGCGTGGTGGATGCGATCTGGTTCAATCAGGGACAGGTCTGCTGCGCGGGGTCGCGTTTGCTGGTGCAGGAAGGCGTCGCCGAAAAGATGTATCGCAAGTTGAAGGCGCGCATGGAAAAACTGCGGGTGGGGGATCCGCTCGATAAAAGCGTGGACATTGGCGCGATCGTTGCGCCGGTGCAATTGCAAAGAATTGAATCGCTTGTGCAACAGGGAATCACCGAAGGCGCGCACATGTGGCAGCCTTCATGGTCTTGTCCGATGGAAGGATATTATTATCCGCCAACTTTATTTACAAATGTCGCGCCGGCTTCGACGATTGCGCAAGTGGAAATCTTCGGGCCGGTATTGGCCGCGATGACATTTAGAACGCCTGAAGAAGCTGTGAAACTGGCGAATAATATCCGCTTTGGTTTGGCCGCATCCATTTGGAGCGAGGACATTAATCTCGCGTTGGATATTGCGACGCAAGTCAAAGCCGGGACGATCTGGATCAACTCAACGAATTTATTCGATGCCGCTTCTGGTTTTGGCGGTTATCGTGAATCAGGT
>JADKBB010000008.1 GCA_016715195.1 Candidatus Villigracilis proximus
ACGCCGCAGAAGAAGCCGGAGTAAGTCATATTATTTATCTGGGCGGGTTGGCAGACGAAGAACAGCACATCGCGCCGCACATGCGCTCACGAATTGAAACAGGCGCAACTCTGCGGCAGGGAAGTGTGCCCGTCACTGAGTTTCGCGCGGGCGTAGTGGTTGGCTCCGGCAGCATCTCCTTTGAGATGATCCGCTTTATGACCGAGTTGTTCCCAGTTATCCCAGCGCCAGTCTGGATTAAGAGTAGGTCACAGCCGATTGCGACTCAAAACGTAATCGATTATCCTACTGGCCGCGTTGAACAACCATAATGGACAGGGGTCAGGTCTTCGAGATCAGCGGCCCCGATGTTTCAGCTTACAAAGATCTCATGCTGCATTACGCACGCATTCGCGGGCATAAGCGGCGGATTTCTTGCTTTTGCCGTATGTCCCTGTTTGGTTCATGGCTTTCGGCATTGGCCTCACCACACCAGTGCCGCGTCCGATCGCATATGCACTCGTGGGTGGATTATCGAGTGACAGCATGGTCATCCACGACACTGCACGCAAGATCTATCCCGAAGTAAATCTCGTCGATTTTGAATCAGCTACAAAGGGAAGCCCACAACTCGTTTACATCCCCATAAGATCCAGACGCGTTTGGGAGTCGGAGATCGGACTCCGACTTCGACTTCGGAAGTCTGCCCGCAGACAACACAACCAATCGCGTCGTCAAAAAGACTTCCGAAGTCTTTTTAAAGCATGAAGGCTTTTTTATCGATCACCGCGAGACACAAATAAAAGCCGACATCAAAAAAGTTTTCGATGCCAAATTTAAAACGCGGGCAACAAAACAAACTGGCCTTACGCAAACTGGTTATGGAAACTGTGCGGCTTTTTTGGCATTGGAAGATTTGGTCCCAATGCCACGGCTATGATTGTTATCAGGTGGATGTGATCGACCCTGAGAAATCACTTCTTTTGCATTCACAGCTCAAAGCCCCCGGCGAAGGGCTGGATGGAATGGCGCGTCGAAGCGCGCGAGGCACGCGATTAATGCAAACGGTTTACTTCACCCCGCACGGCTTTGGCGGATTCATGTATTGGTTTTTGTTCATGCCTATTCATCGTGTTGTTTTTTGCGGATTAATAAAAAAAATCGCGGCGCACTCAGTGGTAAAATAAAAAATAGTAACAACGGTCAGCAAGCGGCGAAGCCGGTGGAATTCCGGCACTGTCGCGCAACTGTGAAGTTAGTTCAGTAGTTGGGTAGTTATATTGTTTGGTAGTTGGATCGTTCAACTGAAGCCGAGGAGTAACTAAAACTACCAAATATCATAAGTCGGTCGCCCGCTCTGGTCGGTTCGCCACACTCTCGCAAAAGGAGGTGGATGACGGCTTGCACGGATTGCCTCTCCCCCTCCCCAGTCATCGGCTGGGGATTTTGATTCTTGTTTGGCTGCTTGTAAAACCCTAAAGGTCTTTTTGTACATCCATCAGGGTTTATGAAAGCAGAGGAGACCTTTAGGGTTTCCTTGTTTAGTAAATAATTTTTTATACAAAACTGGAGATGTAAAATGTTTCGCAAACTTACTTTTGACTTTATTACTGGCACTCTTCATTGCCGGATGTGCCCCCCGCCACCAGAAGCTCCTGTTTCAGCAACGATCACACTCACAGATGGGCTGGGCGGGCCTGTGATTATGAATGGCGCGGCGCGGAGCTCCATCATCTCATTGGCTCCATCAATACAGAAATCCTCTTTGCGGTTGGTGCAGGCGCCCAGGTTATCGGCCGTGATGCCTATAGCGACTATCCGGCTGAGGCTCTGGATGTTGCTGATATTGGCGATACCTATGCAGGCTTAAACACCGAGTTGATCGTTTCCTTAAAGCCTGATCTAATTCTCGCCGCGGAGATCAACACAGCCGAACAGGTGAAGGCGCTCGAAGATTTGGGGCTGACGGTTTACTATTTGAAGGGCAAACACATTGGAAGAAATGTATACCAACCTTGAGATCGTCGCCCAGTTGACCGGACAGGACCCAACCAAGTTGACCAGATTCATAAAGCCCGCGTCGCCGCAGTGGATGAAAAGATATTGCCGCTTAGTTCTCGCATTAGTGTCTTCTATGAATTGGATGGCACCGATCGACCGACCATACACGGCAGGCAGCGGTACATTTATCAATTTATTAATGAATAAGGCGTGCCGGCGGCTATAACATTGCATCAGACATTGAGCTATCCCCAATTAAGGTTTGGAGCAGGTGGTTGCCGCTGACCCGATGTTTATTGTTCCTTGGTGATTCTGCTTTTGGTGTCACAGCGGAAGCGGTTGCTGCCGCCCCGGCTGGGAAAATCTGAGCGCCGTAAAGACTGGACCAGGTTTTGCCCTTCGACGATAATTTACTCAGCCGCCCCGGTCCGCGTTTGGTGGATGGTTTGGAAGCGCTGGCGAAGTTGTTGAGACCCGGTCTTTTGAGTAAATAAGTTACAAGTCCACAAGTAAACACGGATACATCTGTGTCCTTGTGGACTTGTTTACCATTCCATGCGCCGCCCTTATCTTTCCTCTTTCCTCTTTCTTCTCAACACCCTGCTTCTCAGCCTGGCGGTTGGTTCCATTTTTATTCCGCCGGCTGGTGTGGCGCGCATTAACTGGATCAACCACCAGCGAAACTTTTCGCACGATCCTCTGGGATATTCGCCTGCCGCGCACAGTCTTGATCGCATTGGTAGGTGCGGCATTATCAGGCAGCGGCGCGGCGTATCAGGGATTGTTCCGCAATCCGCTGGCTGACCCGTATTTGATCGGTGTGGCTTCGGGTGCAGGATTGGGCGCGGTGCTGGCGATGTCTATCCAATGGCCGTATACGGCGCTTGGGCTTTTGGCTGTGCCGCTGGCCGCGTTCATCGCCAGTTTGTTGACGGTCTATCTGGTTTATTTGTTTGCGAATGTAGGCGGCACTGTACCAACTACCAGTTTGAATTTCGGCGGGCGTTGGCCTTTTCATCCTTCGCAACCTCGTTGACATCTTTCCTCATGCTGCGTTCCACAGGTGAATTGCGCCGCGCCATTGGCTGGCTGTTGGGCGGAGTAAGTCTGCTCGGCTGGAATGTGACTCTGGCGCTTGTTCCTTATTTATTGATCGGCCTAACGACGCTGGTCTTAAACGGATATGCATTAAATCTTTTGCAGTTTGGCGATGATCAGGCGCTGCAAATGGGATTAAATGTGCGCCGTGCAAAATTCATCATTATCGTTGCAGCGTCACTGGTAACAGCGGCAGCGGTTTCGTTTGCGGGCATCATCGGCTTTGTTGGTTTGATCGTTCCGCATGTTGTCCGCATCTGGTGGGGCGTGGACTATCGCCGCATTATTCCGCTGAGCATTATCGGCGGTGCGGGCGCATTATTACTGGCGGATATTCTGGCACGTGTGATCATTGCGCCGCAGGAATTGCCGCTGGGAATTGTCACTGCTTTGGCGGGTGCTCCATTTTTTCTTTGGGTATTACGAAAAGCGAAAAATCAAGGAATTTGGTGAGATCATTTTGAATAAGAATCCCCAAAAAGAATTACTGATCGTCAACACCGGCGACGGCGCAGTCACAACACTGGTTAAAACATTAATCCTGGTATTTTTTACTTCATCATTCATAATTCATCCTTCATCCTTTCCCTTATGAAACTTCTCCTCACCCGCCACGGACAAACTGACTGGAACATCGCAGGACGCTATCAAGGACAAAGTGATGTCCCTTTGAATCAAACTGGCCAAACACAAGCCGCACAAATTGCAAAACGGCTTTCAACAGAAACAATCCACGCCATTTACACCAGCGACCTTTCACGCGCCGCGAACACAGCGCAAGCCATCGTAGATTTTCATCAACTTGAAATCAAAAAAGATTCCCGCTTGCGCGAACTTTCATTTGGCGATTGGGAAGGCATGACCTATAAGGAAATGTCTGCTCATTCACCTGACCTGTTCTCAAAATGGATGACGGACTCAATGAATATTTCCACACCAAACGGCGAGACACTCACTCAACTGGCAGCACGGGTTAAGTCTGCTTTTGATCAGATCAAGGATGATCACAAAGACCAGACCGTGTTGGTCGTTTCACACAGCGGCGCACTTCAATCTTTGCTGGCCGTCACCCTCGGTGTGGATTTGAACCGCTACTGGCAATTCCGCGTTTCACAGGCTTCGCTCTCTGAATTGATCGTGCAGGAAGATGCCGTCACATTAAATCTCTTAAATGATGTATCGCATTTCCAGGCAACCTAGCATGAGCAAACTTACCCTCATCCTCGGCGGGACGCGAATGGACGAGGGGTGCGTGGCCTTTATTATCGCAACCGCCACCGTCTTTCGACGACGAAATGATCGAAAATCACCGCGCCACCGTTCGCTTGAAGCAGATCTCGCCGCCGAAATGCCAACGCGGCATTATCTACGAGTCAATAACAGCCGATATCATCAGCTGGGACGCAATATTTACCGCGATTGCTCGCCCTGCCCGGCAGAAAAGGACGCCGGCCAATCAAATGCTCGCACGCGAAGCAGATAAGGTCATCTTTATGGTGGCAGGCATCCCAACGACGATCAAATAAGGAAAGGCTATCTTATGGAATTTATTATTCACAAAACAGATTTACAGAACGCGCCAAAAGCGAATCTGTTTTCACGCAAGTTCATTGTCAGCTCAAGAGTTATCCTTGAGATCGAAAAAGAGAAACTTATATATTCGGTTGCAGATGTTGAACCCTACGAAAGGGATATTCCCGCCCAAGATACAGATTACGGCTTTGGCGAAAGCCCTGCGCCAGTTGTCTTTTTCGCTGAAACAGGCTCGCCCGCGAAACTTGCGGGGCGCATTCGCATGGTTGCATGGTGGAATCAATTTGCTTATGTAGATGACATCGTTGTGAATCCGGAATATCGCGGCACAGGCATCGGGCGCGCATTGCTCGAGCACGGAATCCAATGGGCACGCGAAAATAATTTCCCGGGCGTTATGCTCGAAACACAGGATGATAATGTCCCTGCTTGTACCTTGTATCAAAAATACGGCTTTGTTTTAAGCGGTTTTGACAGCAGTGTCTACAAAGCCATTAACCCAAACACAAAAGAAACCGCGTTATTTTGGTATCTAATCTTCTAACAGCCATGCTTAAAATTCAAAACCTCTCCGCCTCTTATCATAATCACCAAGTACTCCACGATGTTTCCTTCGACGTAAAAAACGGCGAAGTGCTCGCGTTGATCGGCCCCAACGGTGCGGGCAAATCCACCATCATCCGCGCTGCGAGCGGCGTGATTCCTTCCACAGGAAACATCCGCACCAACGGCGATGACTTTCAAACTCTCACTCCGCTCCAGCGCGCGCGCTATCTCGCCGTTGTCCCGCAGGCAATTGCATTACCGCCCGCCTTCACTGTCTGGGAGACTGTCTTAATGGGACGCACGCCCTACCTCGGATTTTTAGGCCACGCATCTTCCCTCGACGAAGAACTGGCCCGGCGATCCTTGGACAGAGTCAACGCTTTGGCATTCGCCGAACGCCGCGTCGGAGAATTATCAGGCGGCGAAGCACAGCGTATTTTATTGGCGCGCGCCTTGTGCCAATCCACGCCGATTCTTTTGCTCGACGAACCCACCGCTCATTTAGACTTGCAATATCAAGTCAGCTTATTGGAATTGATTCGAGAACTCGCTCACACAGAAGATCTTGCTGTGCTGGTCGCATTGCACGATCTCAACCTCGCCGCCCACTTTGCAGACCGCGTAGCCCTGCTCGTCGGCGGTCACCTCAAAGCCATCGGCACCCCGCGCGAAGTATTGACCTCTGAATTAATATCCCAAGCCTACTGTCTGCCCGTGCAGGTCGTCGAACATCCATTCATGGGAGGTCCGCTGGTACTGCCGGAGGCTGCGAAGTAATTGGCCCTGTAATTTTTCTTGACGCATTCTTCTCTCACGCATATAATCCCAATCATTCAGAAGTAGTAAGTGAAAAATACCTGATAGAGAAGGATGTGCTCGGTGGAAGCATCCGCAGGAAATCATCGCTGAAGTCGTCTGATCACTCTGCCGAAGAAATCTTCGTGAAACTAGAACGGCACGGGAATGCCCGTTACAGCATGGACTGATGAATGTCAGTCGCAAAGTGCGCTAAGCAATTAGCGAACTGAGGTGGTACCGCGGAGCAATACTTCGTCCTCAATTTGGATGAAGTATTTTTGTTTAAGATAATCTATAAAAACTGGTGGAGAGGCGTAAACATGTTCTTCCCGACGAATTTCAATGTTTACCTGTTACAAGGAGCAAGAATGGCAAAACAAGAATTACCCAAAGCATACGACTTCAAATCCACTGAACAGCGCATTTACGCCATGTGGGAAACAGGCGGATTCTTCAAGCCGCATAATGATCCCAACAAACCCGGTTTCGACCCGAATGTCAAACCGTTCGTTCTGACGATTCCGCCGCCCAATGTGACCGGCGAACTGCACATCGGTCACGCCATGTTCGTCAGCGTGGAAGATCTCATGGTGCGCTATCACCGCATGAAGGGCTTTTCAACTTTATGGGTTCCCGGCACCGATCACGCCGGCATCGCCACACAGCTCATGGTGGAGCGTGATTTGCTTAAAAATGACGAAGTGACCCGCGAAGAACTGGGCCGCGAAAAATTCGTGGAACGCACCTGGGAATGGAAACGCAAATACGGCGGCATGATCACCAATCAGATTCGACGCATGGGCGCATCCTGTGACTGGGACCGTGAGCGCTTCACCCTTGACGAAGGCCTGAGTCGGGCAGTTCGAGAGGCATTCGTTCGTCTGTATGAAAAAGGACTGATCTATCGCGGCCCGCGTCTCATCAACTGGTCACCGGGACTCAAGACCGCTGTTTCAGATTTGGAAGTGGAATATGGCGAAGAGCAGGCCACGTTATATTATTTCAAATATATGATCGCGGGTTCAGATGAATTTATTCCCGTCGCCACCATCCGTCCCGAAACGATTCTTGGGGATACCGCTGTGGCAGTCCACCCTGAGGATGAACGCTTTAAGAAATTCATCGGCATGAAAGCCATTGTCCCGGTCCTTGGCCGCGAGATTCCGGTCATCGCCGATGATTATGTCAGCATGGAATTTGGTACCGGCGCGCTTAAGATCACGCCGGGGCACGATCCAAATGACTATGCCATCGCGCAACGCCATAATTTGCCGATCATCTCGGTTTTGGATAAGGCGGCGAAAATAAATGAGAATGGCGGCCAGTATCAAGGTCAGGATCGATTCGAGGCACGTAAAAAGATCTGGGCTGATATGAAAGCCGCGGACCTCGTCATCAAGACCGAGCCGTACACCACAACAATTCCACGCTCACAACGCGGCGGTGAAATTGTCGAGCCGATGATCTCCGAGCAATGGTTCGTCAAAATGGAATCACTCGCGAACAAAGGCCTTGATGCCGTGCACAATGGACAGATCAAGATCGTGCCTGAGCGTTTTGAAAAAGTTTATTACAACTGGCTCGACAATATTAAAGACTGGTGCATCAGCCGCCAACTCTGGTGGGGACATCGCATTCCGGTTTGGTATTGCCCCGACAATCATATGACCGTGGCGCGCGAAGACCCGACCCAATGCGCCACCTGCGGCTCGAAGGAAATTCGTCAGGATGATGACGTGTTGGATACGTGGTTCTCTTCGGGCTTGTGGCCGTTCTCCACATTGGGCTGGCCTGAACAAACCCCCGACCTGAAATATTTTTACCCAACTTCCTACATGGAAACGGGCTATGATATTTTGTTCTTCTGGGTTGCGCGCATGATCATGAGCGGACTTGAATTTACAGAAGCGCCGCCCTTCCATACCGTCTATCTGCATGGACTCGTGCGCGATGAGCATGGCCATAAAATGTCGAAGACCAAAGGCAATGTGCTTGATCCGCTAGTCGTGATGGACGAGTTCGGCACAGACGCATTGCGCTTCACAATGCTGGTGGGTTCCACCCCCGGCAACGATACGAACGTCGGCGTTAAGAGAGTGGAAGCCAACCGCAACTTCGCCAATAAAATTTGGAATGCGGGCAGGTTTGTAATTTCTGCAATTGATTCTTTGGAAGAGGTCGAAGGTCAAAAGTCGAAGGTCAACTATACCCCCTTGCTGATTCCTGGATCTGGGCCAAACTGCAAACCCTCACCCGCAATGTGGAACGTCAATTCCAAAACTTCCAATACGGGCAGGCTGGTCAGGAAATTTATGAATTTATCTGGAACGACTTTGCAGACTGGTACGTGGAAGTTTCTAAAGGACAAATGCAGCGTGCTGAAACCAAAAAGCAGACCGTTGAAACTTTGGCGCGCGTGTTTGATACCTGTTTGCGTTTGCTCCATCCCTTCACACCTTTCATCACTGAAGAAGTGTGGGGACATCTGCGCAGTGCGATTCTTGAATCGCCAATTGCGGAGATTGCCAAAGATTGGCCGACTGCACTCATCGTTGCGAGCTTCCCAGAGCCGCGTGAACCCGAAGGCTGGGAAGAATCCAAGGTCGCTGATTTTGCATTAATTCAAGATATGATCCGTTCAATTCGCAACCTGCGCTCAGAAAAAGGTATTGCCCCATCAAAGAAACTCACGGCTCAATTCTCTGCCGGCGACAAAACTGATCTGCTCAAGGATCAGGCTCAAATGATCGCTGCCTTGGCCGGTTTGGATTCCTCGCTTCTTGAAATTCATTCTTCCCTTGCAACAAAACCGGAAGATGCCGCTGTCCTCGTTGCTGGCACAGTTGAGATCTATATTCCGCTCGCTGGATTGGTGGACATTGCAAATGACAAGCCGCGCCTTGAGAAGGAATTAAAAGAAGCGCAGTCTCATATCGAACGCCTCGAAAAACTGCTCTCCAGTGATTTCGCTAACAAGGCTCCCGCCGCGCTGGTCGCTAAGGAAGCTGAAAAATTGACTACTTATAAAGACACCGCTGAGAAGATAAAAGCACAGTTGAAGTAGCCCGTACACAAGTGTGATTTACCGGCTTTATACTTTACAGTAAAAATAGTGTTGATGATCTTCATCAACACTATTTTTATTCTGGAGGAAAAAAATGAAAAACCTAATTCAGTATGCGCCCTGCCCGCAGTGTGGGCAAAGTGCAGCAAAAAAAGTCAGCTATACCTGGTGGGGCGGCGCGGTTGGTCCGTCCATGTTTACGCATGTGAAATGCCAGAGCTGCGGTACGCAATATAACGGCAAGACCGGCCAATCAAATCAGCAAAATATTCTTATTTATTTTCTGGTCTCAATGGTGATCTCTTTTTGTTTATGCGGCGGGCTGGTCGCGCTGAATATTATCCTAAACAATAATTAACTTTATTGCGCTATAATCAAACTACAACTTAATAACCTTCGGGGCAGGGTGCAATTCCCGATCGGTGGTAAAGCCCACGAGCCTCTTTGGGCAGTGACAATTTCCTTTTTGGGAAATGGGTACCGCAAAAAGCGGGCATGACTCGGCGGAATTCCGAGGCCGACAGTATAGTCTGGATAGAAGAAGGTAAACGACAGGACCATGTGGTCTCTATGTTGATTCACGCCCCGAAAACGATCTTTGTTTTCGGGATTTTTATTACAACGTGACATCCGCATCAGACTCCGCTCTGGCCTGCCTTCACGCCCCGCAGTTGATTCTAGCGAGGCGTTTTTGTTTATTAAGACCTGACAGGTTTTATAAACCTGTCAGGTCTCCGGTGAAAACTATGAAAATATCATTCTCACGTTGGCTCGGTACGATTTCCATTCTCTTCGGCATTCTGGCCTGGGGACTGATCGCACATTTGAGCGGCTTGCCCAAATTCATTCTGCCCTCGCCCGTGGATGTGTGGACTCGTCTACTTAAATCTCTGGCAGATGGAAGTCTGCTGTATCACACGAGCGTCACTTTGCTGGAGATCATGCTTGGCTTGCTGGTCGGTGTGACATGCGCCACGGTGCTGGGATATTTACTTGCCAAATCGCGCTCACTGGAAAAGATTCTTTCACCGTATCTGGTGGCGAGTCAGGCGATTCCCATCGTGGCGATTGCGCCGTTACTGGTCATCTGGCTGGGACAGGGTATGTTGTCGAAAGTGGTCATCTGCGCCTTGATCGTGTTCTTTCCGGTGTTGGTGAATACAGTGGTGGGCGTGCGGGCTGTTCCGCCAGCGTTGTATGACATGATGAATTCATTGCGCGCCTCACGCTGGCAGGTGATGACCAAACTCGAAGTGCCCGCGTCTCTGCCCGTGCTGTTAGGCGGATTAAGAATCGGCGCCACGTTATCGGTCATCGGCGCCATCGTGGGTGAGTTGGTGGATGCAAAGGAAGGTCTCGGATTTTTGTTGAAGGTCGGAGATTTTCAATATGACACGTCAATGGTGTTTGTGGCGGTGATGATGCTGGTGGCGTTGGCACTGTCGTTGTATGGGATCGTAACTGTGCTTGAAAAAAGATTTTTAAAATGGCAACAAACTACACCCTGAGTAATTTACATGCTGAGCGGAGCCACACGTTCTTTGTGGCGAAGCCGAAGGATGCTTCGGCTCCGTTCGCGAAGTGCGCTCACTCCGCTCAGCATGTAGATAAAAAATTATAGGAGAAATACAATGTTGAAGAAATTAGTTTTACTTATGCTCGGGCTGGCGATCAGCCTTTCGGCCTGTGGCGGTTCACAGGTCCAGAATGATGCGGGCGCGTTGACGAAGATCCGCCTGCCGATGGGGTATATTGCCAATATCCAGTATGCGCCTTTTTATGCGGCCATCGAAAAAGGATATTTTAAAGAGGCCGGGATCGAGATTGAGTTTGATTATTCATTTGAGACCGACGGCGTGAAATTGGTGGGCGCGGGGGAACTTCCGTTTGCGGTGGTTTCGGGTGAACAGGTGCTGCTGGCGCGCGCGCAGGAAGTGCCGGTGACGTATGTGGCGGCGTGGTATCAACAGTATCCGATTTCGGTGATCGCAAAAAGTGACGCGGGAATTGTTACACCGCAGGATTTGAAGGGCACGACGATTGGTTTGCCCGGCCTGTTTGGCGCGAATTATATTGGCTTGCGTGCTTTATTATTTTCTGCGGGTTTGAGCGAAGCCGATGTGACATTGGTGGAGGTCGGTTTTAATCAGGTGGAATTATTCGCCGCGGGCAAACAAAATATTGTAGTGGGTTATGCCGCGAATGAACCGATCCAGTTGAAGGCGCAGGGTTTTGATGTGACCGAGCTGCGCGTGGCTGATTCTGTGCAGCTGGCCGCGAATGGACTTTTGGCGAGCGAGAAAATAATTGCAGAAGACCCGGAGTTGGTTCGCGCGTTTGTGGGCGCGTTTTTGAAGGGATTAAAATTCACGAATGAAAATCCTGATGAAGCGTATGCGTTGAGCGCAACCTACATTCCAAATTTTGCCGACCTCGATGAAAAAGTTCAAAAGGAAATTCTTGCCACGTCGATTGAAATGTGGAAGGCTGAGCGCCTCGGGTATTCTGATCCGCAGGCCTGGGAGAATATGCAAACCATTTTGCTTGAGATGGGTTTGATTCCCGAGAATATGGATTTGAACAAAGCATTTACAAATTCATTCGTGCCGTAATTTATGTGTCACGTATCACGTTTCATGTATCAAGTGAAGCGTGACGTGTGAAACGTGAAAATTATGAAACCTTCCCCGATCCTCACTGTAAAAGATCTCTCCGTTGTTTTTCCCGACAGCAACGGCGGATTGCACGCGCTTGAAAATATTTCCTTTGAAGTTTGTCCGCGTGATTTTATTTGTTTTCTCGGGCCATCGGGTTCGGGCAAGACCACGCTTCTAAAAATTCTCGCGAGTCTTTTGCAGCCTACAACCGGCGAAATTAATTTCAGCGGCAATCGCCGGCCTGAGGTTGGCATGGTTTTTCAACAATCCAATCTTATGCCCTGGCGCACCGTGATGGACAATATTAAACTTCCGCTTGAGTTGGATGGGGTGGGCGAATCTGAAGCGCGCGCGAAAGCCAGCGAGATGATCGATCTGGTTGGATTAAATGGATTCGAAGACTCGTGGCCGCGTGACTTATCCGGCGGCATGGCGCAGCGCGTGGGGATCGCGCGCGCGCTCATCCATGACCCCGACCTGCTTCTGCTCGATGAGCCTTTTGCTTCGCTGGATGCGCTCACCCGCGAACGCATGTGGACGGAGTTATCGCGCATCTGGCAGGCCAAACAAAAGACAGTCATCATGGTGACACACTCGATCAATGAGTCGTTATTTCTAGCTGATAGAGTTTTGGTTCTAACGCAGCGTCCCGGCAAAATAAAATTGGATGTGGAAGTTGATCTCCCACGCCCCAGAAAAGATGATATCCGCTACACGCCGCATTTCGGGAAACTGGCGCGAAAATTACGTGATGCGATTGAGTAAACAAAAATCCTTCGGTTTTAGGCCGAAGGATTTTTGTTTACTTTGTATGAAATGCTTCCACGATCTCTTCTCTATGCTTGCGATAATCGCGGACGAGCGAATCAACACAGCGTGCAATCGTCGCCGGATTGCCGCGATAATGGACAATGCCCGTATCCAACTCCCATTCATTTTCGGGAATGGTTTTTAGATAAGCCATTAACACTTCCTTGGTGGAAGTAACATCTTCCAGTAATTCATTCAAGTCTGTGGACGGGAACTGTGTAAAAAATCTCGCGTTGACCTTTCGATAATCATTTGTGCCATCGTAAAAATAAAATGGCTCCGCGCCTTCACGCAATGCGCTGCATCCTGCCAATGTAATTCGATTCCACCCGATGAAATGCGCCGCAATATCCCGCGGTGTCCAATCGCCAAGGGACGCGAGAAAGTTTTCAGCAGAAAGTCCCTGCATGGTTTGCATGTAGGCTGTATAGTTAGTTTCAAGGTCAGCGAGCTGTTTGTCACGCGGGTCAAACATGGGAGGTTTCTCCATAGGTGGTTTTATTCGCAAGTATTTCCAGCATCTTCCGCGTGGACTCAGCAACTTCATCAACTGCCTTCTGAAAAGTTTCTTCATTGGCCTTTGAAGGTTTCCGATACCCGCTGACTTTCCTCACATATTGCAATGCTGCTTCTTGAATCTCCTGCTCGGTGGCTGGGCGGTCTGGTAATCGTAATGGTTTAATGCTTCTGCACATATTGATTCTCCAATAAAAGATAAAGATTTCGAAAATCCACTTCTACTCTAACTTTAATTCAATCAATCTTTTTTGTAACTGAGCTTGTATCTCTGCATACGCGGACTGATCTGCAACATTTTCCAATTCATACGGATCGTTCTTGAGATCGTAAAGTTCCTTCTCGCCGGTTGAATATTCCACATACTTCCATTCAGAATTGCGCACTGCGTAAAACTCGGGAATTTTTGAACCAATGCCGTCTTCGGTGGGCCAATGCTCGAAGAGCAGGTCATCGCGCCAGATCGCATTCGGATCATTCAACAGCGGCAGCAGACTCATCCCGTTTACAGAATCAGGGATCGGGGCATTTGCCAGATCCGCGAAGGTGGGGGCGAGGTCAATGTTTGCGGCAAATTTTGTCTCACTGCGTGCAGGGAACATGCCGGGCGCATACACGATAAAAGGCACACGAATGCAGCTTTCGTAGGGACAGTTTTTCGTTAATCCGAATCCGTGATCGCCAATGGTCAACCCGTTATCAGAAAGATAAACAATGATCGTCTTCTCGCTTAAGCCTGTTTTATCCAGCATATTCAAAATGGACGCCACACCATCATCCACAGAAAGCAGGGAACGCAGAATTTGTTTATAAGTAATATCGATCTTTTCGACCGCGATGGAATTTAATTCCTGTAAATATAACGGCTTATCGCTGCGGTCTTCTTCCATGAAGCTTGGATTGCGATACGGCTCCGCTTGCAGCGCCGAGTTCGCACGGAATTGCGGGTCACTTCGTTCCGCCCATTTATAAGGTGAGTGCGGATTGTAATAACCGACCAACATAAAGAACGGCTCATCTTTAGAAGACGCAATAAAATCAATTGCGTTGCGTGTCACCATGTCGGTGCCAAAGATGGCATTGTCTTGTGTGTACTCGACCACATTCCCGTTTTCCGAAAGACTGTAATCCGTGTAATACGATGACGACCCCGTATCGTCGTCTGTGAGATTCCTGCCGAGGAACACACTCCAGCTGTCCCAACCCGGGGGAACATATCCGAGCGGAGTGAGCGCATCGTAATCATTTAAATATTTTCCGTAATAGGCCGTACGATAGCCTGCGTTTTGCAGCCATGTCGCAATGGACGACTGATCGTCAAATTTTGGCGCGCCGCCCATCGGCATTCGGTCTGTGTAAACCTGATGATTGTGTACATACTCACCCGTCAAAATACTTGAACGGCTTGGGCAGCAGAGTGGTGTGGTCACGAATCCATTTTCAAAGTTGACCCCATTCTTAATCAGCACATCGCGCACTGTCGGCATAAATTGCGTGGTTTCATAAGGCTGGTCATCGGTCAGGATGAAAATAATATTGGGACGTTCATCATCCAGACGCGTCTGCGCCGCCGCTTCACTCTCCACCTCGAACAGGGTCGGTGTATAAACAGCCGCATCCCCGCTGACAGTTGGAGTCGATTGTGTCTCCGCGCATCCAGCGAGCAGCATCATGCTTCCAAGAACAACAAAAATATATTTTATGTGTTTCATTTACACCTTCGGCCAATCGAGCAATAATACTTCTGCCACCATCCGCGCATTCACATTGCGGTCCAGTTTTTCCAGCGCTGACTCCAACTCTCCGACCACGCGCCGCGCAGTGGATAGATCCAATCGTCCGGCGAGGAATTCGATCTCCATGTTGCGGTCAATGTTGGTCAGCGGAGTTTCAGCCTGTGCCACACGCAGCATGACATCACGCCAGTACGAAAGCCAGATCAAGATCGTCTGACGCATCACGTCTTTATCTTTCGAGAGTTTATCAGCATAGGAAAATTTTTCAACACGCGGCGCGGGCAATAAGGTTTGCAGATCATCCAGACGTTCCTCCCGTTTTTCAAGCAAAGTGAAATCATCGATCAGTTTACGCGCGTAACCGGGGCGTCCGCCTGAAATGTGACTGAGCAAACGTGCGCGTTCTTCATCCACACCGCGCGCGAGCAAGTCCGATTCAATCGCGCTGACGGGTAACGCACGCAGGCGCAATATCTCGCAGCGTGAAACAATGGTTGGTAAAAGTTGCTCGGGTGTATCGGCGGTCAATAACAGAATGGCATGAGCAGGCGCTTCTTCAAGCGTTTTCAGCAGGGCATTGGCGGCGTTGTCGTTGGCTTCTTGAAAACGTAAAAACAAAGCCACGCGAAATTTTGCCTGATACGGTCTAAGCGATAGGGAATGCTGCACCGCGCGCACCTGATCCACTTTGAGCGTGCCGCCATCTTTGGGTTGACCATCACCGTCCAGGGATTGGATCACCAGCATATCGGGGTGACGCATTTCTTCGATCTGTTTGCAATCACGGCAATGGCCGCAGGGAATACCAGCGGCGATGGGCTTTGTGCAGTTTAATGCCTGAGCGAGGCGCAATGCCAGAGTACGGCGTCCCAGGCCGGGAGGTCCGCAAAAAAGATACGCGTGTCTTACATCCCCGCGCGCCGCGTGCTGATGGAGCATATCCACAGCCCATTCGTGTCCGAGCATATTCCAGTTATCAGTCATTCATTAGTATCCAGTTATCAGTTGTCAGTAATCAGTCCCCAATCATAAATCGCAAATCAAAAATCGTAAATCAGCAATCGTAAATTATTACTCCTGCCCCGCCCTCAGTCTTAAATATGAATCATATCTTTCAGGATGAATCGTGCCGGCTTTCAACGCCGCCAGCACCGCGCAGCCCGGCTCGTGTTTATGCGAGCAATCACTGAATTGACATTGCGGCACAAGATCACGCAAGTCGGGGAAATACGCATCGATCTCTTCGGCTTCGGTATCCCATAACGCGAGGCTCTTCCAGCCCGGCGTATCGGCTACATATCCGCCGCCATCCAGCGCGAACATTTGGCGTGTGACGGTGGTGTGGCGTCCCTTTTTCATGGCTGTGCTGATCTCGTTCACGGCCAGTCCCAGTCCGGCTTGAATCTCATTTAACAAACTTGATTTCCCAACACCGCTTGGGCCTGCCAGCGCGCTGACCTTATTTTGCAATTGTGCTTTTAATTCATCCAGCCCGGCGCGTGTTTTTGTGGAAGTGTAGATCACCCGATAGCCGATCGATTCATACACGTTAAAAAGTTCACGCGCGTTTTCAACCAGATCAATTTTGTTCGCAATGATCACAGCCGGGACTTTTTGTTTTTCAGTGGTGACAAGGAAACGATCCAACATTCTTAATTTCGGATTCGGATTCGCACACGCAAAGACGAATACCGCCTGATCGGCATTTGCCAGCAGAACCTGTTGATACACACCCTGAGGCCGCGGATCCAACCTGACGATGGCCTGTTTGCGCTCTTCGACATTTTCGATCACCCCGGAACCATCTGCCAAAATCGTGTACTGCACATGATCGCCCAATGCGGCAATATCGCCAACTGCCCGACCCTGTTTTAACTTGCCGCGCAACTGACAAATAACAAGACCCTCACCGGTCTCTACTGTAAAGAAACCGGATTGGGCCTTGATGACCAAACCTCTTTTGTAAATTTCGTTTGTCAAATAATCACCTTGATTCTACATCCTGCGCCGCATAAAAAAACAAGTACATGCGGCTTCGCTCAGGAGGTATTTGCTCTTATGGAGTGGGTGTGTAGGGCGGCTCACCGACAGGCCCATACCACGGCACAGTTTGCGGGCTGCCATAATAGTATGTTTCTGCCATGGCTCTAAAGATCGGCACTGCATACTCTGAACCTTCACCGATATTTTCAACGATCACGACAATTGCAATATCGGGCAGGGTGGTGTTTGCTGCATTTAGGTGTATCCAGCAAACCAGGCGTGTGATTTGCCATTGCCTGATTCTGCGGTACCGGTCTTGCCGGCCACTTTATATTGTTCGATAAAACCACGTAAGTTGAAGCGTGCCGTGCCGCGTGAATTATTGGTTACCATGTACATTGCATCCTGAATGATGGTCAGGTTTTCTGCGCGGACGGGGAGTGTGCCATTGGCTTCAGGGCGGAAGATAAGTTTTGGGTCGCCTTCTATCGGTTGGATCCTCTCAACGATCTGAGGCCTGTATAAGGTCCCGCCGTTTGCGATGGCGGCGGTAAATGCTGCCACTTGCAAAGGCGTCACCAGCATGTCGCCCTGTCCGATGGCCTGATTGACAGCGTCCACTGGTGTAGTGGGGTCGGTGATCTGTCCGGCCAATTCTGGGATCTGGCCAATGCCTGTCAATTTGCCGAGACCAAACGCGCGCGCCATATTGGCAATATCAGACCTGCGGTCAAAGTTGAACAGGTCGAGACCGATGTGCCAGAAGTATGGATTACAGGAACGCATCAGACCTTCCTGCAATGTCAGCAGGCCGGAAGGCGTGGTGGATGAGTCGTCGCAGAAATCACCAACGGCTTTCGCGTCTTCGCAGTGCTGCCAGGTCCAATCATGCAAAACACGTTCTTCGAGTTCTGTGAAATCATATTGGCAATCGTAGGTTGTTTCTTTTAGATAGAGTCCGCTTTCGAGTGCGGCGGCCATGCTAATGGTCTTGAATGCCGATCCAAGCGGATACTGCCCCTGTGTGGCGCGGTTGAGTAAGGGTTCGTTTGCGCTGTTGAGCAGATCAACCAGGGCATCTCGATTTGGATTGGCAGGCTCAAAAAGATTGGGGTCAAAATCCGGGCCTGAGGCCATCGCGATCACGCGCCCGGTATCCACTTCCATTACGACAATTGCACCGCGAAAGAATTCAATCGATTGTTGGGCATAGTACTGCATGTTGCGGTCGATGGTCAGGTAGACTGAGTCTGCGGGTTGTGCTGCGCTTTGGCCGAGCGTGGAGATGATCTGTCCGCTGGGAGAGACCACGCGCAGAATGCCGCCATGCTGGCCGGCGAGATAATCCTCAGCCCATTTTTCTATGCCAGCCTGCCCAACTTTTTCGCTGCCATCGTACCCGAGACGGCGATATGCATCCAACTGTTCGGGGGAAATAAGCTGGGTGTATCCAACGACTTGTGGCGCGAGACCTGTTTCAAAATAGTAGCGGGAGTTGTACTCGTCTGAGATCACCAGTCCGCCGGGGTTGATGGAAAGCAGACGCTGGGCTTCTTCGCGAGTCCCTTCACACATGGGCAGGTACCAGCCCGGGCCATTCACATCGATCTCGTCCTGAATGAATTCGGGGTCAAAGCCGCATAATTTTCCGAGCTCATTGAGCAGGGTGTTGATGATCTCGTAGTCGATCTGATCTGTTTGAATGCCAAAAGCGAAAGCGTCTGCCTGGGAAACGATGGGCAGGCCGTCACGGTCATAAATATCGCCGCGCGCAGGGATGTTGTATTCCATCGCCAGTAGATTTCCGTCGGCGAGTTCCGGCAGAATGAGTCCATCCTGCCATTCCACTTTCCATACTTCATTTTCATTGACAAGACGCACAACAATATTACGTTGAATATCACCCGCCAATATGGTTTTATAGGTGATGCTGTAAGCCACCTCAGCAGCACGCGGATTAAGCAATGAAGAGTTGATCGAATATTCCATGCCGGCCGCGCTCATGGTGTTGAGCGCATCATTGATACGCTTTGAGAAGGCTTCCAATGTGATGCCATCCCGGCTGGGTTGACTGAGCATGTTGTACATGCTGGCGTAATCATCTTTTTGCAGCGCCTGTAAAAACGCGGTAACCGCTGCCTGTGCATCCGGCGCGGGGATGATCGTGACCTGTGCGGTGGGCAGCGGGGTTTCTGTGGCAAATGAAAAGATCGGATTACCGCTTGTTCCGCCTGAACCGCAGGCAGAGAGGAATGTTAATATGAGAATAAAATTGACCCAACGGAAAGCTTTCATTTGTTTCCTTTCAATCTTTACGCCATTCCCTTTTTATATGATGACGCAAGTCCAATTGTTTAATCGGATGTTTCGCCGCGCAGGATCGCGCCCGAGACATGACATTTATAATTCAACAGATTTTGACAGGCCATTGGCACATCGGCCTCAGGGTGAATATCAAAAGTATGTAGCGCGCGCAGCACATGGCACATGGGCAATCCCATGACACCTGCAAAACATCCATTCATTGATTCAACGGGTTGGAATTTGGGATGTTGAATGGCGTATGCGCCCGCTTTGTCCATTGGATCACCGGTTTGGATGTAGGCTGTGATCTCGTCAGCTGAGTAGGCGCGCATGGGTACATCGGTGATGCATAACTCGGTCAACATTTTTCCGTCACTGACTCTGTAAAATGCGACTCCTGTATACACCTGATGAGTCTGTCCGCGCAGTTGTTTGAGCATCCATTCAGCTTCCGCTTCATCTTTGGGCTTGCCAAAAATGGAATTGCCGAATATGACCGCGGTATCCGAGCCGATGATGATATTTTCTGGCTGAACTTTTTCAGCCACGGCCAGCGCCTTGGCCTGTGCCAGTCGCAGCACATAATCTCTGGGCGCTTCACCCGCCAGTTGACTTTCGTCCACATCTGAGACGATGGCATTGTATTTCCAGTTCCCAAGTGCGAGTAATTGTCTGCGGCGCGGAGAGTTGGACGCCAACACTAAAATAGTCTTATCTGTCACATCAAGAATTCTAACACAGTCTTTTTTTGCCGATATTAAGCCCAAATAAGCGCTTGTTATTGAAAAAAGTAAACATATAGGGCTTACACAAATCCAAAAGAGTCCACGAATTTGCGATTTGCCAATTTGCCTGCGGGCAGGCTTCATACGGGGCTTTAGTCCCCGGCAGTTTCTCCCCTCACACATCCATCATCAGGTGTACAATGTGTGAAAAAAATCTGTCTAGTCAATATGGAGATAATATGCAGCAACTAAAAGATCGGATATTAAGAGATGGTCAAGTTTTGGGAAATGGAATTTTGAAAGTGGATAGTTTTGTGAATCATCAGGTAGACCCTTCCCTGATGGATGCCTGCGGACGCGAGTTTGCCAAACGTTTTGCAGATTGCGGCGCAACAAAAATTCTCACCGCCGAAATTTCAGGCATCGCACCCGCCCTGACCACCGGCATTCACCTCGGCCTGCCTGTTGTGTATGCGCGCAAGAACAAACCCATCACCATGCCCGATCAGGTTTATTTAACCCTCGCGCCCTCGCACACCAAGGGACGCATGGTCGAGTTGATCGTCTCTCCCGAATATCTGGCGAATAACGAAAAAGTCCTTATTATTGATGATTTTCTTGCTTCAGGCGCGACCATTCTTGGGCTGGTACGTTTGGCCGAAGCTGCCGGTTCGCAGATCGTGGGCATCGGCGCGTTGATCGAAAAAGATTTCGAAGGCGGACGCGAAGCGCTCAAACCGGTTGGCGTTCAAGTTGAGTCGCTGGCCTGCATCGCTTCATTGGATAACAACAAGATCACGTTTGTGGATTAAACGTTGAAGGGGAAACGCTTTATCAGACGTATCCTCTGGTATCATGTTTTTATTCATATCATTGGATGGATTTTTACCCACATGAGTTTTCTGATTCCAGTCGCGCGTCTGCGCGAGACCTCAAGCCTGATTGCGTTTCATCATCCTTCTCCCAGCTATAAGTTTCACGTGCTGATCGTGCCCAAGCATGAAACCGCAACTCTGGCGCAGCTTGATCCGCAGGACACCGCTTTTCTGACAGACTTATATTCCACTGTGCAAAGTCTTGTGGACGAATTTCATTTGCAGGCTTATCGTCTGATCGTGAACGGCGGCGAATATCAGGATTTTCCGCATTTGCATTTTCATCTTATCTCTGATGTTACAAGTCAAAAGTCAAAGGTCTAAACCCGGCCTTTGACTTTTGACTTTCAACTTTTGACCATAATTTTTGATACAGGAAGTAATACATGACAGAATCCATTGCCATTCTCGATTTCGGTTCGCAATATGCGCAGATCATTGCGCGGCGTGTGCGCGAAGTAAATGTCTATTGTGAATTGTTCCCGTGGGATGCGCCGCAGGAAAAAATTCTTTCGATCAATCCCAAAGGATTCATCCTCTCCGGCGGACCGAAATCTGTATATGAAGAGAACGCGCCGTATATTCAGAAATTTATTTTGGAAACCGGCCTGCCCATTCTCGGCATTTGCTACGGTATGCAGGCATTGACTCATGCCCTCGGCGGTCAAGTAGATTCATCAGCTCATCGTGAATATGGCCCCGCAGAAATTCAATCCCTTATTCCCAATCAACTAATTACCAATATTTCACAGGTTTGGATGTCGCATGGAGACAAGATCACGCGCATGCCTGATGGGTTTGTGGCGCTGGCGAAATCGGGCAATAGTCCCTTCGCGGCGATGGGTGATATGCAGCGCAAATATTTCGGCGTGCAGTTTCACCCGGAAGTGCATCACACTCCCAACGGGACGGAGCTGCTCAAACACTTTGCCGTGGATATTTGCAACGTCAAACCAGAATGGACGGCGTCTTCCATTATTGATGCAAGTGTGAAACGCATTCGTGAACAGGTTGGCAGTGAGCGTGTGTTGGCGGCTGTCAGCGGCGGCGTGGATTCAACAGTGGCGGCGGCGCTGGTGCATAAAGCCATCGGCGATCAACTGGTGACGGTTTTTGTGGATACAGGTTTGCTGCGCCATAAAGAAGGTGAGCAAGTCGCATCCGCTTTGCGCGGCGGCCTGGGCGTGGAATTAATTACAGTGGAAGCAAGCGATGATTTTCTCGGCGCATTGAAGGGTGTGACAGACCCGGAACAAAAGCGAAAGATCGTCGGCGAAAAATTTATCCGCATTTTTGAGCGGGAAGCAAAGAGCGTTGGTCAGCCAAAATTTTTAGTGCAGGGCACGATCTATCCTGATGTGGTTGAATCTTCGGGTCCTGATCGCAGCAAGGCAGCCAAGATCAAGTCGCATCACAATGTGGGCGGACTTCCCGAAGATATGCAGTTTGAACTTGTTGAACCGTTGCGCTATTTGTTTAAGGATGAAGTGCGGTTGGTGGGCGAAGCGCTTGGGCTGAGTGAAAGCCTGGTGTGGCGGCAACCGTTTCCAGGTCCGGGGTTGACCGTGCGCTGTCTCGGGGAGTGTACGCCTGAGCGTGTGTCCCGTCTGCGGGCGGCGGATCACATCCTGCAGGAGGAATTATCCAAAGAAGGATTTTTAGGAAAAGGCGGCACTGCTTCTCAGGCCTTTGTGGTTTTGCTTCCGGTGAAATCGGTGGGCGTGATGGGTGACCAGCGCACATATCAGGAGGCCGCTGCGATCCGTGTGGTGACCACTGAAGATTTTATGACCGCCGATTGGGCGCGCCTGCCTTACGAACTTTTGGCGCGGGTTGCAAATCGCATTGTGAATGAAGTGGAAGGAATCAATCGGGTGGTGTATGATATTACAAGTAAGCCGCCAGCGACGATTGAGTGGGAGTGACGATTTACGATTTTTGATTTTGGATTTACGATGGTCAGGTTGTTGGAATATACATTCAGAAAAATATAGAGTCGGATAGTTCACTTGCCCTGCGGGCGCTGTCCGGTTTTTACCTGCCTTGAAATTTTTAAGATAAAACACCGCACTTGCTCCGAATGTAAGTGCGGTGTTGATTGTTGAAGTTGATGATCTTTTTATATCTTTGCGCGAAGTGATCTGCTTATAAAAACATAAAAAATAAATAAGGGAGAAGAAATGAAACTTGATTTTGGTGAAGTATTGGGACGGACATGGAAGATCGGTTGGAATCACAAGGCGCTGTGGCTGTGGCAGATGCTGCCAGGGTTGCTTTCTGTTTTTTTTATACCATTGCTCTTTGTTGTAAACCCTGCTTTTGCAGAATTCATGCCTGCCCCGTGGAACCGGTTTGTAAATGATGGCTGGGTCGTAGTCTTGTTTATGGTGTTGACTATTCTTTTGATATTTCCACTGACGGCGGCAGGCATCGGCGCTCAATTAATATCCACGTACGGCGCCTTGCAGGTGGAAAAAGGCGCAGAGAAACTTTCTTTTCGTGAATTATTTACTAACAGCCTGCCATATTTCTGGCGGGTTTTTGGTTTGTATTTCATCTTCGGTGGCGCGTGGATGGTGATCTGGTTTGCTTTTTTGATCTTTATTTCTATTGCTTCGGCTTTTACATTCGGGCTGGCTGCTTTTTGTTTTATGCCAATATTCATGCTGTTGATCCCGCTCATCCTTGTTGGATATTCCGTTTTGGAACTGGCACAGGCCGCCATTGTTGCGGATGATATGGGCACGCTGGAATCGATCTCGCACGGCTGGAAACTTTTTCGCGCCAATGCATTACATGTGATCATCCTGATGGTGATCCTTTATTTTGCGCTTTCCATGTTGTCCAGCGTATTTATGTTCCCGGTGATGTTCCCGATGATGTTATTCCCGATGGCAATGGAAATGGATGGGATTACAGGTACGACGCTGTTTGTGCTGTTTTTGATTTTCGTTCCGCTTATGATGTTGTTTTCGTATGTAGTTCAGGGCATTCTAATGGCCTTTTTTCAATCCGCCTGGGCGGTGGCGTACCTGCGATTGAGCGTTGATGCGAACACGCCCATTATGGCAGAAGATACATCTGTTAAGGCTGGAATATGAATTTCGATTACAGCAACGTTTTAACGCGTGCCGCCCAACTCAGTTGGAAGCATAAATCCATTTGGGGCTTGCTTCTGCTGCCGATCGTGACAGGGTTTCTGCCGTTTGCTTTTTTCATTGTTCTCTTTTTGGCCCAGGTTATGGCTGTGAATGCGGAACTCCCCGCATTTGTTGATGTGATCTTTGTGATCCTCTTTTTTCTGAGTCTTATTTTCTTTGGCATCTTCAACTATGCAGTTCGTGCCGCAACCGGTTCAGCAGCCACGCTGGGAATTGTCCGCGCGGATCGGGGCGAAGGCTCCACCCGTTTCATGGATTTATTGCGAGATGGTCTGCCGTATTTCTGGCGCGTCCTCGGGCTGATGTTGATCGTTAATTTGACGGTTGGCTTGGCACTCACCCTCTTTAATCTACTCACGTTTATATTGATCGTGGTTACCATCGGCATGGCTTCCATTTGCCTGCAACCGATTTTGATATTGTTGATGCCGTTGGTATTCCTGATGAGCGCTGTTCTGGAAGCTGCTCAAGCTGCGATTCTCATGGAAGAGATGAGCGTCATGGATGCGCTTAAACATGCGCTGCATGTGGTGCGCGCCCATTTTTGGAAATATGTCATTATCACCATGGTCGTTTATTTCGGCAGTTCGATCCTGAGCAGTTTTCTTATCACGCCACTGATGATGCCGCTTTTTGTATTTCCATTTTTACTGGAGTTGGGACAGGAAATGAGTTTGCAGGGTACGGTTTTGATCGCCCTGTTCTTTTTTTGCATTTTCTTTCCGGCGATAATCCTGCTTTCAAGTTTCCTTGGTGTTTTCATGAAGACAGCCCTAAACCTCACCTACCGTAGACTCTCCCCAAGTCTGCTGGAAAACCGAGAATCAGGTATTATTCAGTAAATTGTAGAAAAGGAGTCTGCCATGAAATTCGACCTTCTTGAAGTTTTTATCCGTGCCGGAAAGATCACCTGGAAATACAAGATATTGTGGATATTCGGCATCCTTGCCAGTTGCGGCAGGAGCAGCGGAAGTAATTCCAATTCAAGCAGCAGAAGCAATGGCAGTGGAACAGGCGAAAACCCGTTCACACCTGAAATGCTGAGGCAGATCGAAGTTTTCCTGGCGCGCATGGAAAGCTGGTTTCAACAAAATACCTGGATCGTGTTTGCACTATTTGCAGTTTTTTTCATTGCCCTTATTTTGCAAATATTTTTCACGCTTGTCGGTACGGCTGGCCTGGCGCGCGGCGTGGTTAAAGCGGAAAATGGCGCAGAGTCTCTGCAATTTGGTGAACTATTCGGTGAAAGTCTCGATTACTTCTGGCGGCTGTTCGGAGCGGCGATCGTCATCTGGCTGCCCTATTTCATTCTTTTTTTTGCCGCGATATTGATCGGGTTACTTCCACTCATTAACAGCGGCACCAGCACACCTGATATGACCGCTGCGGGCGGTTTGGTTGTATTGATCCTGATCGCCGTCTGTTGCTGCGCGATTCCAGTTTCCATTGCATTGAGCTTGTATCATGTGCAGGTCAAGCGCTCCATTATTGTAGATAATTTGGGCGTCTTTGGCGCATTGGGGCGTGGTTGGCAGGTCTTTTTACAAAATATTATTCCCCTGCTCATTATCGGCATTGTGCTTGGTATCGCTGGTTTTATCATCAACCTTATTCTTTTATTACCCATCCTGCTGCTGGTTCTTCCATTAATGCAAACCTTTATTGAGGGCAACATTACTTCATGGCAGCCTTTTATCGCGGTGGGTATATTTGTCCTTTGTTACAGTCCGGTTTTATGGGTACTCAACGGCATTCTCACAACCTACACCGAATCCGTCTGGACTCTGGCTTACCTGCGCAGCACCACTCCCAAAGAAGTTGCTCCCGTTTTTCTTGAGGCCAATGCGTAAAATTTTAGCTCTGTTTCTTGGTTTAAGCTTTTTGTTTGGTGCAGCCTCAAATGCGCACGCACAGCAAAACCTTGCCGCTGCGAATCTCTACCCTGCGGATTTATCCTCCTTTCCGACAGTTTCCTCGTTCCTGGATGTCTTCGACTCAAACGGCATTTTCGTATCAGGCCTTAAGCCCGAAGCTGTTACTGTTATCGAAGACAATCAGCCGATCCCGGTCAACGCGCTGAATGAGATCGCTGTGCCGTTGCAGCTTGTCATTGCTGTCAATCAAGGCGAACAACTCGATGCGCGGGATTCAACCGGCGCCTCCCGTTTCCAGCGGACAGCGCAAGTGTTGGCGCAATGGGTGCAAAGCCGTCCCGCCGACCTGCCCGATGACTATAGTCTCGTCAGTCAGGCTGGCCCTGTCATCAATCATGCGGGTGCAGCGGATTTTGTCGTCGGGTTAAATGCCTTCCAGCCGGATTTTCGCGCGGCGATTCCCAACCTGCAATCCCTTTCCATCGCGATCGATACTGTCAGCGCACAGACTCCGCGCCTGGGAATGAAACGCGCCATCCTCTTTATCACTCCGCACATGGATGACGCCAATCTTATCTCTGTCCTTGAGACCTACGCTCAGCGGGCAGGGGAAAGTGATATTCATATCTTTGTCTGGTTCATTGATCTGCAAACAACCTTCAGCACAACCAGCGCAGCCGCGTTTAATAACCTTGCCATTCAAACCGGCGGAAGCATGTTCACATATTCGGGTCTTGAACGCTTCCCCGACCCCGAGGCTTATTTTTCCGCTTTGCGGCGAGTGTATACACTTTCCTACACATCACGATTAAATACTTCAGGCGATCACTCGCTTGGCGTGCAGGTCAGCCTTCCAGCGGGCGCAGTTAATTCTGCCCAGCAGAAATTCCGCATGGATGTACAGCCGCCCAACCCATTCCCGATCACCACTTCTTTACAGATCACACGCCGCGCGCCGGAAGATGATCCGTTCAATACGGAGATCCTTTTGCCCGCCGCACAGGATATTGAGATGATCGTCGAGTTCCTCGACGGACATCCGCGCCCGTTGACGCGCACCACTCTATATGTAGACGGTGTGATCGTGGACGAGAACACTACCGAGCCTTTCCTTGTGTTGACATGGGACATCAGCGCCTATACCAATACTGCCGAACATCAGGTTGTTGTTGAGGCGGTGGATGTGCTTGGTTTGAGCAAGAGCAGTATGCCCGTTCCAGTATTGGTGACGGTTGTCCAGCCGCCGCGCGGAATTTCGGCATTGCTTGCCAAATATCGCACAGCCATTACATTTGGCGCGATCATCCTTGCCGGTCTGGTGCTTTTCTTCATCCTGCTCAGCGGACGGCTGCGTATTCCGTCATTGCGTGCCGCGCAGGAAGCGCGCCGCGCCGATGCCGACCCGTTGACCCAATCCATACAAGCCATTGCAGAATCACCCGCGCCCGTGGAAGAAAAAATCAAAAAGCGGCGCGCACCCTCAAAGAAAGCCGTGGCAGTTCCAAAGTCCAGAACAGAAGCGGCGGCATCTTTATTCCGCATTAATGCAGATGGTCAGGTGGCGGCAGTCGCACCGATCGCACTGCTTGAGCAGGAAGTCATCTTTGGCACCGATCCTGTGCAATGTACCCAGATTTTGGATGATCCCTCCATCTCTTCTGTCCATGCGCGGCTCAGGCAAACCGATGATGGCGGTTATTTATTGCAGGATAACAATTCGATCGCGGGCACCTGGGTGAATTATGAACCCATCCCCCGTGAGGGCTATCGGCTGATGCATGGGGATATGATACACTTCGGCCAATTAATCTATCGTTTATCCTTTAGGACAGCGCCTGTTGTGTCAAAACCCACGGTTACCGTCTTAACTGACATTGAAAAATGATTCGTACCACACTCGCTCATCTTCACGTTGCCGCACTCAGTCATGCCGGAATGTCCGGCAAGAACAATGAGGATCGTTATGCGATCTCATCTTATCTGCTGAGTAAGGAAGACCCGCGTCCGGCGGTTTTTGCTGTTGTTGCAGATGGCATCGGCGGACATCGCGCCGGTGAAGTGGCGGCAGAGCTTGCGGTGAACTACATCACCAAAGGCATCGCCGAGAGCAGCGCCAGAAAACCTGTCAAAGCGCTTGAGTATGCAATTCAGGAAGCGAGTCAGGCAATCGCTTCTCATTCTGCCGGAAATGATGATGAGACCGGCATGGGCGCGACCTGTGCCTGTGTCTGGGTTATTGAAAACAGACTCTATACCGCCTACGTCGGCGATTCACGAATTTATCTTTTGCGCGGCAAGCAAATTCAAAGACTGACCATTGATCATACCTGGGTGCAGGAAGCCTACGAAAAAGGCATCATCACTGCCGAGCAAATGCACGACCATCCGAATGTGCATGTCATCCGCAGACATTTGGGCGGCTTAAAATTACCCGAAGTGGATTTTCGTTTACGCATCGATAACGAAGAAAGCAATGAAGAATCAGAGCGCAATCAGGGTTTCCATCTTGAGCCGGGCGATACCATATTAATGTGCAGTGATGGTCTGACCGATCTGGTGTGGGATGATGAAATGCTAAAGATCATCCGCTCAAAAAGAGATATGAAAGCCGCAGCCGAAGCGTTGGTCAATCTGGCAAATGAACGCGGCGGCCACGATAACATCACCGTTGTCATTCTCTCCACACCACGCCTCGAAGAAACTACAAAAAAGAAATCCAATATTTTGGATTGGTTGTTGGGAGATGAGTAAGAGCCTCAGTGCAGACTGAGGCTCTTTTTATTTGGATGTAAATTCCGCTTCGCGCCGCGCCCCAGCCTGCCCGGCGGACGATGGACAGATTCTTATTCCGAGATTCTTCCTGTTTGTTCGCGGTCCAGCCATAGCTCACGATATTGACGATTCCAATCTGTTAGAAATCTGATCGCGATCACAACGCCCGCGCCGACTGTTACCCAAAATGCTGCATCGCGGATGTTGAGTATCCATAGCGCCGGCGCGATGAGAATTCCAGTCAAGACACTCGCGCGCGCCGAATGCCGAATCACCAACACAAGCAATATCAGAAGCCCAAGGCTGATCAAAAACACCAGTGAATTCACCGCCAGAAACGTTCCGCCTGCGGTTGCCAGTCCCATTCCGCCGCGAAAGCGTGCAAACAACGGCCAGCAATGACCGATCACCGCGCAGGTTGCCGTAATCGCAATGATGTAGACCGGAGTGCTTACCTCGCGGACTGCCAGATACGTTGGAATAAATCCCTTGGCAATATCCAGCGCAAGCACCAGCGCGCCCCAGCCAAACCCGGCCTGACGGATCGTGTTGGTCGTAGTTGCATGGCCTGACCCCGAGTCACGCACATCCACGCCTTTGACAAAGTGTGTGACCCAAATCGAAAATGTCAGCGAGCCGCAAAGATAACCAAGAATGGGAAAGAGAAAGTAGGAAATGTGAGGCATTTTATTTTCACCATCGCTGTTGGATTGCTAATAAACGTTAATACGAATGCGCCAACACGCGCGCGCGGGATGCAAGCTGACGCGCAAGCCCATCGAAAATAAATTTATGAAAAGGCCACATGGCATACCAATATAGAAAGCCCGGCACTCCATACGGCGCAAGATAGGCAGTGACCGTCAACAGGGTTTTGTCATCCTGCGGCGTAGACTCAAATTGCAGCCAGGCCTTACCCGGTAGTTTCATCTCCGCCCGCAGACGCATCAGCCGGTTCTTTTCAACACTTTCCACGCGCCAGAAATCAAGCGACTCGCCCGTGTATATTTCATCAGGGTGACGGCGCCCGCGGCGCAGGCCAACGCCGCCAATGGCTTTATCCATCCAGCCGCGAATTGCCCATGACCAGTCCATATAAAGCCAGCCGCGTTCGCCGCCGATACCCGTATAAGCGCGGAACACATCCTCGGGTTTCAGATCCAAAAGTACCTGACGGCGCTCAATAAACATGCCTTCTTCCACCGTGAATTGATAGGGTTTGAAATCACCCATTGAAACCACAAGCGCATCAGACCAGCTCGTCTCTACATTATCACGTTGAATACGCCCCAATGCGAGATGAGCCGCAGTTTGAAAATCGATCGGGTGAATCTGTGGGAATATTTTCTTCGCTGTATCATCACGCACAACAAGTTTGGCGCGCAGGCCTTCGATCAACGGGGCTACGATCCGCCAGTGGATCGGGGTGATCATGTGTACCCAATAAGCGGAAAGGCGCGGCGCGTTGAACGGTGTTGGAATCAACCAGCGGTGTAGATCGCGTTCTTTTGCATATCCCAAAAGCATCTCGGCGTAGGTCAGGCGGGTTGGCCCGCCGATCTCGATCACACGTCCGTTGCTGTCCGGGGTCTTGAGGGTGTCTATTAAATAAGAGAGCACATCGCGAATGGCGATCGGCTGCGCTTGTGAGTAAAACCATGCAGGGCAGATCAACACAGGTTCGCGCTCGGTCAGATAGCGGATCATTTCAAAGAGCGCGCTGCCCGAGCCGACGATCATACCCGCCCGAAATTCGGTGACGGGCACTTTCCCATAGCGCAGGATATATCCCGTTTCATGGCGTGCGCGCAAATAGGGCGAGAGATTCGCTGTGGGGTCAACCAATTCACCAAGATAGATGATGCGTTCAATGTTTGCATCTTCGGCGGCTTGTGCAAAATTACGCGCTGCTTGCAGATCACGTTCAGCGTTGACTTTTCCGCCCTGCATCCCGTGGATCAGGTAATATGCCACAGACACATTTTTCATCGCTTCGGCAAGGCTTTCAGCAGAGAGTACATCCCCGTTGATCACTTCCACCTGATTGAGCCAGGAACGTCCCTGCAAACGGGAAGGGTCACGCACCAGACAGCGCACCCGATAACCCGCTTCAAGAAGTTTCGGCACCAGCCGCCCGCCGACATAGCCGGTTGCGCCTGTGATGAGAATAAGGTTTTGGTTCGTCATAGTACTTTTATTATAAACCTGCAAGATAAAATTTTTATTTCCCCGGGTTCATAATCTGAAAATCTAATGTACAATCCCAACCATGCCATTGCCATGGGTTTCACTTTCTTTTATTGCAGGAATTATGATCGCCAGCCTGCTTGCGTTTTCTGCAAACCTCTGGCTTGCGATGATGCTCGCGCTTTTATTCATCGTAATACTTTTTCGCCTTCTGTCTTCCACATTCCGTCTTCCATCTTTTATCCTTCATCCTTTTATTTTCATCCTTCCCATTTCCTTTCTTTGCGGCGCATGGTGGTATCAATTTCGGCAACCCGCCATTGATGCGTTTCATATTGCTTTTTACAATGACCGCGATTATGAAATACTGGTCACAGGCACGCTGGCAGAGCCGCCGGATTACCGCGACACATACACAAACCTGCATATCAAAGTGGAAGCCGTTGACTCAGGCAGCGGTGACCTGCCCGCCCGCGGCGCCGTCCTGGTGCGCGTGCCAACGCTTGTCAAATATGAATATGGCGAACGGGTACGCGTGCGCGGCGACTTAAAAACTCCGCCCGAAGATGAAGAATTCTCCTATCGTGATTATCTCGCGCGTGAAGGCATTCACTCCTACATGTCCATTGCCGATGTGACCGTTCTGCCGGGCAATGGCGGCAACCTGTTTTTTGTGCAGGTTTACAAACTAAAAGACAAACTGCTTGAACATACATATCGCCTGTATCATGATCCCGAAGCCTCGCTTATGGCGGGCATCCTGCTCGGCGTGGATACAGGTCTTACTCGTGATTTGCAAAACGCGTTTAAAAATACAGGCACCTCACACATCATTGCCATCTCGGGTTTTAATATCGCCATCATCGCCGGGATTTTCTTTTCCATTTTTAAAAATATGTTTGGTGAAAGGCTGGGCGCAGCTTTTGCCATTCTTGGAATCATCTTTTATACTTTGCTGGTCGGGGCGGATGCGGCAGTTGTGCGCGCTGCTTTTATGGGCAGCATTTCACTGCTGGCGCGTCAACTGGGCAGGCGCAACGATGGCATGAATGCGCTCGCGCTGGTTGCGCTGATCATGACCATCTTCAATCCGCTTGTGATCTGGGATGTAGGCTTTCAACTTTCATTCTTTGCCACGCTTGGGCTGATCCTTTACGCCGAACCGTTCTCAAATTTCACCAGTACGCTTATTTCAAAAATTTCAAAACAGGATACAAGCATGTTTACGCGGATCATTAACGACAACGTAGTGCTGACCTTTGCCGCGCAGCTCACCACCATCCCGATCATGGCCTATCATTTCAAACGCATCTCCCTTATCTCATTCATCGCCAATCCGTTCATTCTGCCTGTGCAACCCGCAGTAATGGTCGCTGGCGGGCTGGCTGTTTTCACCAGTCTCGTCATCTTCCCGCTCGGCCAACTGATTGCCTGGGTCGCATGGCCTTTCGCGTCGTATACCATTCGCATCGTGGAATTATTTGACCGTGTGCCCTATGCCTCCATTTATCTGGGGGACTCCTCTTTTTGGATGGTGCTCGCCTTTTACATCGCGCTTCTTTCTGTGACCTTCAACTGGCAGCCCATTAAAGAGTGGATCAGCTCTCTGGCAGGTTCGCTTCGAGCCGTTGCGTTGACAGCCACTCTCGCGCTGCTCTTTATCTGCATGATCATGATCTGGCGCGCATCTGCGACCACTGGTGATGGGCAGCTTCACATTACCTTCCTTGAAGCCGGTTCCGCCGATGCAGTTTTAATTCAAACGCCTGAAGGCCGAAATATTTTGATCAATGGCGGCGCAAGCACATCCAAACTTTCTGACGAACTGGGCAGAAGGCTTCCCTTCTTTTCACGCAAACTGGATTGGCTTATCATCGCCTCCACCCAGGAGGAACAACTGGCTGCTCTGCCGCGTGTGCTCGAAAGATATCCGCCTGAAAATGTTTTATGGAGCGGCAATGTGCAAGCCTCATTCCCGGCCCAGGCGCTGGATAAATTTTTCGCAGAAGAAGGAATCCCTGTCAGCCGCGTGGAAGCAGGACAAAGGCTTGAGCTGGGTGACGGCGCATTTATCGAGATTCAGGCTGTCGGTCCGAAGGGAAGCGTGGTTCTCATCCAATATGAAAATTTTCGTGCCTTGCTTCCGATTGGCATGAGTGAGGGAATGCTCGAAGAGTTGGAATATGGCAATGTGATCGGCAATGTTGATGTGCTGCTGCTCGCGGATTCGGGCTACGCGCCGTCCAATCCGCCGGATATTATTGAAAATGTGAACCCAAAGCTGGTGGTGTTAAGTGTGGCCGCCGGTGACCCCAACGGGCTGCCCTCAGAGTCTGTTTTGGAATCTTTGGATGGTTTTTCTGTTTTGCGCACTGACCGCAGCGGATGGATATCCGTCATCACCGATGGCGATCAACTGCGCGTGGAAGTTGAACGCAGCGAATAATCGATAGGAGTAAAGTACTCTTTGCGTATCCGGCGCTGATGCTAAAATATTGCCCACTATACAAAAGGAGTGTTACATGAAATCAGCAGGTTTAAAAGTTTTTGGTTTTATCATTGTTTTGGCACTGGCAGCGCTTGCCTGTGCAGCCCCAAGCATGGATTCGATACTGAATCCATTACCCACAGATGATTTTTCGAGCGACAGCAGCGGTTGGGGCACAGGAACAGATGCTGACAGCTCGGTGGAATATGCAAATGGCGGTTTACAGATGACCGTCTTTACCCCGTTCTATATGACCTGGTCCACACCAGATACGGTGAGTTATGAGAATATTCATATTGAAACGAGCGTAACGAGCACAAGCTCAGACCCTGAAGCCAAGTTTGGCATTATCTGTAATGAGGCGGGCACAACGAACGCATTTTATTATGTCGGCGTTTCACCCGACGGCTATTATGCCTTCATCAAGTCTTCTGTTGTTGGAGATGATGTGTACCTTAAGGAAGGTACATCAGATGTGATCTCTGCCTCCGCAAATTCCATGCGGCTTGGGTTGGATTGCGGCGGCGGTGTACTTACTCTGTATGTCAATGGGCAGCAGATCGATAGCGTT
Organism: Candidatus Villigracilis proximus; assembly: GCA_016715195.1. Classification (GTDB taxonomy): domain Bacteria; phylum Chloroflexota; class Anaerolineae; order Anaerolineales; family Villigracilaceae; genus Villigracilis; species Villigracilis proximus. Next base: position 33,679 of record JADKBB010000008.1, read on the forward strand.
TCTGATAGCACCTATGTCAGTGGTACGGTTGGTCTCTTCGCCTCGACCGATGATGTAAGCGGCGGCGCGAGTGTCATCTTTGATGATTTTGTTGTCACCAAATTAGGCGAGTAGATTTTTTGGTTTGAATTAAATCCCTGCACACAGTGCAGGGATTTTTTTTGCAGGAAGTTGATTTTGATATAATGCCCGAACAGATTGCCCCATTTGAGAATTTATGTATTACTGCATTGATCAGGAAATTTTATCCATGTCATATCTTTTACATAGCACAACTCTCCATACTTTATGACAGGTATTCTTTTGCTTGCAGGCGGCGCGGAGTTTGGCGGGCAAATGTCTGAGCCAGATCTGCGTGCCATTGAACTGGCTGGCGGTTTTGATGCCCCCATTTGCATCATCCCCACCGCTGCCGCACCCGATCGCAACCACAAACGCGCCGGCAGCAATGGCATCCGCTGGTTTCAGAGTTTGGGCGCTGGAAATGTTTTCACTGCGGATGTGATCGACTCAGTCAGCGCAGACGACTCAACCCTCGCCGCATCCATTCGTACCTCGAGCCTGATCTATTTACCTGGAGGGTTTCCCCGGCATCTGGCAGAGACTCTCGCAGACAGTGTCTGCTGGCGCGCGGTGTTGGACGCATACGAGCGTGGCGCGGTCATTGCGGGCAGCAGTGCGGGGGCGATGGTCTTATGTGAATATTATTATGATCCCTACGAAAAGAAATTATTGCGCGGACTGAATTTAATTCCCAACGCATGTGTATTGCCGCATCACAACACTTTTGGAAAGTCGTGGGTCGGCCAGTTGACGCAGGCATTGCCTGATGCAACACTGATCGGCATTGATGAACGCACTGGCATGATTAATAACGGGAACCACATCTGGCAGGTATTTGGCGCGGGGGATGTTAATCTGTATCAGCACGGACAGATTCAGAAACAGAGTAAGATTTTCTCATTTTAGTAATCCGGGTTTGATATGAAATTCACCTTTCGTGCTTTACGCAATAGAAGATTTTCAGCATTGCTGTTCGGGCAGACTCTTTCGCGCATCGGTGATTTTCTTTTTCAGATCGCGCTGGCCTGGTGGGTGTTGGAAAAAACAGGTTCGGCCACGGCGATGGGTACCGTGCTGTTTTTTAGCACACTGCCCATGGTACTCTTCGTGTTGATCGGCGGCGTGGTCGTGGATCGAATGCCGCGCGGCCTGCTGCTTTTTATATCTGACACGGCGCGTTGTTTTATTATGGTGATCGGTGCATGGCTGGCGTATACAGACCAGCTTGTATTGTGGCAAATTTATATCATCGCCATTTTGTTTGGATTTGCCGACGCATTCTTTTTGCCCGCTTATAATGCGCTCATCCAACAGATCGTAGCCGAAGATGATCTCTCCAGCGCCAACTCGATCAACAGCCTGAGTATGCAATTTGGGCGTGTGGCTGGCCCTGCGATCGGCGGATTGATCGTAGGATTTGGCGGCACCGCCACAGCTTTTGGGTTTAATGCATTATCTTTTTTCATCGGCGCGTTGACCGTTACCGCGCTGCTTAACATCCCCGCGCCTGCCCGAGAGGGAGAACCGGGGTTCACGCTCGATCAACTCAAGCAGGATCTGCGCGACGGGTTTGGAGCGATATTTTCCTCGCAAATTTTATGGGTCGGGATTCTTGTTTCTGCATTTATGAATGTTACACTGGCCGGCCCATATAGCATCGCCATGCCCTTTCTTGTCCAACAGAAGCTAGGCGGTGATGAAAAAATGCTTGGCTTTATTTATGCGATTTTCCCAATTGGTTATGCCATTGCCAGCCTGGGCATGGGAAGTCTTAAGAAGATTCGCCGTCGCGGCCTTCTGTTTTATATCAGCGGCGCCATCGCAGGCATTGGCCTCGGTGTATTCGGCTTCGGACTTCCACTTCCGATTTTGGTATTTGCCGCCCTGATGAATGGCGCCGCGCTGGAGATCACCGCCCTGGTCTGGATGAACCTGATGCAGGAAATGGTGCCGCCCGAGAAAATGGGACGTGTTTTCAGCATGGATGCGCTGGGTTCATTTGTTTTACTGCCCATAGGGTTTGCATTTACCGGCTGGCTGATCGACAGGGTGGGTGTGACAATTGTATTTATTGCCGCAGGCGGATTCACAGCTGTGGTCAGTCTGTTGCCATTATTGCACCCTGCCATCAGGCGTATGGATTAACCAAGATACGCTTTGATTAATTCCCAATTGATGATGATATCGTAAATTCCCACGCCGAGTAGTAACAAGCCGCTTATAAAGTTGATCAGTTGTGCGCGTAATGCAAATTGTCGTGTGATCCAACGCTGCGCGGCTCCTGAAAGAAAAGATAATGCCAATAATGGAACACCAAAGCCCATCCCAAACCAAAAGAATACGTTTAGTTTTCCGAGAGCGTCTGCAACAGTTAGTGACAATGCAAAAATACTCACCACCAATGGGCCCGAGCATGGCAATGCAATTGGGCCATATAGCAACCCATACACAAAAGCATTTACAAATGGGTGTGATAAAAATGGGACTTGCACCTGCGGTAATTTTTTGAATGGATTAACGTTGAATAACAGCATGAACCCAAAAATAATGATGATCGCGTCTGCAATGGGAATGATGACCGAAAGTGCTTTTCCAATGGAAACGGAAAGAAGTGCAATAATTCCGCCGAGTGCAAGCATCATGGTCAACACGCCTGCCAGCACAAAAAAGCCAAGAAAATAACGGCTGGTTTTCCCTTGCAATCCATCCTGCCCGCCGCTGATATAAGCCAGAAAACCCGGATACAAAGGCAATACACATGGGCTGGTGGTTGCGAGCAAGCCGATTGTTAAAGAGGTGATGATGGTTTCCATGGTTATCCTTTGCCCGTCAAGAGATGTTCTCTTGACGGGCATTTTGATTTTAGATCGCTTCGTCAAGGAAGGGCTGGATAAATTTCAGCAATTCGTCCGCGCTTTTGATTCCAAATGGCAATGGATGCGCTTCACCGTGGCGGTCAATTATCAGCATAGGCGTGGATGGTGGATTCAGAAACTGGTCGCCATAATGTTTTGAGATATCCTGTGCAATTTCTGTTGTAGCTACCGTGTACAACCAGTCGAAGCCATTGCTTTCAACATAGCTCTTGAGGTCAGCGGAGTTTTCATTCAAATCGATATCCAGCCCCAGGCTGATAAAATCATCCCGTTCGCCAAGCAATTCATGCAAAGCCTGCACCTGTCCCTGTTGTTTTTTGCAGTTGGGACACCACATTGCCAGGGTTTCCACCAGCACAACCTTGCCTTTGAAATCGTTGATCGTGAAAATCTGCCCCGTGCGCACATCAGTGAGCGGCGCAGAGTACCAGGCAGGGGATTCCATCATCGTATCAGCAGCCGGGGTTTCTTTGCTCATCGCTGCATCTGCAGCTGGCGTTTCCTCATCCATCATGACTTCTGTGGCATCGGCATGAGGCATGGCCTCTTCAGTAGCTGAAATAGACCCTCCGCAAGCGGTAATAAGAAGTGCCATTATTATGAGTGTGTATAAAAGAAATTGTTTTGTTTTCATGTTTCTCCTTTGAATATATTGATGACACAAGGGTACCCAAAGGTTGTTACAAAAAACATGCCAAATCCTTACAAGAAGATGAACTTTAATGATAATCGTAAGGATTTATTAATATCCTCCTGACGATAATAAAGTATCATCATACGAATGAGTGGAAAACGCATTTTGATTGTTGAAGATGAGCCCAGCCTGGCAGAGGTAGTCAGTCTGTACTTGAAACGAGCGGGCTTTCAGGTGCAAGCTGTGAGTGATGGCAGACAAGCCATGGTTATTTTGGAAAAGCAGATTCCTGATTTTGTCATCATGGATATCATGCTGCCCGAAGTGGATGGACTCTCCCTGACGCGCTGGTTGAGAGATCGTTCAGATGTGCCGATCATCATGGTAACTGCGCGGCGCGAGGAAGTGGATCGTATCGCCGGCCTTGAGATGGGCGCGGATGATTATGTGGTCAAGCCGTTCAGCCCGCAGGAGTTGGTCAGCCGTGTTCGGGCGGTGTTAAGGCGTGTTGGACGGGATCAATCTGGGGCGGAGTCTGATCGCGCTTTATCTTTTGAGTCCATTCAGATCGATCCGCTCACACGTGTTGTGCTGGTCAATAAATCTGAGATCGAATTAACTGCAAAAGAATTTGATATGCTTTATCTGTTGGCGCGCCACCCAAAACAGGTTTTTACACGCGACCAATTATTGGAACGGGTTTGGGGCGGAGCAGAATATATTGACCCCGGCACAGTGACAGTACACGTGCGCCGCTTGCGTGAAAAGATCGAGAGTGACCCATCAAAACCAGAGAAATTATTAACCGTTTGGGGCGTTGGATATAAATTCGAGCCATGAAAAATTTAACCGCGCGTTTTGTTTCTGGTATTTTATTCATCGTTGTGCTGTCACTTGGCGTGTTTTATTTTTTAATGGCCCCGCCATTAAATGATCTGCGCTTAATGGCCTTGTTCCTTGGAATTACCGCGTTGGTTTCGGCGTTGGTGGGATATGGCGCGTATAAACTGGGCTGGCTCAATCTCTCGCCTACAGTACGCTGGTCATTGCTTGGCGGCTATGCACTTTCAAGCCTGCTGACTTTTTTCAATGTTTGGTTCTCTGCGCAAATGATGTTTGCCAGCCAGCACGATCTTTTGCTTGCCGTTGTTCTGCTGGTTTTTGCAAGCGGCATGGCGATGATGTTGGGTTATTTTATTTCCAGCACGATCACCAATCGAATTAACATGTTGAAAATTGCGGCCGAAAAACTCGCCGAAGGTGATTTGCAAACACGTGTCTCAGCCAGCGGACGTGATGAAATTGCTGCGCTTGCAAACACATTTAATCAAATGGCCGAACAACTCGAAACCGTGGATAAAAAACAGCGTGAACTTGAACGCCTGCGCGCGGATTTGATCGCATGGGTTGGGCATGATCTGCAAACTCCGCTGGCCTCGGTGCGTGCAATTCTTGAAGCGTTGGAAGATGGGGTGGTGGACGACCCTCAAACGGTCAAACGATATTTGGGAACTGCCCAGCGGGATGTGCGTTCACTTTCTGTTTTGATCGATGATCTTTTTCAAATGGCGCAGTTGGATACTGGCGGATTTCCGCTTGACCGTGCTCAGTCATCCTTGTCTGATTTAATTTCAGACACGCTCGAATCTTTCTCTGAATTGGCATTACGCCAGGGTGTGAAGCTTGAAGGTAGTGTCGATTCAAATGTTGACCCTGTGATCATGGACACGCAGCGCATTGGGCGCGTGCTAAATAATTTAATCGGCAATGCCATACGCCACACGCCAGCCGCAGGCCGCGTGGATGTTCGCGTAATGCGCACAAGCTCTGGTGTTGAAGTGTGTGTATCTGATACAGGTGAAGGCATTCGCGCGGATGATCTGCCGCATGTCTTCGAAAGCTTTTATCGCGGCGAAAAATCGCGCAGCCGTTCCACGGGCGGCGCAGGGCTGGGGCTTGCCATCTCGCGCGGCATTGTCCACGCGCACGGGGGCAGGATCACTGTGCAAAGCGAATCTGGGCGCGGCAGTCAATTCATGTTTAACCTGCCCTAACAAAACTCTTAACCCTGTGTAATCTTTTCGTAAGAAAGTTTTCTTAGAATAACCCCATCAAGGAGACAACAAATGAAAAGATTATGGCTGCTTGGATTGATCTTTGGATTAACCGCCTGTACTGTGACTCAGACAACAGAGAGCGTTTCCCTGCCCAACATTGCCTCCGTTTCTCTGCCTGACCTTGGGCCTGCTCCCGAACTGACAAATGATACCTGGCTGAATGTAGACGCTCCGCTGCGCCTCGCAGATTTGCGCGGCAAAGTCGTCATCATCGACATGTGGACATTTGGCTGAATTAATTGCCAACATGTGATTCCTTCGTTGAAGGAATGGGACGAAAAATATCGCGAGCAGGGCCTGGTCATCATTGGCAATCATTACCCGGAGTTTTCCTTTGAGGAAGACCTGAACAATGTACAGAATGCCATTGATGAATATGGGATCAAATACGCAGTTGCACAGGATAACGAAGGTGCGACTTGGAGAGCTTATAAAAACCGTTATTGGCCTACGTTATACCTTATCGATAAAAATGGACACCTTCGCTACACTCACATCGGCGAAGGTGGATACAAAACCACAGAAGCCGCCATTCAAAGCTTACTTGCAGAGTGAAAATATTCAAGGAGAGTTCACCCATGACCCATTTATATAAGTCCGTTCCCGTTCGTTCTTCCGAGATCACGCCAAAAGATACCTACCTTTCACGCCGTGATTTTATGAAAGCCGCCACCGTTGCTACTGGCGCGGCTCTTTTGAGCGCTTGTGCGCCGTCAGTGGCGGATGAGATTCAGAACGCTGAACCAGTTCCCACATCCAGTGCGACCGATGAGTTGGGTGATCCGCTCAATACGTATGAAGATATCACCAACTATAATAACTACTATGAGTTCACTGTCGATAAGCAGCAGGTGGCCGCTGAAGCAAAAGGCTTCACCACCAGCCCGTGGACAGTTGAAGTGGGCGGTCTGGTCAATAAGCCCAAGACATTTGGCATTGAAGATCTGTTAAAGGAATTTCCGCAAGAGGAACGGATTTATCGTTTGCGCTGTGTAGAGGCCTGGAGCATGGTTATTCCGTGGGAAGGGTTTACATTGGCGGCTTTGTTGAACATGGTTGAACCCACCTCAGATGCGAAATACGTCCGTTTTGAAACCATCAACCGTCCTGAAGAAATGCCCGGGTTAAAAAGCCCATTTTATCCGTGGCCGTATCAGGAAGGTTTGCGTCTTGATGAAGCCATGAACGATCTTACGCTTCTTGCCACCGGTTTGTATGGCGAACCCAACGTGCCGCAAAACGGTGCGCCCATTCGTTTGGTAGTCCCGTGGAAATACGGATTCAAATCCATTAAATCCATCGTGAAGATTGAGCTGGTCGCTGAAATGCCTGCCACCTTATGGAACAGCATCGCGCCAAACGAATACGGCTTTTATGCAAATGTAAACCCTGAAGTGAATCATCCACGCTGGTCACAGGCCACCGAGCGCCGCATTGGCGAACTCAGCCGCAGACCCAGCCTGTCCTTTAATGGATATGGTGAGCAGGTCGCCGCATTGTATGACGGCATGAGCCTTGTTGAAAATTATTAAATTTTTACCGCTTCGATATCGCAGATCGAAGCTGTAAAAAACTTTATGAAAAAATTTCCCTACACCCCTTTACAAATTGCCATGCATATTTATGCGTGGTCCGGACTTATCTGGTTGATCTTTGATCTTGTCACCGGCAATCTTTCGCCTAATCCCATTCAGGATCTTGAACAGCGCACCGGCCGTCACGCCATCACTCTGCTGGTATTGTCATTATTATGCACACCCATCAATACCATCTTTAAGTGGAGCGAACCGCTAAAACGCCGCCGCGCACTTGGCTTATATGCCTTCATGTACGCAGTCATTCATGTGGTTATTTTTGCCGATCTGGATTATGGCCTTGCGTGGAGTAACTTAATAACCGAGGTTGTCGAAAAGCCGCGCCTGATTGCGGGCTTAATCGCCTTTGTGCTGCTCATTCCGCTTGCGATCACTTCGTTCGATATTTGGAAAAAACGTCTCGGCAAAAACTGGAAACGCCTGCATCAGGTTGTTTATTTGATCGGCCCGCTGACCGTGCTGCATTATTTATGGAGCAAAAAAGGCGACATCCTTTCCTTTCAGGGGGAAGTGGTCAAACCTTTGATGTATGGACTCGTCATCGCAGTTTTTCTTTTCTTTCGGATTCCCCCCGTTCGCAAAGCGCTCGCATCCTTCTCAAGCCGCATGCTGGCTCTGCTCCCCAAAAAGAATCAGCATCCCAAGGTGGATACGCCCTAATAAAACTCCATCCGCAGATTTCGCATAAATCTGCGGATGGAGTTTGTAATTCTAGAATATTCCGCGCAGCAGCAAAAGCAAACCAACCAACGCCAGCGGAATTCCCACAATGGCCCCCACGATCGTCAAGCTGACAATCACACCGACAATGATAAAGACAATGCCAAGCACCATTGCCACAAAACGGCCGGTCATTTCCACGATCACAGAAAGTAGTTTCCAGATCGCGGCAAAAGGCCATAAATACCAGGGTATAGATTGTTTTGTCTGAGTAGTCATAAGAGTCTCCTTGTTTTATGTACGCAAAATTTCAAGAAATGACGCAAACGCTTCAAACTTAAGTACCTCTCCAAAAAACATATAGAAAGGCTATAATCCCGCCCATGACTAAAAAATCCACCCCTATTATTGAACTTCAAGAAGAAGAGGAGGAAGAAGTGATCGAAACCTCCGAAGAAACCGTCACCTTTAAGTTAAGTCACTTTTACTCTGTTCTGGTTGTACTGGCTTTTGCAGTTGGCATTCTCGTTGGCTATGTTGCCTGGGGACGCGGCACAACTGTTACAGCCGCCGCTCCTGCTGCCGTAGCGGCGCAGCAGCCCTCCGGTCCAGTTGTTGAAGCGCCGCAACCGACTCAGTCTCCCTATACCCGTTATGAAATCCCCACCGAAGGCTACCCAAGCCTCGGTCCGGATGATGCGGAGATCGTCATCGTTGAATTCAGCGATTACCAATGTCCATTCTGCCGCCGCTTCCACGATGAGACCTATCAGCAGCTGCTTGATGCCTACCCGGGCCAGATCCGTTTTGTGTATCGCAACCTGCCGCTCACTTCCATTCACCCGAGCGCGATGCCCGCTGCAATTGCTTCGCTGTGCGCCAATGACCAGAATAAATACTGGGAGTTTCACGAAAAATTATTCAGCAGTGAAACCTTGGATGAAGCGACTTATATTCAATACGCCACCGATCTTGGTTTGGATGTGGAAACTTTCACCGCCTGCCTTACCAGCGGAAGCCACGATGAATTTATTCAGCAGGATATGAACTTCTCGCTTGATCTGGGAGTGCAGTCCACGCCAACCTTCTTTGTGAATGGACTTGCCATCGTAGGCGCCCAGCCGCTTGTTAATTTTCAGCAGATCATTGATAAGGAACTGGCCGGAGAAATCCCCTAGAAAGTCAGTTTTTATTTATTGAGTTGAAACAGAGTTCATGGAGTTCTTAAAGATTCCGTGGACTCTGTTTCTTTTTGGTATGATAGCGATTGAATAAACGATCTAAAAATTCACCCCTGAGGGTATCTTATGAGAAAATTTATTGCAGTCGCTGGAAACATCGGTGTGGGAAAATCCACACTGGTGAAAATGTTGTGCAATGAAATGGGTTGGGACCCGTTCTACGAACCTGTGACAGAAAACCCCTACCTCGCAGATTTTTATCAGAACATGTCAGCCTGGGCTTTCCATTCACAGGTATTCTTTTTGACTCATCGTCTGCGCTCGCATTTGAATCTGGCCCAACACCCGAATTCTGTCATTCAAGATCGCAGTGTTTATGAAGATGCAGAGATCTTCGCGCAAAATTTATACGATCAGGGAAATATTCAAGACCGCGATTTCAAAACCTATCGTGAGTTATACGAGACCGCCGTGCAATTTCTCCCTCCGCCGGACCTCGTTATTTATTTGCGGGCATCCGTGCCGACCCTGCTAAACCGCATCAACTCCCGTGGACGAACCTACGAGCGCACCATCGCCCCTGAATATTTGCAGAACCTGAATGAATTGTACGAATCATGGATCGAGAATTTCACCCTGTGCCCCGTGCTGGCTGTCCCCGCGGATGATCTTGATTACGTGGCGCACTCTGGTCATTTACGACTGGTTGTTTCAAAAGTAAACGATAAATTAACCGGCAAGGAAGAAGTAGTCTTCGAAGCCGACGAAGTAGCAAGAGCGGCAGAAGATTAGTTTTTTGCCAGTCTCTGAAGTTCCTGAAGTGTATGATGTGTCTACAGTATCTGAGGTATCAAAAGTGTTATACACCTTGATACCTCAGATACTTTTTAAACCTTAGAAACCTCAGAAACCTCAAAAACCTCAGAAACCTCAGAGCCCTCAGAAACCTCCAAAACCCTACGCCTTCCCCAACACCAGCGCCAACAGCGCCATTCTCACATACAAACCATATTCCATCTGACGGAAATACGCGGCACGCGGATCATCATCAAAGTCCGTGCTGATCTCGCCCACACGCGGCAGCGGATGCATCACGATCATATCCTTCTTGGCCGCCTTCATAATTTCAGGGTCGATCACATACGCGTTCTTCACCTTTTCATAGTCAGCGGGGTCTTCAAATCTTTCCTTCTGCACGCGGGTCACATACAACACATCGGTCTCAGCCAAAACTTTATCAAGCGATGAATACTCAGCCTGCGGCACATTCTTTGCGCCCACTTCGTCCATCACTTCCTTCGGCATCTTCAAAATATCAGGCGAGACATAATTCAATTTGATGTTCGTAAAATTCGTCAACAGGCGCGCCAGTGAATGAACGGTACGGCCATATTTCAGATCGCCGAGCATGGTCACGGTCAAATTATCGAGCCGCCCCAATTCTTCCATGATCGTGAATGTATCCAGCAACGCCTGAGTCGGATGTTCGCCCACACCGTCGCCCGCGTTGAGCACCGGTTTCTTCGCCGCCTTCGCCGCGATTGCCGCCGAGCCGGTTTCAGGGTGGCGCAGCACGATCACATCCGCGTAGCATTCCAGTGTGCGGATCGTATCCGGCAGACTCTCGCCCTTCGACACCGACGAATACTTCACTTCATTGATCGAGATCACACTTCCACCGAGCCGTTCCATCGCCGCGATAAAAGATGACGATGTTCTCGTGGACGGTTCATAAAACAGATTCGCCAAAATCTTGCCCTTCAGCAGATCGAACGTTCCAATGCGCTCGACCATTCCGCGCATCTCATGCGCCACGCCAAACACATATTGCAGATCATCGCGGCTGAATTGCTTGACAGACAAAATATCCTTCCCATACCAGTCGGCTTGCTTATTTTCACCAAAAGGCAAATGGGGGTTAAGGGTGGGGGTAGGCATTGTTTAATCTCCTTGTTTGTAATTCAGAACTATTTTATTGATCGGGACCTTGATCTCACGCTGACAAATCATCCCGTTTTATCACATTTTTCTACACCTGACCATTTCTCCATCCGCTTCTTTCGACGGGTGAGCGGGTCGCTGTTTCGAGGAATATTTTCCATTCTGAATCATTCCTCATGTCCATGCCGGTGATGAATATCAGGCATGTGGTCGTGCTCATGCTCTTCAGCGGAATGTTCATGCTCATGCGCATGGACTTCCTTTGAGTCAGCGTGCCCATGCGCAGGGTCATCGTGGCTGTGACTATGTTCATGGACCATCGCCGTGTGCGCGTGTGCATGAGTATGTTCCTCGTTGATGAGTAGCAGCGCGCCGCCGATCATCAAAACTGCGGCGATGATAAATAGAAAAGACGGAAACTCCCCAAAGATCACAATTGATAGCAGCACGCCCGCCAGCGGAGCCGTGCCATACAACGCGCTGGTGCGCGCCGCGCCAAGTCCGCGCATTGAGCGGATGAATAACATGGTGCTCAACCCGTAGCTGATAAATCCCAAAGCCAGTGTGCTGAGAATGATCGTCAAGGATGGTAGTTCGTTCCCAAGAAAAAACGCCAGAAAAAATGAGAACGTCCCGGCGACCAATCCCTTCCACGCCACGATGGCAAGCGGATCTTTGCCGGAGATATTGCGTGTGAAGTTATTGTCCACGCCCCACAGCACACAGGCGAGGATAATGCCCAGCGCACCGAGCGAGAGTCCGAATCCGCTTGTGAAGTTGGCAGAGAGGAAAATGCTTGCGAGGGTAATCACCAGAATTGCAGCCCACGCGCGGCGGCTGATGGCTTCCTTGAAAAACAATAACGCGATAAGGGTTGTCCCCACGCCTTCAAAATTCAACAACAACGAAGCCGTGGATGCAGGCGTATTCTGCAAGCTGACCATTAAAACGATCGGCGCAAGAATCCCGCCTGAAATGATCGCACCCGCCAGCCATTTGATATCCGGCTTTTTGATATCCGCTTCTTTAGCTTTGCCCTGCATTCGCTGCGTGAGTCTGACGAGAAAAGTCCCGGTGCCGCTGCCGAGATATAAAAATGCCGCAAGATAAACCGGCGCAATATTGTCACCCAGTAATAATTTGGCAATTGGAGCACTTGCCCCGAAAAATACCGCAGCGAGCAGAGCCTGTAAAATGAACGGAAGTGTGGGAAAAAAGGAAAAAAAAAACGCCCCGGGGGGGGGGGGGGGGCCAAGGGGATGGGATGGGGTTGATTTCTGCATATTCCACCAGCTTTTTTTTTTTTGTGTGCACTTTTCATGTGCGGCGGTCACGGGGGGGGGGTCGGCCCCCGGGCGCCGCCCGGGGCCGGGGCCGGCAGCCAGCGGGGGGGCCCTGGGGGGGGGGGGTCGAGACGGCCGCGGGGGGGGCGGGGGGGGGGGGGGGGGGTGCGGGGGGGCCTTTTATTCTTTTTTGGTTTGGGGGGGGGGGGGCGGGCCACCCCAAACCCCCAAGCCCCGCGGGGGCCTTGGGGGTGTGGGGGTGGGACGGGAGGGACAAAAACAAAAAAAAAAAAAAAGACCCAGGCCGGAGAGGGTCTGGGGGGGGGGGGGGGGGGGGGCGCCCCATCCCCGAGGGGCCGGCGCACAAAAGAGGGGGGAGAAGGCGCGGAAACACCCGGTCTCGGGAGGGGGCCGGGGAAAAAGCGCGAGAAGGGGACCGCGGGGGGCGGGGGGGGGGAGTGAGTTTTCTTTAGTTTGTTTCCCAAAGGCCCGGAAAACCCCCGGGACGGGCGCGCCAACAAAAGTAACCAAAAAGGCGCCGGGGCGCCCATTAAGAAAGGCAGGAGGCACCACCCGGGGCGCGGGGGGGGGGAAAATGTAATCAGGGCTGGTTTTCCTACATTTCCGGGCTTCCGTGCTTTAAGGATGCTTATGAATAAAGCAATTTCTTCAAACGCTTTTTTGCTTTCAGGAATTAACTCACCCAATACCATCCAGACGTGCCACATGTCGTCATGAATTTTGAGTGTTACATCTACTCCGGCTGCTTTGGCTTTTTCGGCGAGCAGAATGGAATCGTCAAGTAGAACTTCGTCGCTGCCGACTTGAATGAATAATGGCGGGAAGCTATGAAAATCTGCGTTGAGCCGGGAAACCAGCGGATTGTTTAAGTTTGATTCGCCAGCGTAGGCAGATGCCCATTCACTTAAAATATCAGCCCGCAGCATGGATTCAACTTTGGCTTTCGTGACATGGGTTTTATTTTTCAGGGTCAGATCTGTCCAGGGTGACAGGCACACGGTAGCGGCGGGGAGTGATTCGTTGTTGTCTCGCAGGGCAATGACTGTCGCGAGGCTTAATCCACCGCCGGCGGAATCTCCGCAGATGATTATGTCCGCAGGAGAATGGCCTTGCTTCAAAAGCCAGCGATAAGTTTTCAGGGCATCATCCAATGCGGCAGGGAAGGGATGCTCTGGCGCAAGGCGATAATTTGGTATAAGAATTTTTATGCCGGTATATGTTGCGAGCAGACTACACATCATACGATACGATTCGATGGAGCCGGTTACATAGCCGCCGCCGTGTAAATATAAGATCACTTTTTTAGGGTTGGCATTTGCGGGAATGATCCATTCGGCTTGAAGACCGTCAATTTCAATTTTTTCAACACTCACAGTTTTGGAAATTCCGCCCATAAGTTTTGCGCTTTTCATATCGTTGGCGCGGTACTCTGCGATGGATCGTTTTTTAGTCATAAATGTGTTGCGCAGTAGCATGCGCCAAAAGCGGGATCTAAGGCTGATCGGCATTTTGTTCTGATGCTCCGGTTTCAAAAGAGATTTGCAAGCGGAAAATATTGACCGCGAAATTTTCATACGGATGAGCACGCTTTATGACCTTGAGCGCGTTATTAACCAGTTCACGTTTGCAATTGACTTCAAGCTTGTATTCAACAACTTCACTGATCTTGCCGATTTCTCCTTCAAATGGATTTGGCCTCCAGCGGCGGTTTTCAGGCGTATTCCTGGGCCAAGATCTCAAGTTTTACATCCGTAAAGTTTTCCATGATCAACTTCTCTTTTATAAAAAACTTCCGAAGCCTTAAGGCTTCGGAAGTTTGAACTACATCCCAGTGGATTCATCCAGCCCATTTTCGCGGGCGACCTCATCAAGTGTGATCTCGATGTCGTCGATGAAATGGTCAAGCCCTTCCACCCTTTCTGTGAAGCCTGAGCCGAGCAGTCCTAATTCACCAACTGCATTTTGCCAGAATTTGAAGTGATCGCCTTCCAGTACTTCGGCGGACATGGTCCATGTGTGCAGGAGAGGCCAGAGCGCAGCGAAGGGAGTTTCTCCCTCCAGCATGGTTTTGATGGCTTTCTCGTAATAGTTGAGGCGCGCAGAATGAATACGAATGTCAACGCCCGGTTTCTCGCTGGCAAGTTTGAACGCGGACTTCCAATCGGAGAACCATAGTTTTATTTTTTCCATATCCACGTGGTGTGTACCAAGCAGACCAAAGGCGGCGGCGGTCATTTCGGGTTTTCCTGCGGCAGCGGCGCGCGCGGGGAATTCAAGTAAAAGTCTGCGCTCGTGAATGGGCGGACCGCTTAATTCGGCCACGGTGTTTATGGCGTGGAAGAGCGACTTCATGTATTTTCTGATTTCCTTCGGGCCAATACTGGACTCGTCCAACTCGGTTATGTCTGTCCATATTCCACGGCCATGCGAAAGCATGGTGCGGCAGCGCAGGAGAATAAGCGGCGGTTGTTCAAATTCAAAACCGGCACGCAGACTGGCTTGCACGAAGTCGAAGAATTTTTCGCGTTCAAACAACAACATGGGATCGTACATTTCATACCCAAGCCACGGATCGCCGCGCAATTCACGCGGTGACTTGAACTCGGACTTTTCACGGCGGCTGATATCGAGGTGGAAATCAGGTGTGAGTTTTACGAATTCGCGCTTCTGTGCCGGTTTGTTTTTATGAACGAAGACAATATCAATATCGGCGGTTCCGCCGAGCATCGGGTCCACGTTAAGTAGGGAGCCTGTCAGGTAGGCGGCTACAATATCGGTGTCATTGTAGGCACGTTCCTGGGCGGTCTCTTTGGCAATACGGAGCAGGGATTCTCGTGTCACGCGCATGATGGCTATCCTTGAAATTTGTCAGCGAGCGGCAGACTCGCTTGAAACGGAGTCAGGTTCAACGTCTCGCGGATGCGGTTCTCTATCCGCTTGAGATGCTCGGGGTTTTGGATGATGTTCAATTCGTTTGAGTCGATCTTTAAAACAGGCGTATGGTCAAATGGCTTCGAGAAAAAGTTGTCATACGCACGATTGAGTTCGTCAATGTAGGCGCGTTCCATTTGTCTTTCATAGGGGCGGTCGCGGAAGGCGATGCGGCTCATGAGCGTATCGGTGCTGGCTTGTAAATATACAAGCAGATCGGGTTTGGGGATTTTTTCGCCGAGCGCTTCATGCACTTTGTGATACATATTTAATTCGTCGCCTTGCAGGTTGATGCCGGCGAAGAGCGCGTCTTTGGCGAAGGTGTAGTCGGCGATCAGATTTTTCCCTTCAGCCAAAATCTTGGGGACGTTGTTGTTTTGTTGATGATAGCGGCTGAGTAAAAAAAAGATCTGGGTTTGAAATGCGTAGCGCGCGCGGTCTGCGTAAAAATCAGAGAGGAAGGGGTTTTCCTCAAATATCTCCAGCAGAACTTCCGCGTCGAACGTGTTTTGAAGAAGGCGGGCAAGTGTGGTCTTGCCGACGCCGATCACCCCTTCGATGGCTATATACATGAAAAAAACGCTCCCTAAGAAAGTTAAAGCAAGGATACCATAAAGAAAGGGTGAAAAAGTAAAAAGTGAAAAGTAAAAAGGGCGGAGAGTGGAAGATTGTATAATGGATGGATGTCTAAAATTTGTATTGTTCCCCGGGTTGAAGGGTCGGGCGGAATGGCCTCCTTTCGTTTGAAATTTGAACAGGGACTGCGCGCACGCGGGGTGGATGTGACGCACGATCTTTCTGTTGGGTCGGATGCTGCGCTCGTGATCGCTGGCACCCGCAACCTGCTCCCGTTATGGAAAGCCCGTCAGCGCGGACAGAGAGTCGTGCAGCGCCTGGACGGAGTCAATTGGGTGCAACGTGTGCGCTGGGCGGGGATGAAGTACTCTGTCCGCGCGGAGTATGGCAACGCGATACTGTCTTTTATTCGCGCGCGTTTTGCCGACCATGTTATTTATCAGAGTCAATTCATCCGCAAGTGGTGGGAGGATTGGTATGGGGTGGCGAAGGTTCCGGCGACGGTCATCATCAATGGTGTGGATTTGCAAACATATACGCCCGACGGCGCACACGAAAGGCCGACCGACCGTTTTCGTTTGTTGCTGCTTGAGGGAAGTCTGGCGGGCGGTTTGAACTCGGGCTTGTTCCACGCGGTTTCAACGGCTGAAAAACTTTCTGCAAATTTTCCAATGGAAGTGGTGGTGGCTGGCAAAGTGGATGCTGCCACGCAGCAAAGTATAAAAAGCAAAGTGCCTGTTAAGTTTCTTGGTACCATTCCACGTGAACAGATTCCGGCGCTGGCGCGTTCGAGTCACATGATGTATTCCGCTGAAGTGAATCCGCCCTGCCCGAATTCTGTGATCGAAGCGCTGGCTTGCGGATTGCCCGTGATCGGCTTCGACAGCGGCGCGCTCAAAGAGTTGGTCACAGAAGATGCGGGCTGTATCGTGCCGTACGGCGGCAATCCGTGGAAGTTGGAAACTCCTGATATTTCCGCGCTGGCTGTTGCAGCGGAACAAGTGCTGACGAAACAGGATCAGTTTCGGGCGGCGGCAAGGAAGCGGGCTGAGTCCGCATTCGGGTTGGATCAAATGGTCGAGTCATATCTCAAGGTGTTGTTGCAGGATCAATCATGAAAAAAGAAGCATTCAGCATTCAGCGTTCAGCATTCAGCGTTTCTTCCTCCCGCTCTTACGATTTTCTCTGGCTCAGTATTGCCCTGCTGGTTCTCATAAGCCTTGCTTTTCTTCTGCCGCTTTCTCCGCAGGATTACTGGTGGTACCTGCGGCTCGGACAGGATGTGGCGTCCACGGGGTCCATCCCAACGGTGGATACCTATAGTTTCACCAGAGCGGGCGCGCCGTTCTTTTATCAATCATGGCTGGCGGCTTTGGTGCTTTGGAAAACATTTCAAGCGGGCGGTTTCGCATTGACCTTTTTCCTGCGTGCCGTGATCATTGTGGCGACATATTCATTGCTATGGCTCATGGTGCGCGGCGTGGGAGTCGGTCCGCGTTTGGCGAGTTTATTGATCGTGCTGGCAGCACTGGCAGGGAGCAATAACTGGTCGTTTCGCCCGCAGTTATTTATTTATCCGATCTTTGTTTTGGTCTTATACATTCTCACCAAATGGACTCAAGGCGAAAAGCGCGGTTTGTGGGCATTGCCTGTGCTTTCCATGTTATGGGTTAATTTGCATGGATCATTTCCTCTGTTTTTTATTCTTGGCGGGACTGCATTTTTATTCGGCAAGGGAGATAAAAAACAGCTTGTATTCGCGCTTGGCATTTCAGCCGTTGCGCTTTTTATTAATCCGCATGGCGTTTATGTTTTGGGCTATGTGAAAGACATGCTCAGCGCGCCATCGAATCAATTGTTTAGTGTCGAGTGGCTGCCGATGGTCAATCGCGGCTGGCAGGCAAATTTGTTTTATGGCTGGCTGCTGCTTTTTGCGCCATTGTCTGCGCTCGCTCCGCGCAAGTTAACTTTGCTTGAATGGATTTATTTTATCGGCTTCGGCTGGCTCGCATTGCTTGGAGTCCGCTATGTGATCTGGTTCATCTTTATCATGGTTATTCTTACAGCAACTCTCCTTGCAGAGTGGGATGCGCGTTATCTGGAAAGTCCTGTTGAAAAAGAAAAGCCCGCCATCAATATTTTTGCCGCGTGTCTTTTACTATTAATTCCTTTTGCGCTGTTACCCGGCTTCCGTGATTCGTGGTGGCCGGATGCGCCTCGCGCCTATGACAGCGCCAATCCCATTGAAGCGACAGAATGGCTTGCGGCGCACCCCGAATTGCAAGGTCCGCTCTGGAGCGACTTTAGCCACGCGAGTTATCTGATCTTTGCGCTGCCCTCCCGCCCCGTGTGGATCGACACACGCTTTGAGTTATATCCGCCTGCGCAATGGGAGAAATATATCGCCATCGCGAGCGCGTCACAGGAATGGCAGACATTGCTTGATGAAGAAAATATTCAACTCGCAATGTTATCCACAGGTGGAGAACCGCTGTTGATAACTGCCATGCAAAAATCGAGTCAATGGTGCGAAGCGTATCACGATGAAGACACTTTTATTTTTAGCAGATCGGTTTCAGGTGCATGTCCATGAATCATTATTCAGGCCGGCTTGGGTTACAACAGCGCGTACTTCCCAGTTATCGCGTGCCATTTTTTGACCTGCTCGCGCAATCCTGCGAAAGCGTGAGTCTCTTTGCTGGTGCGCCGCGCCCCGTGGAAATGATCGCGAGCGGCATACCTCAAATCGCAAAATATCACGCGGCAAAAAACATTCATTTATTCAGCGGCGCATTTTATCTTTGTTATCAACAGGGCTTTATCAACTGGCTCGAAGAATCAAATCCCGATTCTTTAATTGTGGAAGCGAACCCCCGCTATCTGGCAACTTCCTCCGCTGTGAAGTGGATGCATGCCCGGGGAAGAAAAGTCATCGGCTGGGGATTGGGTTCGCCGCGTCTTTCCCCGCCGTTAGCTGGATTTCGTCAAAAGGGCAGACTCTCGTTCCTGAGTCAGTTCGACGCGCTGATCGCATACAGTCAACGCGGCGCGGATGAATATGCTGCGCTCGGTTTTCCGCGCGAGAAAATATTTGTCGCGCATAATTCAGTTTCACCAGCGCCAGAAAAAAAAGCTGACCATAGACCGCAGACAATAGACCGTGCGACCATTTTATTTGTTGGAAGGCTTCAAGCTCGGAAGAGAGTAGATTATTTATTACGTGCATGCGCCGAGCTGAAATCGTATCCGCGTTTGATCATTGTCGGTGATGGGCCCGAGCGCGCGGCATTGGAGTCACTTGCCAAAGAGGTGTATCCTGCCGCAGTGTTTGCCGGAGCCAAACATGGGGCTGAGATCAAACCCTATTTCGCAGAATCAGATCTATTCGTCCTGCCTGGAACCGGCGGCTTGGCCGTCCAGGAAGCGATGAGTCACGGACTTGCCAGTCATCGTGGCCAAAGGCGACGGCACGCAGGATGATCTCGTCCGCGCGGAGAATGGCTGGCAGATCAACCCAGAGGATTTCGGTGCGTTGGTATCCACAATGCAAAACGCGCTATCTGACATAGCGCGTTTGCGAAGAATGGGTCAAGAGTCTTATCGAATTGTTTCTGAAGAGATCAACATCCAAAAGATGGCGGATGTGTTTGTTGATGCATTGAATAGGTAGAGCGGTTTATTTGAGGTTCGGTTTTTTGAGGAAACTTCGGGCAGATCCAGTTCGTCCGCTTCAAGCTGGGCATGTCCACGGGCTAGGGTTCACCCTCGTACCTTGTGAGAAGTGTCAGTGGCTACTTTTTTTCTGTATAAATTTGGAATTATGGAACGCTCGCTAGGGTAGTTTGTGCTTAAAGATGGCGACATCGGCTTTCTGATAAACCATTTGATAGGTTGAAGAGTCCAGAAGCGATGCCAAAAGGGGATTTTGAAGCGCCGGGTTTTCATTGTTTGACAGATCGTTTTGTGAAATGAGCAGATAATCAAATTGATTGCCTGTCTGGATCGCCCATTGCTCAACACAGGTGAAGGTCTTGTTCATGCAAGGTTGAAGCGCGTAATAGTTATCCATTTTGGTTTGGAATATTTTTTCAGGCAGCCACTCATAACCTTGAACAGTTGCAACGCTGACACTTTTACCAAGAACCGGAAACCACTCTGAAACGGCATCTGTAAAAGTTTCAGTATCGCCTGTCAGAATCACAAAGCGGCTTTGTTGGGGAATATTGTTTGCAGCCCAATCCATCGCATCGCGGTCTGATGGACTCAAACTGACCTGGGGATACACCTGATCTGAAAGGATGAGGCCGAAAAAAGTATAAAAAATTAATCCGGTCAGCGCGATCTTAATAGCGGGGGTCTTGTTGAAATAATCAAACCAATTGACTTCAACATCCTGAATATTTTGAAATCCGTTTTGCAGGGCATATAAACCGGGGATGATGATGTCTGTAAATCCGATGGCGGCCAGCATGACCCATGAAATAAGCGACATGGTGGATGCGCTGCGCGGGTCTACAAAAGCGGGGACGAAGAGCATGACCACCAGCAGGAAATCCTTTTTAGCCAGCGCCATGACCAAGCCTAA
Source organism: Candidatus Villigracilis proximus (assembly GCA_016715195.1). Lineage (GTDB taxonomy): Bacteria > Chloroflexota > Anaerolineae > Anaerolineales > Villigracilaceae > Villigracilis > Villigracilis proximus. Next base: position 54,142 of record JADKBB010000008.1, read on the forward strand.
TAAAGCCAGTGCCGAGATCAACGTCACAAATTTTTCGTCAGAAAAAGAACCGGTGATGATCGCCAGCCATGCCAGTGGTGAGAGGAACCCGGTCTGCGCGGCGCTTTGATACGGCTGTATCCCATGCTGAGAGATCACAAAAAGGAAGAACGGCGCGGTTAACACGGTCACGCCCAGTGCAACGAGCAAGGCGTTTTTGATTCCTGTTATAGACCTTCCAAAGAATATCCATAAAACAAGACAGAGGAAGATCGTGTGCAATGCCGCTTCGGGATGACTGAGCACAACACCGCTTCCGAATAAAATGGTCAGCCAGATATATTTTTTAAATGGAGTGGTAAATAACTTGTAGGTGCTGTATAGGGTTAGGATCAGGAACAATGTCCCAAAGACGCGGGTGATACCGCCGCCCATGATATAGAAGGATATGGAACGGGGTAATAATGTAAAAAAAACAGTCGCAAAACTACCCTTCAAAGTGGATTTGAGGATAGCTGATGCCAGCGGAAAAAAAGCGATCGTGAAGGCCACACTGCCAATGGCGGGCAGCCAGCGAAAAACTTCGATCAGAGAGATGTTGAAAAGATCCGAGACCAGCCCTGTTATGTAAAATCCAAAAGGCGGATAAGCAAAGGGAATCAAAGCCCCGTTGTATTCAACGAACGCCGGCAAAACATAATGATTGGATTGGAGTGCTTTTACCATTGCGTAAAATAAACCGCCGTCACTGACCGGGAATCCAACTGTCAGCGCGGGCAGGAAGCGGGCGTACGCGCCAAGTAAAAGTCCAAAGACCAGTACCAAAATGCTCAAGCGTTCGTTGTCAGTTTTCAAGTTATTTCTCTGCCTTATCCAGATCCTTGCCGATGTCGCGCTGGAAATCCCAGGTTAGATAATCAAGATTGGACGGGAGTGATAATTCGAGCGTATATAAATATTGTAATTCCACATTCACCTTGCGTGGACGGCATTCCAGCAAATGTCCGCCGCTGGTCAGGTCTTCGGTGATGAAGTGTAAATGCACGCCCGGCACGCTTAACGAAGACATATAGGCGGCTGTGTAAAAACCGGCCATCGTGCCTTTTACATTGTTGAATTCAAAAGTTGGCTGTTCCTTTGCCACTTCCACCAGCGGACGGTAATTTTCCTGCTTTGGCACCGAACGTGTTTTTACGTATTCAAACTCGCCTTCGATGCGAAAGGCGTAAAACAAATTTGGCGAAGGCATTAATTCCTTCAGCCAATTTAAGAATTCCTCATAGGATAATTCCTTTGCAAGTTCATCTTCACTGGAAGGCTGAAAGAAGGTAACACAGGAAAACGGGGTGCAAATCTCATCATCTGTGATCTGATTTGCTTTTCCATCGGAACCGATACGATAGATCAGCCCGTCAAACATCATCATCTCTCCATCAAGATCGTTGAAGGTGCCGAGACCAAAATCACCATGTTTCTTGATCTCTGAAAATGGAATATTCTGTTCGTAGATCCCTTCCACCAGCGCGTTGACCGGTGCGCACAAATAAATTTTATTATCGGCCTTGCGTTGTCTAATTCTACGTAAAGTTGTTCGTTCCATTTTATTCACCTGTTTACCTAATGACCAATCTACCCGATCTTCGGCGTATCGCCAATGATCTCCCATCCGCGCTGCAATGCAATGACCTTCAACTTCGCATCGGGATAGACCGCCACGGGATGATCGGCATGTTCCAGCAAAGGGACATCCAGAATGGTATCGCCATAGGCCATGTCCACCCGGTCAACGCCCAGGCGACTTAAAACCTGTTCGATCTTTTTCTCGTTTGCCATTAACTCACCGACCATTTGTACGCGCCCGTTGACAATTTCTACTGGTGTGCCGATGGTTTGCGCACCGATGCGTCTTGCGAACGGCTCAATGAAAGGCTCCACCACGCTGCTGGCAATGTAAACCTTTGCGCCCTGTTCACGATGTTTAATGAGACGTGCCACCACGTCTTCACGGCGTTTTTTCCAGAAGTCATGTTCCACAACCCATTCAGAAGCCTGTGCCAGCTTTTCAGGATTTGCATCCTTAATATAGGACAGACTGTTGACCATTAATTTCTGCCCCCAGGCCTGCCAGTCGATCATTCCGTTTTTGGCAAGTAAATAAGATGGCATGATCGCAGCCATATGCAGGTTCGCCTGAAGTTTACTCTGGTTGTGTTTTACCCAATCCACCAATCCAAGAAAGGGTGAGCCGGTGGTTAATGTTCCCATTAAGTCTGATGCAACAATCATACGTTTCCTCTTTCAATCGCGATGTAATGATAAAAATATGGGCGGCCTGTTGTTGTCAACAGGCCGCCCATGTTCTTATTGATTTACCCAGTGGTTTTACACACGGGATAAACTACTATTAACTTTGCTGAATACATTGCCGATAATGGGGCCCAGGATCATAAGCGCAGCGATAACAACGATAGCAACTAAAACAAGGATCAGCGCGTACTCAACAAGGCCTTGGCCCTTCTCTTTTGGAGAGAATAACATGTGGTTTTACCTCCTTTCTAGTAAATTTTTTTACCTTACCCTTTTATTATACTGAAAAAAGTTCAAAAATGAATTTACAAATTAGTTAACTCGTTTGGCCTGTTACATGCCATTTAATGCCGGCTTAAATACAAAAAATCCGATAAGCAATGCAAGCATAAGCAGATAGTATGCGGCGTAATTCCATGCCGGGATCAGGAACATGATGCCGATCAAAATACCGGAAATCACGGATGGAAGAACAAGTGCAGTTGTTTTATATCCCCGCTCATGGAGTATTCCCATCATGCCCATCAGGGGGAGCAGCAGATAGCTTAATCCATGCAGATGCAGGTGCGGCGCTGTGAATGTGCCCAGCAAGACCGCAATACTGATGTGCCGGATCCCCAGTTGACTTTTTCGATTCCACCAGAAAATACACATGCTGAATATGGATAATACAGTTGCAGCCCATGCGACAGTATGAATCGTATCAACATTCAGATTGGGAAAGGCGCGTAATAAGAGTCCCAACAGGTTGTACATGGAAACTTGATTAAGTCCATATCCATCTCCTTGTGAACTTAGGCGCATCAACCCTGCAAAGTCTTGAACACCCTGAACCCCGATCAAAGTCATGCTGTATAAACCTAATAGGAGCATGGTAAGCATAAACCATAAACCGGCTTTTCTGCGTGTCACCAATAATGGAATCCCCAGCGCACCGGCGATCAATGGTGACAAACTGACAAGCGCAAGACCTGCTCCAGCGCGGATTTCATTTCCTGCGAGCAACCCAAACATCCAAAGAAATAAACCGAGCATAATAAAGGCTGTGTCCTGCCCGCCTAACAATCCAATAAAAAAAGGAAAAAAACATAGAGAGCTGATCGCGCCCAATAAAGCAAACCGCGGATTCCATTTTGAGCGCAGGAGGAAACGGCGAATCAACTCACCGCACATAGCCATAACCAACAGACGGACAAGCGTCCATAGAATATATGCATTAACAAAATCATCAACAGCCAGAAGAGATAACAAAGGCGCAATATAAGGCGGATGCTGGGATAGATTTACTCCGCCTGCAAACGTATCTGCTTCGACAACCTGTATGTTGAACAGCCGCCGCATCCAGATTAAATAGCATTTGATACTCCCCTGCCGCGCGATCCTTCCAACGCAGTATAAAACTGATGAAATCCATCCCTCTTTAAAGATGAATCGCCTCAAGCAAACGAAACCACATAAAAACATACAGCGCGATTTGTCCGCTGATGAGCAGGATAACAAAAATTTCAGCGAACGAAAAATTTCCTTTTGCAGGTTTAGTGCCAGTGGTGAATGTTCATCTTTCATGATATGCGCCTTTTTATGCTGGTAATTAAATTATTGCGCCGTATTGCCGCCATCCACCAAAAGCAAATGACCGGTGACAAATGACGAATCATCCGAAGCCAAAAATAGAACCGCGTTCGCAATTTCTTCCGGCCTGCCAAACCTGCCCATCGGAATATACGCGCTTGATTCCTTGATCGCTTCTTCGATCGTCACCGGATCAGAGCCTTCAAAATATCCCTTCTCCATCCAACGATCAACAAATGTATCGCCGGGGCAAACCGCATTCACGCGGATATTCTCACGCGCATAATCGAGCGCCATCGCCTTCGTCATCATGCCCACCGCGCCCTTGCTCATGATATACGGAAGCGCATTCTTCCCCGCCACCACCGACCAATCAGACCCGTTATTTACGATCACACCTTTGCCCTGCTTCTTCATCTGCGGGATCACCAGCTTGCACATATGCCAGACCGCCGTCACATTAATATTCAACGTATCAAGCCAGACATCCTCGGGCGTGGTATCCGCTGTCCCTTTGGTTACGATGCCCGCGTTGTTAAATAAAATATCGATCTGATTAAATTCCTTAAGCGCAACATCTACAACTCTTTGACAGTCTTCCAGCTGCGTGTGATCCGCTTCGACAAACACGCATCGGACGCCCTTCTGCCTGCATTCTGTTTCGACAGCTTTTCCCTTCTCTGAACGCCTGCCCGTGACGATCAGATTCGCGCCTTCTGCTGCAAATAACAACGCTGTGGCTTTTCCAATTCCACTTGTGCCGCCGGTAATAATTGCTGTTTTATTTTTGAGTTTCATATCGTCTCCTTTGGAGTCGAGCGGCTTGCGCTCGTATGCTCAGACAGCAAGCTGCAAGCTGACTGACTCCAAAGTATAATCCCCTCATTATGGATAGCAAGACACTCAACGTTCTCGAATACCCGAAGATCCTCGACCGGCTGGCAGGCTACTGCGGTTTCTCTGCTTCAATGGATCTGGCGCGCGCGCTTGAACCGACCTCTTCGTATGAACTGGCTACCGCCTACATCGCAGAGACCACTGAAGCGCGTAAATTACTTTCGATGCAAAGTGCAGGCGTTGGCGCCGCGCACGATATCCGCCCGCAAGCGGACCTCGCTGCGCGCGGCGGCGTGTTGGATGCGCACGCATTGCTTGATATTAAGTCCACGCTGATCTCGTGCCGCGAACTTAAGAAAGCCTTCGAAAAGCGGGCGGACGAATATCCGCGCCTGACGAGGGCCGCCATGGGACTGCCCGAAACCCACGGTCTGGTGGATGCGATCTCGCGCATCCTCTCTGATCGCGGCGAAATTTTGGATTCGGCATCGCTCAAACTTGGCGAGATTCGCCGCAGCCTGCGCATTTCACAGGATCGCTTGATGAGTCGTTTGCAGAAATATGTGACCGATTCAAAAACTGTTTCGATGTTACAGGAACCGATCGTCACCCAGCGTGACGGGCGTTATGTGATTCCTTTGCGTGCAGAATTCAAAGGCAAAATAAAATCGATCATTCACGATCAATCTTCCAGCGGCGCGACTTTATTCGTTGAGCCGTTGCCTGTTGTGGAAGCCAATAACCAGATCCGCGAATTGCAGCTTTCAGAACGTGATGAAGAACGCCGTATTCTGGCAGAAGTCTCTGCTCAGGTTGGCGAGCATGTGACAGAATTAAAGTATGGCGTGGAAAATCTCGCGGTGCTTGATCTTGCATTTGCAAAAGCAAAATATGCAGAAGAGTTGCACGCGAGCGAACCAACCTTTAATAAGATCGAAGGCAGAAAGCAAAAGGCGGATGACGGAAAAGAATCGTCAATCGTCAATCGTCCATTTTCAATTAAGTTGTTGCACGCCCGCCATCCGCTGCTTGACCCGAACAATGTTGTCCCGATCGATGTGGACCCTGCACCGGGAACACAGGCGGTTGTGATTACCGGCCCGAACACGGGCGGTAAGACGGTTTCGTTAAAGACAGTTGGCTTGCTGGTCGTCATGGCCCAAAGCGGACTGCACATCCCCGCTCAAAGCGGATCGGAGCTGCCGTGCTTCCATTCGGTTTGGTCTGATATCGGTGATGAACAATCGATCGAGCAGTCGCTTTCAACTTTCAGCGGACATATCACGAATATTATCCGCATTATCAAAAAGATAGATCATCGTTCACTTGTGATCTTTGATGAACTGGGTTCAGGCACAGACCCGCAGGAAGGTGCGGCCATCGCGCGCGCGATCTTGAGTCATTTGCTTGAATCAGGCGCGATGACTTTGGTCGCAACGCATTATCCAGAGTTGAAAACTTTTGCACACGGCACCGACGGTGTGGTGAATGCTTCTTTGGAATTTGACATTAAAACGCTTCGCCCGACCTACAAGCTGACTCTCGGTCTCCCGGGCAGGTCCAACGCTTTGTTGATCGCGCAAAAGCTGGGACTTCCGCAATCGATCATTGATTCAGCCAAAGCGGAAATTAATCCGCTGGATCTGCGGGCCGATAAATTGCTGGATGACATCCGCAAGGAACGCAACCGCACATCGCGTGAACGTGAAAAGCTGGAGAAGGCTCGCGATAAACTGGAAGCGCAGACTCGCGAACTTGAAAAGCGCCTCGAGAAAATAGAAGATGAACGCCGCGATACATTAGCCAAAGCCCGCGCCGAAGGTGAGTTGGAAGTTGCGGTGATGAAACGTAATATCGATTCGTTGAAAGCGCAACTTAAGAAGGCGAGTCAACCTTTGCAGGCCATTAAAGCCATTGAAGAAAAAATGGACAAGATGGAAGAGAAGGTGGAAGAGCCGATTGAAAGAAAGACCGCAGACCATAGACCGTCATCGTCCACGGTCAATCGTCAATTGTCCATTAAGTTGGGCGAGCGGGTTACTGTCAGCACGTTGAATGCCGAGGGTCTGGTAACAGCTTTGGGTGAGTCTGATGCGGAAGTCCAAATTGGGACGTTACGTGTGCGGGCGAGATTATCCGATCTGATCAGGAAATCCGGCGAGCCGGTTGTCGTCGAAGAAAAAAAGAAAACGATGACGCGTGAAACGGCTACTGTCAGTTCGAAATCTCCCGGCATGGAAGTGGACTTGCGCGGACTGATGGCCGACGATGCGCTGGATAAATTGGAAAGATATTTGGAGCAGGCGTTTCTTTCGGGGCTGCCTTTTGTGCGCATCATTCACGGCAAGGGGACGGGCCGGCTGCGGCAGGCGGTGCGTGAGGCGCTGCGCGGACATGAATATGTGAATACGTTTGAAGAAGGCGGCGATAAGGAAGGCGGCGAGGGTGTGACGGTCGCGAAGATGAAGAGCGGATAGATAAATGCTGGATTTCGGAAGTCTGATTGGAGGCTCCCCCATTTGGGTGGTCTAAAAAAGACTTCCGAAATCTTTCGTGTTGGTATAATTTTGCAACTCAAACCGGGAGCCTATTATGTCCATTGATGATGCAATTCAAAAAATGACCGACCTGATCAAAGCCGCATCTGCCGACGCGGAAATTAAAGCTGCAAAAATGTCTGATGAAGAAGCGCGGCTTTCCGTCTATGCGCCCGCGGGCGATATGCAAAAGATCAAAGATGCGACCTTTCAACCCGCTATCGATATGTTGAACACAGATGGCATGGATGTGCAGGTCTTTGTGTACGATGTAAGTACGCCGCGGTAGGGAAATTCAGAATGATGAATGATGAATGATGAATGATGAAAAAGGCGACCTCGCGCAGCGGGTCGCCTTTTTTGTTTTTGTACGGAGCGCGGACTTTAGTCCGCTTTTTGAGGAGTAAAAAAATAAACCGCGAAGTTCGCGAAGAACGCAAAGTTTTTAAGTCACATTCTGCATTCATCATTCCGCATTCTTCATTCTCTCTTCCACTGACTCGCAAATTTCAAGATCTGACTGCGGATATAAAACGCGTGCGGATCGGCGATGGCTCGTTTGGACTTGATCAGTTGCATCGCGGACTCTGCGTCATGTCCCTGTGCGATCAGGATCGCCGCGCCCATCGTCACCCCGCGGTGGACTCCGCCTGCGCAATGGGCGTAGACTTTGCCTCCGCTGTTGATGGTTTCGATTGCGGCCTGCGCTCCGCGATGTAATAGTTTGACTGGTATGCGGATCAACGGGGAATCAAATGTGGGCAGCCAAAGCAACTGCAACGGTGTTTCATGCTCATCCTTGCGCGGACGATATTCCACGCGCATGTTGATGACGAGCTTCACGCCGAGTCCACGCAGTTGGTTGTAATCTTCCGCTGAAGGTGTGGTGCCGATGAAGAGGTCTTCGGTGATGGGGGAGAAGTTCATGCGTGTTATCGTAACACGGATTGGAAAATGGAAAGTGGATGTAAAATGGAGGGAGTTGAGAAAAGGTCGAAGGCGTCAACCGCAAAGGTCGAACGTCATTTGATGGGTAGGATGGACAATTATGACAAAGAAATTAAAACCTGAGAAAAAATACTAAGGTGAAATCTGAGCCTAAAACTGGCGCTTATTAATGTTGGTGGAAACGTAGAGAAGAGTGTGATTATTGATGGTAATAACATCGTCGTCAACCAATACAATTACATTTCAGTAATCAAAAAGAATACAAACACACGAACCCGACTATTGGAATCTCAAACATCCCTATCCCATGCCTCCCAATTTTACGGGACGTGTGGCCGAGCGTGCCATGCTCACGCAATGGTTGAATGACGATTCCGAAAATCGCTTGTTCATCCTCCGTGCGTTGGGCGGATCTGGCAAAAGCGCGTTGACATGGCATTGGCTGACCCACGATGTAAATCCCGAAACATGGACAAAGGTTATCTTCTGGTCTTTCTACGAAGGTGATTCGAGCTTTGAGAACTTCAGAAGAGACGCTCAAGTACCTTAAACTTGATGTGCCGCAAAGCAAACGTGAGCAGGTGAATGCGTTGCTTAAAGTTATGCAATCTCAAAAAATATTACTCATCATGGATGGCTTTGAACGCCTTCTTCGCGCGTATGGGAATATGAATGCTTCATACCAGAGTGATGAAGATGAAAAGCGGGAAGATACAGATCGTGATTGTGTCAATCTCAACGCTGAGCATTTCTTGAAAGGCATTTGCTCCATGCCCATTATGAAGAGCAAATGTTTGATGACCACGCGCATGTCTCCACATGCTCTCGAAAAGTTTGGTAAGTTTATTCAAGGTTGTCGCGAAGAAGAACTCAAGGCCATGCACAAGGATGACGCTATTGCGTTTTTTAGGGCGCAAGGTGTTCAAAAGGGGACAAATCATGAAATTGAAGAGGTCTGCAAATTATATGGATTTCACCCCCTGAGCCTGCGCTTATTGGCTGGGCATATCATGAGCGATTTCAAAAATGCTGGTGATATTGTGGTTGCCCAGAAACTAAATGTCAGCGGCGATATAGCAGCTCATCAAAATCATATTCTTGAAGTTTCATACAGTGGACTTTCATCCCGCCGCAAGAATTACTCAGTACGATCGCCTGTTTTCGTTCCTCCACAAAACTTGATGTGCTGGAAACAATCACTGAAAACAAAGAAACTTTGGAAAACGATTTGCGCGACTTGATGAAGCGTGGTCTGTTGCAATATGACAAGAATAATAAGATATTTGACTTGCATCCCATCGTGCGCCGTTTTGCCTACGATCAATTGACTGCTTCTGACCAAACCGCCGCGCATACCCGTTTGGTGAACTACTTTGAGGCTGTTCCCAAACCCGAAAAAGTGGAAAAACTGGAAGACCTCGCGCCCGTCATCGAACTGTATCATCACATGGTCAGGGCGGGGAATTTGGATGAGGCATGGAAGTTGTTTTACGACAGATTAAACAAGCCAATCTATTATCAATTCGGCGCATATCAATTGCGCATTGAACTTTTACGCGCTTTATTTCTTGACGGCGAAGATAAACTGCCTCGTTTGAAGGATGAAGGTAACCAAGCATGGACTCTCACGAACTCGCCAACTCCTACTCCCTGAGCGGACAGCCGCGCCGCGCTGTTCCGCTAAATTTGCGAAATGCAGAATATGATGAAAAACACGGACGAAAGGAACATCTCGCTGTAGGGTTGGGAAATTTGGCGAATAAGCAACTGGTCATTGGCGCACTGAATGCCGCAGAGCGCAACCTGCGCCGCCAAATTGACCTGTGCCGCGAGATTACGGATGAATTCAGCGAAGCCATCGCTCATCAGGAATTGGGGCATGCCCTGTCCTATCGTGGCGCGTGGCAAGAGGCAGAGACTATTCATGAAAGAGGAATTGAGTTAGCAAGAAAACGAAACAATAAACAAATCGAGTGTGTCAATTATGCCTCGTATTCTGCTTATGGCATCCTGATGAAGAAGTATTCGCGCGCAATTGAGAAAGGAATGAATTCCAAAGGCCAACTTGCGGATGATTCGCAGGCGTATTACCATGCGACCGATTATGTTCGTGCTTACTGGCTGCTCGGCGCGGCATATCGCGCCAATAACGAATTGACTCTGGCAGAAGAAAACCTGTCCAAAGCGCTCAATCTCTGTCGGCAAATCAATTTGGTTGACGCAGAAGCCGACATCCTGCTCGACCTGGCGCGGTTGCGTTACGCCCAAGGCGATTTCAAAGACGCGCAGGAAAAAGCGTCCGAGGCGCTGGTGATCACGGAGCGCAGCGGGTATGTCTTGCAGGGGGCGGATGTGAATCTCTTCCTCGCGCAATACGCGCTGGAGCAGGAGAAGGATAAAGTCAAGGCAAAGGCATATGCCGAGTCCGCGCTGAAGCTGGCCTATTGCGACGGTCCGCCGTATTATTACAGAGTCGCATATGAAGAAGCGGAAGCCATGTTGGAAAAATTGAGTAGAGAGTTGTAAGGAATTAACATTGACGCTTTATTTTGCTTGCTGTATGATGACATTATATAACTTTAAAAAAAGATATTAGAAATTGAGAAGTCATGCCTAGTATTAATCCAGAAATTCTTGTTTGGGCTCGAAAAACAGCGGGTTTAACTGAAGAAGAAGCCACAGAACGTCTTGGGATACAAGATGCCCGTGGTATCTTGGCTGTTGATAGGCTTCGGGAATTAGAGAACGGTGAAACTGAACTGAGTCGTCCGATGTTGCTTAAAATGACAAAGGTTTATAGGCGGTCTTTGTTATTGTTTTATATGTCTTCGCCCCCAGAAAAGGTAATCGTGGTCAGGATTTTCGGACTCTGCCTCCAGATTATTCTGCATCTGACGATGCGTTGGTTGATGCACTTATTAGAAGCGTGCTTGTGCGCCAAGGTGTTTTGCTGCTGCCATGGAAGATGATGACGAGGAAATAGAGAAGATTCATTGTTGGTTCCGCAAAGATTTCAGACGGTGTCACAAAAGTATTAGTGTTACTAAAACGTATGCTTCAGATTGACGCCAAAGATTTTTATGCGCAACCTAATCCAGATAAAGCATTTGCTCTTCTTCGTTCCAGGATAGAAACAGCAGGTGTATTCGTACTTTTAATTGGAAGCCTTGGTAGTCATCATACGGCAATTGAATTAGAGATTTTTCGGGGATTTGCTTTGGCAGATGAGTTTGTCTCATTTATTATTCTTAACGATCATTATAGTCATGCCGCATGGTCTTTTACCCTTCTGCACGAACTTACTCATATTCTGCTTGGCCAATCTGGTATCAGCGGAAATCGGGCTGAACAGGAGCAGGAAAAAGTTTTGCAATGAAGTCGCGGGAGAGTTCCTGCTATCTACTGAAGAAATATTTCAATTGAGAGTAAATAATTCTACGCCGTTTGAAGCAGCTCAAGAACAAATTACACAATTTGCAAAAAGAAACCTTAGTAGCTCCATGGTAGCTTATAAACTTTTTCAGGTGGGTTCTATCAATGGAGCTTTTTGGACAGTTAAGTAACTTTTCCGCGAGATGGTTGCAGGCGAGAGACCATCAGCACGAACATTCTAAAGATAAGGAGTCTGGACCTTCTTATTATTTGTTCGATCATATCGTGTTGGGTCAATTTGATCAAACTTATTAATAGGATGCTGGGTAGCGGCACTATTACCACGACCAAAGCTGGACAAGTTTTAGGCGTCAGAGCCAAAAATTTTACATAACCTAATGGGTAATAAATAAGATTGGGGCATAATGCTATATATTCTAGACGCTAACGTACTCATTGATGCAAATCGGGATTGATTTCTATTGAGCGTGTTCCTGAGTTTTGGGAATGGTTGATTGGCGGAGGTAAAAATAACGTTGTTAAAAATCCTGCCGGAAGTGTATGAGGAATAAAGAAGGCAATGAAGATGATGCCTTAGCAGTTTGGGCAAAAAACAGACTTGTTGCTGACGCATTGTTGCTTAGCGAGGAATGTCAAGTTTCAACAGTTAGTAGGGTGATAGACCAAGGTTACGCATCTGACCTTACAGACGATGAGGTTGAAAAAATTGGAAGAGATCCGTTTTTGGTAGCTTATGCCCTGGTAGAGCCGCTCGGCAGATGCGTAGTAACCACTGAAGTATCCAGTTTCAAAAGCTAAAGAGCGAACAGAAAATTGCCAGACGTTTGTGATTATTTCAATGTTCTTCACTGTAATACATATGAATTTATTGTTCTCTGGATTTTAAGACTAAGTGGAAGTCTTTCTAAACCTGAAACTGTGAAATATAAAACAAAAAGGACTCAGCCCATCGCCGAGTCCTTTTACTTATTTACTTCTCCCTTTTTCCTCATTACTTATTACTCATCCCTCATTCCTTATCCCCCCTTTTTATGCTAGACTCGCCCCACCACTTCTTTCCTCTTTCGTCTTTCCTCCATCCACTGACAACTGACAACTGATTACTGTCCACTGATAACTGAGAACTATTCACCACCCACTGGAAACTATGGAAACTCTCTCCTCCGCACTTAATCCGAACTCCGATGAATTCAAAGCCAACGCAGAACATAACCGCGCCCTCGCGAGTGAATTGAAAAAGCGGCTCGCGCTTGTGCGGCAGGGCGGCGGCGAGAAATATCGTCAACGCCATGAAGAGCAGGGAAAACTTTTTGTGCGTGAGCGCATTGAAAGATTGCTTGACCCCGGCGCACCGTTTCTTGAGCTTTCTCCGCTGGCGGCAGGGGACATGTATCGCGGCGAAGCGCCGGGCGCGGGCATCGTCACCGGCATCGGACGTGTGTCAAATCGCGAAGTGATGATCGTTGCCAACGACGCCACGGTCAAAGGCGGTTCGTATTTTTCGATGACCGTCAAAAAGCATTTGCGCGCGCAACAGATCGCCGAAGAAAATCATCTGCCCTGTCTGTATCTCGTTGATTCAGGCGGGGCATTTTTGCCTTTGCAGGATGAGGTCTTCCCCGACGCGCATCACTTCGGACGCATTTTTTACAATCAGGCGCGCATGTCTGCCAAGCGCATTCCGCAGATCGCGGCGGTCATGGGCAATTGCACGGCGGGCGGCGCCTACGTCCCTGCCATGAGTGATGAGGCGATCATTGTCAAAGGTGCGGGCACAATTTTTCTGGGCGGCCCTCCGCTCGTGAAGGCGGCCACCGGTGAAGATGTCACTGCTGAAGAATTGGGCGGGGCGGATGTCCACACCCGTAAGAGCGGTGTTGCGGATCACTTCGCCGAGGATGATGATCATGCCATTGAGATTTTACGCAGCATCGTAGAGACTCTGCCCCGAGGAAGTTTGCAATCGAATCTTTCCGCGCTGGAAGTTGCTCCGCCAGAAGAACCTTTATACGCCCCTGAAGAATTGTACGGTGTCCTGCCGCGCACGTTTAAAGAATCCTATGACGTGCATGAGATCATTGCGCGTCTGGTGGATGGTAGTAAATTCCGTGAATTCAAAGCACGCTATGGCACAACCCTCATCTGCGGATTCGCCCGCATTCACGGCTACCCGGTGGGGATCATCGCCAACAACGGCGTGCTGTTCAGCGAGTCCGCTCTCAAAGGGACTCACTTCATCGAACTCTGTGACCAGCGTGGAATTCCACTTTTGTTTCTGCAAAACATCACCGGCTTCATGGTTGGCAAGGAATACGAAACCGGCGGCATCGCCAAAGACGGCGCGAAGATGGTCCACGCGGTTGCGACAACAAGAGTTCCTAAATTAACACTCGTCATCGGCGGCTCCTTCGGCGCAGGCAACTACGCCATGGCCGGCCGCGCCTACGGCTCAAGATTTTTATGGATGTGGCCCAATGCGCGCATCTCAGTCATGGGCGGCGAACAAGCCGCGAACGTGCTCTTAACCATCAAGCAAGATCAACTCATCAGAGAAGGCAAACCAGCTCTCAGCCAGGAAGAAGCGGACGAGTTCAAACGTCCACTCCTGGAGAAATACGAAACCGAAGGCAGTCCATATCACTCATCTGCTAGATTATGGGATGATGGAGTCATTGCCCCCGATGAAACACGTCAAGTGCTGGGGTTGGCGTTATCGATCGTTCTGAATTCGCCAAAAGAAGAAGGCGGCTTCGGCGTGTTCCGCATGTAATCCCGTAGGGATGCAAGGATTATAGAAAAGAAGCGAAGCCCGTATCCAATCCCGAAGGGATGGCATAGTTCTTTTCGATCCATGTCACCCCTTTGGGGTTTCGAAAAAATCGTTTGCAAACCTATAATTATTTCACTCCTTCGGAGTTATCAGTGTTTTATATCAAATAAGGATTTTCATCATGACCTTCTCAAACTCAATCGATACCCCACATCACTTTTTTGCACGAATGGCTGGCAACTGGCGCGGCACATCCAAACTTTGGCTTGAGCCTGAAAAGCTTGCTGAAGAATATCCCGTTGTTGGGACCATTCAACTTTTGCTCGAAGGTCGTTTTGCGCTTTTTTCTGTATCAAGGTTCTATCGAAGGCGAAGCCCAGCATGGAATGTTTACTTTTGGTTACAACACCACGCTCGAACAATTTGAAACTTCGTGGGTTGATTCTTTTCACACCGGCACGAGCATCATGTTTTGCATCGGCGCTGAAAAAGAAAACGGATTCGCCGTCACCGGCAGTTATCCCGACCCGGCTGAAGGCCCCGATTGGAACTGGCGTACAGAAGTTGAATTGGTCGGTGACGAACTCACGGTCACTGCCTATAACATAAGTCCTGAGGGTGGCGAGGCCAAGGCTGTCGAAACCAAATTGATGAGGATGCAGAAATGAAAATTTTAATCATCGGCGGTACCCGTTTTGTTGGACGTCATCTGGTCAACGCAGCCCGCGCCCGCGGACATGAAGTGACATTGTTCAACCGTGGACAATCCAACCCCAATCTTTTTGGTCAAGTGGAAAAGATACGGGGAGATCGTGAAAAAGATCTGGATCAGCTCACAGGTACGTGGGATGCGGTCATCGATACCTGCGGATATTTTCCGCGCATCGTCCGCATGTCTGCTGAGGCATTGAGAGATAAAGTCGAGCGTTATGTTTTCATCTCGAGCATTTCCGTTTATTCAGATTTCAGCAAGATCGGCATCAACGAAAGCGATCCCGTCGGGAAGATCGAAGATGAATCTGTCGAAGATATTGGCGGCGGTGCGTATGGCCCGCTGAAAGCGTTGTGCGAAAAGACAGTGCAGGATGTGTTTGGAATCGACTCGCTCATCATCCGCCCCGGCCTCATCGTTGGGCCGCATGACCCAACAGACCGCTTCACGTATTGGCCTGTGCGCGTGGCGCGCGGCGGCGATGTGCTCGCGCCCGACAGACCCGATGTGTTGACTCAATTCATTGATGTGCGCGATCTGGCCGATTTTATTATCGGATTGATCACACAAAATGTTTCCGGCGTTTTCAATGTGACCGGTCCGAACCGCCCGTTAACATTTGGAACCCTGCTGGATACCTGTAAACTTGTCAGCACCAGTGATGCAAAATTTAAATGGGCATCGCCTGAATTTCTTGAGAAAAATAAAGTGGCTCCGTGGAGCGATATGCCCGCCTGGCTCCCCGACAACGGAGAAGATGCCGGCTTCGCGCGCGTGGATATTTCAAAAGCAGTGAATGCCGGGTTAAAGTTTTTGCCGCTCGAAGACACAGTCCGCGATACGCTTAAGTGGGCATCTGAGCGGCCGGAGAATCACGAATGGAAAGCGGGGCATGAACTTCTGAGAGTGAAGCAGGAATTGCTGGATTTGATTCGTGAAGCATGAAACGTGAGGAGTGAAGGCGATGAATTTTGATGAATGGGTCGCGGGTTTGCCGGTTGAAATAAAAGGCGATACTTTGTGGAAGGTGGAGGCTTATCGCCTTTCTTTATTCGCCACTGAAATTGGCTGGTACGATGTGACTGAGCTAATGAAAGACCGCCGCACGATTGGGCTGGCAGATCAACTTTATCGTTCACTTGGTTCCGTCAGTGCAAATCTTGCCGAAGGCTATTCTCATCACACAGGGAAATCCCGAGCCCAGTTTTATCAATACTCTCTTGGATCGGCACGCGAGAGCCGCGATTGGTATTACAAATCGCATCACATTCTCAAAGATGAAGTCGTACGTCATCGTATTTCTCTTTTGACTCAAATTATCAAGTTGTTACTGACAATGATTCCACAGCAGCGCGGATAGACCTTAAGAGAACAGCCAGCTTTTTATCTTGTAGTACCCGAGTTGCAAATCTCAGAAGTAGATTTGTCGGAGAAAATTCCCCTGCCATGAATCCTTCACGTTTCATTCTTCATTCTTCACTATGACATCAACTCCGCCCTTCACCAAGGTTCTGGTCGCCAATCGCGGCGAGATCGCCATTCGCATCATGCGCGCCTGCCGTGAGCTTGGCATCAAAACCGTCGCCGTGTATTCGGCTGCTGATAAAGATTCTTTGCATGTGCAGTTTGCAGATGAAGCCGTTTTGCTGGGCGATGCCGCGCCGAAAGAATCTTATTTAAATATGGATAAACTTGTGCAGGCCGCTCTCGACTCAAAAGCGGATGCCATTCATCCCGGCTATGGCTTTCTCTCAGAGAACGCATCCTTCGCCCTGAAAGTTGAATCAGCGAACCTGAAATTTATCGGCCCTTCGGCAGATTCGATCCGCGCCATGGGAGACAAAGCCGAGTCGAAGATCGCCATGAAAAAAGCCGGCGTGCCTACTGTTCCCGGTTTTGAAGGTTTGGAGTCAGAGGATGAATTCAGGCAAGCCGCAAAGGAAATTGGCTATCCGGTTTTGATCAAAGCATCAGCCGGCGGCGGCGGCAAAGGCATGCGCGTGGTCAATGCTGAAAGTGAATTAAGCGAAGCCATCGACTCTGCGCGCAGCGAAGCCTTGAATTCCTTTGGCGATGAAAGATTGCTGATCGAAAAATATGTAGCCAACGCGCATCATATTGAATTTCAAGTCTTCGGCGATCAACATGGAAATTTAATCCACTTGTTTGAGCGTGAATGTTCTGTGCAGCGCAGGCATCAGAAAATCATCGAAGAGACTCCTTCGCCATTATTAACTCCAAAACTGCGCGAACAAATGGGACAAGCCGCAGTTAATGCGGCGAAGGCTGTGAACTATTACAACGCAGGAACCATCGAGTTCATCTTCGACCCCGTTCTTTCCTCTTTCTTCTTTCTTGAGATGAACACCCGCCTGCAAGTTGAACATCCCATCACCGAACTCGTAACCGGCATTGACCTGGTCCAGTGGCAGATTCGCATCGCGGCGGGCGAGAAATTCCCATTTACCCAAAGTGACTTCCACCAGCGCGGACATGCCATCGAGTGCCGCGTCTATGCTGAAGACCCCGCGCATGGATTTATGCCCAGCACCGGCAAACTCTTGCAATTCATCGAACCGCGCGGCCCCGGCATCCGCGTGGATTCGGGATTCACAGCCGGCAGTGAAGTGACTCATTTCTACGACCCGCTGCTGGCGAAGTTAATTGTCCATGCTGAAGATCGGGAGGCGGCCATTCAAAGAATGCAGAATGCGCTCAAAGAATTCATTGTGCATGGCGTGATCACCAATATTGATTTCATGCAGGCAGTTTTGAAACATGAAGATTTTGCTCAGGGGAAAGTTTCTACGAAGTGGGTTGAATTAAATATGGAGTCAAACAGCTTGCTGTTTGACTTGCAGGTGCAGGAGCAAGCTCCTGCACTCCATATCCATAGCCTAATCGCAGCAGCCCTCACGGATGTGGTCTTTGCGGGGACAAAGTCACAGCCAGCGGTTTCCAATGAGACCGATCCATTTAGCCCGTGGAAGCGTGCAAATAATTACAGAGTGAGCGACCAATGAAGATCACATTTGATACACAGTCGCTTGAAATTAATCCATCAGATGATGGCTATGTTGCCATGGTAGACGGTAAAAAGATGCGGATCGAAATTGTCCGCGTGGATTTTGGGCAGGGGCGCATGGACTTGCGTTTTACCGATATATCTGATTCTGCAATGATCCGTGAATCCGTTTTCAAATCCGTTCACGTATCTTCTGATGGCGCGAAGCGCTGGGTGACGATGGACGGGCAGACATTAATGCTGACGAAAACCTCGGGAGCGAAGCGCGGCGTCCGCCACGATCATGCCGGGGGATTGATCGCCCCAATGCCCGGTCAGGTGCGAAGCGTTTCTGTGGGCGTGGGAGATGCCGTGAAGAAAGGTCAAACCCTGCTGACGATGGAAGCCATGAAGATGGAAATCCGCATTCAGGCTTTGAAGGATGGTGTTGTCAAAATGGTCTACGCGGCGCAGGGACAGACCGTGGAGCGTGAGCAGATCCTGATCGAAATGGAGGACTAAATGGCCGGAAAATATTTTGAAGAGTTGAAAGTGGGGATGCATTTCAAACATTCGGCGGGACGCACGATCACCGAAATGGATAATGTGCTGTTCTCGTCGTTGACCATGAACACCCAGCCTTTGCATGTCAATGAAGAGTTCGCCGCGAATACGGAATTTGGTCAGCGCATTGTGAATGGAATTTTCACACTGGGATTGGTGGTTGGGTTGACGGTTTCTGATATCAGCGAAGGGACGATCATTGCGAATTTAAGTTACGATAAGGTCACGCATCCCAACCCGACCTTTCATAACGATACGATCTACGCCGAAACTGAAGTGCTGGAAAGCCGCGAGTCAAAATCGAGAATGAACGTGGGTATTGTGAAGTTAAGACATTGGGGAAAAAAATCTGATGGTACGATTGTGATCGAATTTGAACGAACCGCGATGTTTCTAAAGAGCGGTCAGCGCTTGGACTTTTTGCCATAATGAAGAATCGTCAAAGGTCGAAAGTCAAAAGTCAGACCTTCGACCTTTGACTTTCGACTATTTTTTAAACGGAGATATACATGCACTCACGACGCGCATTACTTTACATGCCGGGCGATAACTGGAAGATGATCACAAAATCCGTTACGCTTGGCGTTGATTCAATTTGTATGGATATGGAAGACGGCGCGGCGGTAAATAAAAAAGCCGAGGCACGCGAGACAATCGTCAAAGCTTTGCAGGAATTGGATTTCGGCGCAAGCGAAAAACTGGCACGGATCAACTCCATTGGCTCAGGCTGGGAGCAGGCGGATATTGATGCGGTGCTTCCGCATCATCCCGATGGAATTGTGATTCCCAAAGTGGAATCCTTTGAGCAGGTCGAGTGGGCGTCGAAAATTATCGAAGCGGCCGAGTTGAAATACGGCTGGCCGATTAATTCAGTCCGCGTTTTGATCGGTGTGGAAACTGCCAAAGGGATTTTGAATCTAAAAGAGATCGCGTCACATCCGCGCTTGGATGCGATCATCTTTGGCGGTGAAGATTTTGCCGCGTCGATTGGCGCAACGCGCACCAAAGATGCAGTTGAGTTGCTATATGCGCGTCAGGCGGTGATCGTGGCCTGTGCCGCCAATGATCTGCAACCGATTGATATTGTCACGATTGATTACAAAGATGTTGAATCCCTGCGTGCCGAATCTGAATTCGGTGCGCGGCTTGGTTTCATGGGCAAGCAAATTATTCATCCTGCGCAAGTGGAACCGGTGCAGACTGCATTCACTCCGAGTGATGAAGCAATTGCGTATGCAAAACGGATCGTCGAAACGTTTGAAGCGAGTCAAAAAGAAGGCAAAGGCGCGTATTCTCTCGATGGCAAGATGATCGATATGCCGCTCTTAAAGAACGCGCAAAAGGTTTTGGAGCGCGCAAAAGCGTAATAACAAACGATGGACAATGGACGATAGACCATAAAATGGTTCGCCGTCTATTGTCCATCGTCAAATTTTCAAGGACGGTATTCATTGTTATCCATCATCTACGGTCTCTTCGCCGCCATTGGTTGGGGTGCGGGCGATTTCACAGGCGGGCTTGCTTCGCGTAAGGCAGGTGCATATCGCACTGTGCTGTATGGCGAAATTGTCGGCATCTTCTTTTTATTTCTTGTCATTATGTTCGTTGGCGAGTCCATCCCTGATCGCAGATCGTGGATGCTCGCCATGCTCGCTGGCGCGTTTGGAACAGTGGGCTTAATGTTTTTATATCACGCCATGACTCTCGGCCTGATGAGCATCGCCACGCCGGTCTCTGCTTTGCTGGCTGCCACACTTCCGGTTTTGATCGGTCTCTTCAGAGAAGGGTTTCCGGGTATCGAAACCATCATCGGATTTGGCTTCGCCCTCTTTGCGGTGTGGATGATCTCACAAAGCGCAGGCGGCGTGATGGATACGCTTCGCGTTTCGCATCTTTCCAGCTTGAAACTGCCACTGCTTGCAGGCATTGGGTTTGGCTTTTACTTTGTCCTGATGGGTGAGGCCACCAGTACCGGCGCCACCATCTGGCCGATGGTCGCCTCGCGCAGCGGCGGCATGACTTTGATCGTCACTTATATGCTTGTTACCCGTTCTTCATGGAAAGTGAAAGATAAGTCCGCATGGCCCATGATCACTTTGAACGGCATTCTTGATATTTCTGGAAATTTATTTTTCATCCTTGCCAGCCAGGCCGGCCGGTTGGATGTGGCTGCCGTGTTAAGTTCCCTTTTCCCCGGTGCGACGGTTGTATTGGCGTGGATCTTCCTCAAGGAACGCCTGTCTCTCAACCAATGGCTCGGCATCGGCTCGGCTTTGATCGCCATCGTATTGATGACGATATAAAACAAATTCTGTGGTAAACTTTTGTCCGCTCTCAACGGAGAGCATTTTTTGGGAAATTGTTTTGATCACTCTGAACTGTAAGCCCGATGAAACTTACTCGGGCTTTTTTGTTGGGCGGGTTTACTTGCAAAAGTAAACTTTGTTGGCAAGAAGGAAGTTGGAAAGAGTTGTCAAAACATTTCATAATTTAGTGTCACTGCGACCCGTTGCAATGACAAAAGGAAATCTATGACAACCGAATTCACTTCTTTAAACCTGCGCCCAGAGTTGGAGCAGGCCATTCTTGAACTTGGCTATATAACGCCAACAGGCATTCAGGCCGAAATGATCCCCCTCATGCTGACAGGCGTGGACGTAATCGGTCAGGCGCAAACCGGCACCGGTAAAACTGCCGCCTTCGCATTCCCCATTCTTCACAATTTCATTCATCAACGACTTCCGCAGGCGCTTGTTCTCGCGCCTACGCGTGAACTCGCTGTCCAAGTTGCAGCCGCGATGGAACAATACGGCAAGCATCTCAAAGTGCGCGTACTCGCAGTATACGGCGGCCAGCCTTACGGTCCGCAGGTGAATCAACTCAAACGCGGTGTGGATATCGTTGTCGGTACCCCGGGCCGTATCATCGATTTGATGGCACGCAAAGTATTGGACTTAAGCATGATCAAATCGGTCGTGCTTGATGAAGCCGATGAAATGCTCAACATGGGTTTCATTGAACCCGTGGAGGAAATTCTCTCTGCGACTCCCGCCGCCCGGCAGACCGCTCTCTTTAGCGCGACTCTTCCCGTGCGCATTCGCCACCTCGCAGATCGCTTCATGCGTGACCCGCAATCGATCACCATCAAAAAGTCGACTCTCACTGTATCAGCCATCGAACAACGCTACTACCTGGTTCACGAAGGCGACAAACTTGCAGCGCTGACAAATCTCTTCGAGATCGAACCCATTACCAGCGCGTTGATATTCGTCCGCACTCGTGTCGAAACCGGCCAGCTTGCGAGTCAACTTTCTTCACGCGGTTTCCCCGCTGAAGCCTTGAATGGCGACCTCGAACAAAATGCCCGTGAACAGATCCTCGGCAGATTCCGCGCCGGCCAGATTAAAGTATTGGTCGCCACAGATGTTGCTGCCCGTGGTTTGGACATCGACGATATTTCGCACGTCTTCAATTATCACCTGCCTGATGATGCCGAAGTGTATGTCCATCGCATTGGACGCACAGGCCGCGCCGGCAAGACCGGTATTGCCATTTCATTATTCGCGCCGCGCGAGAAGCGCCGTTTGCGCGAGATCGAACACATGACCAAGCAGGCGCTTACGCTTGGCAAACTCCCAACCGCTGCGGATATTAATCAACATCGTGAAGATCAGGTACTCGAGCAGATGAAGATCTGGCTTGGCCGCGGACGTTATCAACGCGAGCGTGAACTCGTAGCACGTTTGGTTGAAGAAGGCCATGATGCGATGGAAATCGCCGCCGCCGCTTTGAAGCTTTCCCGCGCCGATGAGAAGCAGCGCCCGGTTGCCAATGTGACAGATGTTGCCGCATCCGAAGGCCGTTCCTCCTCTTATCGTGATCGCGGCGACCGTGAATATGGTCGTGGCAAACCGCAGAGCAGAGATGGCAAACGCGATTTTGGAAAACGCGGCGAACGCGATTCTGGAAACAAACGCGCCTCTCACGAAGCCGGTATGATCCGTTTGAAGTTGAACAAAGGCAAAGAGAATGGCGTCCGCCCGAATGATATTGTGGGCACGATCGCTCATCACGCCGACATCCCTGGCAGTTCCATCGGCAAGATCCGCATTGAAGATAAATTCACCTATGTGGATGTGCCTGAAGCTTTGGTTGAAAAAGTGTTGAAGCACAACGGAAATTACCGGATCGGGAAAGACAAATTCACTTTGGTAAAGTCGTAAAA
Source organism: Candidatus Villigracilis proximus (assembly GCA_016715195.1). Taxonomy (GTDB): domain Bacteria; phylum Chloroflexota; class Anaerolineae; order Anaerolineales; family Villigracilaceae; genus Villigracilis; species Villigracilis proximus. The sequence goes on from JADKBB010000008.1 coordinate 76,990, forward strand.
GCTTTTTTGAAAGTCATGATTGACACATCCTAATCGACATGATAAAGTAGTGCCCTACACGGATACCAGTAGTTCGCTTTGGAAGTATAACCATCGGCTCATGGGTAACAGTCCATGAGCCGTTTTTTTGTATGTTCTGGCGAAAGAACCGGGTCCTCCAAATTTTTAATTTGCCATAGGAGGCAAACAATGTCAGAACGTATTATCGGAACAGTCAAATGGTTCAACGGAAGCAAGGGCTACGGCTTTCTTGCTCGTGAAGGCGGCGCAGATGTATTCGTCCACTTCTCCGCGATCCAGGGCGACGGTTTCAAAAATCTTGAAGAAGGTCAGAAAGTAGAATTCACCGTTGAGAAAGGCCCCAAGGGTCCGCAGGCTACTAACGTAGTTGTGGTCAACTAATTCACACTGAATACTGGAAACTCCCCGGGATGAAAATCTCGGGGAGTTTTTTTATTTTGTGGAACAGGAGCAATTTCATTAACGTGAGTAATGGATAAACTGGAATTGCTGATGCCCGTCGTTGTGCGAGCCGATGAAATAGAGATATGCATCTTCGAGATTCGGGATCACACTGCCAGCCTGCGTTTCGGGTTTTTCCGCGCTGACCACACGCTGGCTCATGCAGAAAACGCTGATTTTTCGCTTTTGTCAGCGCGCGAAGCAATCTGCGTCCCATTTATTCTTAAAAACGAACCCACCCTCGAAACCTTAATTTCGGGGGTGGGTTCGTTTTGTGACTGTTTACTTTAGGATCTGTTGAATAAAAATTAAACGCCTTTTCGAACTGCCAGCGCTGCGCCGACGATGCCGGCTTCATTTAATAACTGCGCGGGTACAACGGGCGTTTCAAGCGTAAGCAAAGGTAAAAACTTTTCAGACTCTTTGCTAATGCCGCCGCCAATAATAAACAGATTGGGCCAGAAAAGAGTTTCCATTGTCGCCAGGTATTTATTGAGCCGCCGGGCATATTTTTTCCAGGAAAGGTCATCGCGTTGACGAGCCGCATCAGAAGCGCGGAATTCTGCGTCTTCCCCTTCTATTTCGAGGTGACCAAACTCAGTGTTGGGGAGCAGTTGTCCGCGGTGAAAGATCGCGGAGCCGATGCCTGTCCCGAGGGTGATCATGATCACGGTCCCGGGTTGTCCGCGCCCGGCGCCGAAGGACATTTCCGCCAGCCCGGCTGCATCCGCGTCGTTGATCATGGTGCAGTCACAGCCCGTAACTTTGGTAAAGAGCGCGTCTGCATTGGTGCCGACCCATTTTTCTGAAACGTTGGCCGCCATCATGGTCACTCCGCCTTTGATCGGTGCGGGGAAGCCAATGCCGATCGGCCCCAGCCAGTTGAAGGATTGCGCGATCTGATTGACCACTTCGGCCACGGGTTCGGGTTCGCCTTTTTTGGGTGTCTTAATCCGAATCCGCTCTGCAAGCAGCAGGCCTGTTTCTGTGTCTACGGGCGCGCCTTTGATGCCTGATCCACCTACGTCAATTCCAAGGATGTGCATGGCTCTATTCCTACGTCTGGATTTTATAACAGAGCGATTTAACCACATTTGTTTGCAGGGGACAATGCACAACGGATTTTTTAACCGCTTTCATAAAGTCAAAACCTTATTGCGGGGAAAAATATAGAATTTATGTATGCGTGGGTGCGCTTGTTAAGATTTCCCGCCCCTGGAAGAGCCATGGGTGAATTGTGAGAATCTTGACTTTCTTTTTCGCGGGGTGTAAGATGTTCACGAATAAAAAAAATGGGGGAAGCGTAAATCAAACCCTCATAAAAATTCTAAAAAACTGCAGATATGATTTTTGTGTCTATTGGCTGCGGCAATCTGTGATTGTATTTCCCTGTGAATCCGTTTATTCAACACCGCAGAAAAAATAAGATTATCCAACTTCTATGGAGAATATATAATGAAAATCCGATCAAAAATAACGTTCAATATTTTTACTCTTGTCGCGTTACTGGCATCCCTGCTTGGCAGCGCCGTGTTTGTTCCGTCTGTGCAGGCGGTTGAATCAACAGATTTGAAATCCTCCACCAGTTTGAATTCAGCTGATTGGGCACAAGTCAAAGCCTTGTCGCCTGCGGGGGTAGTTCCTAATACTCAACAAGCCTATCTGAAAGCCTCTAACACTGAAGAAAGTGATCTATTTGGCAATGCCATGTCAGTTTCAGGTGACACACTTGCGATCGGAGCATCTAAGGAAGATAGCAATGCTACTGGCATGAATGGCAATCAAGCTGATAATTCAGCAACTGACTCCGGAGCAGTGTATATCTTTACCCGCGCTGGGGGAGTTTGGACTCAGCAAGCCTACCTAAAAGCCTCAAATACCGAAGCAGGCGACTACTTCGGCTGGGATGTGTCACTCTTTGGAGATACCCTTGTCGTTACAGCGCGATATGAAGATAGTAACGCAACTGGTGTGAATGGCAATCAGACCGATAATTCAGCCGCAAACTCTGGTGCTGCGTATGTCTTCACCCGCACAGCAGGGGTTTGGAGTCAGCAGGCTTATTTAAAAGCCTCTAACACAGAAGCAGGCGATGAATTTGGCGCTCACGTGTCTATATCTGGCGATACTCTTATAGCTGGCGCGTTATTTGAAGATAGCAATGCCGTTGGCATAAATGGGGATGAAGTAAACAATTTGAACACAGACTCTGGAGCAGCATATGTCTTTACGCGTACGGCAGGTGTATGGAGTCAGCAAGAGCTTACTTAAAAGCATCCAATACTGAAGCGGGAGATTGGTTTGGCTTTGATGTGTCAGTCTCCGGTGATACGCTTGCGGTTGGGTCGCTTGAAGATAGCAATGCTACTGGCGTGAATAGCAATCAAGCTGATAATTCAGCAACTGATTCCGGAGCAGTATATGTATTCACCCGTACTATAAATGTATGGAGTCAGCAAGCCTACCTGAAAGCATCCAATACTGAAACAAATGATGGCTTTGGCCTTGCTTTGTCACTTTCTGGCGACACGCTTGTGGTTGGGGCAGATTCGGAGCGCAGCAATGCAACTGGCGTGAATGGGAATCAAGGAGATAATTCTTCAACCGCTGCTGGAGCAGCATATGTCTTTACCCGTACTGGAGTAACCTGGAGTCAACAAGCTTACCTGAAAGCCTCCAACACAGAAGCCTTCGATACTTTTGGAAGTAACGTGGGTGTTTCCGGCGATATGATTGTTGTAGGAGCAACCGGGAAGATAGTAACGCTGTGAGCATCGATGGGAATCAGGCAGATAATTCGGCCAGCAATTCCGGGGCTGCGTATATTTTTACCCGTAGTGGTACAACCTGGACTCAACAAACCTACTTTAAGGCCTCCAATACAGAAGCGAACGATGTCTTTGGCAGATCAGTATCGATTTCCGGCGACCTGATTGTCGTTGGGGCGAGTGCGGAAGACAGTAATGCTACGGGTATCAATGGGAATCAGTTTAACAACTCAGCAGCAGGGTCTGGGGCAGCGTATGTATTTGCTCCACTTCATGCCAGTGGTGACTTCCTCTGGGCAAAGAGTATGGGCGGGGCATTCGAAGATTATGGCTCCGACATCACAGTGGACTCAAATGGCAATGTGTATACAACGGGTGTCTTTAGCGATACCGTAGATTTTGATCCCGGTGCAGATGTAACTAACTTGACCAGTGCGGGGGCAGGAGATATTTTTGTTTCCAAATTGGATGATAACGGCAGTTTTGTATGGGCGAAAAATATGGGTGGGGCGGGCAATGATTATGGCAGAAGTATTGCTGTAGACTCAAGCGGCAATATCTATACTCTAGGTGACTTTTGGGATACTGGGGACTTCGACCCCGGCATAGGAATATCAAACCTAACCCGTAATGGATCTTATAGTGATATCTTCATTTCCAAATTGGACAGCAGCGGCAACTTTGTCTGGGCAAAGAGCATGGGTGGATTGAACATTGAGCTTGGCTTTAGTATTGCTATAGACTCAAATGATAATATTTATATAACGGGAAATTATGAAGGTACTGCCGACTTTGACCCTGGTGCGAGCATAGTCAACCTAACCAGTATAGGTCAACAAGATATCTTCGTTTCTAAGTTGGATAGCGACGGTAATTTTGTCTGGGCAAAGTATGGGAGGAACCGCCTATGATCAGGGCAATGACATCGCAGTGGACTCGAACAATAACATCTATATGACGGGGTTCTTTCGAAACACCGTCGACTTCGACTCAGCGCAGGCTCAACTAACCTGACTAGTGCAGGGGAGGCCGATGTCTTTGTCTTTAAGTTGGACAGCAGCGGCAACTTTGTGTGGGTGAAAAGCATGGGTGGGGCAAGCACTGATTCTGGCAATGGTATTGCTGTAGACTCAAGTGGCAACATCTATACAACAGGTATCTTTCAAGGTCCAGCCGACTTTGACCCCGGCGCAGGTACAGCCAATCTAACCTTTTTGGGAAATTTTATATCCAAGTTGGATACCAATGGCAATTTCATCTGGGCAAAGAAAATAGGCGGTAGTGAAGCTAATAGTATCACCCTAGACTTAAGTAACAACGTTTATACAACAGGGAGCTTTGGCCGGGCAATGATGATTTTGATCTAGCGAGGGCAGTATCTAATCTGACCAATGCGGGGGGCACGATATTTTCGTTTCCAAGTTAGACGGTCTCGGCAACTTTGTGTGGGCGAAAAGTATGGGCGGGACGAGCGATGATTATGGAAAAAGTATTGCCATACACTCGAGTGGCAATGTCCATACACAGGGATATTATTATTCCGCCACTGCCGACTTTGATCCAGGTACGGGCACGGCCAACCTAAACAGGGCAGGGGGTTCCGATATATTCATCTCCAAACTTAAGAATGATGGTGTTGCGCCCGCTGTCACATCTTTCACCGCCACTTCACCCTCGCCGAGTCTTAACATTCCCATCACAGCCTTCATAGCTTCAGATGCTGAGGGCGTGGCCGGTTATATGATCACCACTTCGTCTACTCCACCCGTGGTTGGTGATGCGGGCTGGTCTGGTGTGGCCCCTGTTATCTACACTGTAATCACAGATGGAAATTACACCCTGTATCCCTGGGCAAAAGATGCCGCGGGTAACATCTCAACCGTGTTCGCTCCGGCGAGTGTTACAGTCGATACCACCGCACCAACCGTTTCCTCCAGCCTGCGTGCAAGTACTAATCCCAGCGCATTAACCAGTGTGGACTTCACAGTTAGCTTCTCTGAATCTGTAACCGGAGTGGATACAAGTGACTTCAATTTGACGACCACCGGCGTATCTGGCGCAACGGTGAGCGGAATCAGCGGCACGGGCAGTCTCTACACTGTCAGTGTCAATACGGGCAGCGGCGATGGTACGATCCGCTTGAATGTGTTGAATGATGGCAGCATTAAAGATATAACACTCAATCCGCTGGGGTCAGCCTTTAGCAGCGGCGAAATTTATACGATCAGTAAATCTGCCACCTTTAGCGATGTGCCATTAACCTATTGGGCCAGCAGCTACATCGAACGCCTGTACCACGCCGGCATCACCGGTGGATGTGGTACGGGCATCTATTGTCCTGATACCACAGTCACCCCGCGCACAAATGGCGGTCTTTCTATTGAAGGGTATGCACGGTTCATCCTATATCCCGCCCGCTGTGGGACTCACCACTGGTTTTGGTGATGTAGCTACTGACTACTGGGCAGCCGCCTGGATCAAACAACTCGCGGCTGAAGGCATCACCAGTGGCTGCGGTGGTGGGAATTACTGCCCCGACTCAACTGTCACCCGGGCTCAAATGGCAATCTTCCTTTTGAAAGCCAAGCATGGACCATCCTACTCGCCTCCTAACGCCTCTGGAGTCTTCACCGATGTGCCTGTGGGCTACTGGGCAGATAAGTGGATCGAACAGCTTGCCTCTGAGGGTCACCTCGGGCTGTGGCAATAAAATTACTGTCCCGATAATTCAGTTACCCGCGCACAGATGGCGGTCTTTCTAGTGAAGGCTTTCAATTTGCCATAATTAGTATAAATAAATTTTGGATTTAGATATTATGTATCGTATGGAGACTATACAATGAAACCTCGCTCAAAAATAATGTTCAATATTTTTACTCTTAGCGCGCTACTGGCGTCCCTGCTGGGCAGTGTGGTGTTTGTTCCGTCTGTGCAGGCGGAATTGCTTGCGGCTCCACTTCATGCCAGTGGCGACTTCCTCTGGGCAAAGGGCATGGGCGGGGAGCGATGATTTTGGTAATAGCGTTGCTGTGAACTCAAGTGGAAAATATTTATACAACGGGTTCCTTTCAAGGACTGTCGACTTTAACCAGGCACGGGTACAGCCAACCTAATCAGTGCAGGGGGAAATGATATTTTGTTTCAAAATTAAATAGTAGCGGTGACTTTATCTGGGCAAAAAACATGGGTGGAACAAGTTCTGATTCTAGTTACGATATTTCCTTAGACTCAAACGGCAATATTTATATAATGGGGAGCTTTGCAGGTACCCCCGACTTTGATCCAGGCGCGGGTACAGCCAGCCTAACCAGTGCAGGGGAAGTGATATCTTGTTACCAAGTTGGATAGTAGTGGCGGCTTTATCTGGGCAAAAAACATGGGCGGAACAGGTTTTGATAACCCTCCAAATTCGTCCTGAACTCAAATGCCAATATTTATACGACAGGGTATTTTGTAGATACCGCCGACTTTGATCCTGGCGTAGGCACTGCCAATCTTTAGTAGTGCAGGGTTTGGTACTGCTATTTTTATTTCCAAGCTGGATAGTAGTGGGAACTACGTTTGGGCAAAGAGTATAGGTGGAGCATGGGATGCTCGTAGTAATAGTATTGCCGTAGACTTAAGTGACAACGTCTACACAATAGGGTACTTTGAAGGCACCGCTGACTTTGATCCTGGCGTAGGCACGTTCAACCTAACCAGCACGGGGGGAGAATCTGATATCTTCGTTTCTAAACTGGATGGCAGCGGAAGTTTCACCTGGGCTAAGAAGATGGGTAGTACACATTTTGATTTTGGATACGGAATCGTTGTGGACTCAATTGGCAATGTGTATACAACCGGTCTTTTTCAAGACACTGTTGATTTTGATCCTGGCGCGGGTGTAACTGACTTGGTTAGTATAGGGTTTCAAGACACCTTCATCTCCAAATTAGATAGTAATGGGGACTATGTCTGGGCAAAAAGCATGGGTGGAATAAACCTCGATTCAGGCGTAGATATTGCCCTAGACTCATATGGTAACGTTTATACGATGGGGGTTTTTATGGACACCGTAGACTTTGACCCGGGCGCAGGTACTACCAACTTGATAAGTGCTGGGAATAAAGACACCTTTCTATCCAAGTTAGATAGTCACGGAGACTATATCTGGGCAAAAAGTATCGGCGGGACGGATTTGGATTATGGCACAAGTATTGCCTTAGATGTAAGTGGCAATATCCACATGGCGGGGTACTTTTACGGCACCGCTGACTTTGACCCTGGCGCGGGTATAGCCAACCTAATCAGTGGGGAAGTGATATCTTCGTTTCCAAACTTGAGAATGATACCGTCGCACCGACTGTAGTCTCTTTTACTGCTACTTCACCTTCAACCAGTCTTAACATCCCCATCACAGCCTTCACCGCTTCAGATGCTGAGGGCGTGACCGGTTATATGATCACCACTTCGTCCACTCCACCCGCGGTTGGTGATGTTGGCTGGTCTGGCACAGTTCCTGCTGTCTACACCGTAATCACAGATGGAAATTACACCCTGTATCCTTGGGCAAAAGATGCCGCGGGTAATATCTCAACCGTGTTCGCTCCAGCAAGTGTTACCGTTGATGCCACCGCACCAACCGTTTCCTCCAGCCTGCGTGCAAGTACTAGTCCCAGCGCATTAACCAGTGTGAATTTCACAGTGACCTTCTCTGAATCTGTAACCGGTGTGGACACAAGCGATTTCAATTTGACGACCACCGGCGTATCTGGTGCAACGGTCAGCGGAATCAGCGGCACGGGCAGTCTCTACACGGTCAGTGTCAACACCGGCAGCGGCGATGGCACAATCCGCTTGAATGTGTTAAATAATGGCAGCATTAAAGACACCGCGCTCAATCCGCTGGGGTCAGTCTTTAGCAGCGGCGAAGTTTATACGATCAGCAAACCCGCCACCTTTAGTGATGTGCCATTAACCTATTGGGCCAGCAGCTAGCATCGAGCGCCTATATCACGCCGGCATCACCGGTGGATGTGGCACGGGCATCTATTGTCCCGACAGCACAGTCACCCGCGCACAGATGGCGGTCTTCCTATTGAAGGGCATGCAGGGCTCATCCTACACTGCGCCCGCCGTGGGAGTTAGCACTGGTTTCGGCGATGTCGCAACTGACTACTGGGCAGCCGCGTGGATCAAACAACTCGCCGCTGAAGGTATCACCGGCGGATGCGGCGGCGGGAATTACTGTCCCGACTCAACTGTCACTCGCGCGCAAATGGCTGTCTTCCTTTTGAAAGGAAAAAATGGCGCAAGTTTTGCTCCGCCGCAATGCTTCAGCACCGGCTTTACCGATGTAGCCGCTGATTACTGGGCTGCCGCCTTTATCAACAACTGGTCGCTGACGGCATCACCAGCGGCTGCGGCACCGGCGTCTACTGTCCCGATTCCAATGTGACCCGCGCCCAAATGGCGGTCTTTTTAGTGAAAGCGTTTAATTTGCCTTAACTATTTATCTGGACATTAATCAATTACAAGGAGAAATACAATGAAATTACGTTCCAGACCGATATTCAACCTCTTTACTCTTATGGCTTTACTGGTTTCGCTGTTTGGCAGCGCAGTATTTGTCACCCCTGCGTATGCCGCAGGGATTGTCGTGAATAGCAATGCTGATACAGTCGCAGATGATGGAGTTTGTACATTACGTGAAGCCATCACCAACGCAAATGGTGACTCTCAGTTATATGCCACAGCGGGCGAGTGTGCAGCCGGTGTTGGGTCAGATACCATCACCTTTGCCGCCGACTACACCATTACGCTTGTGGGAAGCCAACTGCCTGCCGTGACTACCACCATAATCATCAACGGCAATGGCGCAGAGAACACTATTGTTCAGGCAAATGCCAACCCTAATACGGCCACTTATCGTGTTTTTCAAGTAAGCGGCAACCTGACCCTCGACAAATTGACTGTTCAGAATGGACGTTGTAATGGTTCGTGTGCTGTGAGTAACTATATCGGCGGCGGTATTTATAGTAACTATGGTACCTTGACCATTACCAATAGCGCCATCTCAGGCAATTCTTCGGGCAATGGTGGCGGCATTTATATTAATAACGGCACCTTAAATATCGCCAATTCCACCATATCAAATAATTCCAATGGTGGAATTTCATCAAACTATAGCAGTACAGTGGTTGTTAACAACAGTACTATCTCGAATAACTTCTCCATGGGCTTCGGCGGTGGCATTCTCAATGATGACTCCTCAACCCTAACTATTACCAAAAGCACAATTGATGCAAATCAGGTTCAATTCGATGGTGGGGGCGTTTTCAATCTGGGCGCTCTGACTATAACCGAATAGCACTTTTTCCAACAACTCTGCTGCTGCTGGGGCGGTATTTATAATAATGATACCCTTACCGTAACAAATAGCACTTTTTCAGGCAATTCTTCGGGCATTGGTGGCGGCATCTTCAATTATTCCACTGGTATCGTAACAGTCAATAACAGCACTATCTATGGAAATAGTGGCGAGGGTATCTACAATAGTTGGCGCCACAGTCACTTTGAATAACACCATTATTGGGAATAACTCCAATAATGATGATTGTTTTGGTACAGTAACTGCCAACAGTTACAACCTTGATACAGATGGTTCCTGCGATAATGCCACACAAAAAACGCTTGTGCAAATTAACCTTGCCGCACTTGCGGATAACGGTGGCCCTACTCAGACCCATGCCTTGCTTGTCGGCTCACAAGCCATTGATGCAGGAGACAATACTGTATGTAACATTGCGCCTGTTAGTAATTTCGATCAGCGCGATTATTTGCGAGACGCATCCTGCGATGTTGGCTCCTATGAATATGGTGCTCTCGATACCGTCGCGCCAGACTGTCCTCTTTCACCGTCACTTCCCCTCTTTGAGTCTCTAACATCCCCATCACAGCCTTCACCGCTTCAGATGCTGAGGGCGTGACCGGTTATATGATCACCACCTCATCCATCCCACCCGCGGTTGGTGATGTTGGCTGGTCTGGCACAGTTCCTGCTGTCTACACTGTAATCACAGATGGAGATTACACCCTGTATCCTTGGGCAAAAGATGCCGCGGGTAATATCTCAACCGTGTTCGCTCCGGCAAGTGTTACCGTCGATACCACCGCACCAATTGTTTCCTCCAGCCTGCGTGCAAGTACTAGTCCCAGCGCATTACTCAATGTGAATTTCACAGTGACCTTCTCTGAATCTGTGACAGGAGTGGACACAAGCGATTTCGATTTGACAACTAACGGCGTATCTGGCGCAACGGTTAGCGGAATCAGCGGCACGGGCAGTCTCTACACGGTCAGCGTCAACACCGGCAGCAGCAATGGCACAATCCGCTTGAATGTGTTGAATGATGGCAGTATTAAAGATATAACACTCAATCCACTGGGGTCAGCCTTTAACAACGGCGAAGTTTATACGATCAGCAAACCCGCCACCTTTAGCGATGTGTCCTTAACCTATTGGGCCAGCAGCTACATCGAGCGCCTATATCATGCCGGCATCACCGGTGGATGTGGCACGGGTATCTATTGTCCTGATGCCACAGTCACCCGCGCACAAATGGCGGTCTTCCTATTGAAAGGCATGCATGGCTCATCCTACACTCCGCCCGCCGTGGGAGTCAGCACTGGTTTTGGCGATGTCGCCACTGATTACTGGGCCGCCGCGTGGATCAAACAACTCGCCGCCGAAGGCATCACCAGCGGATGCGGTGGTGGAAATTACTGCCCCGACTCAACAGTCACCCGGGCGCAAATGGCGATCTTCCTTTTGAAAGCCAAACATGGATCATCCTACTCGCCCCCCAATGCATCTGGAGTCTTTACTGATGTGCCAGTGGGTTACTGGGCAGATAAATGGATCGAACAGCTAGCTGTTGAGGGAGTCACTTCGGGCTGCGGTAATGGAAACTACTGTCCTGATAATTCTGTAACTCGCGCGCAGATGGCGGTCTTTTTGGTGAAAGCGTTTAATTTGCCTTAGCTTGAACAAATAATAAATTATTAATGAGTAGAAAAGGGTCGTGAGAATATGTCTTGCGACCCTTTTCCTCACCTACATGCTGACTGACCATCTCGGAGACGAGATATACCGCGTGCCCACAGGGTGCTGCGCTAGGGCCGAAGTCCGCTACCAGGCTGGAACAATGTCCACGGGCTATGGGTTCAACGGTCAATTCAGTTACCCGTCCGATTTCAGATTGCTATACTTCAAAGCAATCAAGTTATCACGCCTCCCATGTGACTGATTCTGCGGGTATCTGTGGCATTCTCCACAGGTATTTTTTATCATTAAATACAGACAGCTTTGAGAAGGTCGCCGGTTTCTTGTTTCCCCGGCTTTTTGACAAATCGCCTGCCACGTGGCAAAATGAACGCTCACATTTTGAACATAAGGAAAAGATCATGACCAAACAAATGAGCAAGAGTCAAAGGCGCCGCGCAAATAATAATCGCTCGCGTATGCTTACCATTGGAGCGATTGTAGTCGGTGCATTGCTTATCGCAGTCGCATTGATATTGCCCAACGCAAAATCCGGGGCGGAAGTTGTTGTGCCTGAGGCAGTGACCCGGCCGGCGGGCGACGGGTTAATGTTGGGAGAGATAACCGCTCCGGCAAAAATCGAAGTGTTTGAAGATTTTCAATGCCCGGCCTGTGTGCAGTTCAGTGAAGAGATAGAATCGCTTGTCCTTGAGAAATTGGTAGCAACCGGCAAGGCTTATTATATTTTCCATAATTACCCGTTTTTAGACACGAACAGTGCCGCAAAAGAATCAAGAGGCGCCGCGAATGCCAGCTTGTGTGCCAACGAGCAGGGAAAATTCTGGGAATATCACGATGTCCTGTTCGCCAATTGGAATGGAGAGAATCAGGGTGCATTCGCTCCTGCGCGTCTTATGGAATTTGCAACTGCGCTAAAATTAAACACCGAAGATTTTCAAGCCTGTATTGATGAAGACCGTTATGCTGCAGAAGTTCAGGCTTCCTTCGACCTTGGGGTTGAGATGGGCGTCGAAGGCACGCCCACCGTCTTCGTTAATGGCGTTATCATCACGCCCGGATATATCCCTTCGTTTGAAGATATCGCCGCTGCTGTGGAAGCTGTCCAACCATAAAGTAATAATATTTCTGGATATAAAAAGCAGGACAAGGATTTCCTTGCCCTGCTTTTTTATTGATTGAATTTTATTCTTTTGTAACAGGCAGATCACCGGGTAATCCCCATTCACTCCATGATCCATCGTAGACTGTGACCCTGGGATAGCCAGCCAGTTCTGCTGCCAAAGCTGTGACACAGGCAGTGACACCCGATCCGCAGCTAAAAATTAAATTCTGATCCTTCTTTACCATGTTTGAAAACAGGGCGTCAAGTTTTGCGGGGGAAAGCATGAAACCATCCTGGACCGTATTTGCAAATGGCAGGTTAAACGCATTCGGCATGTGTCCACTGCGCAGACCGGCTCGCGGCTCAGGGTCCACACCTTTGAAGCGTCCTTCGGAGCGTGCATCCATTACCGCAAAACGCGGATCAGAGAGCGCTTCGAGGACTTGTGCTGAATCACAGAACAACCCGGCTTGCGGGTGTGCCTCAAAATTTCCACGCTTTTCGGCTGCTTTCTTTGCCTGCGTTTCACAAGGCAGCCCCGCTTTTTTCCACGCAGGCAGACCGCCATCCAGTACAGCCACTTGATGCGCAGCATGTCCCATGGCGCGGAACATCCACCACGCCCGCGGACTTGAGTACACGCCGACATAATCATAGACAACGATCACGCTGTCTTTGTTAATTCCCAGTTTTTGCATTTCATCTGTAAAGAATTCGGCAGACGGCATCATGTGCGGCAGGTCTGTATTTTTCTCGCGGATATCATTGTCGAAATCAAAACGCAGCGCACCTTTGATGCAGGACGCTTCTTCTGTTGAGTCAGCGCTGCTGGCTGCTCCAACCGGTTTCATACTCGCATCCAAAATGACAAGATTCTCAGCTTCAAAATTATCCGCCAGCCATTGGACAGATACAAGCGGAGAATTAATTTTTTCAATTTTCATGGGGTCACCTTTTTTAATGAGTTCAAAAATTATACGACATGTTAAATAAAAAAGGGCGGACACGAGGCCCGCCCCTGATTACTGCTCACTGCTTACTAATCACTGCTCTTTACCCGTGCCTGCTCATGAACCGTTCCATGCGATACAAGGCTTCTTCGATCTTGCTGTACTCGGTCGCATAACAAGCGCGGACAAATCCCTCGCCGCCGGGGCCGAAGGCATTACCCGGAACAACCGCCACACCTTCCTCTTTCAACAAGGTTTCAGCGAAAGTCTCATCGTCCATGCCGGAGGCTTTGACATTCGGGAATGTATAGAAAGCGCCGCGCGGCTCAAATGTCGAAAGGCCGAGTCGATTGAGTCCAGCGACCAGTAATCGGCGGCGGCGGTCGTACTCGGTCACCATTTCCTGCACATGCGGTTCGCCAGATTTCAAGGCTTCGATGGCGGCATCCTGAGCAGTGGTCGGTGCAGACATGATCGTGTATTGATGAATACGCACCATGCCTTGAATAATATCTTCAGGTCCGCAGGCATAGCCGATGCGCCAGCCGGTCATGGCATAGGCTTTCGAAAAACCACCCAGCAAAACGGTGCGGCGTCTCAGGCTTTCATCCAAAGCGGGGAAGCAGACATGCTCAAAGTCATAAACGAGACGGTCATAAATTTCATCGGAAACAACGATCAGATTATATTGTTCCGCGATCTTTCCGATTTCCACCATCACTTCGCGCGGCGCTACTGCGCCTGTCGGGTTCGAGGGATAACCGATAAAAATAACTTTTGTGCGCGGTGTAATGGCCTTGCGAATATCATCAGGATCAATGGTGAAGTTGTTTTCAAGGCGTGCAGGAATTTCAATAGGAACGCCGCCAGCGAGGATCACTTCCGCTTGATAGGAAACAAAACACGGGGTCGGAATGATCACCTCATCGCCCGGTTCCAAAATTGCAGTGAAGGTCAGATACAACGCTTCTGAAACACCGACGGTCGCAACCACTTCACGCGCGGCGTCATATTTCACATTGTATAGTTTCTGCAAATTGTCCGCCACGCCTTGTCGCAATTCCATTTTTCCCTGATTGGATGTGTAATGCGTTTCGCCATTTTGCAGCGAGCGAATGCCCGCATCAAGGATCGGCTTCGGGGTGGTGAAATCCGGTTCGCCAATGCCAAGCGAGATCACATCCTTCATGGTCGCCACGATATCGAAAAACTTGCGAATACCGCTCGGCTTTAATCCCGCCACACGATTTGAGAGTCTTTGTACTTCATTGATTTCCTGCATTGAGCCTCCTATATGGGTTGAACGTGCCAGTCGTCTGAAAATTCCTGATATGTTAATTCAAAAGCGAAACCGTTTTCTGTTTTCACACGGAACCCTTTTTCGCCGGGTCCATGCCAGCGCGCAAAAATTTCAGCGATCTCATAGCGGCGTCCCTGCCACACCAACGAAAGCGGCCTCTCTGCATATTCTGTATCGGAACGACACTCAACGGTTTCCATTTTATAAAATGACCGAACTGGTATCGCTGATATTCAACTGCATGACGTGACCATCGCCTCTTCCTTTAACGTTGGCCTGCCTGCCGATCAATGAGCGACTCAGCGCCGCATCCTTGATCTCACTACCCGGCTCGAGAATACTCTCCGCGATCTGGCAGTTCTCTATTTTGCAGTTTTCCCCAATTGAGGCATAAGGCCCGATGGTTGAATTCGCAATTTCAGCAGTAGCGTGAATAAATGAAGGTTCAATTACCTTTACCTGTGTACCTGCATACCTGTCTGCTTGTTTACTTTGTGTACCGAGCTTCTCCAACAGCATCTTGTTCGTGTCCAATGTGGCTTCGATCGTCCCCGTATCCAGCCAGGTGCTGATCCGATTCGTGCGGACTTTCGCTCCGCTTTCGATCATAATCGAAATGGCATCGGTCAGAAAATATTCATTCTTCAACATCACGCCGCGCTGTATTTGATCATCAATCGCAGAAAGCAATTGATCTGAACTCTTGAAATAATAACAACCCACCACCACCAGATTGTTATCCATGCTTTGCGGCTTCTCAATGAAACGCTTCACCCAGCCGTCTGCGCCTTCTTCCGCCACCCCAAAGCGGCGCGGATCTTCAACCGGCATGACCCACGCCACGCCATCAGACTTTTCCTGGGCGAGGAATGAGAAATCTGTTTCCATCAACGTGTCTGAAAAACAGATGATCATCGGCCCGCTTAAATATTCGCGTGCCAAAGCCAGCGCGTGCGATTGTCCCTTCATTTCATGCTGCACAACGAAATGAGCTTTGAGATCAGGATAATGTTCTTTGATGAATGGGGGAATTTGCATCTCGCCCAGATAAGGGCCGAGAATGAAAACATATTCTGTGTTTTCAGGGTCTGGCAAAGTTTTGAACATATCGAGCAAATGTTCAAGTGAAGTTTTGCCCGCCACGCTGACGAGCGGCTTTGGCTTGCTCCACGTATGTGGACGCATCCGGGTTCCCCAACCCGCCATCGGGATAACGATCTTTAGCGTTTCAGCCACGAGAATCCTCCAGTGAAAGACTTGAGTGTAATTTTACCAAACGAAAAAGGCATGGGTCATTTCCATGCCTTTTTCTCGTTAATTTATGAGCTTTTCAAGTTTTTCCATTTCCGCTTCGATCAAATCCACATGGGTCTTGAGGGTCTTTGAATCAAAGGCAAATTTTATACCTGCGGCTTCGAATAGCTCCGGCAAAGAGACGGTGGATCCAAGCGCCAGCGCCTTGCGATATTCTGCAACTGCCTGCTTTTGGTCTTTGAGCGCATTCGCCCAGACCTGCACCGCGCCCAATTCCGCGATCCCATATTCAATATAATAGAAAGGAGAGGTGTGGATGTGTAACTGACGATGCCAGTATGTTTTCTTTGCATCCTCAAGCCCGCTGTAATCAACGTAGGCCATAAAGCGATCCCATAGTTCACCCCATTTATTTTCGCATTGAATTGGGTCTGAGCTATCCTGCGGGTTTTCATAGATCCAATGTTGGAAAGCATCCACCTGCGCCATGTAGGGCCAGAAAGTGATAATGCCTTCGAGATGTTCAAGGCGAGCGCGTGCGGCTTCGGCTTCTGTATAGAAACCGCCATGTTCTTTTGTAATGTAGGGTGAAGCAAGTAATTCCATGGCCATTGAGGCAACTTCTGCGAATTCAGCCGGGACATAATTTTCAGAGCGTTCGTGAAAATAGGGGACCACTCCGGCTTCAAATGCGTGAAAGGCGTGTCCGCCTTCATGCAGGAGGGTAATTACATCGCCATGCGTATCCGAGTTGTTCATGAATATGAACGGTCGCTGGCTGACGCCGTAAATTAAATTGTAGCCGCCGGGTGCTTTGTTCTTGCGGCTGTCGAGATCGAGCAGGTCTTCGTCGATCATGGTCTGAAAGTATTTACCAAATTGCGGGTCTACCTTCGAGAAAATATCCTTCGCTTTAGATTTGAGCTCGTCTATCGTTTGATACGGCTTTAGTGGATCTGCGTTGGAAATATCTACAAATTGATCCCACGGGCGGACAGATTGAATCCCCAGTTTTTCGCGGCGTTTTTCGTAAATCCGCCGGGCAGCGGGCACGACCACTTCTTCAATGGCTTTATGGAAAGTTTTGCAGTCTTCAGGAGAATAATCAAAACGGAATTTTTGTGCCCAGGCATAGCTTCGATAATTGGGCATATCTGTATTGGCGGCAATCTTTAAACGCACCGCCATAAATTTTTTCCAAAGATCATTAATGGCAGCGCGGTTTTTAAGACGCGCTTCAGTCATTATTTGCCATGCTTTTTCGCGGATGGCACGGTCCTGTTCCTGAAGCAGCGGATACATTTGAGAGGCCGTACGTTCCTCTCCGTTCCAGAGCATGGTTTGTGAGCCGATAATCTTGTTGTATTCAGCATTTAACTTTTGCTCATCAACCAGCAGTTCGAGATTCTCCTCCCTGAAAATATCCGCTTCGGCTCGCATCTTCTTTAAGCCCATTTTGAAGTTCGCGGGTTGTAAACCGCTTGCAAGTATCTTTTCTTTTAATTTTTGTTCTTCGGTCCGCGCCTGCGGTTGAATGGCTTCAACAAAATGATTAAATCTCTTTTCGATTTCATTATCTTCGGTAAATTGAGTAGTGGCAACGAAGAGACGTGTGTATTGCTCGTCGAGCCGGTCTGCAAGGTCAGACCATCCTAGCAGCCAATCGTTGACATTTTCTGATGTTAATTCGGTTGATTGCAGGACTTTGAAATGAGTTTCGTAGTCTTTCCATTCCATTGCGAGTATGGCATCGGGTGTGGACGGTAAGTTCTTAAGCATGAGTATCTCCTTTAGCGATAGACAAAAAAACCGAGGATGGCGCCCACGATTACCAGCCAGACCGGGTTAATCTCGGTCAGTGTGAGCAATGCAAATGCGACAATAGCAATGATAACCTTATCCCAGTTCTGGGTCAGGCCATTGCCCCAACCTAATTTACTGACGTTGAAAACTGATGCCGCCATCACATAGGTCGTCCATAATAGCAGGCCGACAATGATCGGGCGCACTGCTTTCAACATGGCCGCTACATTCGGGCTGTCTTTGATGCCAAAGAAAAAGATGACCATCACCATCATCAAAATGGTTGAGGGCAAAATTGTGCCGGAGACTGCTGAGACCGCGCCCCAGGTCCCTGCCATTTTATAGCCGATATAAGCTGAAACCTGCGGCGCGATCGGGCCGGGCAGGGCATTCCCTAATGCGAGCGCATCTGCAAATTCTTCGGTGGTGACCCAGCCCATATTCACCGACTCACGCTGCATCAATCCCATCGAAGCAGGTCCGCCGCCCCATGAGAAAAGGGCAACACGGGAGAATACAAGAAAGAGACTCCAAAGTAGATTCATATTTTTACCATTTCCCAAATTGCGGATTTTTAATCCCAGCCTGATATTCCTGCAAACGGCGGCGATGACCGGGCCAGATGTCATCGGGCAATTCGTTTAATGCAAAAGATTTCAACTCGGCAATTTCAGCATCCGGTTTGCTTTTGACTGTGAAATCAGTGCAGATAAAAACAATGTTGTGGTCGCTTTTCCAATCTGTGAAATTTGAGTACGCGCCCATCAAAGTAACTTCGCCAAGCTCCGCGCCGGTCTCTTCCCGTGCTTCACGGCGCGCTGCCTCATCAAGTGTTTCGCCTTTTTTCAATCCGCCGCCGGGCATGAACCAGCCGGGCATATACGTCTGACGTACCAGCCAAACCTTTTCGTCCTGTATCATCATCACCCGCACTCCCATGCGGATCGGGCGAAAGATAAAACAGTAGACTCTGAATCCGTAATAAAGAATGCGGATGAACATTTATGAATGTCCCAAAATTGGATGAGGCAGATAAGACTCTTCGAGTCGTTTGATCTCTTCGTCTGATAATTTAATTTCCAAAGCGGCAATTGCCTGATCCAAATGCCCGATCTTACTGGACCCGATAATGGGTGCGGCGATATGGGGTTTACTCAACACCCAGGCCAGTGCCACCTGCGAAGCCGTCGCGTTGTGACTCTTTGCCACTTCCGCCGCACGCTCGGCAATGACAAAATCTTCGTCGCGGAAATAAAGCTCATTGGCAAATGGATCAGCCTGCGCACGCGATGTCTCGCCGCCTCCGCCGCGTTTGCGGTTGCCTGCAAAAAATCCGCGAGCCATCGGGCTCCAGGGAATTAATCCGATGCCCTGATCTTTGCAGAGCGGAATCATCTCGCGTTCTTCTTCACGATACACAAGATTATAGTGGTTTTGCATGGATATAAATTTTGTCCAGCCGTTCATTTCTGAAACATGCAGGGCTTTCATGAACTGCCACGCAAACATCGAAGACGCGCCAATATATCTTGCCTTGCCTGCACGGACAACATCATTCAACGCTTCCATGGTTTCTTCGATGGGCACATTTGGATCCCAGCGATGGATTTGGTACAAGTCCACGTAATCCATTTGCAGGCGTTTGAGCGAGTTGTCTATCGAATCCATGATGTGCTTGCGCGAGAGTCCGCGGTCGTTGGGGTCATCGCTCATCTGCCCGTGGACTTTGGTGGCGACTACGATATTTTCACGTTTGCTGTCTTTTAGTAAATTGCCTGTAATGCGTTCACTTTCCCCCGTGGAATAAACATCTGCTGTGTCAAAGAAATTGATGCCTGCGTCTAATGCGCGTTTGATAAATGGCTTCGCTTCGTTCTCATCCAAAACCCATCCGCGCCATTTCTTTGAGCCGTAGGTCATCATCCCCAAACACAGCCGTGAGACTTTTAATCCGCTTTTGCCGAGATTGACGTATTGCATACTGCCTCCAAGTATATTCAAAATAACTCCGAAGGAGTGAAATGATTATAGCGAAATGATTATAGTTCGCAAACGGTTTTCAAAAAACCCCGAAGGGGTGTCATAATTTTTGTGAAATCATGTCATCCCTTCGGGATTGATACAAACATTTATATTATTCTATAATCTTTACATCCCTTCGGGATTTGGTCATTGAATGATTTCCAATTTTGCCAGTGATGCGGCCAGACGTTTTAACCCGACAGATTTGAATTCGATCACGATCTCGTCGCCGTCTTGTATTCTGCTTTCCTGTACGATGCCTTCACCGAAGGATTGATGTTTAACACGGTCGCCGGAGTTGAAGCGAATGCTGATCGTAACGGGAGCAGATCGCGGCGGAGGGGGAACCGTATACTTTGATTCGGTGGCGCTTGGGGTGCGGTAAAAACTTTGAGAGGAGGAAAATGAACTTACAGGACGTCCCGTGCGTGTTTTTCCAACGATCAGATCAGCGGGCAGGTCTTCGATAAAACGCGAGGCGTCGGTGGTTTCAGACATGCCGCGTCCGCCGCGCTGCAGGGCGCGCAATAAATAAAGTTTATCTTTGGCGCGGGTGATGCCTACATAAAAAAGGCGGCGTTCTTCTTCCATTTGCTCAGGCTCATCGAACGAGCGGCTGTGTGGAATGATGCCATCATCAAGGCCAACGATGAAGACCGCGCCGAATTCAAGTCCTTTGGCGGCATGGAGTGTGAGCAGGGTGGGCGCGTTGGCGTCTGTGATCGTGTCTTGATCGGCGACGAGCGCGATGTTTTCGAGAAAATCATCAAGCGTACGATCAGAGTATTCGAGCGCGAGACGTTTTAATTCTTCAACGTTTTCCCAGCGTTCAGCGGCTTCTTCGGTTTCATCGTCAAGGATGAAGGCTTTGAAGTTAATGTCTTTGGTGATTTTTTCAAAGAGTTCAACAATGGTGGCGGTGGGCGCCATGGCGCGCCAACTGGCGAACATGCCGCCGAAATCGGCGAGCGGCAAAGCGGAGCGGCCAGTGAAAGATTTGTAATAGGGTGAGTCTGCGCCGCGTGCCAGATCAAGCAAGACTGCACCGGGGCTGGTATTGTTTTGATTCGCAACCATGTGCAGCGTGGTTAATGTTTTTTCACCAATGCCGCGCGGAGGAACATTGACGATGCGCCCAAGTGCGGCTTCGTCTGCGGGGTTGTGAACGAGGCGGATAAATGCAATGACATCTTTTACTTCGCGGCGTCCATAAAATCTTTGCGCGCCGACGAGTTTATAAGGAAGGCGTGCCTGCAAGAATGCTTCTTCAAGCAAACGAGACATGGAGTTGGTGCGATACATCACGGCGCAATCGCCGGGTTCAAATTTTCTGGAGGCGACGAGTTCGGCGATGGTGTTCACTACGAAGGCGGCTTCGTCATAATCATTGTAGGCTTCGTGGAAAAGAATCTTTTCGCCCGGGCCGCGATCACTGAAAAGTTTTTTCTTGATACGGTTCGGCGTGCGCGCGCGGTCAATGACACTCATGGCGGCGTCGAGAATATTTTGATGCGAGCGATAATTTTGTTCGAGCAGTACGATCTCGGCTTCGGGGAAATCTTCTTCAAACTTTTTCAGGTTGCGATAGTCCGCGCCGCGCCAGGCGTAAACACTTTGGTCGGGATCACCAACGCAGTATATATTTTTATGATGTGAAGCAAGTTGTTTTACCAAAGCATATTGCGCAAGATTGGTATCTTGAAATTCATCGACCAGTACGTGTCTGAATCTTTGCGCGTATTTATCACGCACGCTGGGGTTATCTTCCAGCAGGCGGGCGGTGTACACGAGCAGGTCGTCAAAGTCCACGGCGTTGCTGGCGATCAGGCGTTTTTGATATTCAACGTAAACACGTTTTACAACTTCATCGCGATAGGTGTTGATCGGATATTCATCGGGGCCAAGCAGCTCATTCTTTGCACGTGAGATGGCGGCGTGAATGCTTGCGGCGCGATAGAGCTTATCGTTCAAATTAAATTCTTTAATAATGCTCTTGACAATGCGTTCCTGATCGTCTGAATCGAAAATCACAAAATTGGATTCAAGCGGAAGATGTTCCACCTCACGCCGCAAAATGCGTGCACAGATCGAGTGGAATGTGCCAAGCATGATTCCGTCGGTGGCTTGATCGTTCAGCATGGCCTTCACGCGCAAGTCCATTTCTTTGGCGGCTTTGTTGGTGAATGTGACCGCAAGAATATTCCACGGGCGGACGCCTTCGGATGCGATCAAATAGGCGATGCGCTGGGTAAGTACACGCGTCTTACCGGACCCCGGACCTGCTACGACCAAAACGGGTCCATCGGCGGCTGTGACAGCTTTACGTTGTTGAGGGTTTAGTTTATCGAGAAAATCCATGAGGGGAGAATAACTGATTAAGGATGAAAGAGGAAGGATGAAAAAGAAGAAAGAGGAAAGAAGAAAAAATGTCCCGCAGGCTTATTTTGAAATTCTGCGGGACATTTTTACCTGTTTACTTGATTTCTGATGTGCAGTTGGGGCAGCGGGTGGCTTTGATGGCGATGGCACTGAAGCAGTATGGGCATTCTTTTGTGGTGGGTTCTGCTGGAGCAACGGGAGCGGGGTCTTTCTTCATTTTGTTTGCAGCTTTCACGATCAGGAAGATCACGAAGGCGATCACGAGGAAGTCAATGATGGTTTGCACGAATGCGCCCCATTTGATGACTGCTGCTCCAACGGTGATGGATAATTCGCTGAAATTTACGCCGCCCATGATCAGCCCGATGACCGGCATGATGACATCGTTGACGAGAGAGCCGACGATCTTGCCAAATGCGCCGCCGATAATGACAGCTACAGCGAGGTCGAGTACGTTTCCGCGCATGACAAATTCTTTGAATTCTTTTAGCATGGTATTCTCCTTGAGAAAAAAATTTATGAATGAATTGCGTTTGGATTTTATGTTATGAAAGATGGGTTGTCAACGATGCGCGGCTGGGCGATGGATGTCACAGCGGCGGGAATGTTCATTGTCCAGGTGGCAGATAACAGGCCGGTGTGATGCGCGAGAGCTAATTTCGTAGGGTTGGCGGCGCGTGGTTCGTCCAGTTCTCCAGTATTGTATTTATTAATCGGCTTTATCGTTCGCCTTAAAGTCCAGTATAATTTGAAATTACACAGCATATTTTGAGCTTTTGTTTGTGTAGGCAAAAATATGCTGGGGATATTTAATGGTTGAAAATTAAAGATGTTGTGAGCATAAGTAACCCTTTGTTTTTGATCATTAAATAAATGGAGGTGGCCGGATACCGTATACCAAAAAAACTTTCATGCAAGTAAACTGTTCATATCTATCTGTTAATTTTTTGGAGGAGAAAAATGTCACGTAACCGTTTGATGTCTGTTCTGGGTCTGCTGATTATTGCCAGTATGATCCTTTCAGCTTGTGGTACTTCCACGGAAGCCCCTCAAGCGACTGATGCGCCTGCTGCTACCGATGCGCCTGCTGCTGCTACTGAAGCCCCTGTCGCCACCGAAGTCCCTTCCACTCGCATGGGTGGCTGGCTCGATGAAATCGTTGTGTCTGTTGTTGCCAAGGATTCTGCGGTGACTCAGATCGAAGCTGGCGCCATTGACGTATATGCCTCTGGTCTTTCCAGTGCCGACCTTCCTTCCATTCAGGAAGCTGGTTTGAATTACAGCAAGCAGAATGGCTTGTATTATGACATGATCTACAACCCGGCTGAGTTCACCTCTGGCGAGTTCAATCCTTTCTCGAATCGCAAGATCCGCGAAGCGACCAACTGGATCGTAGACCGTGATTACATTAATCAGGAAATCTATGCCGGCGGTGGTTTGGCTAAATATTTGCCGATCACAACCCAGTTCCCTGATTATGCCGATCTCGCTGATGTAGCCCGCGAACTCGAAGCCAAATATGCTTATAACCTCGAAAAAGGTAAAGAAGTTATTACGGCTGAAATGGAAGGCATGGGCGCAACTGTCAATGCTGAAGGTAAATTTGAAATTGACGGCGCTCCTGTCACCGTGATCTTCCTGATCCGCTCTGATAGCGACGGCACCCGCCAGCCCCTTGGCGATTACTTCGCTGCTCAGTTGGAAGCTGTCGGTTTTACAGTAGACCGCCAATACGGCAAGTCCTCTGAATTAGGCCCCAAATGGCAAGGCACCGCTGCTGATGGCGGCTGGCACATCTACACCGGTGCGTGGAGCGCCACGATCATTGATCGTGATCAGCGCAACATGCTCCAGGAAATGTATCTGCCCTCCAGCGCACAAGGCCTCGATTTGATGGTTGCCAATCAGGCTGATCCTGAATTCCTCGAATTGGGCGATAAGCTTGCCAATGCCGAGTACAACAATCTTGAAGAACGCCGTGCCATGATGGTGCGTGGTCTTGAACTTGCCCTTGAAGATTCTTTGCAGTTGTGGCTGATTGACGGCAAGAACTATTCTCCGTACGGCACAAATGTGAAATTGACCTACGATCTTGCCGCTGGTGTTGAAGGCGCGCAAGTTTGGCCTTACACCGTCCGCTTTGCGGGCGAAGAAGGTGGACAGCTTAAGTGGGCCACCGGTGATCTGTTCACTGAACCCTGGAATCCTGTTGCCGGTAGTAACTGGGCTTGGGATCAGGCCATCATCCGCTCTACACAGAGCGGCGATACCATGAACGATCCGTTCACCGGTCTTTTGTGGCCGCTCCGCATGGAACGCGCTGAAGTAACCGTTGTGGATGGTTTGCCGGTTGGTGTGACCAATGACTGGGTGAAACTCTCCTTCGTTCCTGAAATTAAGGTTCCTGAAGATGCCATCGTCGACTGGGATGCAACCACCCAGCAGTTCATCACCTCTGCTGAGAAATTCCCTGAAGGTCAAACCGCCAAGCGCATGAGCGTTGCCTACTATCCTGCCGACCTGTTTGAAACAGTCAAATGGCATGATGGTTCCAATCTTTCCATGGCTGATATTATGCTCGCCTGGGCCATGACCTTTGATCGCGGCAAGCCCGAAAGCGCTTTGTACGATGAAGTGTACGTTGCCAATTTTGAAGCCTTCATGAGCACCTTCAAGGGCTTCCGCATTACATCCACAGAGCCGCTTGTTTTTGAAGTCTATAGCGACACCTTTAGCGCCGATGCCGAATTGAACGTTGGCGGCACCTGGCCTACCTACAGCTTTGGCGAAGGCAGTTTTGCTCAGATCGCAATCGGTAACATGGCCGAAGCCAATGGCGAACTCGCCTACTCAATTGACAAAGCTGATGTTGCTGAAGTTGAGCAGATGAACTTTGTTGGCGGCCCAAGCCTCGAAATCCTCTCCGGTAAATTGGATCAGGCAATTGCCGAATCCTATATTCCGTTTGAGCCGATGCTCAGCCAATACATCACCAAGGAAGAAGCCGTAGCCCGTTATGAAAACCTCAAGGCTTTCTACACAGAACACGGCCATTTCTGGCAGGGAACTGGTCCCTACCTGTTGAACAAAGCTTTCCCAACAGAGAAGACTTTAACCCTCGCTCATTTCGACGGTTATCCTGATCTTGCCAACCGCTGGAGCGGCTTCACTGAACCGAAACTCGCTACCGCTGAACTCGACGGTCCGGGACAGGTTAAGATCGGTGATGAAGCGATCTTTGATCTCTTCGTAAACTTTGGGGACGCAGCCTATCCTCAGAGCGAGATCAAGTTCGTGAAATTCCTGCTTTACAATGCCAAGGGTGAAGTTGTAACTGTTGGCGAAGCTGTTGCAGTTGCAGATGGACAGTATCAAATTGTTCTGCCTGCCGACGTTACTGCCAAACTTGAAGCCGGTTCAAACAAACTGGAAGTTGCTGTTGCGCCTCTCACAGTGGCCATCCCGACTTTCACCAGTATTGAATTCGTAACCGCCCCATAAGATCGTTTTATGTAGGGTAAGAAAAATAGGGGCAAGGCCAAAGCCTTGCCCCTATCCATAGCTGGAGAGTATGACCATGGCTGAAGGCACTAAACCAGCAGGAAAGTTTTCAGAGTTTCTTTAAGAAAAACCTCAACGAGTACATTTGCGCGTATTTCACGTTATACGGTTTCGCGTTTGACTACGTTGTTTATTACAGTTGTTATTGGTGTTTATTTAACGATCATGATCGCCAACATGGGCGGATATGTAGATACCATCATGCGCTCTGAGATTCGTGAGCGTATTACGCAGTCTGTTCTGGCGAACAAGGCCTATCAGGATATGCCTCCTGAGACCCGCAAGAAGATTGCTGAAGATTTAATTCTGGTGGAAGAGAAGCGACTCAAACTCGATACACCGGTTGCAATTCGCAGTTTCAATTATTTAACCAATGCCCTAAGACTTGAACTGGGTCGCGCACAAAATATGACCAGCGATAACGGCTCCAGAACCGTGCGCCTGATCCTTTTGGAGCGCCTGCCCGCCACGCTGTTATTAATGGGTTCATCCCAACTTTTTCTTTTCTTTTCATCCATTTATTTTGCTTTGTCCCTCTCCCGGAATTACGGCAGTTGGCTGGATAGACTGGTGATCTCCCTTTCTCCAACCTCCGCCGCGCCCTCCTGGTTTTACGGCATCTTCCTCATCCTTATATTTTCCGCCGTGCTTAAACTGCTGCCATTCGGCGGGATGGTGGATGCCCCGCCGCCGGATACCAAATTTGGATATGCAATGAGCGTGCTTAAACATTTAATTCTGCCCGGAGCATCTCTGGTGGTGAGTGCCTTCTTTATTAGCATCTATAACTGGCGCACGTTCTTCCTTATTTATTCCAGTGAAGATTACGTGGAAATGGCCAAAGCCAAAGGTCTTCCTGCGCGTGATATTGAGCGTCAATATATTTTGCGTCCCACACTCCCCAATATTATTACAAACTTCGCCCTGCTGTTGATCAGTCTTTGGACCGGCGCCATTGTTACAGAAACCATCTTCCTATGGCCGGGTCTTGGCATTACGTTATATCGCGCAGTGGGTCTGTTTGATATACCTGTCATTGTGGGGTCTACGATCATCTTCGCGTATTTGCTCGCGATCACCGTCTTCCTGCTCGATTTTGTTTACGCGTTGGTTGATCCGCGCGTGAAAGTGGGGGCTTAAACAATGAATCAAATGAAGAAAACTTTTCAGGAAATGCTGCGTTATCCATCGGCCATCGCCGGTTTGTTAACAGTTGCCTTTTTGGTGGGACTTGCGATCTATGCAATGGTCGCCATTCCCTACTCTCAAGCGCTTATCTTATGGCGCGGCGGTGAAGATATTTGGTATCAAAACCCAAAATTTGCAGCGCCAGCCTGGTTTAATAACTTTACCAAATTAAAACAGCCGGTATCCTTTGTCATGAAGGAGTCTGATCCGGGTATTGAAAAAGTTGTTGTGCCTGGTGACCAGAACACAAGCCGTATTACCATTACCTATTCATTCGACTTTTCATACGATGCATTCCCGCAGGAAATCCTGCTTTATTTTGATGCAAAATATAAAGAGAAACAGCCGTTCGCTTCGATCTACTGGCTGACTCCTGACGGGCGAGAGATACGAATTGCTGATTTTGGCGTCGACTCCAAGCAGACCTTCCGCGTCTCACAGGACGAGAAGCTGATTCGGCGACTCGGGGGGGTGGCGCCCATGGAAGGTTTGTTCGTTGGAGAAGACGGGCAGACTCCGGTAAAAGGAGTTTATAAACTCGTCGTAGAAGGCGTAACATTTGAAGAAGGTTCCGACCTAAACGCTGAGTTTGTATTCCATGGAAATGTATATGGATTATTTGGCACCGACCATCAACGCCGTGACTTGCTCGTTCCCATGTTATGGGGCGCGCCTGTTGCGCTCGCGTTTGGCTTGATCGCTTCGTTGGGTACATCCGTGCTGACGATGATCATCGCAGCCATGGGCGCCTGGTATGGCGGCTGGGTGGATGAACTGATCCAACGCATTACAGAAGTGAATCTGGTTTTACCGTTCTTCTCCATTTTGGTCATGGTGGGTACTTTTTACTCCCGCAGTACCTGGGTCATTTTGGGTGTGACGGTTTTGCTCAGTATTTTCACGGGCGGCATCAAGGCTTATCGTTCCATTTTCATCCAGGTCAAAGAATCGACTTATATTGAAGCGGCGCGCGCTTATGGCACAGGCGCAGGTAGAATTATTTTTGTGTACATGATTCCGCGCATGATTCCGTTATTAATCCCTGGCGTGGTTTCTTCGGTGCCTGCCTTCGTATTTCTTGAAGCGACCCTCGCTGTTCTTGGCCTTGGTGATCCGGTATTGCCCACATGGGGCCGCCTTATCAATGATGCTTCTGTGAATGGTGCATTATATAAAGGTCTTTACTATTGGATCATGTCGCCTGCCATTTTGCTAATGGTATCTGGTTTGGGGTTTGCCATGCTGGGATTTGCCCTGGACCGAATTTTTAATCCCAAACTGCGAGATCTATAAACCATGAGCGAAAATACATTATTACGTTTGGAAGATTTAAAGTTGCATTTTCAAACCACCAAAGGTGTTGTTCAAGCCGTTGATGGTGTGAACTTTTCCCTTGGCTACAATGAGGCGGTGGTTGTCCTTGGTGAATCGGGCTGCGGCAAAAGTTCCCTTGCAAAAGCCATTCTGCGCTTGCTGCCCCGCAATGTTGCGAGTTACTCCGGGAAAGTCTTTCTCAATGGCACAGATATCATGGCCTATGATGATGAGGAGTTTCGTCGTAATGTGCGCTGGGTGATGATGTCGCTTGTGCCCCAGGCTGCGATGAATTCACTTAATCCTGTGTTGAAGGTTGGCGATCAGGTTGCCGAGCCATTAATGACTCATCACGGTATTAAGAAAGAGGAAGCTTTACAGACTGCTCGCACCATGTTTCAACATGTGGGTGTGCCTGAGGCATTTTTGGATCGTTATGCTTTTGAATTAAGCGGTGGTATGCGCCAGCGTGTGGCGATTGCGATGGCTTTGGTTACATCACCTGCCCTGGTTGTTCTGGATGAGCCGACTTCGGCGCTTGATGTGTTAACTCAGGCAAATATTTTCAATGTGCTTAAACGATTAAAACATGAGTTGGAAACCAGCTTTATTTTGATTACTCATGATATCGCCACTTCCAGTGAGTTGGCGGATCGTGTGGCGGTTATGTATGCCGGCCAGATCGTGGAAGTTGGAGATGCGAAGAGTTTCTTTACCGCACCGCTGCATCCATATTCCAAGAAGTTGATGGCGAGTGTGCCGCGTCTGCGCGGTGACCAGGAACCTGAGTTTATTACAGGAAGTCCGCCAAGTCTTTTGAATTTACCCACAGGATGCCGGTTTAGAGATCGCTGCCCGGCGGCGTTTGGCCGTTGTTCTGAAGAGCCTCCAGTTACCGTTATAGATCAACGGCTGGTTAAGTGCTGGTTATTTAATTAGCAGGAGCCTTATTTATGGTTGCAAAAATGGTGGATGATAGTAGAGCGGGGTTTGCTGGCGAGAGCATCAAAGGGGATGTGCTGCTTTCGGTGCGCGACCTGCATGTATGGTTTGAACTCAGGCGTTTTGGATTTGGTCATGCTGGGTATGTTCGTGCCGTGGATGATGTCTCCTTTGATCTGCGCTACGGCGAAGCGGTGGCAGTTGTCGGCGAGAGTGGATGCGGTAAATCCAGTTTGATGAAGACCATCCTTGGGTTGAATAAGCCTACCAAGGGCGATGTCAAATTTGATGGAAAAGATATCAATTCCTTTAGCACACAGGATTGGCAGTGGTATCGTCGTCAGGTTGGGTATGTCCAACAGGATCCGTTTGGCGCGCTGGCTCCTTTTATGACGGTGCAGCGTATTTTGGAAGAGCCCTTGATCGTGCATGGCGTTAAGAATGCCGCGGAACGTGAGCAAAGAGTGCGCAAGGTGATGGATGAAGTGAAGTTATCTCCAGTGGATGATTTCCTGTCCAAGTATCCGCACATGTTGAGCGGCGGGCAGCAGCAGCGTGTGGTGATCGCGCGCGCGATGATCATGGAGCCGAAACTGATCGTGGCTGATGAGCCTGTCTCCATGCTGGATGCGTCTGTGCGTGTGGAAATTCTTAAGTTGCTGCGTGGTTTGCAGGAATCGCATAATCTGGCGATGATTTATATTACACACGATCTCTCGACTGTGCGTTATTTTTCGGAGCGTATTTTTGTGATGTATGCCGGTAATGTTGTTGAAAAATCGCCGGTTGATGATATCTTGAAGAATCCATCCCATCCATATACCAGTGCTTTATTGACGGCTACTTCAGATCCTGATTCGCGTAATGCCGAGACGTTTAAGGAGATTCCGCCGGGAGAGCCGCCAAGTCTGGTTACTCCTCCTTCGGGGTGTCGTTTCCATCCGCGTTGTTCCAAAAAGATAGATAATTTGTGTGATGTGGAAGTACCCCCGGAATTTGAGATTTCTCCGGGACATGTTGCTACATGCTGGTTGTATAAATAATGTTGAATCATCCCGGGCGTTTGATGGCGGCTGCGATTGGTATGATGATTTTTGGCGTGGTGATGCCGTTCCTGATGGTTTTACATATATTTGAATCCACGTTTTTTTTGAATTTCCTGTCGTTTATTTCGTCTACGCTCGGTTCTTTTTTGGGGATCATTAGCGTGGCTCTTATGCGCACGAGGTTCAAGCGTAAGGACAAAGATGGGCACAAGTAGGTTTGGTTTTGACGCGCGGATATGATTCAGGGGTGAAAATGCCAGTTTGATCGAGCCCGCTTCCGGCTAAGTCGGAAGCGGGTTTATTTTTTAAAAATGGTCAGAATTTAAAGATAGTCCGCTGGTAGGGTGTTTAATCCTCCTTTTTGGGGTATTTTATAGTCAAAACACGTCCAAAAAAACCTCTTTAGGAGTTGTTGTGTTGACGCCCCTAAAGAATTAGGTATAATTCAGTCTGCTTGTTGGTAGAAGTAAATTGTAGTTATCCCAATGTAGAAAAGGACCTCGCGGATGCCTGATCTTTTATTAGATATTAAAGGGCTTGAAACTCAATTCAAGACCCCCGATGGGATTGTTCATGCTGTAAATGGTGTCTCTTTTGGATTGAAGGAAGGAGAGACGTTGGGGGTGGTAGGGGAGAGTGGTTGCGGTAAGAGTGTGACCATGCTCTCTGTGCTGGGGTTGATTCCGTCACCTCCAGGAAAAGTGGTTGCGGGGGAAGCGTTATATTTTGGTCAAGACTTGCTTAAGATGTCTAAAGACGAGATTCGAGATGTGCGCGGTGCGCAGATCGGTATGGTTTTTCAGGATCCAATGACTTCGCTTAACCCTGTGTTGACGGTTGGGCGTCAGTTGGAAGAACCGTTGATGCTGCATGTGGGTATGTCTAAGAGTCAGGCCCGTGAGCGTGCTGCGGACTTGTTGGGATTGGTTGGTATTCCGAGTCCCAAAGATCGTTTGAATGATTATCCCCACCAGTTTTCTGGTGGTATGCGTCAGCGCGTAATGATTGCCATGGCGCTTTCTTGCAGCCCGCAAATTTTGATTGCAGATGAGCCGACCACTGCTTTGGATGTAACCATTCAGGCGCAGATCATGGATCTGGTCAAACGTTTGCGTGAAGAGTTGGGAATGGCCATTATTTGGATCACACATGATCTGGGTGTGGTGGCAGGACTGGCTCACCGTGTATTGGTTATGTACGGCGGGTATATTATTGAAGAAGCGATGGTTCAGGAATTATTTGCCAATCCTTCCCATCCTTATACGATTGGTTTAATGCGAAGCTTGCCGCGTGTAGATGAAGAGAAAGGCAGAAAGCTACAGCCTATTGAGGGGACTCCCCCTGTACTATACGACAAGCCGACATCTTGTCCGTTTGCGCCTCGCTGCAAGTGGGCGGTTGAGCGTTGTTGGACGGAGAATCCGGTTCTTGATAATATTTCTGATGGACATCGCATTGCGTGCTGGGTTGACGTTAAGACAGGGAGGACTCGCTAATGGCTTCTTCAGAGAATAACATTCTTTTAAAAGTTGAAGATCTAAAGATGCACTTCCCCATTTATAAGGGGCTTATCCGCCGTCAGGTTGGTGCAGTGCATGCTGTGGATGGTATTAGTTTTGATGTTATGCGTGGTGAGACGCTTGGTTTGGTGGGGGAATCTGGTTGTGGAAAATCCACAACCGGCCGCGCTATTTTGCAGCTTTATAAGCCTACAGCAGGGAAGATCGTGTTTGACGGCACAAACCTTGTATCGCTTAAGAGCGAAGACATGCGTCTGATGCGCCGTAAAATGCAAATGATCTTCCAGGATCCTTACGCTAGTTTAAATCCACGTATGACAGTGGGTGAGATTGTAGGGGAACCATTACTTGTTCATAATATCGCGAGCGGCAGAGAAGTTGACGAACAGGTTGCGCACCTGCTTGAAATTGTGAAGTTGAACCCATCATTTTCGACACGGTATCCTCACGAATTTTCTGGCGGTCAACGCCAGCGTATTGGTATAGCTCGTTCCCTGGCCTTGCATCCCTCTTTCATTGTTTGTGATGAACCGATTTCTGCTTTGGATGTTTCGATCCAGGCGCAGGTCGTTAATCTTTTAGAGGAATTGCAGGAACAGTTTAACCTGACCTATTTGTTTATTGCACATGACCTTTCCATGGTGCGGCATATTAGTAATCGTATTGCCGTTATGTATTTGGGTGTTATTGTGGAATTGGCTGATCGCGATACCTTGTACGAGAAGCCTTTGCATCCTTATTCTCAGGCGTTGCTTTCCGCTGTGCCAATTCCAGATCCTTTTGCAGAGTCAAAACATAAGCGAACGATTTTACAAGGTGACGTACCTTCCCCTGTGAATCCACCTTCTGGATGCCGCTTCCGCACACGATGCCCGATTGCCGAATCCGTATGTGCGGAATCACGCCCGGAATTCCGTGAGTTGAATCCTGGTCACTTTGTGGCATGCCACTTTGCAGACCGGTTTTTGTAGAAAATAAATTATTTTACTTAAAAGGAGGTGGTTGCTTCAGAACGCGCTAATACTGTACTATTCCATGTCGTAAGTTTGTATCCAAATTTCACTAAATTTTTGTGAGGAGAAGAAAGATGCGTAAATTATTTGCTTTACTGAGCCTTCTTGTTATCGCCAGCATGGCCCTTGCGGCTTGCGGCGGCGGCGCAGCACCTGCCACAGAAGCTCCAGTTGTACCTGCAGAACCTCAGGCCACCGAGGCCCCTGCCGAACCAACCGCCGAACCCTATCACGGCACTCTTCGTATCAACATGGGATCATTCCCTGACATTGTTGATCCCCAGAAGTCATCTTTCGTAGGCGAAATTGCTGTATTGAAACTCGTTTACGAAGGTCTGACCCGCTTGGATAAAGACCTCAACACCATCCCTGCTGCCGCTGAAAGCTGGGAATACAATGATGACGCTACTGTTTTGACCTTCACATTACGCGAAGGCTTAACCTATAGCGACGGCAGCTTGCTCAATGCTGCTCGTTTTGAGTATTCTTTCCACCGCAATAGCGACCCTGCCACCGCAGGCGAATATGCCTCTATCGCCGACGACATTCTTGGTGCCGCTGAATTCCGTAGCTGCGCTGAAAATTGTGATGCAGTTCGCGATGCTTTCTACGAGAACACAAAGGCCTCTCATGCCGATGGCGCTGCTTGTACTGGCTATGATGATGAAGCCTGCAATACCTTCACTATCAAACTCAAGCAAGCTGGCCCTTACTTCCACACAGTTGCCTCCCTTTGGGTCGGCTATCCTGCCAAGCAAGAGTTGATCGAAGCTGGTGGCGAAAACTGGTGGTTGGATGCTGCCAATCATATTGGTAATGGACCTTTTGTCATGACCACCCTTGAACAGGGCACTCAGGTTGCTTTTGTGCCGAATGAGACCTACTGGGCTGGCGTAGCAACTTATGATATCGACTATGCTTACATTGTCGATGGCGCAGTTGCTTTCGAAGCTTATAAGAACGACGAGTTCGATATCGTTGGTCTGGGTGCTGAAGATTTGGGCACCGTTCAGAACGACCCCACCTTGAGCGCAGAAGCCAATATCTACCCCGGTTCCTGCACATTTGCTATGATGTTCCACCAGCAGAAAGCCCCCTTCACCGATGTGAAGGTCCGCGAAGCTTTCGCCATGGCGATTGACCGTGATGCCTGGGTTTCTGATGTTCTTAAGGGACTTGGTTCCTCAACATTGACCTGGATTCCAAAAGGCTTCCCTGGTTACCAGGATGGTGAGACTCGCCTCGCCTTTGATGCCGCTGCTGCCGTTCAGTCCTTGACTGATGGTGGTTACACAGTTGTCGACGGCCAATTGATCGGCGCCGATGGCAAAGCCATTGAAATTGTTGATACCTTCAGCGATACCCCCCGCAACCGTACCCGCAATGAATGGTTGGTTGCCAAGTGGAAGGAAGTTCTTGGTATTGACGTCAAACTCAATCCTGTTGAATCCACCACTTACACCGCTTTGACCAAGGACATCAACACTGCTCCTCAGATGTTCATCCTCGGCTGGTGTGCTGATTACCCAGATCCTCAGAACTGGTTGAGCGTCTATTGGAAGACCGGCGCTTTTGGTGAGCGCATTGGTTACTCCAACCCAGAACTGGATGCTCTCATGACCCAGGCTGATGCAGAACTTGATTCCGCCAAGCGCGCTGACCTCTATGCTCAGGCGCAGGATATGTTGGTTGCTGGTTCTCCTGTAGCCTTCATGTGGAATAACGTGAATTCCTATCTCGTGAAACCATGGGTCAAGGGTGCAACCCAAACCCCGATGGATTCCGGCTGGATCGGCGATAACGACCCGCTTTCCATTACTCTCGAAGCACACTAAACTTTAGTTTAGTAGTTTAAAATTGACTGGTCCAATTCATTTGAGTTGGACCAGTCAACTCTGAAATTTTCCTCATAGGAGGATGCGCAAATGGCAACCTATCTAATCAGACGATTACTCTGGCTGATCCCAATATTATTTGTTGTTGCACTTATTACATTTATTATGATGCATGCTGCGCCTGGCGGCCCCTGGGATCGCGATCTAAACGCGCGACAGGTTGATGCGACCACCCAAAATACACTTAATGAGTATTATGGTTTGGATAAACCACTTTGGCGTCAGTTTACTGCGTATGTTTTTGGGGATGTCAATAAAGAGAATAAATTTGTCTGCGGGTTGGTTTGCGGCAATTTGGGTCCTTCCTATCGTGTCCGTGGCCGTACTGTACAGGACATTCTTTTTGAGCCGCCAAAGGAAAAGAGTTTTCTTTACAGCCGCTTTGGCTATTCCATGCGATTGGGTGGTTTGGCCTTGAGCATGGCGATCTTAATAGGAATTCCAGCCGGCATGATCGCCGCGTTAAAACAAAATACATGGATCGATTATGTAAGTTTGTTTATTACGTCCATTGGAATCTCGATTCCCAGTTTTGTAATGGCGATTTTTCTCATCATCATTTTCGCTTCAATGCTGCATTTGGTGAACGTCGTTCCAAAGGATTGGGATGATGGTAAAGCGTGGATATTGCCTGCCGCTGTACTGGGGTTTGGAACAATGGCATTCACCGCCCGTCTTACGCGCGCATCCATGCTTGAAGTATTACGTCAGGACTATGTCCGCACTGCCCGTGCCAAGGGTCTGCACGAACGAGTGGTTATCTTCCGTCACATGTTACGCAATGCCCTTATCCCGGTTGTGACAATTTTGGGCCCGGCTTTAGCCGCTCTGGTAACCGGTTCATTTATTATCGAAACTATGTTTGGTTTCCCCGGGATGGGACGCGCCTATGTAACTGCTATTGGTCAGCGTGACTATTCCATGATTTTGGGTACCACCTTGCTTTTTGTTTTTCTGGTGTCACTGGCGAACTTAACTGTGGATATGCTGTACGTTGTTATTGATCCCCGCATTAGAATAAATGAGTAAGCCGCCAAAGGAGTAAAAATAATATGACGAATACAACTGCTGCAAAACAACAGAAACTTATTTCTGAAGGTGATTCCGGTGCTCTTCGGTCACGCAGCCCCTGGCGTGATGCCACGGGGCGTTTGATGCGAAATAAAGCTTCGGTTACAGGGTTGGTGATCATTTTATTCTTTACATTGCTCACGATTTTTGCGCCCCAGATTGCGCCTCATAATCCTTTGCAATTAAATAGTGGTCAGGGATTTTTACCCCCGTCATGGGTGGAAGAATCTGGTAATGGTACAAAAGGAATTCCAGATTATCCCCTTGGGACAGATACCCTGGGCCGCGACGCCTTGAGCCGTATTATTTATGGCGCTCGTGTTTCCATGATCGTAGGTTTTGCGCCTACGGCGATCATTCTCTTGATGGGAACATTTGTTGGGATGATGGCTGGCTATTATGGCGGTCGTTGGGATAATTTCCTGATGCGCCTTACAGACATCATGTATGGTTTCCCTGATCTGTTGTTTTTCATCATCACTCTGGTTGCCCTGCGTGATACATGGATTGGCGAATTTATGAATGGGCTTTTCCTGCTGTTTCTTGCCCTCGCCGTTGTTAACTGGGTGGGTGTGGCCCGCCTTGTCCGTGGGCAGGTTCTTTCGCTGAAAGAAAAGGAATTTGTTGAGGCCGCCCGAAGTATTGGAGCAAAAGATTCTCGAATCATGATGAAGCATTTGCTTCCCAATATTCTTGGCCCGATCATTGTTCAAGGTTCCTTTGCGATTCCAAGCATGATTATTACTGAGGCAATTCTTGGTTACCTTGGTTTGGGATTAAAACCCACAACCGACCCGGAAGCGTTCTTTATCACAAGTTGGGGCTCGCTTTTGTTGGAAGGTCAGTCTGCGATTAATGCGCAGCCTTACCTGTTGCTTGCTCCGGCAATATGTGTGGCACTGGTCGTATTAGCTTTCACCTTTGTTGGTGACGGCCTCCGTGATGCGCTCGATCCGCGTATGCGCGGCACGCAATAAATCCCTATTTGACGAACTGTATACAAGCAAGCCGCCCATATGGGCGGCTTGCTTGTATAATTGACAAATGCTCTTCTCAAAAAAGGAATTTGCCATGTCATATTTAAAACGTGCCGTCTCTCTCGCATCTTTTTTCCTGCTCCTTGTAACCACCTCGTGCGGGTTTCCCTTATCACAACCCACACCTACAGCACTGCCTTTGGATACCCCGGTTCCACTTCCTACTGCCACTCCTTTACCCAGTGTGTTGACCGTTTGCCTCGGACAGGAACCCAATACGCTCTATCCCTTTGGCGGACCAAACGCCGCCGCCCGCAGTGTGCTGGCTGCGATCAATGACGGGCCGATCGATACAATTGGATATGAATACCAACCTGTCATTCTCACACAACTGCCTTCTCTTGAAAACGGCGACACTCAAATTGTCAGAACGCCGGTGCAGGCTGGAGGTCAGATCGTGGATGCGGATGGGAACCTCGTCTTATTAAAGCAGGGCACACGCGTTCGTCCTGCCGGATGTCGCGGCGATGATTGCATCCTCACCTATGACGGTACTTCTCCGCTTGAGATGGACCAAATGATCGTCAACTTTCGTTTGCGCCCCGATCTGACCTGGGCCGATGGGACTCCGCTCACAGCAGACGACTCGGTTTATGCCTTCACACTCGCCAGCGCCGCAGGCTCAATTGCAAATACTTTTTTGATCGACCGCACACAAACCTATGAAACCGCCGATGCGCAGACTGTGCAATGGTGGGGCAAACCGGGTTATATCGACACTGCCTACTTTACCAACTTTTGGGCGCCCGCGCCAAAACATGTATGGAGCGAATTTCCCGCAGATCAATTGCCAACCATCGACATCGCTTCCCGTTCTCCGGTGGGTTGGGGACCTTACATGATTCAGGAATGGGCGGCAGGCGATCACATCACATTGACGAAGAACCCGTATTATTTCCGCGCTGCAGAAGGCTACCCAAAATTTGACACGCTATCCTTCCGCTTTATTGCAGACCCAAATATAGCGTTGAGTGAACTGGTCGCAGGCCGTTGTGACATTCTTGACCCAACCATCCGGCTCGACAATCAGGCCGGCTTGTTACAGCAAATGCAAACCGCGGAACAGGCGCAAGCCTTCTTCGCCCCCGGCATGACCATTGAATGGCTTGGGATTGGTACAACCCCCGCCGTATATGATGACGGCTATGACACAAACTTTCAAAAAGACCGTCAGGATATTTTTTCCGATGCACACACCAGACAGGGCATCGCCTACTGTCTTGACCGTCAATCAGTTGTAAATAATGTTTTATTTGGGCTCACCACCGTACCCACAACATATATCCCCGTAGCGCATCCTTTATATGACCCGAATATTGAGCCGGTTATATTTGAACCCACCACCGGCATCTCATTGCTTGAACAGGCCGGCTGGAAGGATACCGACGGTGACCCCGCCACACCGCGTCAGGCGGTGACAGTTGAAAATGTTGCGGCGGGCACACCTTTGCAGCTTAATTACTATACAACCACTGCCACCCAGCGCAGACAAGTGGTTGAAATTCTTCAACAATCACTCGCGCAATGCGGCATCGGACTCAACGTACAGTATTATTCACAAAATGATCTTTACGCGCCCGGCCCCGAAGGTCTGCTCTTTGGCCGCCGCTTCGACCTGATCGAATACGCAATGGGCGTCAATAGCATTGAGCCTCCCTGCGGCTGGTTCACCACCGAAGAGATTCCCACCGCAGGCAATTCATGGGTTGGCACCAACGTCACCGGCTACACCAATGAACAATTTGATGCCGCCTGCCGCACCGCGCAGCTTTCCCTGCCCGATGAACAAACTTACATCGACTCATACCGCCAGACACAGGTGCTATTCTCAACCGAACTTCCCGCCATCCCGCTGTATTACCGTTTGCGTGTCGCCGCCGCCCGCCCCGGCATTTGCCACTTCGATCTGGATGCAACCGCCAACCCGCTTTGGAATATTGAAGCAATTGACTCAGGCGAGGCTTGCCAGAATTAATGAGACGACTCTTCAACACTGCGCTTTTTCTGACTCTTCTGCTCGCATCATGCGTACCGCAGCCTGATTCTGTGGCAGAGCCAACAAGCATTCTCTCCCCGACAGAAACCCCGCCCCCCGCACATGCGCCGGAGATTCGCTTCGCGCTGATCGGTGAGCCAGATACGGCGAATGTATGGGCATTATTTGATGAAGCTGGAGCAAGCCATGCCAATTATGCCCTGCGCTCTGAATATTGGCCGCGCTTGTATCACATCCTTCCACAAGATTCCTCGTTCCAACCTTTCGTTGCAGCGGATATGCCTTCTGAAGTGACACAGGATGGAGAGGAGTACTCCGCAACAGTGAAACTCCGCACCGACCTGCACTGGACAGACGGCTCTCCATTCACCGCCGAAGACGTTGCCTTCACAGCCAATACTGTCCTCGCCTTTGAACTCGGCTATGACTGGAGCACTTATTATTCGCTTGAATATCTTCTGCGCGTTGAAGCAGTGGATTCGAATACTGTGAAATATTATTTCAAGCAGAAGCCCAATGTTGGCATTTGGCAATATGGCGTATTGCAAGCGCCGATTGTGCAAA
This sequence comes from Candidatus Villigracilis proximus, assembly GCA_016715195.1. GTDB lineage: Bacteria > Chloroflexota > Anaerolineae > Anaerolineales > Villigracilaceae > Villigracilis > Villigracilis proximus. The sequence continues at coordinate 116,221 of JADKBB010000008.1, forward strand.
AGGATTTTTGGGAGTTGGCAGTAACCGATGCCGCGACCCTTTTACCTTCCGGAGAATTACGCATTCAAATTGACCAGGCGCGTAGTTATCTTGATACAGTGCAGGCTTCTGTGGATGATCTGACCGCGAAAGTCACTGCCATAAGAATTACCGGGCAGGAAGATAGACAACTTGAAAGTAATCTTACCCGTAGAACGGCTGAGCTTGGATTTGCTCAAAACAATTTAAATAAATTACTGGAAGAAAATTCATTCACACTGACCGGCGCGCACCAAAAACTTTATCAATTAACTGATCAAGACGAACCAACTTTGGGAGCCTGGATGCCCGGCGGAGAAGAAAGCGGCGCATGGACAAACCTTGCCAACCCGGATTTTGTGGAACGTTTTGGTATGCCGGGTTTTGATCGTGCTGTGTACCGCATCTTTGAAGATGAAGCTTCCGCTTTGGCCGCCTTCCAAAATGGTGAAGTCGATTTTGTTCTTTCGCCAGACGGTATCAACAGCGAAACTGCTGACGCAAAATTGAACGCCAGTTACAGCGCGCGTTTTCTTGTGTTTAATCCATTGCATGAACAGCTTGCTGATCCGGCGTTCCGCGCCGCGCTTGGCTGCCTGATAGACCGTGACGTGCTCGCGTCTGATATTTTACAAAACAAGGCCGCGCCGCTGGATTCCTTTGTGCTTTCTGCTCAATGGCATGACTCTACAAAAAGAAATGTCTGCTCCGGTATGGATGGTGCCGCCCGGATTGGATATGCGGTAAGGCTATTAAAAGATGCCGGTTATTCATGGGCACAGGAACCGGATGCCGATCACGCGGGTCAAAATTTATTGCTGCCGAACGGCGAACCTTTTCCGCAGGTCAGTCTGCTTGCGCCTTCAAAAGAAGAGGATGCGCTGCGATATGCCGCCGCCAACTATATTGCTGAGCAGGCGCAGTCTTTGGGGATCCCGTTTGTGGTGCGGGAAATGAGACTCAATGATATGGTCTATGCGGTATATAGCTCACAGAAATATGACATGGCGCTCATGGGTTGGCGTTTGAGCGAATATCCCATGTATCTGTGTGAATGGTTCGGGGGGCAGAATCTGCTTTTGTATAACAGTAACAGGTTCAAGTCGGCGTGTGATGCGCTGGGAGTTGAGTCGAATTTGGACGCGGCCCGGAAAAATATCCAGCAGATCGAATCCGCTTTAACATCTGAATTGCCATTTTTACCTTTGTTTACCGTGATGCGGTCTGATGTGTACCGTGGTTTGTCATTTCCCAGGGTAAATATCTTGAATGGCTGGGGCGGTTTGTATGGCGCGCCGTCCTACGCTATGCCGTCCCCATAAACTTTGCTATAATCAAGAAATTCTTATTTCAGGAGCCAAATGTGGCAAAGACCGATCAAAAGCCCTTGTTGGAAGTTCGCAATCTGAAGACATATTTTTACACCGAAGATGGTGTGGTCAGTGCTGTGGATGGTGTGAGTTTTGAAGTGTATCCCGGCGAGGTTTTGGGGATTGTGGGCGAATCAGGGTGCGGTAAGAGTGTTACTTCTCTTTCGATCATGCGTTTGATCGCGCCTCCCGGTAAGATCACGGAAGGGGAAATATTGTTTGGCGGAAAAAATCTTTTGGATCTTTCTGAAAGTGAGATGACCAAAGTGCGCGGTAATAAGATCTCGATGATCTTTCAACAGCCGCAAACCGCGTTGAACCCTGTCTTTCAGGTTGATGACCAGATCGCGGAAGTATTAAATATTCACAAAGATTTTGGCGCTGAAGCAGGCAAGGCTCGCGCCATTGAATTATTAAAGATGGTGGGTATTCCTGATGCCGAGCGCCGCGCCGAAGCTTATCCGCATGAACTTTCGGGCGGTATGGCGCAGCGTGTAATGATCGCGATGGCTTTGGCTTGTGTGCCTGAGCTATTGATCGCGGATGAACCCACTACCGCTTTGGATGTGACCATTCAGGCGCAGATCCTTGATCTGATGCGTGATTTGCGTTCAAAGATGGGCACCTCTGTTATTTTGATCACACATGATCTGGGTGTGGTGGCAGAGATGGCCGAACGTGTGGCGGTGATGTATGCCGGTGAAGTGGTTGAGCAGGCGGATGTGAATCCGCTTTTTGAACAACCTTTGCATCCATACACACAAGGTTTGATCGGTTCGATTCCTGTTTTAGGCCAGCTTAAAGAACGGCTGGATGTAATTCCCGGTTCGGTGCCGAATCTGGTGAATTTGCCCGCTGGTTGTCGTTTTGCACCCCGCTGTTTGTCTCGTGAAAAGTTTGGATTAAAGATCTGCACCGATGTGAAGCCTGATCTGACAGAGGTTATTCCCGGTCATTTGGTGCGCTGCTGGTTGTATCAGAATGCAGAAGGTCATCAAGCGCCCTTGAAGGCGAAATAATTTTCAATCATGTTTTTAATTGGCGGGATGAACTGCAGTCTGAAAACAATAAAATTTTATGATTGCCTTGGAGCAAACAGGTATGAGTCAAATCGTAGAGCCGCATAAAGAAGAAGATTTGGTGGAAGTTCAACATCTGGTTAAATATTTTCCAGTGCGCGCAGGGTTAATGCAGCGCGTGGTAAACCAGGTTAAAGCAGTGGATGATGTTTCGTTCACGGTTAAGAAAGGGGAGACGCTCGGCATGGTGGGTGAATCGGGCTGCGGCAAGACCACCATTGGGCGTTCCATGCTGCGTTTGGTGGAACCCACTTCCGGGTCTGTTCATTATGATAACAAGGATGTTTTGAAACTGCGCGGCAACGAGCTGAAAGAAGTACGCCGCCACATGCAGATCATTTTTCAAGACCCGTATGCCTCCCTTGATCCGCGTGTGCCGATCGGCGAAGCGGTGATGGAGGGTTTGCATATCCATAATATTGGCACGCGCCAGGAACGTTACGATCTGATGATCGAGACGCTGAAGAAAGTGGGGCTTGAAGATTATCACGCCCGCCGTTATCCGCATGAATTCTCAGGCGGACAGCGCCAGCGAATTGGCATCGCGCGCGCGCTGGCTTTGCGTCCGAACTTTATTATTTGCGATGAACCCGTCTCTGCCCTGGATGTTTCCATTCAATCGCAGGTGCTTAATATTTTGAAAGACCTGCAAAAGGAATTTGGTCTCACCTATCTTTTCATCGCGCATAATTTGAGCGTGGTCGAACATATCTCAGACCGTGTAGCGGTGATGTACCTTGGCAAAATGGTTGAGCTCGCCACACGTGAAGACCTGTTTCGAGAGCCTTTACATCCGTACACCAAGGCGTTAATGTCTGCGATTCCGATCCCGGACCCGCGCTTGAAGCGCACGCGTGACGTATTAAAAGGGGATGTGCCCAGTCCGTTGAATCCGCCAAAAGGCTGCCGCTTTCATCCGCGCTGCCCGATTGCAGAAAAAATTTGTTCCGAGCAGGAACCTGAATTCCGCGAAGCCAAACCCAATCATAGTGTGGCTTGCTGGATGGTAAAGTAGGTTTATGATGGATCGCAATATTCTCCTTGTTGATGACCAACGCGATATTTTGCGCTTGCTACGTTCCACGCTTGAAACACTTAAGAACACGGAAGTAAAAATATTTGAATCCCCGTCAGGCGAGGAAGCGTTGCTTGAATCCTCGCGCCATAAAATTGACCTATTGATCACAGATTACAAACTGCCCGGCATGAGCGGCATTGAACTGATGCACAAAGTTCGCGTGCGCCACCCTGAAGCAAAAGTGATTCTCATCAGCGGCATGACAGAGCGTAAGGCGCGTGATGAAATGCTTAACGCCGGAGCGCTGGCGATCTTTGATAAGCCGATTCCGCTGGCTGATTTTTTGGATGTCGTTGAGCGCAGCCTCGGATTGGTGCGGACTATTTTCCCCCCAGAAAAAGCAGAAGGAAAAGTTGAAGCGCGTCAGATCAGACTTTCAGACCTGCTTGCCAACTTCAGACAGGATATCAAAGCTGATGCAGTTTTCCTGCTTAATGACCGCGGCCTGGTTCAAGCGCGCACCGGCAAACTTCATGATGACAGCATGGAAGTTTCCCTGATTTCGGCGTTAATGGCGGTTCATGCAGCGAGCTTAAAAGTTGCGCGTCATAATCATCAGGAAACACTCGACTCCTATCATATTTTCAGCAATGGCGATCACGATCTGCTTTTTATTCCCGTCACGCCCATGTATGCATTGCTTGTCGCGGGGAACGATCTTGCTAATGAAGAGCACATCCTTGAAACTGTTAATTCCCTGCTTGCGCTGCAAAAACAAGTTGAAAAATCGCTTAAGTCGATGGGTGTGACGGGAGAATTACACTCAACGGCCGGAAATGCTGTTTCCGCATCAACAGCCGTCCCGACGGTTGTTGCGAAAAAGCTGATTGATAAAGCCGCTGAGGCAGCTCCGTCTCCCGAAATGGAAGCACTGCTAAAAGATGCCGCCAAGAAAAAAGCCAAAGCGAATGAAATGGATGATTTCTGGAATCAAGCCGCAGAAAAACATGGCAGCAAACCCGTCAATTCGGAAGTCATTTCTTTGGAAGAAGCGCGTAAATTAGGGCTTGTTCCCGGGAATGGAAAATAAAAAAATTGTGATACAATTTTGCCCGCACTGGGGCATGGTGCAACGGCAGCACACCAGCCTTTGGAGCTGTGGATCTTGGTTCGAATCCAGGTGCCCCAGCCTGACATTCCCCGCTCTTGCGGGGCTTCTTTTCTAAACAGGATTTGCGTGTGGGTAACCCTCCTCGCAAATCCTGTTTATGTTTTAATTTATTCTTGAGGTGACAATCATGAGAGTAACAGCGATCCTCCTTGCCGCGGGGCAGGGAACACGTATGAAATCCAGTTTGCCAAAGGTTCTTCATTCTGTGGCAGGGAAACCAATGATCTGGCATGCCTTGCAGGCGATCAGCCAATCTACAACAGAGAAGCCGATCGTGGTGGTGGGGCACGGCGCAGATGAGGTGAAAAAATATCTCGGAGATTCTGCGTCCCCTGTTTTGCAGGAGCCGCAACTGGGCACAGGTCATGCAGTGATGCAGGCTGAGGTTTTGTTGAAGGGGAAGACCGATCTGGTGGTCGTATGTTACAGTGATATGCCGTTATTGCGCGGCGAGACTTTGCAAAAGCTGGTTGAAACACAAAAGAATAACAAGGGGCCGGTTTCGATGTTAACAGTGGTGTCGGATGACCCGCGCGGATTTGGACGCGTCATCCGCAAGGCGGATGGAACTGTGGAAGCCATCGTGGAGGAATATGTCGCCACCGAGGAGCAGTTACAAATTAAAGAATTAAACGTGGGCGGATATTGCTTCGATGCGAACTGGCTGTGGGATGCCCTGCGCCGTATTCCAAAGAATCCCAAAAAAGGCGAATACTACTTAACTGATACGGTTGAACTGGCTTCCAGGGATAATCTTCCTGTTCAGGCAACTGTCATGGATGATATTGAAGAGACCATTGGGGTAAATACCCGCGTACATCTCTCGGAATGTGAAACCGCCATGCGCAGACGCATTAATCAACAGCATATGTTGAACGGCGTGACGATGATCGATCCCGCCTCCACTTATATTGAAATTGGCGTGAGCATTGGCAAAGACACAGTCATTATGCCGAATACTTATTTGCATGGTAAGACTGAAATTGGCGAACGCAATGTGATCGGTCCGAATTCCATTGTGTATGATTCGAAGATCGGCAATCATTGCAAAGTGCTTTCTTCTGTAATGGAAGGTGCGGTGCTTGAAGACTATGTGGATATGGGACCGTTTGCGCGGCTGCGAAAAGGCGCACATTTGGGGAGTCATGTCCACATGGGGAATTTCGGTGAGGTGAAAGATTCACATCTCGCAGACGGCGTGAAGATGGGGCATTTCTCCTACATTGGTAATGCGCAGATCGGCGCGAATACCAACATCGGCGCTGGGACGATCACCTGTAACTATGATGGTGAAAAGAAACACGCCACTGAAATCGGTGAGGATGTTTTTATTGGTTCAGATACCATGCTGGTGGCACCATTGAAGATCGGCGCAGGCGCACGTACCGGAGCTGGCGCAGTGGTGACAAAGAATGTGCCCGAAGATACACTGGTCGTTGGGATGCCCGCGCGTGCCATTAAGAAATTGGAACGAAAAACAAAGAAGTAGTGTTATATAAATTAAACAGGTAAAAATGAACATAACAAATGAAGAACGACAAACATTAATAAATCTTGCAAATGAAGCGCGGCAACATGCCTATGTGCCGTATTCGAATTACCCGGTTGGTGCATCCATACGGACAAAGTCCGGGCGGATCTATACGGGTGTGAATATTGAAAATGCTGCGTATCCGCACACGATGTGCGCCGAGCGCGTGGCGATTTTCAAAGCGGTGTCGGAAGGTGAAACTGAATTTGAAGTGATCGCAGTGGTGACCAATAATGGCGGCTCCCCCTGCGGCGGATGCAGGCAGGTGATGTCGGAATTTGGTTTGGATACAGTTGTTCTGATCGCAGATGGGGAAGGAAAATTACAAAAAGAATTAACGGTCTCCGAATTGCTGCCGGAGGCGTTTACACCGGCGCATTTGTTGTAAGAAAGATTACAAGCAGGTAAAACCATAAACAGGTAAACACGTGTTTCAACACCGTGTTTACCTGTTTTCTTGTATACATGTCTGCGTGTATACTTGCTTTATGACTGATTTTCGTTCTTTTCGTGCAACTGCTGTTGTTGTCCGCCATAGTGATTGGGGTGAGGCAGACCGCTTGTTGACGCTTTATACCCGTGAACAGGGAATGGTGCGCGCTTTGGCAAAGGGTGCGCGCAAGATCACTTCGCGTAAGGCGGGACATTTACAGCCGTTTACGCATATCACAGTGCAACTCGCCAAAGGGCGTGACCTGTTGATCGTGACGCAGGCTGAGACTGTGAATGCTTTTTTGCCATTGCATGATGATCTGACAAAGACCGGTCACGCGGCCTATGTGATTGAATTGCTGTATCGTTTTTCCTATGAAGAGGAAGGCGGAAACCCCACGATCTTCAAATTACTGGTGGAAACTTTGGATCGCATCGAAAAGGAGGAGAATGCCTGGCTTCCCATTCGTTATTATGAGATGCGTTTGCTGGATACTGTGGGTTTTCGTCCGCAGATGTTTGAGTGCGCGAACTGCGGACGTGAGATCCTGCCCGAAGATCAGTATTTCTCTTTTACTGCGGGCGGTGTGATCTGCCCCAGTTGTGGAAAAGGTCTGCCCAATCTGATGAAAATCTCAGTGGAGACGCTTAAGTATTTGCGTCACTTTCAAAGATCGAGCTACAGAGATGCCTCTCGAGCAAATCCCAGTTTTGAGGTCCAGAAGGAAGCGGAGATTTTGATGCAGGCATATTTTACATATCTGCTGGAGCGTGAGTTGAATACACCGGGTTTCATTAAACGGGTCAAGTCGTGAAATATGAAATAAAGAGATGGCTTCTACGTCATCTCTTTATTTTTTTCTTCTTGTTTTTTGAATGAAGGATTCAGACATTTTCTGTGTGTTGATGGGCTGTGTCGCTGACGGGCTGTCGGAAGCGTATCCAAATTTACGCAGTGTCATGCGGCGCACCCAGCTGAGAATGGCTTTGGCTGAAAATTCCTCTTCGTATGGAATGGGTATCGTCGTGTTGTTCTCAATTGCCAGCCGAAGTTCTTTTGCAGTTTTGCCGGGGAATTCGGTGCGGCTCGCACCAATGGCCCAGTAGACATGCGCATCGCTCGATGCGATCTTTGCCAGCGGCAGGTAGATCGAAATTTTTTGCGCGATCGTGTCGAAGGATTGCGTTCCCATGTTGTGGGTTTCAATTCCTTTGAGCACTGCTTTTGCGCGCGGGTTGGTGAGCGCGCCAACGACTGCTTCCATTGAGAGGCTGCCGGGCAGGTTATTAAATGGATGCGGGGCAATTGCCACGCCGCCCATTTTTCCAATATGGATCAATGTGTCGATCAGTGTAAGCCCGGATGGCGGAAGTGTTTCAACAAAAAGCGCCACGAGGTGACCGTCTTTGGTGGAGACTTCGGCGGCAGGAATGGATTCGAGGCCGTATTGCGGTGCAAGTTGATGCGCCTCCAGCGAACCGCGGATCTCATCATGGTCTGTGACGGCGATAACATCCAGACCAGCGTCTGCGGCTTGTTTAAGAATGGCGCGAACCGTGGTGGTCGCATCGTAGGAGTAGGTGCTGTGAATGTGAAGGTCTGCGGTGCCCATTGTGTTGTATTGTCCGAAATTTTTATTATAGATGTGAAACGCTGCGGCGACGAAGTTTGTTGGTGATCTCTAAAGTAATCCCTGGGCCGGGGGTTTTAAAAGGACGAGAGCTTATTTTCAAAATTTATCATAAAATAACTGTCAGGTGCTTGGAAGTAATCTTGAAATTATGGTTGCAGGAGTATAAAAACTATCAGGCTGCAACTCGAAAGAGTCTATCCTTTAAATTGATGATCGGTCTTTCAAGCAGATAAAAACTTAATGTGGCGATCAGAAGTGTGGCGCTCATGGTCACAATGAACATTTGCGGCGAGCGCATGGAATAAGGGAGGTCGTAAGTGCGGAAAAGCGCAGCGGTCATGGCGATGATGCCGTAATGATAAACATATAATCCGTAGGAGATTTTTCCCAGATAACGCAGCGGCGCGCTTTCAAGAATACCTGTTAAGAAGTTGGTGCGTGCCACGCAATAGATCAGCACAGCGAAAAGATAATTCAACAGAGTGTAGCCCCACACTTCCTTGTAATAACCGGTCATCGGCAGATCGTAGCCGAGTGCGAAGGTCATTGTGCCTTTGGTAAGAAAATCGGTCAGCAGGCCGAGCGCGGGGACGGTCACTGCGAGCACCAGCAACTGCAAGCGCGGACGGGGAATCTCAAAGCGTGAGATGTACGCGCCGAATGCAAACGCATCAAGATGTGAGAATGGCAAAACATTCACCGCCTGCTGCGGGTCACTTAATAAAAATGGAAGCGCCTGTGTGCGATAGACGAGGGTAATGATCAAACGGAATACAAATCCCAGCCCGATGGCCGAAATACAAAGTTGTTTGAATTTTTCGCGCGGCGTGAGAAAGATCAGCAGCGGCCACAGTAAATAAAATTGTTCCTCCACTGAAAGCGACCAGAGATGCGTGAAGAAGCGGCTTCTTTCAAAAAATATACTGGCATGAAAGAAATCATACAAGTACAAGGCCGCCACCCAGATCTGGTTAAAAAAACTTTTTCCAAGTTCTGCGTTTAATGACTTTAGTCCCAGCGCGGGCAAAAGAAAAATTAATGCGGCGAGCAAAGCCAGATAAAAATAATAAAGCGGAAAAATACGTAAAAAACGCCGCCCGTAAAACTTAACAAAAAATTCACGGCGCGGAAGCTGCTCTTTCATGCGCAGCAAAATATCAGTGATCAAAAAACCGGAAAGCACAAAAAACAATTGCACGCCCATCCAACCGAAAGGCAGGTTGCGTGTGTGAAAAAAGAAGACGATTAAAAATGCAACCGCCCGTAAACCATCGAGGCCTGCGATCATTTAAGTCTTTTGCTCCAGTTTAAAACGAATGTCCATGCGACAAGCAGAACGATGGGTTTTGCGATTCTCCATAATAGGATTTGGAACCAGTGCCACTTAAGCGGATAAATGATATGCGTAATGACCCAGCGCGCGTACAATGTTTGGCCCAGTCCGCTTCGCACGAGCCGACGCTTGTACCCGTTAAATGAAAATTCGTTGCGCTGAATCGACTCGCTCAACTCCTGCGCGGCAATGACTCCGTAGCCGAGGGCGATGCTGATGCCTTCGCCGAAGATCGGGTCTGCGCCGGCGGCATCTCCGACCAATAAGACACGCGGCACTGACACTTGATTGCGCGGCGCATACCAGCGGATGGGATGTCCTTTAATTTCGTAATCATTCAGATCAAATCCGTGGCGTGACATTTCCTTTGCGAGCGGATCTTTCAGCGCCGGGCGCTGATGATCGGCCAGTATGTTGGTGTCGTAGATGCCCCAACAGCGCATCGACTCACCGTGGATTTGTGTGGGGAAGTCCCAAATATAGCCGGCGATATTATCGGGCACGGGGTGAAACTCAAAATAGGCATCATGCTTTGCGTGGGAATTATTTACTTCAGGTGTGATGATCTCAAGCACGCGCGCGGTTTGGATCGGCGCATTGGGCAGAATACTTCTGCGGGTGATGCCGTTCGAGCCATCGGCACCGACAACACATTGAGCGCGGAAATTTCCCTGATCGGTTTCGACGGTGACGCCATTTGCATCGGGGAGAATGTTCTTTACAGTAACGCCTTCGCGAATCTCAATGCCGGCTGCGCGTGTTTTTTGTGCCAGCCATGCATCGAATTCATCGCGTCGAATGACGCGGATGGCGTGTCTTTTCGGCACGCGGACTTTGATTCCTTTTCCGGCGAAATCGAAGTGCGCATTGTCTACATCCACGTGCGGAACTTCGCTTACATCCAGGCCGAGGCCTTCCAGGATTCTTTCGGCGTCGATCACCAGTCCGCCGGCGCAGAGCTTGAAGCGCGGATAATGCTCCTTTTCGAGAATCAGGATGCGGGAAGTGAGATGCGTGTCAAGGCGTGCGAGATGCAGCGCGGTGGAGAGTCCGCTTGGGCCGCCGCCGAGGATGAGGATGTCGTATTTGGTATCCATAAGATCGAGTCGCTGAATTATAGCCCGATACTCCCGTGGATATAAAAAGCCGCAGGAGTTAAACTGCGGCTTTGGTTTATGTTTAAATTATTCGATGGGATTGGAAGACAGTGATTGCGATGTTTCGTTTTTGGCGAACACTTCATTGATTTTTCGGCGGAGAAATAAACGAAGCCAGCGGAAGAAGATGCGCGGCGGCCATTCGTGATTGACCTGTTCAGGTCGTGTATCGCGTCGTTGAATGGCCTGACGCAAATCGCGTACGTTGCTTCCATCAAAGTGAGTCATGCCTGCGCCGATCATCGAAGCAATATGTGCATCACTCGATGCGATGTGTGCCAACGGCAGGTCTGCGGCGGCTTTTTGTGACCGTGCATTAAATGGACTGTGCGTAGGATTCATATTGTAGACTTCGAGTCCGTACAGCGCTTCTCTGGCCTGTGGATGTTCGAGCGCTTTGAGTATGCTTTGCAGAGAAATGCTGCTCGGGATCGGGTGATCGGGGTGCGCGGCGATTGCCATGCCGCCCATTTCGCGGACGCAGATCAGCGTGTCGATCAACGACATACCTGAAGGAATATTTCTTTCAATGAAAAGCACAATGAGATGTCCTTCGCTTGTGCTGACTTCCGCGCCGGGGATGACTTGAATTCCGTACTCGGTGGAGAGGGCGCGCGCTTCGAGTGAACCGCGTACCTCGTCGTGGTCGGTGATGGCGATCACGTCCAATCCGGCGCGGCGTGCGCTTTCAAGCGCTTCGCGCACGGTGGCTGTGCCGTCCATGCTGTAAGTGGTGTGAATGTGTAGATCTGATTTGCCCATAATGTTTTTCAGTATACCTGTAGTTGGAAAGAATATGTTTTAGAACTGGTTAAGAAAAAGTAAACGATTGATCCCCGTAATTTTTGGACAAAAATAACCGTGCAGAAATTTGGATCCCTGCACGGTTAAAAGATCAAAGTAGGACACAATTACTCGTCGTTTGCAGTTTCATCAGCTTCTTCAGCGTTTTCTTCTTGAGTGGTTTCTTCGGCAGCAATTTCTTCAACTTCTGCTTCGTCATCGGGCTGGGCAAATACCATGCTGTTCATGAGGAGTCTCCTTTCTTTATGGATTTGATTCCAGTATAAGGATGAGTCCTTAATGGGCTGTTATAGGCGGGTTAAGGTTTTGCGATAATTTTCGATACAGACCGGCTTTTTGTTTTTCAGTCCTGTCTGTGTTCGGTTGTATAATTTCAGGGTCGGGAAATTAAACCCAAGCGTGATCATTAGTGGTGAAACATTTATGTCTGAGATTAAACGTCCTCTCAAAGTATTCCTCTGTCACGCTCATGCAGATCGTGATCCCGTCCACGCGTTCTTTATCCGCCTGGTAAAAGACGGTGTGGATGCGTGGCTGGATAAGGAAAAACTTCTGCCGGGTCAGGAGTGGGAATTGGAGATCCGCAAGGCTGTGCGTGAAGCGGATGTGGTTGTTGTCTGCCTTTCAAAACAATTTAATGAGGCGGGGTTTCGTCAAAAGGAAGTGCGCCTTGCGCTGGATACGGCCATGGAGAAACCAGAGGGAGAAATTTTTATCATCCCCGCACGTCTGGAAGAATGTGACAATCTCGAAAGTCTGAAAAAATGGCATTGGGTGGATCTGTTTGAAGAGGATGGATACGCTAAATTTCTGCGCGCCTTGCGTATACGCGGTGACAGGATCGGTGCCATTACCTATTCCCTTATCCGATTTGATGCAAAAGCGGAAAAGGAAAGAAAAATAAAATTTCTTCTTGAGCAGGCCGGGAAATTAGAGGAAGATGCCAAATGGGCCGATGCGCTTGAGATCCAACGTCAGATAAAAAAGATCAACTCATCCACACCCGGAGTGGATGGAAAAATATCTGAGCTTCAGCGGAAAACACAGGCAAACGAACTCACGGTGAATATACAGCGGACTGCTGGTAAGAAAGGGAACTCAACAAAGAAATCATTTCCCTGGCTGCCCGTTGCGGCAGTTGGTACATTTGCTTTTTGTTGTTTGATGTCTGTTATTGGGGCCGGCTGGTATTCTCAAAGCATTGGTTTTACCGACGCATTATCCACACCCATCAATGAATCAATAGATAATTTGCCGATTGAAACAACTGCATTACCGCCAGCTGTTCAGCCTTCTGCGTCACTCGACACTGCAACTATCGATGAAATGATCCTCGTGCCTGCTGGTGAGTTCACAATGGGAAGCGATTTAAAATCCCCTGTGGAAGCCCCTCCTCATACCGTTCCGCTTGATGCGTTCTACATGGACATATATGAGACAACTACGTCACAGTATCAGGAATGTGTAACTGCCGGATTCTGTGCGCGTCCATGGACGGATGCTTCGGCAACACGGTCAAGTTATTTTTCGAATTCAGAATTTGCCGCTTACCCGGTCATTCATGTGGACTGGAATATGGCAAACACATATTGTGAATGGCGCGGTAAGCGCCTGCCAACAGAGGCTGAATGGGAGAAGGCTGCGCGCGGGCAGGAAGGGTTGATCTATCCCTGGGGAAATGAGTTCGATGGAAGCCGCCTTAATTTTTGTGATGTGAACTGCCTGAATTTTCCAAACACTGACTATGACGATGGCTATAATGACACCGCCCCCGTGGATGCATATCCGCAGGGAGTGAGTGTGTATGGGATATATAACCTTGCTGGGAATGTGCGCGAATGGGTGGCTGATGAATACAATGTCTACCCCGGTGGCAACCCGGCGGCGGCTTCAGATTTTGGGTTGGGTCTGCGTGTTGTACGCGGGGGTTCGTGGAATGAAAATTATATCGATGCGCAATCTTTCCATCGCTTTGCCTACGCCCCTGATGCCGTTGGAGATAACACAGGGTTCCGTTGTGCCATGAATGTGCCTTAGCTTGACCTTGCTCACAAGGGAGTGATATACGCTATCCTATTCCTCAAATCGAATTTTGAAAAAAAACGAATCGGCTGGTCATTACCTTGCTGCTTGCACTGTCGCCGGCATGGCAGAATGAATATGCACCCTTATTTATTTTCCCTGATGACAAGTCCGGTTTTATAATAGGGCAATGTACTTTAATCTTATTGGTGGAGGTTGATGATGGAACAGGAAAAACCTGCAAAGAAGAATAGTATTAAGTTGTTGGGATTTGGTTTACTTTTGGGTGCGCTGGTCTTGTTTGTTGTGGGCGGATATCCGCTGATAAAGCAGATCGCGTTGGATGGCTTCGGCTTGGAAGTGACTGGCACCGTTGTTGAGGTCGCCGGCGAAGATCAGGTCAAAACTCCGATCGTGCAATTCACAGCCGCAGACGGAAAACAATATACGTTCAAGTCTTATTACGGGAATAAGAACATTCGCTTCTCAGTTGGAGAGGATGTTCAGATGCGCTATCTGGCGCTTAATCCGCAAATTGCGGAGATCAACATGCTGGGGCGTATCAATTATTTCTCCAATATTGAATCGACTTGCATCGGGATGTTCCTGCTCATGGGCGGACTTCTCTCTCTGGGCGGCAAACGCGATAAACCCTTGACCCTGGATTTTCGCCGCCGAAAGAGTTAATTTCTGGCATTACTTAGTCGTTGTATCTTTTCATTTACGCTCTCATTAAATTCGCCAAGCCTGAATTGCCACTCGAAATTTACATATTGCCTGTTTTCGACTGTATAATTTTATGACCCTGTTTTAGCGGGACAAAATAATATCCTAAAGAGATGATGATGAGACCTGTTAAGATTCCCTTTTTTATATTCATTATGTTTGGAGTGCTTTCATGCCAGACGATTATCTCTGTGGCGGACATTGCCACTGCAACGCCCGATCTTCCCGCTGAGATCACGGATGTCAAAGGCTTGACCATGCGTCTCGTGCCCGCCGGGGAATTCATCATGGGCAGCGAGGACGACAAAGCCGGCAATGCAAAACCTGCCCACACGGTGACCTTGCCGGATTTCTATATGGACGTTTACGAAGTCACCCGGGCGCGTTACAAGGAATGCGTAACAGCCGGGGTTTGCAGTGAATCAAGGAATCTCGCAGGTATTGATGCGTTCTATGCATACTCCGACAACCCCATGGCTAGTGTGGATTGGAATCAATCCAAAACCTACTGTGAAACATGGCGCGGTGCGCGCCTGCCGAGCGAAGCTGAATGGGAAAAAGCTGCGCGCGGCACAGATGGGCGCACGTATCCCTGGGGTGAGGAATATTCCTCAACCTATGTAAAAATAGAAACTGGTTCTCCGGACAATGTTGGAATGTATGAAAAAGGCAAAAGCCCGTATGGAATGTACGATATGGCGGGCGGTGTTTGGGAATGGGTGTCCGATCCGTTATCGCGTATTCGGGCAATCCAGGGGAGGGCGTCTTTTGGCCGGACAATCGCGTGTTGCGCGGCGGCTCGTGGTTCTACCCCGACAGTTACGTTTTGAGAACCTGGTTTCGCTACGGGGCCCCGCCGGAAGCCGCTGATGGGAGCTTTGGCTTTCGTTGCGCCCGGGATGCTCCGTAAAACAATCCATCAAGTTGATATATTCAAAAAGCCAGTCCACTAGCGGACTGGCTTTTCATTTACGCTCTCACTAAGTTCATTCCCACTGGCATCTCATCCCACGTTCTGCCTTCAAGAATTCTTCCTGCTTTTTTTCTTCTGCACGC
>JADKBB010000009.1 GCA_016715195.1 Candidatus Villigracilis proximus
ATAGAACAAATGTACATTCACCTCACAGCGCACTCCGCATACTCCCTGCAGGAAGGGCTGCTCTCCCCCGCTGACCTGGTCCACGCGGCGCAGACGCATCACCTGCCCGCCCTCGGACTCACCGACCATCACCTGTTGACGGGCACAGTTGAATTTGTCACCGCTTGCAAAGAGGCCGGCATTCAACCCATCCTCGGGCTGGAGATTGATCTCGAACATGGTCCGCTGAATGTACTGGCAATGAATATCGAAGGCTGGTCGAATCTGTGCAGGTTGAGCAGCGCCATTGCCTTGCAGAATGAAAGTAAACCGGTCTGCTCGCTTGAAATGCTCGCCTTATATTCGCAAGACCTGCTTGCTCTTAGCAGCCATTCCCTCGAAGAACTACAGCCCATCTTTCCAGATCATTTATATGTTGCTCTGCAAAACCAGGTCAACGCATTTAATCTTTCAAAACTTGCCCGCAGTCTCTCACTTCCCACAGTCGTTACCCATCCCATTTATTATCTAACCCCCGAACAGGCCGGATTACAACACACCTTATCTGCGATCCGCCTCAACCAACCCGTTCAACAATTGCTGCTGAGCGCCGCCGCACCTGCCGGATCATATTTCACCAGTCCACAGGAGATGGAAGTCCGCTTTCAGGATTTTCCAGAAGCCCTGGCCGCTACTGTCGAAATTGCAGAGCGCTGCCGCTTCGACCTTCCGCTGGGTCAGCCCAACATGCCTACCGTTCCCCTGCCCGACGGAGTCTCTGCCTCACAACACCTTCAGCAAAAAGCATTTGCAGGTGCGCAAAATTTATATGGCGAGATCACGCCTGAAATTCAGTCCCGTCTCGATCACGAGCTGGGAGTCATTGCCCGCATGGGATTTGAGCCGATCTTCCTGATCGTCGAAGAAGTATTGGATTATGCCCGCAAGACCGGCGTCCCATTTTCTTCGAGAGGATCGGCGGCTTCATCTTTGGTGGCGCATTGTCTGGGAATCACCAGTCCCGACCCGCTGCGGCTCAATCTGTACTTTGAACGGTTTCTAAATCCCGCGCGACTCACTCCACCTGATATTGATACCGACCTATGCTCCCGCAGACGTGACGCCGTCATTCAACATGTCTTCGATACCTATGGCGCAGACCGTGTGGCGATGGTCGGCACCATCAATCGCTTTCGTCCGCGCTCGGCCTTGAGTGATGTCGCCAAGGCACATGGAATCGAATTATCCAAAGTGCGCGAGATGGTCAATCAATTGCCGTATTCATTCTGGGCAAAATTTGAAGATGGCGAAGACCCCGCATCTCCCTTCGCTGACCTGCGCGCAACTTATCCACAATATCAACACATCTTCGATGAAGCCGAAGCCATTCTCAAATTGCCGCGTCATCTCTCCGTCCACGCTGGCGGATTGATCGTCGCCCCGTCCGCGCTGACCGATCTTGTGCCGGTCATGCGCTCGGGCAGCAAGGGCATCATCATCACACAACTTGATCTGGATTCTGTCGAAGCCCTGGGACTGGTAAAGATCGACCTGCTCGGCATCCGCGGATTAACTGTCCTCGGTGATGTGGCAGAATACATCACCGAAAATAATTCTGAAAAATATATCAATCTGGTTTCGGCGCTGGAAGATATTCCATCCAGCGATGAACCAACTGCGCAGCGTGTGGAAACCGGCCAGACCATTGGCTGTTTCAATATTGAAAGCCCCGGAATGCGCTCCACGCTCAAAGAGATCCACGCCCGCAGCGAAGATGACATCATGGCCGCGCTGGCTTTGTATCGCCCCGGTCCACTCACTGGCGGGCTGAAAGATGCCTTCGTGCGCCGCTTCAAAGGCGAAGAAAAAGTCAATCACTTGCATTCATCATTGGCGCCACTATTAGATGAAACCTTCGGCGTGATCTTGTATCAGGAACAAGTCTTGCGAATCGCGCATGAGCTGGCTGGCTTTAGTCTCGCCGAAGCTGATCTCTTGCGCCGCGCCATGAGTCACTTTGACCCGGGCAAACGTATGCAGGAACTGCAAAAGAAATTTGTGGGCGAAGCACAAAGCAAGAGCGGTGTTCCATCTGCAGTTGGTGAAAGAGTCTGGGAGATGATGGCGGCTTTCGCGGGCTATGGTTTTCCAAAAGCACATGCCGCATCGTACGCAAGAATCGCATGGCGCTCGGCCTGGTGCAAATCATATTTCCCCGCGCACTTCATGGCCGGCGTGCTCGCCAATTGGGGCGGCTATTACAGTCAACGCGTGTATCTCAGCGAAGCGCGGCACATGGGTCTTTCTGTCCGCCCGCCGCATGTCAATTGGGCAGGTACCAACTTTCAGGTTAAGAATGAAGCGCTTTATATGGGGCTCGATCAAGTCAAGGATTTAACACGTCGCACCATCGAGCGCATCATCCAACTTGCTCCCTTCCATTCACTGGATGAATTTCTTTCGCGTGTCGATCCGCGTCCGCAGGAAGCGATCAGCCTGGCGCGTGTGGGCGGTCTCGAAAGTTTTGGAACGATCCCATCTATTTTGAGAAGATTGGAAAACGGCTGGCAGGCCGGGCAGATGAATTTATTTGGCTGGGATGACAACGGGGATGATTGGACTCTGCAACAAAAAATGGACGCGCAGCTGGAATTGCTCGGCGTGAGTTTGGAAGCGCATCCGCTCGAACTGGTAGCTGATCAAGTCTCGAAAAGCATTTCCATCCCGATCGTGGATGCCGCCGGCAAACTCGGTCAGCGCGTGACCATCGCCGGCATCAGGCAAACGTCACACCGCAGCCGCACCGCCAAAGGTGACTCGATGTTGTTTCTCACCATCGAAGACCTGACCGGCACACTCGATGCCATCGCCTTCCCTGATGTGTATCGCGTTGCGAAAAATATTCTGAGTTCCAATTCACCCATGTTCTTAACCGGCCTGATGGAAATGGACACCTCACGCGGCGAGCCGTATTTAAGAGTTGAGAAAGTTGCACAGATGAAGTGATATTGTTCTGCAAACAAACTGCATAAAACTAATAGCGCGCCAATACCTTAAGGTATTGGCGCGCTATTTATAAACAAAAACACTCAGGCTGGTCTGTAAGCCGCATTCTGTCCAGCGGATTGCTCCGCTTGTGCAGTCATCTCTCTGGGCCGCGCGTCGCCGCGCTGCTCGATGCAGCCTACCCGAGGCTGGCCTTTCCCACAAGAGGGAAAGGCACATGCGGAGACGAGCAGTCTCCCATCGTCCACAGACGATTTCGCCTCTGCTTGGCCTTGCTCCCGGCGGGGGTTACCTGGCCGTCTGCATTACGGCAAACGCCGGTGGTCTCTTACACCACCTTTTCACCATCACCTCTCACCCAAAAGGATGGAAAGGCTGTTTGTTTCTGTGGCCCTTTTCCGGCAGATTCACGCCTCTCGGCGGTTTCCCCGCCCCGGGTGCTATCCGACGCCGTGCTCTATGGAGTGCGGACTTTCCTCGATCCCGACAACGCAGGACCGCGACTGCCCAACCAGCCTGAGTTGAATGCATGATACACGCTGCAAGGTAGAGTCAATCGTGAACACCAAACTCGATAAAAGGTGGACATTTCAAGAAAAGACATTAAAATAGTGTTACTATTCAATTCATTATGCATTATTAAAGAGGAAACACTGTGAGTAATTGGCCCGGCAAATTCGTGATCGGCCTCACTGGCAATATTGCCACGGGGAAAAGCGTGGTACGCCGTATGTTTGAGCATCTCGGTGCGTACACAATAGACGCAGATGCGCTCACCCATCGCGCGTATGCAAAGGGAGCGCCGGGCTATCAACAGGTGGTTGATAAATTTGGAAAATGGCTTATCAATAAAGATGGAGAGATCGACCGCAGTAAACTCGGCAATCTTGTTTTCAGCGACTCGGAAGCCATGGGCGAACTGGAAGCCATTGTCCACCCATTGGTGCGGCAGGCATCAGAAATGCTCATCAAACGCGCCACCCAGCGCGTGATCGTGATCGAAGCCATCAAATTGCTCGAAGGCGACCTGCGCAAAATTTGCGATTCGATCTGGGTCACCAACGCTCCTGAAGTGATACAGGTTGAAAGACTCATCCGCAAACGCGGATTAACCCGCGATCGCGCACTGGAAAGAATTCACATGCAATCCGCGCAAAGCGCAAAAGTGGCGCTGGCAAATATTGTCATCACGAATACCGGTTCCTATGACGATCTATGGAAACAGGTCAACGCAGCATGGAAAGAGATCGTCCCGGGCGCCAGTGGTCCCGATACAGAATCACAGATCAAAATAAAACCGGCAGCTGTCAGCGGTGAATTTTCAGTACGACGCGGCAAACCCAAAAACTCCGCAGATATTGCCGAACTCATCACACGCTTGAGCAAGGGCAAACGCAAAATGACCGCCGACAATGTAATGGAAGCCTTCGGCGAAAAAGCCTACATGCTGCTGCAACTGGATGGAAAAATTGTCGGCCTCGCGGGCTGGCAGGTGGAAAATCTGGTTGCGCGTACAAGTGATATTTTTCTTGAAGAAACCATCAACCCGCAAAAAGCGCTTGAAACTTTAATCAACGAAGTGGAACGCGCCTCGGGTGAATTACAAAGCGAAGCATCGCTAATCTTCCCCATGAACGATCTCGCCGCGCAGGAAGAGCTTTGGAAAAGACTCGGTTACGAAAAACGCACACCCGAAACGCTTGGCGTGCAAGCCTGGCAGGATGCCGCCGCCGAATCCTTATCCGCAGAAAGCGCCCTCTTCTTTAAACAGTTACGCCAGGATCGTGTCTTGCGTCCAATTTAGGGAATAGGGATTAGGTATCAGGTAATTAGGTTTGCCTCGTTCCTGATTACCCAACCCTGAACCCTAAAACCCTATACAGTGACAGAATTCCTCAACAACCTCTTTTTCATATTTCAACGCATCAGTTGGCTAAGCCTATTTGATATTCTGCTTGTCACTCTGATATTTTTTGGTTTGCTGTATTCCCTGCGCGATACACAAGCCATGGCATTGCTGCGTGGAATGATCCTGCTCGTGGTGGGTATCATCCTGCTCACCAGCCTGGTGGAACTTCCAGCATTTTCATGGCTGGCGCGGAATGCCCTGCCCGCACTCCTGCTTGCCATCCCCGTCATTTTCGCCCCAGAGATCAGGCGGACACTGGAACGGCTCGGTCGCGCCGGGACCGTTTGGCCTGTTACCATTAAATCGGCTGATCTGCCGCTGGAGCAGACCATCCGGGCTGTGGTCAGCGCGGCGGCAAGGTTATCGGCCCGCCAGCATGGAGCATTGATCATCCTGCAGCGTTTGGATAATCTCGAAGAATATATCCAGACCGGTGTGCAGATGAATGCACGGGTCACACCTGAAATCCTATTGCAGATCTTTTACCCGAACACACCCCTGCATGATGGCGGCGTAATTATCGTCGGGCCGCGAGTGGCGGCGGCGGCTTGTGTCATGCCGCTTTCAGCCAGTGGAATTTTGAATCGCAGCCCCGACCGTCAAATGGGACTGCGTCACCGTGCCGCTCTGGGAACCTCTGAAGCCAGCGATGCGATCGCAGTTGTTGTCTCAGAGGAAACCGGCGCCATTTCCATCGCACATGCGGGTAGAATGTTACGCCGGCTTGACCCGGATCGTTTGGAAAATATTCTGATCGCCTTTTTCCGCCCGCATGGTGAGACACACAAAAATAATCCGTTGGAAAGATTGTTCTCCGGTTTATTCCCCAAAAAAGAAGATAAATAATGTTTCGTTGGATATCAGAAAATTACCGTACCTTCCTCTGGGCGTTTGCATTATCCATTGCTGTCTGGGTCGCGGCGGTCACATCCGCTGACCCGGATGAAACGCGTCTGCTTGATGCTCCTGTGCCGGTGCAGATCATTGGGCAGGATCCGAGCCTCGTCATCAACAGCGACATTCCCAAGGAAGTGGAAGTAACCCTGCGCGCGCCGCGCTCGGTTTGGAATCTGATCGATGCCGACCCGCAGATCGTGCAAGCCATTTTGGATATTTCAGGCTTAAGTTCCGGTGAACACAGCATCGAAGTCCAAATACAGATCGATGCGCGCCCGATACAGATCGTATCCGTTGGGCCGGGGACGATCACGTTCATGCTTGAGAGTTTAGCCACACAAACTCTCAGCGTGGATCTAAGTCTGGCGGGAGAACCTGCTGTCGGGTATCAGGTGGGAGAAACAAGCCTGGAGCCAGTGGAAATTGTGGTGGCGGGTGCCCAGTCTCAGGTCCAGAAGGTGGCGCGGGCGCGTGTCTCCGTAGACCTAAGCGGCATCCGTGAAAACTACGACCAAACACTGCCGATCGAAGTCCTCGATGAAAAAGGACAACCGGTGGAAGGCATCACCGTTTCACCTGAAACGATCCATGTTTCGATGCCGGTCAGTCAGCAGGGCGGCTATCGTGATGTGGCGATCAAGGTCATTACAACCGGACGCGTTGCCAGCGGGTACCGTCTGACAGATATTTCTGTATTTCCTCCAGTGGTGACTGTCTTTGCTGGTGACCCGCAGCTTGTGAGCGAACTGCCCGGTGTTTTGGAAACACAAGCGCTTGATCTGCAAAATGCGCAGGAAGATATCAACACGCGCATTGCTTTGAATTTACCGGAAGGGATTTCAATTGTCGGGGAGCAAACGGTGTTGATCCAGGTTGGTGTTTCACCAATTGAAAGCAGTATTACACTTGCCAGCGAGAAAGTGGAGATTACCGGCCTCGGCACAGGATTAAGCGCTCAGGTTCTGCCCCTGAATGTGGATGTGATCCTCTCCGGCCCGCTGCCCCTGCTGGATACACTCACCCGTCAGGGCATCCGCGTGACCGTTGACCTGACCGGTCTGCTGCCGGGCACACATCAGGTTGTTCCGAAAGTGGAAGTATTAATCTCGGATATTGTTGTAGAATCAATATTACCGAATACAATAGAGGTTGTGATCTCTCTTAACGGCGTGCCTACTATTACGCCGACGCCCTAGTCATTGCAAAAGGCGCTTTAATTCTTAATCTTATGTAAGTTTGGAAAGCAGTAAATTATTATGAAACCAATCGTAGCCCTTGTCGGCCGACCGAATGTCGGTAAATCAGCACTTTTCAATCGTCTTGCAGGTGAACGCCTAGCCATTGTGGATGATACCCCCGGCACAACCCGTGACCGTTTATTTGGCGTTTCAGAGTGGAATGGCCGTTCCTTCAACATTGTCGACACCGGCGGTATTGACCCGACCCACGGCGGAAAGACTCCGCTCTCGATCGGTTCTGCAGATTTCATTGATGATATTCGCAAGCAGGCGCAGGTTGCCATTCATGAATCTGATGCGATCCTTTTTGTGAATGACGGCGAATCAGGTATTACCGCGCCAGATCGTGAAGTGGCTGAGATTCTGCGCCGCTCACAAAAGAAACAACCTGACGGTACTTTCTGGCCGCCGATCTTTGTGGTGGTCAATAAATGTGAATCAAAGGAACGCCGCGATCAGGCTTCTGAATTTTACGAGTTGGGATTAGGCGACCCCTACCCCATCTCTGCCTTGCACGGCACAAGCACAGGTGACATTCTCGATGCGCTTGTGGCTTCCTTCCCTGTACAGGAAGAGGAAGAGGAAGATGACAGCATCAAGATCGCGCTGGTCGGGAAACCGAATGCGGGCAAATCAAGCCTGCTCAATAAATTGACCGGCGAAGAACGGGTGATCGTCAGCCCGATCGCGGGCACAACCCGCGATTCAATTGACAGCAAAATGGAATTTGACGGTTTGTCTGTGACGTTGATCGACACGGCGGGCATTCGCCGCCGCGGCAAGATCGATCACGGCGTGGAACAATATAGCGTACTGCGCGCTTTCAAATCCATCGAACGCGCGGATGTGGCGCTGTTGATGATCGATGCGACAACAGGCATCACATCACAGGATGCGCACATTGCGGGCTTCGTGCTCGATGAGTGGAAGTCTTGTGTGGTTTTGGTCAACAAGTGGGATGCCATCGAAAAGAATAATGAAACGATGGAAGAATACACAACCAGAATTCAACGCGAGTTGAACTTTATGTCTTATGTACCGATCCTCTTCATTTCGGCCAAGACCGGTCAACGTGTGGATCAGGTATTGCCAATGGCGTTACGTGTTCAGGAAGAACGCCTGGCACGTTTGACCACATCCACCATCAATCAGATCATTCACAAGGCACAGGATGCACATCCACACCCGGGTCATGCTGGCCGTGCGCTCAAGATGTTCTACGGCACGCAAGTCCGCTCTGACCCGCCGACTTTCCTGATCTATGTCAACGAGCCGAAGTTGATGCATTTCTCGTATATTCGTTATCTTGAGAATCAGATCCGCGCTGAGTATGGATTTTTGGGGACGCCGATCCGCATTGTGACCAAGGGACGACGGGAAGATTAGGGAATAAGTAAACAGGTAAATAGGTAGACAGGTAATGAGTAAGTGCGATTACATTGCACTTACTCATTTTTTGTTTATGCGATTGTTCTTTAGATCGGTTTTCGTTTGGTCATTGCGGTGAAATTGTGTCTGAAAAAATTTTGTAGATCAAGGCCTCCATGAAGGCGCGTACCAATCAAAATCAGTAGACAGGCCCGGCGCTTGCAGCATCTTCATTTCACGTGTGGCAAGATTTACAACGAACAAATGTCCGCCTGAGACGGATGTTGTTTCTTCAACAAGTAAATATTTTCCATTGGGTGAAAAGATCAAACGGCCAATGGTTGTGCCTTTATAGACTGATGTCAGATTGCCGCCTTTGCGATCCACAATATAAACTTCGGCGCTGGGCGAGCCGTTGACAAAGCTGCTGTAATAGTTGAATGCGACCCATTGACTATCAGGCGACCAGACGATGGGATATAAACTTCCGCCTGAAAAATTTGCGAGGGTCACGGCATTTGCGCCGTCAGGTTCCATTACTTTTAAAATATGATTCTGGCTGTTGTAATCATATTCATCATAAGCCAGCAGACTTGCATCCGGCGCGGCGATGAATTGCGATTTGGTCAACAAGGTTTCAAACATCGGGCGGGCGTATCCGTCACTGGCGCGCACGAGATAGATCATGCCTTCATTGCCGGGCAGCGCCGAACGCATGATGATATTTTCTGTATACCAACCGTCCATGATGTAAGGGCGGCCTTCAAGGGGCAGGCCGGCGGAGATGCTTTTTAATTCAGAGCCATCACGATGCACAACATACACATCTTCACTGCCGAGTCCGTCCTGCGTGCGGAAGGCGATCCACGTGCCATCGGGTGACCAGAAGGGCGGGTCGATGTATGGAAATTCCGCGAGCGAAGCCCACGTGTTTGATGCGGTATCGAACAGCCACATTTTTGTCGGCGTGCCGTTGGCGTTATCAGAATAGGAGAATGCGGCGTGTTGTCCATTGGGCGCCCAGCTTAATGCATTGATCGTAAAGTTAAACGCAAACGGGACATTCACGATCTGCATCGACGGACATTGTGCCGGATTCGAGATACACGCGCCTGAAACTTTTGCCAATTGGATGGACGCTCCGGCCTGCCTCGGTTGCAGGAAGAAGTACAACTCCCCTCCCGCTTCTTCACTGAACGTTGTGCCTGATTCTGTTACGACAGGCTGGGGATCAATCTGCGGCAGCGTGGCGGGCGTTGTCAGAATATCAGGAGCAGGTTGCAGGTCCGCGCTGACCGGTGTTTGGGTCTCGAAAAAAGATGCGGGTGTGGATTCATTCCCAACGGAGCAGGCGGTCAGAAAGATGGAAATTAAAAAAATAATTCGTTTCATTAAGTCTCCTTTTCGCAAAAAGGACGCGTATAAAAATGAAAAGTTCCCGCTGCCTTTCGACAACGGGAACTTTTTTGATTACTGACTTGTTTACGGTGTTGCAGTTGCCGTGGCAGTTTCTGTTGCGGTGGCGGTTGCTGTGGATGGATCAACCGTGGACGTGGCAGTTACTGTCGGGCCGGTGGTGGCTGTGACCGTTGCCGAAACCGTGGCAGGCACGGGTGTGGCGCTTGGCACGGTACCAGAGGATGCCGCGTTGTAAATGATGGGCGCGACCCAAAGTGCGCGATCACCGGCAGCGGTGCCAGTGGCATTTACAGTGAGGACAAATTTAATATCCTGACCAGCCAATGCAGAAAGATCAATGTCGGCGGAGTAATACTGGCCTTCATATCTTTCAACGAAAGCCCAGAAGGTTTGAATGGTGGAACTGCCGCTGACAACATAATCCAAACGGAAGACAACATAACAGGATGTGGCGCCATTTTCACAATTGACAATCGTGCGGAATTTATCGCCGCTCTTCACTTTATAAGCGGGGTAAATACCCTGAATGTATCCGTTGTTGATATTCTGCGGGAAGGCCAGCAAACCGGGGCGGCTATCGCTGACGCCGTTCTCCAGTTTGGAAGGATTGGTGATCAACACAAATCCTTTTGCATCGCCTTCAGTTCCGGGGCACGGCAGTTGACCCGCTCCGCTGAACCAGGTGGCTGCGCAGACATTAGCAACAAAATCATAGTTGGTGCCGGCGATCGGAGTTGCAGGAGTCACAGGTGTGCCGGGGGTGACGGTCACCACTGGGGTAACGGCCGTGCCAGCCACTTTGATCTCAACCCAGAAGGATTTTGTTCCGGCTGAGCCAATACCAAACGGAACGCCGCTGGCATTCTTGAGCTTCCAATAGCCGCGGAATGTTCCAGCGGTGGCAGGAGCAGTCAGGCTAATGGTGATGTCCACGGTCTGGCCGGGAGCCACAGAAGTTGGGATGACCGCAGAATCAGGTCCGCCCATCTTTTCGCCTGAGTCAAAGATCAGGCTGTAATTTGTCCATGTGCAGGTACCCACATTCTTAAGACGCCATGTCTTGTTGAAGGTGGAATTCGGCTGGAAACTGGTTCCATCGGGTACGGTGACATCAGAAACAAATTGCGCACGATCACAAGTGGACGGTACAGGAGTTGCAGATTTCGTGGGTGTAACTGTGGCGGGTGTGCCAGTGACAGTAGGATTGGGTGTGTTGGTAGCAACCGTTCCGCCGGCACGTGCAATCACCGGATTAACCCACAAAGCGCGGTCACCAGTTGGAGAACCATAAGCAGAGATCACGAGGATGAACTTCACATCCTGACCCGCCAATGAACTCAGGTCAAGATTGACGTTGTAGCTCAAGCCTTCATATTTCTCGCGGAAGGTCCAGAAGGTCTTGACCGCATTGGAACCGATCTGATAATCAAGGCGGTACGTGACATAACAATTGGTCGCGCCATATTCACATCCGATGGTCGACTGGAAGCGGTCACCGCTCTGCACTTTGAAAGCGGGATAGCTCGCCTGAATATAACCATTGCTGACATTGTTCGGCACAAAGAGCAAACCAGCCTGCGCGGATTCGATTCCGTTTTCAAGTTTGGGTTTGTCAAGTTTCAAAGCAAAGCCATTGGCATTGCCATCTGCGCCGGGGAAGGTCAACGCGCCCGCGCCGCCTGACCATGCAGCAGAAGCAGCATTGGCTGTAAAGTCATAGCCGGTGCCAGAGGACGAAGTGACATTGATCTCAACCCAGAAGGATTTGTTCGCGGTTGTACCAATGCCAAACACGCCGCCTGTGGCGCTCTTGAATTTGTAGTAACCGAAATAATGACCAGCCGCACTCGGCGCGGTCATATCCACGGTAATATCCACGGTCTGGCCGGGGTTGACAGTGGTCGGCAAGGCAGATGAAGCAGGCGCGCCCATCTTCTCACCGCTGTCAAAGATCAAAGAGACATCGGTGCTGCTCCAGGCGCAGGTACCAATATTCTTTAATCGCCAGGTTTTCTTGAAGGCAGTACCTGGAGCATAATTTGTACCGTCAGGAACGGTTACATCGGCGATGAATTGCGCCCAATAGCATGTCGCAGCCTGTGCAGATTGCGTGGCTGATGGCACGAGCGAGAGCATCAAAGCCAGTAAAAGTAGTGCTGTTGCAAATTTTGTTACGAATTTCATTTCTTCCTCCGTCTAATCAAATGCTAAATAATGACGTTAAATAAAATCGAAAAGTTCCCTTTGACTATACGCCGTCTCTAGTATAACTTTTCTTAAGCGATTGTTCAATATATTAACAGGGCAATTTCATGACCTTTTTGTCCCATATAAATACGCATGGAGCGGAGTCAACAGCGGTGTGGGCTGTTGAACATCACTGATAACTCACAAAAACTCCAGACTATAATTCACTCATGCCACGCACCGTCCTTCATTTAGATCTTGATGCCTTCTTCTGCTCAGTGGAAGAAACGCAAAACCCCGCACTACGCGGCAAGCCTTTCGCTGTCGGCGGCAAGCCCAACGAACGCGGTGTGGTCGCATCGTGTT
The DNA here is from genome assembly GCA_016715195.1 of Candidatus Villigracilis proximus. GTDB lineage: Bacteria > Chloroflexota > Anaerolineae > Anaerolineales > Villigracilaceae > Villigracilis > Villigracilis proximus. The sequence goes on from JADKBB010000009.1 coordinate 12,370, forward strand.
CATACGCCGCGCGTGCAGTAGGCGTCCGCAGTGCCATGCCCATGTCGCGCGCGCTGCAACTGTGCAGAAATCTGATCATCGTCCCCGGGCGGCATCATTTATATAGTGAAGTCTCAAAGCAAGTGATGGAAAGACTTCATCATTTGACAGGTCTGGTCGAACAGATTTCCATCGACGAAGCCTTTCTCGACATCTCAGACATTGAGCGCCCCCCCAGCACGCATCGCGCTTGACCTGCAAGCGGGTATCAAAAACGAATTGCAGTTACCCAGCTCGATCGGGATCGCATCCAACAAACTCGTTGCAAAGATCGCCACCGAAGTCGGGAAAAAATCCAGCAAGAGGAAGAACGAACCGCCCTTTGGGTTTACCTTGGTTCCTGCGGGTGAAGAAGCAAAATTCCTCGCCCCCCTGCCCGCGGATATGCTCTGGGGTGTGGGCCCAAAAACATCGGCGCGATTAACCGAGCTTGGCATTCACACCATCGGCGATATTGCCAACTGGCCCGAAAACGAAATGGCCCGTCTCTTCGGCGAAAACGGACGCGACCTCTGGCGCCATGCACACGGCATTGATAATCGTCCGATCGTTACTGAATACGAAACCAAATCCATCAGCCAGGAAACCACATTCAACGTGGATATCCGCGATGACAAGACACTTGAAAAGACGATCCGCGAACAATCAAAGGAAATCGGGTCGTCAGCTTCGCAAAAATGATCTCGCCGGAAAAACTGTCAAACTAAAGATCCGCTGGCCTGATTTCACCACCATCTCAAGACAGGTCACATTGCCAACATCCACAGACAATGATGATGAAATTCTCAAGGCCGTTCTGAAATTGATGAAAACCGTCCGCAAGCCGAATCAAGCCGTTCGGTTGATCGGAGTCGGCGTCAGCGGGATGGGTGCTCCAGTACGGCAACTCAGCTTGTGGGACGTAGGAAGCGAGAAGTCGCGTAAGTTGCAGGAAGTCGTGGATCAACTTCAGGAAAAATACGGGAGGGGTGTCATCCACAAAGGCGAATCCTAAAAGCAAAAACTGAAATTTTTCTTAAAGCGGATATATGTCATAATCTGACATATATCCGCTTTATATTTATGACAGGAAGTCAACCATGTCCAACGTCGCCACCCGCCTGATCACGCTCATCTTGAGTTTGCAAAACCAACCCAATCAAAAAGCCGCTGACCTTGCAAACCGGCTCGGCATATCCGTGCGGACTTTGCACCGCTATTTTGCGATGCTCGATGAAATGGGCATTCCGATCTACGCCGAGCGCGGACCGTATGGCGGCTTCTCACTCGTGCGCGGATATAAACTTCCGCCGCTGGTCTTTTCAATTGAAGAAGCGGTTGCGATCTCGCTCGGGGCGAGTCTGGTTGGGGAAATGTGGGGCCAGCCTTATTTGCAGGCGGCGCAGGGCGCACTGGCAAAGATCGAAAATGTACTGCCCAATGAACAACGCAACGAAATTGACTGGGCGCGGCAATCACTGGTGGCAACCAGATTGCACCGCGCAGATATTGCAACGCTCTCCCCCATTCTGGAAGAACTTCGTCACGTAACACGCGAGCGCATTCAGATTTCGGCTGTCTATCAAGGTCTCGCAAATGAAAAACCTGCCAAACGAAAAATAGATCCGTATGCTTTGGTCTTTCGCGCAGGCTGGTGGTATCTGGTCGGGTATTGTCATCTGCGGTCTGCGCTGCGCACCTTTCGTGTGGACCGAATTCAGAAGTTAAGCATTCTGAAACAATCCTTCAACATGCCCGCAGACTTTAACATCCACAAATATCTGGAGGATGAATTTAAGAATCAGCCGGTGATCCGCGCACGTTTGAAATTTATCCCTGAAGCCGCAAACATTGTCACCAACAACCGTCTTGTTTGGGAATCAATTCAAGAAAATGCTGATGGAAGTGTGATCGCGACTCTAACAGCGCCCGATCTGCCCTGGCTGGCATCCACAACATTAAGTTTGGGAAATTGGGTGACCGTACTCGAACCGCCGGAATTAAGGGAGATGGTCCGCGAGTGGCGCAAGCCGGGCAAGGGTTTGTACAGGTGAATAAGTGAGATGGTAAAAGGAGAATTTTATGCCAAAACCAACTTCGAAAGATCAAATCATTGAAACAGCACAAGCGGAAAGAGCCGCTCTTGAGCAATACATCGCCGGTCTGACCGATGAACAAATGAACCGGCCAAATATCGCCGGTGACTGGTCGGCAAAAGATGTACTCGCGCATCTGATCGAATGGGAGCAAATGGTCATCAAATGGTATGAAACCGGCGTGAAGGGAAAAGTCCCTGCTGTGCCTTCTGAAGAATACAACTGGGGACAATTGCCGCAGCTTAATCATGCCATTTTTCTTAAACATCACGATCGAAGCCTGGCTGATGTTCAAAAGGATTTCAAATCGTCGTATAAAAAAATCATCAAGGTCATTCAATCCATTCCCGAAAAGGAATTATTCACCCGCGGACATTATCCCTGGACGCGCAATAACGCCCTCGCCGCATACTTTGTCTCCGCTACGAGCAGTCACTACCGCTGGGCAAGGACACTGCTGCGTAAGGGGTTGAAGAGTGGATGAGTTGATGAGTAACGAGTAGACAAGTAGACAAGTAAATAAAAGGAGCTTCTCATGAAAATATTAGATCTCAAAAAACAATTCAAACATTTGTATCAGCCTTCGGCGAAGAAGGTAGAGTCGATTCAAGTCCCTGAGTTTCAATTTGCAATGATCGATGGCGCCATTGAAAAGGGATTTGCTCCCGGCACGTCCCCGCTGTTTGCTGAAGCAACTCAGGCTTTATACGGGCTTTCTTACACGCTCAAGTTCATGCTTAAGAAACGCAAGACGAACGCAATTGATTATCCCGTGATGGCGCTTGAAGGGTTGTGGTGGGTGGAAGATGGATTCTTCGACATCACCGTAAAGGACAATTGGTTTTACACGCTGATGATCATGCAGCCGGATGTCATCACAAGTGAGATATTCGAGGAAGCGCGCGAACAAGTCCGCAAGAAGAAAGGTGACAGTGAAATGCTCAACAAATTAAGGCTTGCCCGTTTTGACGAAGGCCTGTGCGTGCAAACCATGCACATCGGTCCTTACGCCACCGAACCCGCCACATTTGACCGGATGAAAGAATTCATGGCAGAGAGCGGATTCAAAGATCGCGTCGGCCCGGATGGCGGCAAACATCACGAGATCTATATCAGTGACCCGCGCAAGGCAGCACCTGATAAAATGAAAACAGTATTACGACATCCGGTTGTGAAGAAATGAAGAAAAAAGAGGAAAGAACATGAATTGTTTTTATCACCCCGAAGCCCCCGCCATCGGACTATGCAAACACTGTCAGCGCGGATTGTGTTCCGAGTGCGCCGCAGTCATCGATGATGTACTGGCCTGCCTGCACCGCCACGAAGATGATGTCCACAAACAGGAACAGCTTATCGCACGCAACTTGTTTCAATCCAAACGGGTTGCATCGGGTTACATGCGCAACGCGACCTTTTATGGTTTGGTAGCCGTTGTCTTCGCAGGCTTTGGCATTTGGCAATATAGATATCTTGGCTTGCAAGCTGTGGTGTTTATTATGCTGGGCGGGTTCCTGCTTTATGCAGCAGCCGCGAATTATTTTGAAGGAAGAAAACATAAATAATGGGCACATGGATCTGTCACCTGCGCATCGCGGAAAAACTTCTTCCCCACTTTCCTGAGTTGGATAAAACCTTATTCACATTTGGGAATCTCGCGCCTGATTCAGGCATCCCCAACGAAACGTGGACGGTGTTCGACCCGCCCAAGGAAGTGACTCATTTCCTGCAAAAAGGCGAAGGTGAGGACATGATCCGCGACCTCGTGTACTACCGTGAGTATCTTGCGCCTCTCAACCCGCAGGATGATATTCAACTCTATAGTTTCCGCTTTGGTTATTTTACGCATCTCATTTGCGATGTTTTATGGATAAAATATCTGGGTGCCACCACGAACACAGCCTTTCAGGAAATGATCGCCGAAGATCCACAAAAAGCCTGGGACAAGATCAAAGACGATTGGTACGGCCTTGACCAGCTTTACAATCGCGCGCATCCTGAAAATTTATTCTGGCAGGTTATTCACAAAACGCCAAGTCCACCCTCTTATTTGCCATTCGTCAATGAAAAAGCCCTGCATCAACAATACAACCATATCCGGAAATTCTATGGTGAACCAGACGCCGAATTTTTTATCGAAAGAAAGTTTCCCTATCTCAACGAATCCACCATGACACGCATTATAGAAGATACGGTCAATGCAACGCTATTGATTATTGAACAACTCAGGCAGATCAACATTCAAAAGTTTCAAAGTAGTTTTGAGATATTGCCCGCAGAACTTATCCTCCCCTACCCTATGCCACTCGGCGATCCATAGCCTGCAACTCTTTTCATTTGTCTGCGTAAAACAAATAGACAAACAGAAAAATGAAAGGAGTAAAAAATGAGCGACTATAAAACCCTAACCCGAAGCAAGTCTGACCGCATGATCGCGGGCGTGTGCGCAGGTCTCGCAGATTATCTAAACATTGACCCAACCGTTGTACGTCTGTTATTCGTGCTTGGCTTCTTCCTTGCCGGCCCCGGCATTGTCATTGCCTATCTCATCATGGCAATCGTCACCCCCGAAACATCCCTACCTCAGTAACAAAAAAGCAGGTTTGAACATTGAACTGTTCAAACCTGCAAACGTTTTAACTTATTCTCAACGAGCCAGTGACAGGAAGACATCCTCCAAAGTCGGCTCGCCTCTTTCGATTTTTTCCACGCTGATATTTTCCCTCATCAATAAACTTTGCATCGCATCTTTCTCTACCTGTGAGCTGATCGTGCGCAAGTGATCACCCGCCAACCCGACACGTTCCACGCCGTCCATGGCTGCGAGGATATCCAATCCCCTCTCAAGCGGATGCGCGTACACTTCCCAGACATCACCTGTGATGATCTTTTTCTTTAACGCGGTGGGGGTATCCATGGCCAGCAATTTACCGTCACGCATCACAGCCACACGCTCGCAATATTCGGCTTCATCCATGTAATGCGTGGTGACTAAAATTGTCACGCCGCCTTCGGCGAGTTGATAGATCAAGTCCCAGAAGGCGCGGCGGGCGGTTGGGTCAACGCCTGAGGTGGGTTCATCGAGGAATAATAATTTCGGCTCATGCACCAGCGCAATGCCAAGCGAAAGCCGCTGCCGCCAGCCGGTGGACAGGTCCCTTGTCAGCGTGTTCTCATGCCCATTGAGTCCGACCAGCTCAAGGGTATGCAAGATGCGGGCTTTGTCATTAATCCCATAAACGCCGCCGTAGAATGTCAAATTTTCGAGAGTCGTCAAGTCATCATAGATGGCAAATTTTTGCGACATGTATCCAACGCGCATTCTGACTTCTTCGCTTTGTTTAAAAACATCGTAGCCGAGGACAGTGGCTTTGCCGTCGCTGGGTTTTAGCAAGCCGAGCAACATGCGGATGGTGGTGGTTTTGCCCGAACCGTTCGGGCCGAGATAACCAACCACCTCCCCTGCTTTGACTTCAAAGTTAATATGATCCACGGCCACGAAATCACCGAAGCGGCGCGTGAGATTCTCAACAACAATTACAGACTCAGTCATGGTTCGACTCCGATAAAGCGATGAATACATCTTCCAGCGCGGGCGGGATGATGCGCAGATCTGTAACCGTTGCGCCAGCAGCCTGGATATTAATGGGCAAACGCTTCATGATCTCGTCTGATTTTCCTTCGCGAATGCGCACATGCAGTTTGTCACCGAACGCGGCAACATCTTCCACATCAACATCTTGATGCGCAACATGGCGCAGTTGATTGATGGGCGCACCGCGCAGTTCGAGCACACGCCCGTTTAATCGCGCTCGCAAATTGGATGGAGTATCTTCAGCAATGATCTTGCCCGCTTTCATAAATCCCACCCGATGACAGCGCGAGGCTTCATCCATATAAGGCGTGGAGATAATTACAGATACGCCATCGCCTTCGCGGCTTGAAACTAATTTGATAACCAACTGCCAAAAATCCTGGCGAGTGACGGGTCGACGCCGGTAGTGGGTTCATCCAACAACAACAAGCGCGGACGAGTGACAAGCGCGGAGGCAAGCCCAAGTTTTTGTTTCATGCCGCCAGAGAGCTGGCCGGCGCGGCGATCTTTGAATTTATCGAGCCCGACAAATTCAAGAATTTCCATCGAACGCGGCAGCCACTCTGAGGAGGAAAGTCCGCGGATCTCGGCGAAGAAGCGGATGTTTTCGAGGATGGTTAAATCTTCATACATGGAGAATCTTTGCGAGAGATAGCCAATGGTTGAGCGTGCGAGTTCCACTTGAGTCCGCAGGTCATAGCCGCAGATTTCGATCTCGCCTTGTGTGGGTAACAACGCCCCCACCAACAAGCGCATGGTGGTGGTTTTCCCCGCGCCATCAGACCCGACGAGTCCATAAATTTCGCCTGATTTTATGTTGAGATCAACACCATCTACGGCATGAACATTACCGAAGTATCTTTTAATTCCACTTGCTTGAACTAGAGTATTTGTCACGGTTAATTCTCACTAAATTTTGTTGGATGAACGATCACGAACGCCTCATCTTTTGCCAAGCCTTCCAATTGCGCGCGGCTGGGATGCCGGGGCAATCCATGCGCCTTTTCCATTATTAATCCGATCATGAATGGATGTCTTTCAAGGCGCACTTCCATAAAATCTGCAAACTTTGACGGGTCGCTAATAACTTCAGCAGTGCCTTGAAAATATTTCGCACCCACGCGCACATCCACTTGCGGATGTGCTTGAATATTACGTACCCAATCAGACTTCAATCCACGCGCCGAACCGAGATAATAATCCGCGCCGATCATTTCATATTGAAGAGGAGTGACCCGCTTCATCCCTGACCTGCGGCCTGTAGTGGTCAAAAGGAGAATGATCCTGCCGATGAGTGGGCCAAGCCCGATGGCATAAAGAACACGATGAATCTTTTGAATGTTCTTCATCTTTGTCCAATCGAAGGTTATGGGTTTCATCATATTCTCCATTCGCCACATATGTGGTCTCAATACGGATGGGAAGAGTGCTGCGCCTTACTCGGCCACCATTTATTCAATATACGCTTCTTACCTTTTACTTTTTACTTCTCACCAATTACTTAAAAATCACATCCGCCGGCATACCGATCTTCAACTTACCATCGGAGTTTTCGATTTTCAGTTTGATTGCATAAAAAGTGGAGCTGCGTCCTTCAGCGGTTTGGACGTTGCGCGGGGTGAATTCAGCTTGATCTGCAATGTGAACCACGGTGGCGGTGAATGTCAGACCGGGGAAGGAATCCACGCGGACTTCGGCGGTTTGGCCGAGGGAAATTTTTCCGTAGCGGTCTTCAGGGACATAGACGGTGATGGTTAAGTCTGTGAGATTGGCGAGCGTGAGTGCAACCGAACCCGGCTGGACAAATTCTCCAGGCTCCACGTTGCGAGTGAGAATCACGCCATCAATCGAAGCAAAGACATCCAGTTTGGCGATCTGTTTATCAAGCAAGTCGAGATTAGCCTGCGCTTGTGTGACAGCGGTCTGCGCTTGATCGAGGGAATTTTTGGCAGAAATTACAGCGGGAGATTGCTCGCCAGTTTGCAATGAAAGCAGACGCGTATAGGCTGCGTCATAACGTTGTTGGGCCACGATCACCTGTCCACGGGCGTATTGGACATCGTCTTCGGCTTCGGTGTTGGTCAGATCATTGAAGGAGTCCTGTGCGGCGTTGAGTTCATCGAGAGCGAGATTGTAGTAATCATAGGCAGCGTCTTGCAAGCCGCCATTTTCAGCAGCATTCTCGGCTTGCGATTTGACAGAGTCAGCGACTAAAAATGCAGCGCGGGCTTCAAGCAATCTCTTCTCAGCATCGATGTATCCGGCATTATTTAAGTCAGATACCACTTTATCGAGATTGGTGAGCGAATCAGCGAGGGCGATCTTTGCATTGTCCACTTCGAGTTGGGCGGCTGTGGTTTGTTCGGCTTGTTCAAAATACCAGGCGGGCTGATCAAATTCATCGGGCGCAGAGAGGCGTAAGTCTTTGGCACGCAAGGCTTCCTGTGCGGAGAGGGCGGCTTGCAGGGTTTGATCATATTTGGTTTGAGCGGATGCGAGGGCGGCGTTGGCAGAATCCACTTGAACGGCGGCAACTGCCCGTTGGGCAGTCAGCAGGCTCGGGTCCAGATGAAGAAGCGAGTCATTCGTCGCCACAAGTGAACCTTCTTCAACGTCCACTGCTGAGACTTTCCCAGCGAGTTCCGGTGAGACGTTCACAATGGTGGCTTCGATGGAACCGGAGGCGGTGAGATCGCCGTTGCCGGAGTCGTTGAGTGTGCGGTAGCCTACATATGCCAGTGCGCCGATGAGGATCACAGCGAGGACGATACGAACGGGCATGGGGATTTTTGAATGCATGAGTAACTCCTTAAAATATTTTTGAATGATTAATCGAGCCGCTTGCGGAAGCGAAGTGAAGCGGCGCCCATGATGACAACGCCGAAGATGATCAGCGCGATCACTTCACTTTGAATGGCAGCCAGACCAACGCCTTTGATCAGAAGGGAACGAATGATGGTCAGGTAGTAACGCAAGGGAATGGCATAGGAGACGATCTGTAAAAATTTTGGCATGGCCGCGATCGGGAAGAAGAAACCCGAAAGAAAGATCATCGGCAGGTTGAACATCATCACGGTCATCATGGCTTCCTGTTGTGTGTTTGCCAGTGTGGATGCCAATAGGCCGATGCCCAAACTCGACATGAGGAACAAGCCCGAGGTGAGGATAATTAATCCGCCGCTGCCACGAATGGGAACGCCAAACCACCAATGTCCGATCAATAGGATTTCAAAGGTTTCGATGAAACCCAAGATCACATACGGTAATAATTTTCCGGCGATCAATTCCCATGAGCGGATGGGCGTGACGATCAACTGCTCAATCGTGCCGCGTTCACGTTCGCGCACGATCGTTGTGGCCGTGAGGATCGAAGTGATAAAGGAAAGGATCATGCCGATCACACCGGGGATATTAAAGAAGGCGCTATCAAGATCAGGGTTGTACCAAACCTGTGTGCGGACCTCCACGGGCGCGGAAGGCGCAACGCGCCCGGCAAGCGCAGTCTGTTCGCCGAGGATTTTTGTGGAGTATGCCTGCCCGACAAGGCGCGCCGTGGAAAGAGCCGTGGCGCCAACGGTGGCATCTGATCCATCGAGCACCATTAAGACCTGGGCATTGCCATCGATCAGGCGGCGGTCATAGTCAGGTGGAATGACCAACACCACACGTGTATCGCCTGATTCGATCAGTTTTTGATATTCGTCTGCGGATTCGACAGAATAATCAAGCACGAAATAATCGGCGGCGCGGAAGGCATCGAGCAGGGCGCGGGATTGAGGGGTTTTACTTTGATCCCATACGGTCATGGAGATGTTCTTAACATCTGTGGTGGCCGCATATCCAAGCAAAAACAATTGCATAATGGGCATGACAATGATCATCGCCAGCGTACGCGGGTCACGAAATATCTGCAGAAACTCTTTGCGGATAATGGAGAAAATACGAGAATTGAGCATGAGCAAGTCCTTTTAGTGATAAGGATGAAATAGGAAGGATGAAGGATGAATAAAAAAAGAAAGAAGAAGGATTTTTGAATTTTAGATTTTGATCTTAAATTCATCATTCATAATTCATCATTCATCCTTTCCCCTTATGATTCCGTGAAAATAAATATCCATATAGGCATCCAGCGGATCTTTTGGCATGAGTTTCCCGAGGTGGGAATTCCCCATGATCATATCGGTCAGGAAAAATGAGATTAACATCCCGAAGAAAGAGCGCAGCAACATGACCGGATTGGTAATACGCAATTCTTTTCGGCCTTTGACCAACTTTTCAAACACAGGCAGAACCTTGGGCGCGATCTCAAGCAGCATGGAAGCACCATGTTTGCCTTTGAATTCAACAAATTCAATGAACATCAAATTCATATAATACGGCTGCGACTTAAGCTCAGCCAGCGCGAGACGCGCCGCGCTGCGCAGAAAATCCTCCACCGTATCCCCTTGCGCAGCGAGCAGGGCAGGCAAAACCCTTTTATATGGATGCTTGTCAATGATGATGGCTTCGAAAAGTTCCTCTTTGCTTGAAAAATGATTGTAGATCCCACCCAGCGCAAGGCCGGCATGTTCCGCGATCTGCCGCATGGACGTGGCGTGATAGCCGTGTTCCATGAATAAATTCACAGCGGCATCTTCAATGGCAAGCCGGGTGGTCTCACCTTTCGTTGGGGTGTCTTTCTCTTTTACAGGCATGATCTTCTTCTCCAAATAAAAATGAACGAACGTTCGTTTTTATTTTATGCAAAAGCAAAAATCTGTCAAGAGCAAAATTACGGTCTAAAATGCGCATCAGGTACAATCGATGAATGCTCACAAATCTTGAAAAAGACATCCGTCAAAACTTGAAACACAATGTCACCGTCGGCCTTTGGGACGGCGGTCTCTTTGGCGTGGCTCTCGGCTTCGCCTCCTTCGGCACCATCCTCCCCCTCTTCGTTGCATCCATGACCACCTCCGCATTATTGATCGGCCTTGTGCCCGCCATACATTCGGTCGGCTGGCAATTGCCGCAATTGTTCACTGCGAGCTTTGTCTCACGTCTGCGCAAATACAAACCAAACGTTTTACTAATGACCATCCACGAGCGGATTCCGTTTTTAGGATTCGCCATCGTGGCGCTCCTGCTGCCCACCATCGGCCTGCAAGCCGGGCTGATCGCCACGTTTATTCTGCTCATCTGGCAGGGACTCGGCGGCGGATTCACCGCCAACTCGTGGACTTCCATGATCTCGAAGATCATTCCGCCCGAAACACGCGGCACATTTTTTGGATTACAAGCCGGCCTCGCGAATCTCTTCATCAGCGGATCAGCCGTCGCTGCCGGCTATCTTTTGGATTATCTCGATTCACCCCTCGACTTTGCAGCCTGCTTCTTCATCGCAAGCATTTTCTTCACCCTGTCATGGTTCGCACTTGCGCTAACGCGTGAACCCGAAGATACCGAAAAGATCATCCCCGAAGAAAAGACTCACTTCTGGGACGACTCCAAAAAAATATTGGGCAGAGATAAAAACTTCAACTGGTTCCTGGTTGCGCGCTTCCTCTCGCAATTCGCCACCATGGGATTTTCCTTCTACATCATCTACGCCCTGCGCCGCTTCAATATGGATGCCATCACCGCCGGTTTCCTCACCGCCACTTTAACCATCTCCCAAACCGTAGCCAACATCGGCATGGGCTGGATCGGCGACCGTGTTGGTCATCGCGCCATGCTCATCCTTGGCGCAGTTGCCGCCCTGCTCAGTTCCATTCTGGCATGGAACGCGGCCTCCATCACGTGGTTCTATCCCATTTTCCTGCTGGCCGGTCTCGCCAACGTTTCCATCTGGACCATCGGCATCACAATGACCGTCGACTTTGGAACCGAGTCAGAACGTCCGCTTTATATCGGGCTCTCACAAACTCTCACCGCCCCCGCCACCATCATCGCCCCCCTCATCGGCGGCTGGATCGTAGATAAAGCAGGCTTTATTCCGACATTCACAATTTCAATCGTCCTTTCCCTAGCCATGATCGGCATTCTTATCTTTTTAGTCAAAGACCCAAGAACACACAGATCAATGACCGCAGACCATAGACCATAGACCGTACGGTCCACCGTCCATTGTCTACGGTCCCAAAAGGAGCCCCCATGTCACTCATTCAAGAAAAAGTAAATCAAGCCATTGAAATTCTCAAAGAACAAAATATGGATATGTGGCTGACCTTCGTGCGCGAAACATCCGGCGTACGCGACCCTGTCCTCGATTTTCTGATCGGCCCAAACGAACTCACCTGGCCTTCCGCGCTCATCTTTACCCGCACAGGTCAGAAGATCGCCATCATCGGCAACCTTGAAAAAGAATCACTCGAAAGATTAAATGTCTTCGACGAAATTATTGGATACGACACCGCCGTCAGCGCCCTGCTCAAAGAGACGATCACCCGCATCAACCCTGACCGGATAGCTGTTAACACTTCCAGAAACAATGTCCACGCGGACGGTTTGACTCATGCCATGTACGAATTCCTCAGAGAATATCTGGCGGGCACACCCTACGCCGAAAGACTGGTCAGCGCCGAACCGGTCATCTCTGCCATGCGCGGACGAAAGACTCCTGCCGAGCAGGCGCGTGTACTCAAAGCCGTTCAGATCACCGATGAAATTTTCAAGAAGACATTTGACTACATCAAAGTCGGTATGACCGAACTCGAAGTCGGCGCGTATATGCACAACCTCGCCCGCGAATACAACGTCGAACTTGCCTGGCCTGCCGAGAATTGTCCCGCCGTCAACAGCGGACCAGACTCCCCCGTTGGGCATAACGGCCCGACAAACACAAAGATCGAACGCGGACATATTGTCCACTTTGATTTTGGTGTGAAGTATGAAGACTATTGCTCAGATATTCAACGGGTGTGCTATGTCTTGCGTGAAGATGAAACCGAAGCGCCGCTCCCCGTCCAGCGCGGATTTATCACCATTCGCACGGCCATCGAAAAATCACGCTTTGCAATGAAAGCGGGTATAGCAGGGAAAGAAATCGATATCATCTCACGCGAGATCGTCACCGACTCTGGCTACCCTGAATTCAAATACGCCCTCGGTCACCAACTGGGGCGTGTCGCCCACGACGGCGGCGCACTGCTGGGTCCGCTCTGGGAAAAATACGGCGACTCGCCCAACCAAAAATTGGAAGTCGGTCAGATCTTCACCATCGAGCCCGGCCTCGCCGTGGATGGCTTTGGTTATGTTGGGTTGGAAGAAGATGTCGTAATGACCACCAACGGCGCAGAATATTTAGGCGAACCACAACGCGAGATCATTTTGCTGAAAGGATAAGCAGATGATGGACAATGAACCATACAGTCTACGGTCTGTCGTCCACGATCTTTATAATTCCCCTTGACAAATAAATAAACTAAATATAAAATATATAAAGTTATGAGCTATTCACTGTCGTTTTCGCAAGCCATTTTTACAGTTCTCTTTGTAGGTGACAAAGTCAGCCAGGGATTCTATGACTTTGTTCCAACAAAAGAGTTATCTGCCTCGTTAAATATCCCCAACCCAACGGCAGTGAAAATTCTTGGAAATCTCGCCAGCGCAGGAATCATTGAGACCCGCGAAGGATCGCGAGGCGGAGTACGCCTGGCGAAACCGCCGCAAAACATCACCCTGTTGGATGTGTTCATTGCCATTGAAACAGGCAAACCTATGTTTCGTCAGGATCATAAGTTGCGAGTAACAGGCGTGAAGCCCACCCGTGCGGAAAAATCTGTATCCACGATCCTCGCCGATGCAGAGGCAGCCATGAAGTCCCATTTGGAAAAGACCACAATTGCAGATTTAATGGCAACCCTCAACAAGTAATATTTTTTTACGAATAACTATACATACTAAGTATGTAGTTTAAAAATAAACTTAAACAAGGAGAGATAAAAATGGAAACAAAAGAACAATCAAATATAAAATGGTATCACTATGTAGCAAATTTTTTTGCCGGGATGACTCTTGCCAATGTCGTACCACATTATGTCAATGGCATTTCCGGCAACCCATTCCCTTCACCTTTTGGCAATCCACCAGGTTTGGGTAATTCATCGCCATTAAGTAATGTACTGTGGGGATCGCTTAATATTATCATCGGATATTTGCTCTTTAGGTTCAGCAAGGTATCAGAAAAAAGAACTATTTCATTGATCATTTTATTCGCCGGCATTGTTTGCCAGGGGGTCATATTAAGTATTGCGTTTTCACGTTAATAAAATTGTTTCAACTGTAACTTTAAAAAATCAAAACAAGGAGATCGATCATGAAATTGAAAGTGCTGTTACGCGTCATTGGGGTTGTGCAATTGGTGTTGGGACTGATGTATCTGTTCATCCCAATGAAGTTTCTGGCGATGATGGGACATTCCGTGCCTGAACCAGATATCGCCTACCCGCTTGGAATGCTAGCTGCCCGCTTTTTGGCATATGGCGTCGGCATGTTGTTCATCGCCCGTGAGCCGGAGAAACAATTATTCTGGATCAATAACATGATCCTGATTCAAGTTCTGGATCTGGCAGTGGGGATTTTCTACACCGCAACCGGCATCGCGGGACTGAGTCACTCAGGGTTTCCCATGTTCAATGCCACCTTGTTCATAATCTTGTTGACGTTATGGCGTCCCAAAGCGGCAGCAGGAACAAACGGATAAACAGCGAGAAAAGTGTGTGGGGAATATTCTCCACACACTTTTTTACTTTGGAAAACATGACATGAAATCATTAACCGCTTTGAGTACACGCATACAAGGAATTGCAAGCATCAGATCGTTTCTTTTTATGACACTGATTATGTTTGGACTTGGATACGCAATGCTCTCTTCGGCGAGTCCATCGGAGGAATTGATGGCGCTGGCTGACGGACTCAACGTACCCGATACGCAATTTTGGAGATCTGCGGATGCGCTATACAGCCAATTGGCAGATTATGGCGAGTACGGCATCCATCTCTATTTAACGCGCGTATCGCCTGTTGATCTTTTTATTCCAATTGCACAGGCATTGTTCCTGTCGATACCCATCACGCTTGTCTTTCAACGCGCATTCGATACAAATAGCGTCTGGCAATTGCTGAATACCATTCCCTTTGCCGCAATGGTCGGCGACTATCTTGAAAATGCCAGTATTGCAACGATCATGCTGGTTTATCCAGACCGGCTGGATGCGCTGGCTTCAGTCTCAGCGCTATTCACAGCTGTCAAATTTATTGCCTCTTTTGCCAGTATTGGTTTGATCGTCGCAGGCTTCATCGTTTGGCTTATAAAAAAGAGCGCCTCAAAATGAATATGGCTCAATTTTTCTACTACGTGCAGGATGCGCCATGGTATTTTCATTTCCTAAAACCTGTATTGCAAATACTGGAACCACTGCCGGACAATGCCAAAATATTGGATGTGGGAACAGGCGCGGGCAAACTGCTTGAGTTGGGAAAGTCTCAAACCGGTTTTCGTTGGGAAGGAGCAGACACAGACAATGAAATGTTATCTGAAGCGCGAAAGCGGCCTGCACTTCTGGATACCCCGCTCCATTTATTAATCCCGGATACTCTGCCTTTTGAAACCGCTTCATTTGACGCTGTGACATTTTGCTCAGTGTTATTCCTGATCCCCAATCCCCTTCCCTTGTTGGAAGAGACCGCACGCATCCTGCGCCCTAACGGACGATTGGTTGCGCTGACTCCAACCGGGGAAGGAAACATTTCTCCAAAAATTATCCGTCAGATCGGATTACATCCTCAAAACTGGACTTTCTTTTTATGGCGGCAAATGACATCCGGCAACGGCCGCGTCTGGGCACAAAAAGAGACACTGGCTAAATTTGCCCGTCAAAAGAATGCGGCATACAACAAACAGATCGTATTCAATGGACTGGCTGCGGTTGAGTGGATTCAATTTTGATCCAGTCAATTGACCGTGGACTGTGGACAATAGATCGTATGGTCTATCGTCCGCCGTCTGCGGTCTTTTATTAAGCAGAATCAACCAAAAGGGAGATAAAATCAATTAACCTGAATCAATTGTCAGTAAAAGACGAAGCGGATTGTCCTATTTCCTGTATGTCATAAATCACTGGCCTATCCGTCGTCGAATGATATACTTCCAATTGTGAAATTTATCACCTAAAGGAATTAATATGACAAACGAAGACCCCAGAATTCTTGAGTTGAGAAAGATCCGTGCCAAAGCGCTTGAAGGCGGCGGCGAAGAGCGGAACGCAAAGCAGCGTGCAAAAGGAAAGTTAACTGCGCGCGAACGGGTTGAGTTACTGCTTGACCCCGGCACCTTTAACGAGATCGAGCCATTCATCACACATCAAGGCGATGAGATGGATTTGTTAAAGGAAAAGTTTTATGGTGATGGAGTCATCACCGGCTACGGACAGATCAGCGGGCGGACAGTTTATTTATACTCACAGGATTTTACAATTTACGGCGGCACACTAAGCGAAATGCAATCGCATAAAATTTGCCGCGTAATGGATCTGGCTGTCCGCAATGGCGTGCCGTTTATTTCACTGATCGACTCAGGCGGCGCGCGCATTCAGGAAGGCGTACGTTCGATGGGCGGTTATGCTGAAATCTTCAGACGCAACGCGCAATATTCGGGCGTGGTGCCGCAAGTGAGCGTTATGCTCGGACCCTGCGCAGGCGGCGCGGCTTACTCCCCTGCTCTGACAGATATGGTCATCATGGTTGAAAAATCTTCATTCATGTTTTTGACCGGCCCGGATGTGATCAAAGCCGTCACTGGCGAAATCATCGACTCAGAATCATTGGGCGGCGCGAGTGTGCATACATCCGTCAGCGGTGTGGCGCATGTCAGCGTGGAAAGTGAAAAGGCAGCCATTGATATGGCACGGCATTTCCTTTCCTATCTTCCCTCCAACAATGTTGAGAATCCGCCTTATGTGCAGGCGGGCGATCCGCTTTCACGCATGGATGAAGAACTCAATCACATCATCCCATTGGAAGCGACCGAACCGTACGTTATGCATCAGGTGATCGAAAAAATTATCGACACAGGTACCTTCCTTGAGATCCAACCCGATTGGGCGCGCAATGCCATCATCGGCCTCGCGCGCATTGGCGGACATAGCGTGGGCATTGTCGGTCAGGAACCTGCCATCATGGCCGGCGTGATCGATATTGACGCCGCCGATAAAATGACGCGCTTCGTACGCATGTGCGACTGCTTCAATATTCCGCTCGTTACCTTCGTCGACTCGCCCGGCTTCCTGCCTGGTATCGCGCAGGAACATGGCGGCATCATTCGTCACGGCGCAAAACTTTTGTACGCGTATTCCGAAGCCACAGTGCCGAAGATCTGCGTCATCACACGCAAGGCTTATGGCGGCGCGTACGTGGTGATGTCTAGCAAATATCTTGGAACCGATGTCACCTATGCCTGGCCTTCGGCTGAGATCGCAGTGATCGGCGCGGAAGGTGCGGCAAATATTTTGTTCAAGAAACAAATTGAAACTGCTGAAGACCCGATTGCCGAACGCAAAAAACTTGCGGCAGAATATCGCGAGAAATTCAACAATCCATACTACGCGGCATCCACCGGCTATGTAGACGATATCATCGAGCCGCGCGAATCACGCCCGAAGATCATCGCGTCACTGTCTGCGCTCCGTGATAAGTACGCGCCCGCTCCCCCACGCAAACACGGGAATATCCCTGTCTAGTAGACCGTGAACCATGGACGACGGACCCTCATCGTCCATGGTTTATCGTCAAAAGAGAAAAACTATGACTGACTTAACTCTTTCCCTGCAAATCACCGCCCTGGGTATGGGGCTTGTCTTCGGCGCAATTATTCTGTTGTGGCTGATGATGATCGTGCTGACTTTTTTAACTGCTGAAAAAGATTCCCCCGACGAAGTGCCCGCATCCGACTCCTCCATGCCTGCTTCTGTTTCTGAAACAGGATTCAAGCTGCAAGCGGCTGCTCTCGCAGTGGCTGTGGCTCTTGCCGAACAGGGACAGTCCACTGCGCACCCATTGCCTGATCCACCTACGGCGATCGTTTCTGCCTGGCAGTTGGGAATGCGTACACGGCAAAGTTCTGAAAAAGGTAACTTTAGAAGACATTAATGTTTTCAGACCTGACAGGTCGCTTCGCGAAAACCTGTCAGGTCTTCGGAGAATATATGAAATATAAAATCACAGTCAACAGCAAAATTTATGAAGTTGAAATTGAAAACATCAACGCGCGTCCCGTAGTTGCATTCGTGGATGGTGAACGGTTTGAGGTCATGCCTGAGAACGCTGGTCAGGCTGAGGTTAAGAAAGATGCGCATCAGACGGAGAAAAAAGCCTTTAATCCGAATCCTGCTCCAGCCGCTTCATCTTCTCCGAATCAGGCATTAAGCGGAAATGTTTTAAATGCGCCATTACCCGGAACGATCATTGAGGTGTTTGTAAAACCGGGTGAAAAGGTGGAGGCGGGACAGGTGATCGTGATCATTGAGGCGATGAAGATGAAGAACAGCATTCGCTCGGTATTCAGCGGAACGGTGGGCGAAGTGTTGGTGAGCGCGGGGCAAAGCGTGGCACATAAGCAGGCATTGATCAAGTTTGCAGACTTGGGCGAGGCTTCATGGATCTAGGTGAATTACTTCCCGATCTAATCAAAGGCTTTACACATTTCACGTTCGGCAACGCAGTGATGATCTCTGCCGCGCTGATATTAATTTATCTGGCAGTGTTCAAGGAAATAGAGCCTGTGCTTTTATTGCCGATCGGGTTTGGATGTTTGCTGGCAAATATTCCGCTGGCCGGCATGACCGCATCTGAAGGCATGACAAAAGTTTTATACGATGCAGGAATCAAAACCGAGTTATTCCCGTTATTGATCTTTGTCGGTGTGGGCGCGATGATTGATTTCTCGCCGTTGCTGGCACAGCCGCGCATGGTGCTGCTGGGCGCAGCGGGACAATTTGGAATCTTCGGCACACTCATCCTTGCCATTCTATTGGGCTTCCCGTTGAATCAAGCCGCATCGATTGGTGTGATCGGCGCGATTGATGGACCGACTTCAATTTTCGTTGCGACCAAACTCGCGCCTGAATTATTGGCTCCGATTGCAGTGGCCGCGTATTCCTACATGAGTTTGATCCCGATCATTCAGCCGCCCTTGATGAAATTGCTGACGACGAAAAAGAGCGCCTGATCAAAATGGATTATGCGCCGAAACCCATTTCAAAAATGACTCTGATCCTGTTTCCCGTGGTGCTGACTCTGGTTGTGGGTCTGCTCGTGCCTGAAGCCACACCGTTGATCTCGATGCTGATGCTTGGAAATCTGCTCAAGATGTCTGGCGTTGTGGACCGGCTAAGTAAAGCCGCAGAGAATGAGATCATTAACATCGCCACGCTCTTTTTAGGGCTGGCAATTGGCTCCACCATGAGCGCTGCCGCATTCCTTAATCTTGATACGGGCAAGATCATGATATTGGGATTATTTGCTTTTGTGTTGGATACGGTCGCTGGATTATTATTTGGGAAATTGATGTGCGTTATCTCAGGCGGCAAGATCAATCCATTGATCGGCGCGGCGGGAATTTCAGCATTCCCAATGGCAGGACGTCTGGCCGCAAAAACAGCCAATGATGAAGACCCTGATAATTTCATCCTGATGCACGCGATGGGCGCGAATACCGCCGGTCAACTGGGAAGTGTGATCGCGGGCGGAATTTTGCTTTCGGTTGTGAGTAAGATGCTTGGGGTGTGAGTTGAAGTAAAGAGAAAAAAGTAGGAAGTGAGAAGTAAAAAGTAAGAGGAAAGACCATGATGATGGCCTTTCCTCTTTTTGTTGTTTAATGTGAATAATATTCCAGAAATTTTAGTCTCAAAGTCTCAAAGACACGAAGGATTCTTAGCGGCTTGGAAGCTTTATGACTTCGCGGTTAACCAACACATAGAGACTTTCAATCTTTATCTGCATTGATTAATCTTCTTCAAAAGTCGTTACTTGATTCTTTCCCTTTTCCTTCGATCTATATAAAGCCTTATCCGCAGATTCCAGCACCGCCATGCCATCCACGCCATGTTGAGGGTAGCAGGCGATCCCAACGGACAGAGTCACCAGCACTTCCTGTCCATTGAAACTTTGATGCAGCATTTGAAAGGCTCTGCGCCATTGCTGGGCACGTTTGCGCGCACCTTCCAGGCTGGCATTCGGCATGAGCACTGCAAATTCGTCACCGCCAAAACGGCAGGCGATATCGCCGCGACGGGTGTTGTTTTCCAATATTTTCGCGAAGGATGTTAAAACCAGGTCGCCTACCCGATGCCCATAACGGTCATTGAGTCCTTTAAAATTATCAATATCGATCATGGCGATACAAAAACCCTTTTCATCCCGCTTGGCATGTGACACTTCGCGATCCAGAGTCTCTTCAAGAATTCGGCGGTTGTACAACTCGGTCAACGGGTCGCGGATGGCCTGTTCGCGAAGTTTATCCTGTAAACTGATGATCTCTTCCATTTGGAACTTCATGCGGCGATTGGCTTCCTGCAAATCGAGTTCCATTCGTTTGCGGGCGGTGATATCCTGTTTGACAGCAATGTAATTTGTCACAACACCTTTATCGTTATTGACAGGCGCAATGGTCATCTCTTCAACAAACAAGTGTCCCAGTTTATGCCTGTTAACGATTTCTCCCTGCCAGGTATTCCCCCCTTTGATGGTTTCCCAAAGAGTTTTGTAAAATTTATCATCCTGCACGCCTGATTTTAAGAAGGATAGATTTTTGCCAAGTGCATCGTCAGAAGAATAACCCGAGATCTCTGAAAATGCGCGGTTAACCCAGATGCAGCGTCCATTCACATCTGTGATCACTACGGCGTTAACCGCCACGTTCAAAGCCGAACTTTGCAAATGGATCAGGTCATTGCGCTGGTTCATCAGTATCATGGCCTGATTCCTACTGGTAATATCACGCGCCACAACCACGCGGCCTGCCAACTGTCCCTGAGAATCTGTCAGGGGTGTAATCACCAGTTCAAGGTCGCGGGGTGACGCGCTGTTAATCCTCACTTCTGCATTGCCCTGCTGAAAGTCATCGTATGATTCCAACACTTCATACAATTCTTTAAAAATCACTCGAATATGGCTGCCTGTTAATTTTTCATGTCCGAGCCCAAGCCATTTCTGACCCATGCTGTTGACATCCACCATACGGTTTGAGGCATCCAACACCAATACCATTTCGGGGATGTTCTCAAAAATGATCTCACGTGCAATGGGAGCAAGGTCAAGAAACCCCAAACGGAAAATACCAAAGCTGTAAATTAATCCTGTGACGACGAAAGCCAAAGCCGTGAAATTCAAAGGAATATAATATTGCGGGAAAATCATCCGGGACAAAAGATAATAGGCATTGGCAAGCCACGGAATTAATATTCCCACCAGGATCACCAAACTTTGTCCGCGATAAATACCCGGATATCGAAAGGTCGTTCTCAAAATAACGAATGCGCCAAGCAATACCAAAAAATAATTCTGGGCAGCCTGCACCCAATACCAAAATCCGCCGGCGGCAAGCAGAGGACCGCCTGCGTTTGAAAAAGGCTGCAAAGAGACATAATAAAATTTTTCGAATGGAGAAAAAATGAGCATCAGGGTAATCAATGGAATTACAAAAAATAAAGCGACGTATTTCCCCGAAAACCAGCGTGCATTCTGTGTATACCGAGATGCAAAAAGAAACCAGAAGACCGGTATGGTGATGATTCCAATATTTTCAATCTTAAACCAAAAAATCTTTAATGGAATTGAAAGCGTGATTAGCTCAAGCGCATAAGTAAGGGAATAATATCCGGCTGAAATCATGAGCAGTGCAAAGAAATCCTGGCCGCCCTGCCAGTGCTTGCTCCAACTGCGCCAGGCCAGATAAATGCTTATAAAAAAATTCAGAAGAAGAATTCCTGAAACAAGAATCCAGTTGATGTTCATGAAGCTATTATAAAGAAAAAACCAAAATTGTGCGCTATAATAATTTGTCTGACAACTATCATCAGGAGACTCCCATGACCATAATTGACCTTACAATTCACAAAGACCGCCGCGCCCGCGCCATTCAACGCGCAAAAGAGCGCAATATCATCATCCCAACTTATGCCCAAATGAAAGATCCTTCAAAGATTCCCGCAAAAGTAAAAGAGGAATTGAAGAATATCGGACTCTGGGACATTCATCCGCGCAATCTTTTTCGCATCAGTTGGAAGAATCAACCCATCGCATCCGGCGGGACGTTTGGCGGAGTCAATTACATTGAGCTTCCCTCTTCGCTGACGGGAGTCAAGGCGCGCATCATTGCTGTCGTTGGCAAGTGGTTCCCCACTGGAGCACATAAAGTGGGAGCGGCGTTTAGCTGTCTCGTGCCGAGGCTGGTCACAGGTCAGTTTGACCCGACGACTCAGAAAGCAGTCTGGCCGTCTACGGGGAATTATTGCCGCGGCGGCGCGTATGATTCCGCTTTGCTGGCATGTGAATCCATCGCTATTTTGCCCGAAGGCATGTCGAAGGAAAGATTTGAGTGGCTCGAAAAAGTAGCCGGCGAAACGATCAAAACTCCCGGCTCTGAATCCAATGTAAAAGAAATTTTTGATAAATGCTGGGAATTAAGAAATTCGGGGCAAGACCTGATGATCTTTGATCAGTTTCAGGAATTTGGAAATTATCTCTGGCACTATGAAGTGACCGGCCACGCGATGGAAGAAGCGCTCAAACAAGTGATGGGACCCAATGACCGCTTCCGCGGCATGGCATCCGCGACAGGCTCAGGCGGCACGATTGCCAGCGGCGACTATCTCAAGCAGATATTCCCCGAAAGCAAGATCATCGCCAGTGAAGCCTTGCAATGTCCAACCCTTTTGGAAAACGGATTCGGCGCACATCGCATCGAGGGCATCGGCGACAAGCATGTCCCCTGGGTGCATAACGTAAAGAATACAGACTTTGTGACCGCCATCGATGACAATGCAGTGGTCAACATTGCGCGTTTGTTCAATGAAGAAAATGGCCGCGCCTATCTCGCAGAAAAAGGCGTTCCCGAAGCCACCATCGCCAACCTTGAACTGCTTGGCTTCTCTGGCATCGCAAATGTACTTTCCTGTATCAAAGTAGCCAAGTACTATGAAATGGACGAGAACGATGTGATGATCACCATGCTGACCGACTCAATGGAACTCTATCGTTCACGTTTACATGAGATGCATCAGGAATCAGGCGAATATAGCGAAAATAACGCCGCCGCTGATTTCGCCCGCTATCTGCACGGACAGTCCACTGACAACATGCTTGAGTTGACTTATCTCGAACGCCGCCGGGTTCATAATTTGAAATATTACACCTGGGTTGAACAGCAAGGCAAAACCTACCCGGAAATTCAGGAACAATGGTATGCCCCCAATTACTGGACGGATGTCCAAAAGCAAGCCGATGAAATTGACGAATTGATCGTTGAGTTCAACAAGGAAGTTGGGTTGTCGTAGGAAGTAATAAGTGAGAAGTAAGCAAAGTAAAAGAGATGGTCGCTTTTTGAAGCGACCATCTCTTTTTATAATGCGGGTAAAAATTGATTTTCTATAATCCTACAAAGAAAACTTCAACCCCATCAACAACAAGATCACCCCGATCATTTGGATCCAATGAAATACGCCATTATTATCAAAATACCAGATCATGGATTTACCAACCTTGCCAACGGCCTGCACCACCGCAGCAATAATAGTGACCAGCACTCCGGCGAACATCCAACCAGCTCCGGGGAGAGTAGCGTTAAAGGTCAGAAAAATATAGACGCCCAGCGAAAACAACATGGCAATGGCTTCATAAACAATAAAGGTCATAAAGTTGCCGGGGATAAACACTGTGACAAGAAAGAATGCAAATCCAATTGCAAGCATGAATGGCAGCGCCTTCTGCGCGAACACCTCCCCGCTTAAGTCATATAACGCGCCAACGACGAACAGTCCCAGCACAAGGCCAAGTGACAGATTCAAAGGCATCCAAATGCGGTCATTTGTTTTTTTGCTCATCTCGAAGCCATGCGCGATGGCGCCTAAAATTGCCGAGAGTGCCAGCAGAGCAAAGGCCCAAGTCCACACTTGTGCTTTGAATCCGCTGTATTGCGCGACTTGCACAGCCGTGTAAATAGAAAGCGCACCCAACAGCAAATCTGTCAGCGCGGTCATTCGCTCAAATTTTGATGAATGGATCAGCATGGTTTTCTCCCAACGGATACTTCAAAGATAGCCTGCAGCAGGGATGTTTCATCCAGCGTATCGTGTGCGAGTTCCCAAATCATCACGCCGCCCGCAGACTCACGCAAGGCATAACACGTCTTGCGCTGAACGGTTTCGATTCCGTTGTAGAACATCCCGTCCACTTCATCCAACTGGAATCCCGGCTGATAGCGCCGCATAATTTCAGCATACGATAAAACACGATAAGGCGGTTTGGTATTGCGCCCGTAAAATGGAATCCCCAAAACTAGTTTCTCAGGTGGAATGCCCGCATCAACAAACGCTTGAAAATCGGCCACGGCCTGCTCATATGTTGCGTGCTTCACATCCCGGTCATATGACATGATGTGTATTCGGTCTACAACTGCAAAGGACTTAAGCGGAAATCCCAACTCGGGATACAAAGCCACACTAACGAGCAGGTTATATCTTGAAAAAGATTCTTTTGTTTCGGTTAATAACAAAATGTAATTGCTGAATTCAGTTTCATCTTTTGGAAATTCCCAATCAAAATCAACACCGGCAAGATTATGAGAAAGCGCAAATTCAGTTAATGCGTTAACAAATTTATGGCGGGTGATCTCATCTGCGGTCATTGCAGAGAAATCTGATCCGCGCTCCCAACCGCCAATGGACAGATGAAGCCGGGTTCCGTTTTCTGTTCTTATCTTTTGCAAAGCCTGCCATGCCGCTTCGTTTAATCGCGATGTATCCAAAGTCCCATCGGCGCGGGGTTCGGCGGAGAAATAAATAATATCGGTCAGATGTTCGGCCCAGACAGATTCAACCTGGCGGTAATCGGGGAAGTAGCCAATGACCGGGATCGAGCGAAACGGTTGGGCGTGGAGGTCGGTTGAGGCGGGATGGGCGTCAGCGTGGCGAATGCTGTTTGAGTAGCATCAGGCATCGGCGGAGTCGGAGGCGGGGTACTTCCTCCACATGCAGAGAGTAAGGCGAGAATCAAAAGTGCGGGGATAAGTTTCATATCAAACATTATAATAAAGACATGCTTAAGCCAACTGATCTGATTTTGGTCTGCCTTTTGCCAACGATGCGGGACATGGAAATTGCGCGGCTGTTGGGATGGTACCGCATCCCGCTTCGCACTGCGCCGAAAGTTGTTGCCGTGGACTATCTGGCTTTTTATCAACCTTCAGCATTTGCCGAGCGCGGCGGACAAATTGAGTTCATTGCGCAAGTCCGCGGGCACGAGTTGACCACGCGCGGCGAGTTGTTGCGCGACGAGAAAGATCATCCGCGTGCGAAGGAAGAGTATTACAAGATTCAACTGGGCGGACTTGAAAAATTAAAAGAACCGATCAAAACCGATAAATGGAAACGGCTGACGTTTTTATATTCCACGGGCGAGTATTTGATAAATGCAAAAATATTGAACGATCTTGTTGTGCAGAGTGAAGAGCGGGAAATCTTGTGGAAGAGTCTGCGCGAACGCGCAGAGAATGAGCAATTATATAAAACGGATTTGCCTGAGACTGATATTCCACCGGAAATTTTGATAACGCTGCTGGGGATAAAAGGTTTTTGAGGTTTTTGAGGTTTTTGAGGTTTTTGAGGTTTTTGAAGTACATGATGTTTATGAGGTTAACATCAGAAACTTTACAGACCTCAGACACCTGATAAACCTTAGATACCTGATCTTTGAGGAAAAGACAACATGCAAAGTGAACCAAAAGCATTTCGAAAATTGATCGTCTGGCAGCGGGCACATGAATTTGCATTGATGATTTACAAGGCAAGTGAAAAATATCCAAAACATGAATTATTCGGACTCACGAGTCAAATGCGCCGTGCGGCTGTGTCTGTAGGCGCAAATATCGCCGAAGGATA
The DNA here is from genome assembly GCA_016715195.1 of Candidatus Villigracilis proximus. Classification (GTDB taxonomy): domain Bacteria; phylum Chloroflexota; class Anaerolineae; order Anaerolineales; family Villigracilaceae; genus Villigracilis; species Villigracilis proximus. The sequence continues at coordinate 38,208 of JADKBB010000009.1, forward strand.
CGCACTTGGAACAGCGCCAAACTATTTACGGCATCTAAATATCTCGATCGGCTCACTGGCAGAGTCAGAAAGTCACATTGAAATTGCTCATGATCTCGAGTATCTTTCAGATGCAGATTACGAAAAACTCACCGAAAAAGCACGCGAAGTAGGTTACCTTCTCTCACGCTTAAAAACATCCATCGAAAACAACACCCGCAAAAAACCTTAAAACCTCACACACCTCACATCAGAAACCTTACACACCTCACATACTTCACCCCCTAGGAACCTCCCATGGCAACTCTTATAAAAAACGGCACACTCATTACCGCCTCAGATACATTTCAATCTGATATTTTGATCGAAGGCGAAATCATCGTCCAAATTGGCAAAGACCTCACCCACCCCAGCGCGGATGTGATCGATGCCACAGGCAAACTCATCATGCCCGGCGGAATTGATCCGCATGTGCATTTGGATCTGCCAATGTTCGACACGGTTTCTTCCGACGACCATTACACCGGCCACAAGGCGGCGGCTTTCGGCGGGACAACCACTGCGATGGATTTTGTGGTTCTGGAACATGAAGGCTTTAAATATTCGGTTGACTTGTGGATGGAAAAAGCCGCGAAAGCCGCAATCGATTATTCCTTCCACATGAACCTGACCCAATTCAGCGATAAGATCGCGAAGGAAATTCCATCATTGATGGAAATGGGAATTCAAACACTAAAAGTTTTCACCGCCTACAATGGCCGATTAAGAATTGACGACGGCAGTATCTTCAAGGCGCTGCGCATTGCAAAAGAAAACGGCATGTTGATGATGGCGCATTGTGAAAATGGAGATGTGATCGAAACCCTCGTTCAGCAGGCACTGGCCGATGGACATACCGACCCCGAATGGCACGCGCTGACCAGACCAAGTTGGGGTGCAGTGGAAGCAACTCTGCGCATGGCAGCCATGGCCGAGCAGGCGGATTCGCCTGTATATATTGTCCACATGAATGCTGGCGGTGAAGTGGACATGCTGCGCTATGCACGTGAACGCGGCGTAAAAGTGATGGGCGAAACTTGTCCGCAGTATTTGTTTTTCACAGAAGATGCATTAAGCCGCGAAGACGGCTCAAAATGGATCTGCTCTCCGCCGATGCGAACCGAGATGGACAATGCGCGACTCTGGCAGGGACTTCACGATGGAACGCTGCAAACCATTGGCACCGATCACTGTCCATTTTTCTTTGATGGCACGCAGCCGATTGTTTATGAAGGAAAGGAAATTGCGATCGCCGGCAAGGAACTTGGAAAATATAACTTCACAAAGATTCCCAACGGCCTGCCCGGGATTCAAGACCGCATGCCCATCCTGTGGACGTACGGTGTGCAAACAGGGCACATCACGCCCAATCAATTCGTGGCGTATATGTCTACCAACCCGGCGAAGATCTTTGGCCTGTATCCGCGCAAGGGAGCATTGGTCCCCGGCGCCGATGCAGATATTGTCATCTGGGATCCGGAGAAGCGTGTAAAGCATGGCATAGCACAATCTCATCAACGCACCGATTACAATCTATACGAAGGCTGGGAACTGGCAGGCTACCCCGAGAAAGTTTTCCTGCGCGGAAAGTTGATCGTGGATGGAGACAAGTGGCTGGGTAAGAGCGGAGATGGTCAGTTCTTAAAACGCGGCATCGGCGAGATTTTATAGGTATTGAAATTCCTTTTATAGAGAAAAATAAAAACTAGAGGTGAAAATGGCAGCAAAAAAACCGATCATTCATTGCGATGCGCTTGTCGTTCACTGTATGGACTATCGCCTGCAAAAATTCATCCAACCGTGGATCACAGTCCGCTTTGGATATGATAATTTCGATATCATCTCTCTCGCGGGCGCGGTCCACGATTACGAGATGGTCTTGAAATATGTCCAACTTGCGGTGTTGATCCACAGCATTGAAACCGTATGTCTTATCAATCATGAAGATTGCCGCGCCTACGGACGCGATGGGACGTATAAACGTCACAAGCACGACCTGATGGATTCACAATTTAAGATCAAGGCCTTATTTCCAAAATTAAAAGTGGAAACTTTCTTCCTGCATTTAGATGGAAACTTCGAATCGATCTCATAAAAAGGAATCTAAAATTATGTCGCATAAATGTGAAGCCATCGTTGTCCACTGCATGGACTATCGCCTGCAATCCTATATCAACCAATGGCTGGAGACAAATCTCGGCAAAAGCAGTTACGACCGCGCCGTGATGGCAGGCGGCGTATTTGATGTATACGATGTCATCCGTCAGGTGGATATCTCCGCGCGGCTGCATGGGATTTCCAAAGTCATCCTCATCAACCACGAAGATTGCGGCATGTACGGTCCCGGCGGCACGGAGGAACATCACGAAGAGGATCTGAGCGAAGCTGAAGAAAAGATCCGCCGCATCTTCCCCACTCTGGAAGTGGATACCTATTATTTGAATTTAGACGGCACCTTTGAGCAGAAATCATAAAATCGTCAAATATTCTGTAATTCCGAAGGGATGATGCTTTTCACAATCCATAACACCCCTTCGGGGTTATCAACTAAACTTATTTATAGCTATAATCTTTTCATCCCTTCGGGATTGACCAATCGATAATCTCAATAATGTCTGCGAAAATAAAAAACGTAATCCCGATGGTGCGCAACGCACTATAAAAAGAAAACAACCTTTAAACAAACCCGAAGGGGTGACAAAATCATAGAAACCCAAACATTTTTACGCAAAAACAGTGCACATAATCAACACCCGGAATAAACCCCAAGAGTGTCACCCCCCGACGAACAAATCATCTCAAAAATATCCGGAGGAAACATGGCGGGTACATATTCTCAAATCTATATTCAGGTTGTGTTTGCAGTAAAAGGGAGACAAAACCTGCTCAAAAAAGAATGGCGGGATGAAGTCTTTAAATACATGTCAGGCATCATCAAAAACAAAGGACAAAAGCCAATCATCGTCAACGGTGTTGAAGACCACGTACATATATTTATTGGGCTAAAACCCTCCGCAGCACTCTCAGACATCATCCGCGATGTTAAAAACAATGCGACCAACTTCATAAACGAAAACAAATGGGTACAGGGAAAATTCAACTGGCAGGAAGGGTACGGGGCTTTCTCGTACAGTCATTCGCAAGTAGAAAATGTATATCACTATATTTTGAATCAGGAACAACATCACAGCAAACAGACATTTCAGGAAGAATACATAGACCTTCTCAAGAAGTTCGAGATCGAGCATGACATTAAATACCTGTTCGAATGGATATAAATCACCAAAGCTAGAATCTTTTAAATCATTACATCCGGTTTTTTTATTAAGATTCCCTATGATAAAATTCAACCACTAAAACAAAGGACGCCTTGGGGGAGCATCGAGCCTTTGTGAATTTATTGATTTCGGAGAAAAATTATGCCCCGCCGTTCACTGGCTCGTCTTTATCAGGACGAGTTTTCAAACTATTCACTTGTCAAATTTCAACAGGACCTGATCGCCGGCCTTTCTGTCGCTGCGGTGGCGCTTCCACTGGCGCTGGCCTTTGGCGTGGGTTCGGGTGCGGGTGCCGCAGCCGGATTGATCACCTCGATCATCGGCGGGATTTTGATCGGAGCATTGGGCGGGGCGCCATATCAGATCAGTGGCGCAAAAGCAGTGACCAGCGTCGTGTTGATCGTGCTCGTCAATCGCTACGGACTCGAAGGCATGTGGTTCGCCACTTTATTCTCAGGCCTGCTCATGCTCATCATCGGCCTCATGCATCTTGGCCGCTTTATCGCCTTCATCCCCGCGCCAGTCATTCGCGGTTTCACACTTGGCATCGCGCTTATTATTATGATCCGCCAGGCTGATAATTTTTTTGGAATCAAAACACCCACCACAGAAACCGCCGCGCAAAAATTGATCGGCTACTTCAACAGCGGACTCACGCCCAACATCCACGCCATCATCATCGGATTCGTAGTGATGGGAATTATGATTCTCTGGCCGAAAAAATGGAATGTATATTTCCCCTCCTCCCTTTTCGGATTGATCGTCGCCGCGCTTCTTAACTGGACTTTGGGCTGGTCGGCCGCAACCATCGACTCCATCCCCCGCACATTGATTCTCGAAAAGCACCTCGACCTCACATCAATCCCCTGGGACAATCTTTCTGATTTCATCGCCCCCGCGTTGACCCTCACCGCACTCGGCTCGATTGAAGCATTTTTATGCGGCGCGGCTGGCTCAAACATGACAGGCACCCGCTTACAAGTCAATCAGCAACTGATCGCGCAGGGATTGGGCAACATCGCCCTGCCCTTCTTCGGCGCGATCCCAACCACATCTGCCATGATCCGCACCAAGGTTGCCATTCAAGCAGGCGCACAAACCCGTCTCGTCAGTATTATCCACGCGCTTATTTTATTGGCTGCCATGTTCCTGTTTGCGCCATTCATAGAAAAAATTCCACTGGCCGCTTTGGCCGGGTTGCTGATGGTGGTCGCCGTCCGTACCAATGAATGGGAAGCGATCCAGCGCATTTTCAGCAAACGCTTCAAGACCGACATGATCGCCTTCACAATCGCGATGCTCGCCACCGTTGTCTTAAATCTAACAGACGCAATTTTGATCGGCACATTTCTCGCGGGCGCAGTTTTCCTAAACAAGATCGCCAGCATTGACATTAACGTTCAGGATGTGGACATCAAACGTCTCAAACAACGCGGTATCAAAACCGCTGGCAAGTGCGGACATGTACGCGTGGCATTTCTCACCGGCCCATTATTCTTTGCAGCCACGGGTCAATTTGACGAAGCCTTCGCAAACTTAACCGATACACACGCTTTGATCTTGTCCATGCGCGGCGTGCCATTAATTGACACCGAAGGGCTCGAAGAGATTCACCGGCTATATGACAAATTGCAAAAGCAGGGCGGCACGCTCATGTTTGCAGGCTTGCACGATAACGCGCGTGCCATGATGGAGCGCGACGGCCTGATAGAAATTATCGGCGAGGGAAATTTCTTTTGGTCCAGCGACCAGGCCATCGTCGAAGCAGAGAAGCGCGGATGTCAGTTCTGTGAGTCAGAAAAGTTACAAAAGACTAAAGTTATGTCATAATAAAATTTGTCAGTCAAAAATGGGGGCATCATTGCTTTGGAGAAATAATATATGCCACGAAGAAGCCTTGCTCGTCTTTATAAAGATGAATTCTCAGGATATTCGCTCGCAAAATTTCAACAGGACGCACTTGCAGGCCTGACAGTTGCTGCGGTCGCATTGCCGCTTGCGTTGGCCTTTGGCGTTGCATCAGGCGCGAGCGCCGCGGCAGGTTTGGTGACCGCCATTCTCGCGGGCATTATTATGGGGCTGCTCGGCGGCGCACCGTATCAGATCAGCGGCCCCACCGGCGCGATGTCTGCAGTGTTGATCGTGTTGGTCTCACGCTACGGACTCGAAGGCATCTGGTTCGCAGGATTATTATCCGGGATACTGCTGCTCATCATCGGCATCATGCGCCTTGGCCGCTTCATCGCCTTCATCCCCGCCCCTGTTATCAGCGGATTTACATCAGGCATCGCCCTTATTATTTTCATCGGCCAGATTGATAATTTCCTCGGCGTCAAAACCGAAGCCACTGAAACCGCCGCACAAAAATTATTGGGATATTTCAACAGCGGATTCACTCCCGACTCTCACACAGTAATTCTCGGCCTTGTCGTGATCGCAACCATGCTCTTCATGCCGCAAAAATGGAGCGCACGCTTTCCCTCCTCCCTTCTGGGACTCATTCTCGCCACGCTTCTTAACTGGACCTTGAACTGGTCAGTCCCAATGATCGGAGCCATCCCTCAAACATTGTTCCTCGACCAACGCCTCAGCTTTGCCAACATCCCCTGGGACAGTTTCTCTGAATTCCTCGCCCCCACATTAACCATCACCGCGCTTGGCGCAGTCGAATCATTATTATGCGGCGCAGTCGGTTCCAACATGACGGGCGTGCGCCTGCAAGCAAATCAGGAATTGATCGCACAGGGCGTAGGCAATATGATCATCCCCTTCTTCGGCGGAGTGCCCGCCACAGCTGCAATTGCGCGTTCAAGTGTAGGCATCAAATCAGGCGGACAGACTCGCATGGTCAGCTTTATTCATGCAATTGGATTATTACTCTCCATGTTTCTGCTTGCGCCGTTAATGGCTCGCATTCCGCTTGCGGCATTGGCCGGTGTGTTAATGGTCACCGCCATCCGCATGAATGAATGGGGTGCGATCAAGTTCATGTTCGGAAAACTCTTCAAGACCGACATGATCGCCTTCACCATCACCATGTTCGCCACTATCGTACTGGATTTAACACAAGCCATCCTGATCGGCTCGTTTCTCGCGGGCGCAGTCTTCCTCAATAAAATTGCCAGCATTGATATTACCGTTCAGGAAATTGATGTGGAAAGACTCAAACAAAGAGGAATTGAAACCGCAGGGAATTGTCAGCATGTGCGCGTGGCATTTCTCACCGGCCCGTTATTTTTTGCAGCCACAGGTCAGTTCAATGAAGCCTTTGCAAATCTGGGAGATACGCATGCGCTGATCCTGTCCATGCGCGGGGTGTCACTGGTGGATACAGCGGGAATCGAAGCCGTTCTCCGCCTGTATGAACGGTTACATAAACAAGGCGGCACGTTGATGTTTGCGGGAGTCCACGATAATGCGCGCAACATGATGGAGCGCGGCGGGTTGGTAAAAATCATCGGCGAGAATAATTTCTTTTGGTCCAGCGATCAGGCGATCGTTGAGGCAGAGAAGCGCGGATGTAAATTCTGCAATAAGACACGCTCACAATTTTCCTTCTCAGACTCCTATAAAAAGTTGAATACAGACAAAAAAAAGCCATAAGCATCAAAAAAGTCCCGTTCAATGAACGGGATTTTTTTGATCGAGCAATTCCGCCACCCGCGGATAATTGGTATAAAACCCGCGATATTTTTCAGGCAATTCCGCCGCGATGCGGCACATGATTTCATCAGTAGCATCACGCATGGCCTGTTCACGGCCTTTGCCATTGGGGATTTCGATCGTAAACAACTCCCCGGCCACAGCTCTTATTTTTGAACGCCGAAATCTTTTCAAGTTCGCGATCACACCGCGATCTTCTGTTCCTGTCAACGCAATCGGCATGACGGGATATCCGCTTTTGCTGGCGAGGAATGCCACACCCATTTTGCCTTCCTGCAAGGCTTCGGTTTTTGAGCGTGTACCTTCGGGCGCGATCACCATCAGCCCGCCTTTTTTCATACGCACCAGAATTTCACGCAGCGCGGCAAAATCTGCTTCGAAACGATTAAGCCAGATCGCATCCACAGTGCGGCCAATGGCGCCGAACAAGGGATGGTCTTTATATTTTTCAGCCACCGCCATAATGATATCTTCACGATCGATCGCGTAGAGCAGGACAGCAGTATCCAAACGCCCCAAATGATTGGCAGCCAGCAATACATTGCCCCGCGGAAGTTTATCCATACCGACCACTTCCACATCGGCAATGATGTTCATAATGAAGCGCACAATTGAGCGTAAGGTTTTATATTTCATGGAGTGTATTGTAACAACAATTACCCGCTGCCCTTTAGCAATTCCTGCAATCGCGGATGGTCTGCGTAATATCCGCGATTTCTTTCGGGAATCATCACTGCAATCCGACACATGATCTCATCTGTGTATTGTTGTAAAACTTCTTCACGGTTTTCCTTTGGAAAAGGTGGAAGCATAAACGACTTCCCAGCCACCAGCCGAATCTGCGTCCGACGGAATCGTTTAAGGTTGCTCCGAAAAACACGGTCTTCGGTGCCAATGATCGCAACCGGCACGATCCTCCATCCCATTTTGGATGCGAGATAGGCAACGCCCGGTTTACCCTGCGCCATTTTTTCATCGCGTGCGCGCGTACCTTCAGGAGCGATCACCAGTGTCTGCCCATCTTCCATGCGTTTGATCATTTCACGTATGGCTTTCAGATCAGGGTTGAAGCGGTCAATGAAAATAAAGTTGAGGTATTTACCCAGCCAGCGCCAGAGGGCACTTTCCTTCCACTTTTCACCCACCGGAATAAAGAGATTCCAATTATCGAGAGCGTAATACGCCATCGGCACATCCAAAAAGCCGAGGTGATTCACCGCAATGACAAACCCGCCCTTTTCGGGAATGTTTTCATATCCAGAGGCATCTATTTTGGTGAGAAATTTTAAAACAGTGTGGATCAACCAGCGCAGGAATTTTTTCATATATTAATTTTACACGGTTTTATCAGGATGACGCCCTATATATAAAAACAAAAGCCCCGCTTGCGCAAGGCTTTTGTTGAACTCATTGATATTTTTAACCCCATATATAATCGGAATTATTTTTGTGATGAGAAGCTTCCTTCGTGCCATACACATTGAACATTTTTACGAAAATATCGTAATCGGCCGGTGACATATCCACGATCTTAAAGCCAACGTTATACATGGTTGGATCGTAGGGATCCTTCTGACACCACATGGCGCGTGCATCAAAGACCAGATAGCTCTTCTGCGAAATTTCGCCGGTTTGTTCGATGCGAAGCCGAAAATCGATATTGGCTGGCAGCATATGGTTACTTTCAACTTTGAAGCCGCCTGTGCTGATATCGGAAAGATGCCCAATTAACTTACCGGTGCTTTCGTCCATGACGAGCATATAGTAGGAAAAATTTCGTCTGGACAATTGTCGTCGTTCTGCTACCATAGGAGACCTCCTTGCAAATTTGTTAGGTCGACCTAGTATAAAGCAAAATACGGCAACAATCAAGCCGATCTAGACATCATTTTGCAAAATATGCGTCAAAATGGTCGCGCCCGAGCCGCCGATGTTCTGCGCCATGCCGATCTTTACGCCATCCACCTGGGTTTTGCCGCACTCCCCTCGCAATTGCTGGACAACTTCCACGAGTTGATAGACTCCTGTCGCGCCGACTGGGTGGCCCCGGGCTTTTAATCCGCCGCGAGTGCAGACGGGCAAACGGCCCTGAATGCTGATCTCGTTATCGAGGGCGAGTCTTACGCCCTGGCCTCTTTCGGCAAATCCGCTGGCTTCGAGTGACAGCGCCGCCATAATGGAGAAGGCATCGTGCAATTCAAAGACATCAATATCCGCCGGGGTAATGCCGGCCATTTCATAGGCACGCCTTGAAGATTGATAGGCGGCCTGCAAAAACATGGGATCCTTCCGCGAGTGGACGGCGATCGTGTCCGTTGCAGCGGCAGAGGCAGCAACGACAATCCGTGGTTTGCGGGCGACCTTCTCAGCAGGGACAATCACAATCGCGGCCGCGCCGTCTCCGATCGGAGATGCATCCAACAGGTTGATCGGCGTGGAGATCATGGATGATTTTTCAAATTTTTCAACTGAAATCTTTTCATGCAAACGCGCGTAGGGATTGTGCATGGCGTTGGCATGTGAATTAATGGAGAATGGAGCAAAGTCTTCGTGCTTCCAGCCGAACTCGTGCATATAACGGCGCATGACCAACGCATTAATTCCAACGAAGGAAATTCCCTGATCCACTTCGTAATCTGCGTCGGCGGCGGTGGCGAGTGCGGCAGTGACATCGCGCCCGGCTTTGTCGGTCATCTTTTCGACACCCAGCACCAGCGCTGACTCTACGTCGCCGGAGGCAACAGCCATCAGGGCGGCACGAAACGCAGCGGCTCCTGATCCGCAGGCGGCTTCGATCTTGACGGCTTCCTGCTTCCACAGTCCGATCCAATCCGCAAAAAATGCGCCCAGTTGATTCTGTCCGCTGACGATGGGGGCGATCATGTTGCCCACAAAAAGCGAGTCGACTTTTTCAATGCCTGCGTCCTGCATGGCGGCAAAGGCGGCATCGCCCCCGATCTCGCGCAGGGATTTCTCCCAGTGCTCGCCTATTTTTGTTTGACCAATTCCAAGGATGGCTACTTTTCTCATAAAGATAATTTTACACTCTCAATCTATCAGGGACTATCAATTTTCTGGCAGCAACAAACCCATGCGATACGCGCTGACTCGTTTTGTACAACCCAGTTCTTCAACTGCTTTGATAAGGGGAATCTGCCAGTCATTGAGGGTGATCTCAATGCGGCGCGCCGGGCTGATCCTTTGTATCTCGGCGAAGACGTGTTGAACAAATTGTGAAGCGATTTCGGAATATTGCGGGTCTAAAACAAAGCCGGCATAGTTGACACCGCCTGGCCGTGTGCGGACTGTGCGAAAGGCGGTGCCGGCTGTTTTTCCATCAGGCGCGCGCAATACGAAGCGTGTATTTTTTGCGCCGCCCATGGTTTCAAAGAGTTTTCCAAATGCGCGCAGTAGGAAAGGCATTTGGAATTTTTTTTCTGACAGCGGCTCGAATTGTTTTACTTTTTCAGGGATAGTGCGGAGCGCCAGTTCGTAGCGAATGCGCCAGTTGGAATCCTGTAACGGGGTCAACGACCAGCCATCAGGCAGGGAAAGATGCGTGGTCTTCATCTCCGGTGCATCGTATTGAGATTCGCTGGCGTAAGGGGAAAATCCAAGTTCTTTGTAAAGATTAAACGCGGGCAGATTTTCTTCGATCACTTCCAACAGGATAAATTTTGCTTTGCGTTCTCCCAAAGTGGACATGGTGGCGTTGACAAGTTTGCGCGCAATTCCATGACGGCGATAGGCGGGCAGCACGGTGACATTTGCGATCATCCATTCGGCGGGCCTGCCAGGCGGACTCATATAATTGACCAGCCCGACGGGCTTGTTATCTTCTTCGTAAATAAATCCGTGCATCAGGTTTCGCAGGGAGGGGGCAAAAAATTGCATGAAGCGCATCAGAGGCCACATGCGTTTTATACCGTTAAGACGGTCGATCATTCCCTCTTTTTCGTCTTCCTGCACGCTCCAGGCCGGGTTTTCAGGATATTGAAATCCTTCCATCACCAGCGAGTTCATAAGGTCAAGATCTTTGGGGAGTATAAATGGGCGTATCGGCATTATTAGATTTTACTCCAACAGGAACAAAGTGCATTCTCCTTGCGTCCATTTCTTGTTATTCTAGATCAAAGGAGAACACCATGTCGCGAATCTTTTTGTTATTCACACTTATCATCTCATTACTTCTCACAGCCTGCGGACAGGCTGCCACGGCGCAGCCAGCCGCCTCCCCCACACCAGAAAAATCCGATGCACCAACCTCCGAAGGTCCGTGGACGATCCGCATGATGCACTCGGGCGGCATTATGGGATTGGCGCGTTCCATTGAAATTTCATCGGATGGAAAATTTACGATTACAGACGAACGCTTGAGCACAACCATCACCGGCGAACTTTCATCAGATGAGTTATCAAAAATAAATGAGCTTGTTTCAACAGCAGAATTTATCGCGATCAGTAAACCGGATGGAATGGGCTGTGCCGATTGTTTTGTCTATGATCTGGAAGTACAAAGAAATGGCGGTGGATTTTCAGCGCAACTCAATGACATCAACCTGCATGACTCCGGGCTTACGCTATTGGTTGATCATTTGCGTGGGTTGATCGATATAAATTTAAGATAGAAAAAACTGATATTTCTCCACAAAAAACGAGTTATTAATCTACACGACTACTTTCAAAACTAATAGCTGATTTTAATGTAACGGACTTTTTTTGATGTATGCTGAAAGCAAGAAACAAAAAGGAGGTCGTTCTACACAGGCCACCTCAGTCGGCACAAGGGAAGAACGTAGTCCCTGATCTGATTTGAAATTGCTTGTAATAATCAGATGTTTCCCGAAGACGTTATTCAGATATACGAAAAGGAGGTTGCGATCGATACACCACCTGAACAGTATAAAAATGGAAAGGTCGAAAACGCACTGACCTGGTCGAGTAAGTTTATTGTAGAACCAGACGTTCCCCAAACGAAATGAAGGTCGCTAAATCGTTCCTTTCCTAACATAATGATAGTCCGACGGACGGGTAAACTCCCGTCCGTCTTTTTTATATAATAAGACCCTAAGAGACTGTTTAATAAGTCTGTTTTTGACCACACAAGTCCAAAGAAAAGTTTTAACCCAATCGGTCCAAAGGGACTTAAGAAGCTCTCTAAAGAAAACCTGGCTTAGTGTTGGGGTGGTGGGGGGGTGGAAGTTAGGACTATTATTAAATTGACTTTAGCGCCTTACGCATTTGCTCAAGTCCCTGTTCGAGCAGTTTTCTCGAAGTACCAAAATTCAAGCGGATATGCCCCTCGCCTTCTTTGCCAAATATTTTTCCTTCGCTCGCAGCCACTTTGGCATTCTTCAGGAAAAATTCAAATGGAGAACCATCGATGCCTGTTTGTGTGAAATCGAGCCAGCCGAGATAGGTCGCATCGGGCACGGTCAGGCGGACATCCGGCATGTACTCGGTGACATAGTCCACGATGAAATCGCGGTTACCGGTTAGATAGCGATTCATTTCTTTGAGCCAGCCATCACACTTGCCTGAGAACGCCGTCTGCGCAGCGATCAATCCCAGACTGCCAACATGCAATCGCAAATGATTGAGTTCCTTTTCATAGCGTTCGCGCAGATCCTTATCGGTGATGATCGCAAATCCGCAGAACAATCCCGCAATATTAAATGTCTTGGATGGAGAAACCAATGTGATCGTATGCTTCGCGATCTCAGCCGATAATTTCGCCATTGGCGTAAATTTATTATTATCCAAAAGCAGCTCGGAGTGAATTTCATCTGAAACGATCAGCACATTATTCTTAATACACAATTCCGCCATCTTCAACAGTTCTTTGCGCGAGAAAATAATTCCCAGCGGATTATGCGGATTGCACAACAGGAACATGCCTGCCTTCTTAATCTGCTTCTCAAAAATATCCCAGTCAATTTCATAGCTGATGATATTTCCATTCACATGTTTAATGAAGGGCGCATTTAACTGCGGAATGCCGATATTATTTTTCACTTCATGAAATTCATTGTAAACCGGCGTTTGCACAAGCACGCCGCGTTTGGGTGTGCAGGCCATACGCGCCGCAACACTCAGCCCGCTGACAATACCCGTCACAGCGATCACCATTTCCGGCTTCACCTTCCAACTGTATAAATTATCCATGCGTGCGGCAACCGTTTCTTTCAACGGCTGCATTGGCATTTCATAGCCCAACACACCATGATCCACGGCTTTATGCAGCGCGCTCAGAATCGGTTTGGGTGTCAGGAAATCCATATCGGCCACCCACATCGGCAATACATCTTTCGGATACCACGCCCACTTAATCGAATTGCTGGCATTACGACGATCTGGAACAATATTGAAATTTGTCATGAAGTCCTCTATTTTTTATAAGCTATGATCATTCCGTCGCGCATCGGCGCGAGCGAAACGATCCAATCTTTATCCGTGGTAATCTGGCGCGTAAACTCACGCACACCTTCCGTGGCCGGAGAAATATCCTTGTTATCAAAAATCCGTCCGCTCCAGAGCATGTTATCAATGATCAACAATCCGCCGCTGCGCAATTTTTCCTTGATAACCGGCAAAGACGCGGGATATGCCTGCTTATCAATATCATTGAAAATTACATCGAACGGACCTGATTGCCCGCGCAGAGTTTCCACCGCCTCCGCAATATGATACTGGACGAGGTCAGCGAATCCCAGCTTTAACAGGGAACTGGTTGCGCTCTTTGACAGTTCCTCATCCCAAACAGTGTGATGGATCACACCTCCCCCATTTTCCCGCACCGCCTTCGCAAACCAGGCCGTGGAATATCCATAGCCTGAGCCCAACTCAAAGACGGATTTTGCGCCGATCATGCGCGCCAGTTGATAACAATAATAGCCGCAGACGGGACCGATAATGGGAAAGTCATGCTTCGCGGCATAGGATTCCATTTCTACAATTTCCGGCTCACGCGGCGGGACTAAAGATGCCAGATAATCCTGCGTGGCCTGATAGGTCAATTCGCTCATTGTTGCCTCCAAAATGTAAACGGATAAAACGCATGGCAGTGATTTTATCTGTTAAACTATGAAACACCAAAACATTAAACAGGACAAAAAATGAAATACACTCTTGAACTTCCCATTCACAAATCACGCGCTGAAGTCTGGCGCACATTCGACAACCCTAAGAATATAAAAAATTGGCAAACGACTCTGGTCAAGTTTGAAACCGTCAACGGGATACAAGGTCAGCCGGGAGCGGTATCCAACCTGACTTATGGAGAGGGCAAACGCGAATTTGTCTTAACAGAAAAGGTCACCCTTCGCGCCGAACCTGAGCGTTTTGACGTGATGATCGAAAACGATTTCGCCGATAACAGCGTGAAGAATACCTTCATCGCAATCAGTGAAAACGAAACCCTGTGGAAAATAGAAGTGAACTTCAAATTCAAGACTCTGCTGATGAAACTCATCGGGCCATTTGTCAAAAAGAATTTTGTCAAACGCAGTGAAAAGGAAATGGAACGCTTCAAGGAATTTGTGGAGAAACCGTCCGCGCTGAGTGGTGAATAGGACGCCTGGTCAATTGTCAGTGCGGATGATGCGTGTTCTTAATCCGTAAATGCAAAAGGTATAATCATCTTATGAAACAGGGAACTTTCGAAAAGCAGATATTTATCCAGTCAGATGTTAAGACGGTGGTTGGGGTTGTGGCGAATTACAACCAGCACCATAAGATTCATCCGCTGATCGTGAAAGTGGAGCAGGCACAGGATGCGCCGGCAGGTGTGCAGCGTTTTTTCATCACTGACCAATTGCAATGGGGACCGTTCAAATTTAAGATCAAATACCGCGCGGATATTATTTCTGTGACGCAGGATACTGTTCACACGGAAGCGTTTCAATCTCCCGGCACGTATGTTACGAATATCACCAAAGTCACGCCTGCTCAAAGCGGTGTGACTTTACACGAAACCATCACGCTCAAAGCGCCCGATCTTTTGTTTGGATACGCATTTCAACAGGCACAAACCGCGCACGAGGAAATGCTAAAAAGAATCAAGCACTTTATAGAAGCGTGAGCTTCAAAAGCTGACATCAATTTGTTATGACAGAGTGGAATAGATGGGGCGATAATCGTTCTTGAAAGGATCACGTGATTTCATCAAGAACAGTCAAATGAGAAAATATTCTGCATTTTATTTTTTGATCATTTTTATCGTTGGCACTGCATGTATTGGGATTACTGCGCCGCAAATCACGCAGCCTGTTTTCACTGATACGCCGATTTCAACACCCACAACAATTAGCGACCCATCGTTATATGGCAGCATCAAAATAAAGGGGAATTCGGAATTCATTACACAAACCCGCGCGGCCTTAACCCTGCTCGAACAAAAAGACCCGGATGCATTTAAGAAAATTCAAACTTATGTGGGCATTATCGAACAGGGCGAACACAGCGGAATGTGGGCCTGGGAGATTCCGCCGCGTTATGAAGTGGGCGATGTGACCGCGTTTTACAGTGTCAGCTGGTATGCATCGACCATCGCGCACGATGCCACACATTCAGAGTTATACGCGCAATATCAACTGGCACATCCGGGTGAGCCTGTCCCAGAGGATGCCTACGGCGGCGTAGAGATCGAACGTTTCTGCATCGGCTACCAAGTAGAAGTAGCCAAACGCATCGGTGCGCCGCAAAGCGAAATAGATTATCTATCCACGTTGGATGGGACGCATTGCGATGTTGATGATGACGGCGATTGTGATTGGGATGATTATCAGAATAGAGATTGGTAAATTGGAGATTAGGAATTAGATGAGATAATTTTATGATTTTATTCGCGTAATTCGTTCATTCGAGAAATTCGCGTTAAGATTTTTTCGGCCTTGCAACAGCTATGAACACTGTCTAACTCCCCCGTTCCAAAAACCTTTTTTACTGTTAGAATAATCGAGAAAGCCCAAACGGGCTTTTTCACTGCAAGTTTACAACGCAAGGATACAGACTCGTACATGAAATATAACTTTAGCCTCTTCTGGCGCACCCTCTATCGTTCCTTCTTCGACTCAAAAAACACCACAGCCCGCCTCACACGAAAACGCTTTATCTTCCTTGCGCTCTTCAGCATCGTTTGGCCCTTCGGCATGCTCGTCCACTGGTTTTGTTTCTGGCTGGATGACATTCTCTTCCCCGCTTACAAAAATCATCCCATCGAAAAGCCGTTATTCATCCTCGG
The DNA here is from genome assembly GCA_016715195.1 of Candidatus Villigracilis proximus. GTDB lineage: Bacteria > Chloroflexota > Anaerolineae > Anaerolineales > Villigracilaceae > Villigracilis > Villigracilis proximus. The sequence goes on from JADKBB010000009.1 coordinate 54,408, forward strand.
CAACCTGCGCAGCGGATCAACATTTCTGCACCGCCTGCTTTCGCGCGATTCGCAAACCTTCACCAGCCTGACCACATGGGATATCTACCTTACTCCCTCGGTCACACAAAAGAAGATCACCCAATTCTTTGCGCGGCTGGACACAAAATATTTCAACAACACATTTCATCGTCTGCTGCACAAATTTGACGATGCAACGCTCGGCAAATTAAAGATACATCCGATCTCCTTCTTCCAACCCGAAGAAGATGAAAATATTCATTTACTTATTTGGGATGGCTACTTCGTCACCTTCCTCTTCCCCTTCATGGACGAAATGCCCAATTACCAGCATTTCGACGAAGCGCTCAGTCCCGAACACAAACGCCGCATCATGACCTTTTACAAGTCCATGCTGCAACGTCACATGTATGCCACAGGGAAAAAATATTACGTGGCGAAGAATCCAGCTTTCAGCGCGAAGATCGAAACGCTGACTGAATTCTTCCCCGATGCGCGCATCATCTACCTCGCCCGCAATCCGCTCGATATGCTGCCCTCCACCGTTTCATGGATCAACTACGCACGCCGCGTTTTCACCGATCCCGTGGATGGATATCATTACACAGACGAGATCGTAGACATGACCAAACACTGGTACAGTCACCCGCTTAATTATCTGGACGCGCATCCTTCGCCCCGACACCTGATCCTGAAATACGATGACCTGATCCAACGCCCGGAAGCGGTCATCCGCGGGTTCTATGAACAGTTTGGATATCCCGACAAACCCGGCCTGCCCATCATCATTGACCAGGCCGTCAAAGAGACTCTCACCTTCAACAGTGACCACACCTACTCCTACGAAGAAATGGGATTTACCCGTCAGCAGATCGTAGAAATGTACCCTGACGTTTTCAAACGTTTCAATTTTGAAACCCGCGAAGACGAAGTAAATCAAAGAGTGCAAGTCGAATACAAATAATAGATAGTATTGGAAATCGTGTTTCTTCGTAAACTTAGCATCAAAAAAGAGCGCCGCACGGCGCTCTTTTTAATTTCACTGCACTATTCGCTACTCTTACGTTTTGCTGTAGGTTTCTTTGCCGCAGTCTTCTTCTTTACAGGAGTTTTCTTCTTTACTGGCGCCGGAATTTCTTCTTCATCCTCTTCTTCATCATCATAGGTAGACACATCTTCAGCCATCGCTGACTTCACACGCGTACTACTGCGTACCTTCTTCTCAACAGGTTTGATCTGATAATCCTCTTCCCAATTTTGCGCAAATGCAAGCTGCAATTTTCCAAAACGCACCAGCAGCATCACCACGCCAGCCACTGCCATTAAAAGTGAAACAAACATCGAATAAGTAACAAACGTATCACCGATCAATGGCTGATCAGGACGGAAGAATTCGATAAACGCACGCGCCAAACCTGCAAAGATCAACCAAATCGAAAAGATCGCACCCGGCTTCATCCGTTCCACATATTGACGGGAAAGCCAAAGCAGCAATAACGCCAAAAGAATATTCAAGATCATCTCATAGGCAAATGTCGGGTGGAAGCGGGTTGTCTCAACCGGAAACAAACTCAAATTTGCATATTGCGCAAGGCGATGCCCTGCATCAATTGGGATTCCCCACGGCAAATTCGTTGGCTGACCATACAGTTCCTGATTAATATAGTTCGCGGGGCGGGCCAAAGCCTGCCCAATAAACACTGCGGGAGCAATAGAATCAAGAAAAAGCCAGAAATCCATCTTATTATTTTTCAGGAAAAAATATAAAGCCGCCGCGCCAAAAAGCAAACCGCCAAAGAAATGCAAACCGCCTTCCGGGATATTAAAAATTCTGGAAGGAGTGTCCGTATAATACGTACTGCCGCCGAGGATATTATTCATCACATACCACAAACGCGCGCCAAAAATACCAGCGGGCAAGACCCATACCATTGCATCCCAGATCGCTTCACCATTCTCGCCGCGCCTGCGAATCTCCCGCTCCGCCAGCCATGCACCTGCCACCGCGCCAAGCATCACCAATACGCCATACCAGCGTAAAATAATATCAACACCAAATAGCTTAAATTGAAAAATTATGGGATCAATCATGTATTACCTCTGAGTTTAAGTTTTGTGGATTATATCATCCAAAAATAGCAAAAAAAAAGCCTAAAAAAACCCCATATCCAAAAAAAATGTGATATAAAACGCCGAATAAATAAGACAACTTGTATAATAAATATTACACGGCTCCCACAAAAGAAAAGACATTTGTCATATTGCAACATGCTTAATGCCACATCAAAAAACGCCCGAAATCCATACAATAACCGTAAACATTGACAGTTTTACTCAACATTGACGGGATAAAATCATGCTTCGCATAAACCGACAAACTGACTACGCCGTTCGAGTCATCCTTGCCCTCTCAAAAAAGGCAAAAAATAAACGCGTCCCCACATCTGAGGTCGGCCACGAAATGCTCATTCCCCCTTCACTGCTCCAGCGTATTGTCGCTGATCTGGCAAACGGCGGTTTCATTCACACGCAAGCCGGGCGCGATGGGGGCATTTCCCTCGCGCATGACCCGAAAGACATCAACCTGCTTGAAGTTGTGGAATTTTTTGAGGGAGAAATTTACCTTTCCGATTGCATCCTCAAACCCGGCGAATGTCCCTTTGAAAGAAAATGCCCGGTTCATTGTCAATGGGTGCGGCTTAAAAACTTGCTGCGCAATGAAATGGCAGCCATCACATTTCAACAACTTGTGGAAGAAGGCAGCTTGATAGAATCCAACCTGACGGGAAACGCATCAAACGCCCTGTCTCCTGTTTCTGTTACGAATGGCATTTTACTTCCCGTGGACATGCCTGCATGAATAAATATCTGCTCAATGGCATGTACGGAGTGCTGGCATTTATCGTGGTATCTGCCTTCGCCTTCAAGATATTTCAGCCGATCCAGGTTTTACCGCGTATGCAGCTCTCTCCGGCCTTTAGCCTCACCGACCAAAGCAACGAACGCCTCACCAGCGAAGACCTGCGCGGAGAGTTTGTGCTTTACACCTTTACATACACCAACTGTCCTGCCCCCTGCTACAACATCAACGAAACCATGCAGGATATACAATCCCGTTTAAATGAAGTGCAACTTGATGGGATTGAAGTACGCTTTGTCACCATCTCCATTGACCCGGAACGTGACACCCCGGAAGTGATGAATGCATACGCTCAATCCATTAATGCAGATCTAACCCAATGGCAATTTGGCACCACCACAAACAAAGCCCTGCTAAAAACAATCATCGGCTCGGGCTTTGAAACTTATTATGAAGATAAAGGTGAAGGCAACTTTGCATTTGACCCCGCCTTTGTCCTTGTAGACGGTTGGGGTATCGTCCGCGCTGAATATCGTTATCAAACCGAAGTCTCCAACGCCGACCGTATTCTCCGTCACCTTGGCGTGCTGGCAGAAGAAGTGCGTAACAGTGTAGGCTCTACAAAACTGGCATACGAAGCAGCACATTTATTTTTGTGCTATGCGCCATAAACTCAAGGAACTCTATCATCGATGAAATTAAAAATTGCGCTTGCCATTGGTGTTATTTTTGCGGGTCTCGCCGCAGGACTTTATTTTTTCGTCCGCACACCTTCCATGGAACGGTGATCCAATCACCTGAACCCTCCTTTGACTTCACACTCACCAGCGCCAATGGTGATGTTTCGTTAAGTGACTATCGCGGGAAACTTGTCCTCGTTTATTTTGGATATACCTTTTGCCCTGATGTTTGCCCCGCCACGCTGGCAAATGTTGGTCAGGCATTGCGCAGCATGAGCGAAAGTCAGGCGGATGATGTACAACTCATTATGGTCTCGCTTGATCCCGGGCGGGATACCCCCGAGAAACTAGCTGAATATGTCGGTCACTTTTATCCCTCCTTTGTTGGTATTACCGGTTCACAGGAGACGATCGAGCAAGTGGCATCACTTTACGGAATTTTTTACGAGAAAGCGCGATGGATCAGATAACACAGGCTATCTGATCAACCATACCGCTACATTACTGGTAATTGACCGTGAAGGTTATTTGAAGTTGGTATTTCCATTCGGTGTGACCGTGCCCGAGATCACCGATGATCTGAAGTACATGCTAAGGCAATAGGAGGTGGAACTGTAACAGCGTAACGAATTTACATTTCCCCCTCCGCAATTTGCGGCGCCGTATGAAGCGGCAAGTCCTACATCCATCAATTTTATTAGGAGAATGAAACATGGCGAAAAAAGATAAAGAAGATGATGAGTTTCGCCCAACTGGCACAATCGCGATATTAGCGATCTTTGTCATTACACTCATCGCAATCTGGACAACGATCTACATGATCCTTGTCGGCCGGGGAGGCACACTATGAGCACCAAACAAATGCATATTGACCCTTACGAGCGCAACTGGATGATCTTCAGCGCCATCCTGCTTGTATTATTTGCAACTGCCGTCAGCGTGGCTGCATTTGGTATGGGAATTCAAGTCCCCGCGCCTGAAACACGCGTAGATCCCCGCACTGTGGCGGTTGACCCCAATAGCCCATGGTCAAACCCCGGTTTGCGCGAGATCGAACCCGGCAAGTACGATGCCTATATCTTGGCTCATGCGATTCCGAACTGGGAATACCTGCCCAAGGAAATCACAGTCCCTGCGGGTTCCAGCGTATCCTTCTATGTGACTTCAGGCGATGTACAGCATGGCTTCAAGATTCAGGATACAAATGCGAACTTCATGGTGATCCCTGGTCAAGTCTCCAAGTTGACCGTCAAGTTTGACGAGCCCGGCACGTACAACTTCATTTGTACTGAATATTGCGGCAGCGGACACGCCATCATGTACGGCGCGGTCATTGTTACACCCTAGGCTGCAAAGAGAGACATCATGAAACAATATCAATTATCCACTGGCGAAAAGAAATTCATTGGCTCACACCTTTTGGTGGCCATCCTTGCGCTTGCGGTCGGCAGTTTGTTTGGCCCTCTGCAAGCCTTTGAACACGCGGGCTGGGATTTTTACCCCTACCTCAAGCCCTTCATTAAATCCTATTATCAAGGCCTCACCGTTCATGGCGTTTTGAATGCTCTGGTTTGGACAACCTTCTTCATCATGGGTTTCCTAACCTTCAACGTGATGTTCGGTTTAAAGCGCCCGCTAAAAAATATGACCTTGAACAAGGTTGGCTTTTGGCTGATGGTTGTCGGCGTAGTCGCTGCCGCAATTCCGATCCTTGCCAACCAGGCCACTGTGCTCTTCACTTTCTATCCTCCACTCAAGGCGAACTGGGCTTTCTATCTCGGTCTGACCCTCGTGGTCGTTGGCAGTTGGGTGGAAGGCTGGGGTCTGTTCATGACCTATATTGCATGGCGCAAAGAGAATCCCAACGAACGTACTCCGTTCATTGCGTTTGCCAGCATCATCACTGCTTTGCTTTGGCAAATTTGTACTCTCGGTATTGCCACTGAAATCCTCACCATGCTTTTGCCGTGGTCATTGGGCTTGATCGAAAATGTTGACCCACAATTAGCTCGTACCTATTTCTGGTTCACCGGTCATCCCCTTGTGTATTTCTGGCTTCTGCCCGCATACATTTCATGGTACGCCATGCTTCCCGAGCAGGCTGGCAAAGGCAAGATGTTCAGTGATTCACTTGCGCGCCTTTCCTTCTGGATCTTCCTCGTTCTCTCCACACCGCTTGGTTTCCATCACCAGTATGTGGATCCCGGCATTCCCCCAGCCTGGAAGTTCCTGCACTCGATGCTCACCTTTGGTGTATTCTTCCCATCCATGATGACCGCCTTCACTGTCGTTGCATCCCTCGAACATGCGGGACGTAAAAACGGCGGCAAGGGCGCACTCGCCTGGATCGGCAAGTTGAACTGGAGCGATCCCTCCGTGGCGGCCCAGCTTCTCGCCGGCATCCTCTTCTTCTTCGGCGGTATCGGTGGTTTGGCAAATGCTTCCTACAATGTCAACCTTGTTTTGCATAATACTGCCTTCATTCCCGGTCACTTCCACCTCACTGTGGCTACCGGCGTGACATTAAGCTTCATGGGTATTTCCTACTGGCTCCTGCCATATCTTACCGGCAAGAAACTTTGGAACCCCAAGGTTGCTGTTGCTCAAGCCTGGACATGGTTCGTGGGTATGATCATCTTCTCCAATTCCATGCACGTCCTGGGCTTGCTCGGCGCTCCACGCCGCGTACCTTTGGGTTTGGCTCCCTATGTTCCTGCTGAATGGAACAGCCGCCTCTTCCAGGTTGGCGTAGGTGGTGCCATTCTCTTCCTCAGCGGCGCTCTCTACCTCACAGTCATGCTCATGACCGCCCTGAATAAGGAAAAAGTTGCAGAAGAAGTAACGGTACCCATTGCCGAATCCATGCAAGACCTCTCCCACACCCCCGAATGGCTTGACCGTTGGGCTCCATGGGTTTATGGCACACTCGCATTGATTGTTATTGTGTATGGACCACAGCTCTTCGATATGATTAAAAACATCGCCCTCACCTCCCCAGGCTTCCGAGTCTGGTAATCGAATTCAACTCAACGTTCTCCCCGCAAGTACATTGCGGGGAGAACTATTTCGCAGCCTTTATTAATTGCCCTTATTTTTATTTATTACCTTTCACGCGAAATTACCCGTCTCCACCCGAATCACATGACATCATCCCCTGAAAAAAAACAACTGATAGACTCCCTCTCTGAACGCAACCCCAGCGTAGACTGGAAAACACGCCTCGATTCCCCAAGCCGACGCCTGCTTAATTTCTTCGAGAGCATTTCCCTCCGTTTTGAAGCGCCCGTCAACTGGCTTATCCACGACCCGCGTTTTAATCCACTCTATCACACAGGCACGATCACCATCTTTCTACTGGTGGTCATCTTGTTGACAGGTGTCTACCTGACCATGTTCTACCCGTTCGGATTCACAGCCTCCTACCACGCAGTATCTGAGATCGAAGCCAATTTCACAGGGCGCATCATCCGCGCCATGCATCGCTATGCCTCTGATGCCGCAGTCATTTTTGCGCTCCTGCATGGCTGGCGCACCTTCTTTCAAGATCGCTTCCGCGGACCACGCTGGCTGGCCTGGGTTACCGGTGTTGGCATGGCATTTGTAGTCTGGATCATTGGCATCACAGGCTATTGGTTGATCTGGGATAATCGCGCACAAATTCTAAACCAAAGCCTCTTTAATATCCTCGGCAACTTCAAAGGCGGCCAGGCCTTTATCGTAGACTATCTTGTCGGTGAAGCCGCAGGCACAGGCTGGGTCTTCATGATGATCGTCATCCTGCTGCATCTTGGCCTTTCTGCGCTGACAGCCTTCTTCCTATGGACGCATCTCAAACGCATGAGCCGCGCAAAATGGCTGCCGCCTTAATACTGGATGATCATCTCCATCGTTGTGCTTCTGCTTTCCGCCGCGCTCTTCCCGCTTGGCATGTTACCACCGCTTAGTGCCCCACAACTTCCCGAGCAGGCGCCCATTGACTTATTCTATTTATTCTACCTGCCCACTTTCCTGCGCGGACCACAGGCGCTCTTCTGGAGCATTCTACTTTTTGTACTAGGCATAACCACTGCCCTGCCGTGGATCATGCCCCGCGCAAAAAAACTTGAACCCATCAAAGTGGATCTAGCCAACTGTGACGGCTGCACCCTTTGCGAACGTGATTGTCCGTACCTCGCCATAAAAATGATCCCGCGCACCGATGGCGCGCGCCCCAAATTTCAGGCGGATATAGACCCCAAGCTCTGCGTCTCTTGCGGCGTATGTATCGGAAGCTGCCCAGATAACGCCCTAACTTTCGGAGATATTCCGCTCAACCCGCTGTGGAAAACAACTCTTAACGAAGTTGCAGAAAATAAAAACGTAAAAGTTGTTTTTACCTGTGAACGTCACGCGATGCATGGCGCAAGCAAACACTTCAACGACCCCAATATTTATATCGTCCCGCTGACTTGTATCGCCATGGCCAATCCCAACCTGGCCGCGCAGGCACTTGAAGCAGGCGCAAGCGATGTGCAATTCATCGGCTGCCCGCCTGAAGACTGCGCCAACCGCGAAGGCAATCTCTGGCTCAATGACCGTGTCGCTGGCGAACGGCTCCCCAAACTCAAGCCCAACTTTATTCCGCTCGTGCACACTGCCTGGGTGGCGCCCACTGATTTTGGTAACGCCATCAAATCACAGATTAAGTCCGAACCGAACACATACACATTCGCGCCCAATCAGACTCATATCCGATTTATTATTGCCCTGCTTGGCGTGATGGCAGTCGTCACTGCATTTCAAATCTGGCTTAGCGATATGCCGACTCAATTCTTTAGCGCAGATTCAGCAACGCTCGCGATTCAGATGACTCACCACAGCGGATACGCCATTCATGATGTTGCGGATCAAGCCGCGCTCGAGCCTGATCTTAACCATCCGACACGTCTCACGCTGGAAGTGGATGGCGAACTTGTCTTCGACGAAACCTATACCGCCACAAATAACAACATCAATCAAGGTGTACGCATTTTTGAACAAATCCAACTTCCGGTTGGAAAACACCACATCACAATAAAAATGTATGACAGACCCGACGCAAGCATTGAGCAGGTTTTGCTCGATAAAACCATTCCACTCACTGCGCGCCAATCTCTGACCATTAATTTTAGAGACATGCACTTGAGCGATCCCAAAGCAGGCGAAAGCATTTACTATGAAACAGCCGCCGGGGTTAACGCGGGCTGCCGCATTTGTCACTCGCTTGAAAAAAATGAGACCATCATCGGGCCGTCTTTTTACGGCATCGCAGACCGTGCCGCGAACCGCGTGCCCGGCCTGACCGCAGAAGAATATCTGAGGCAGTCGATCGTGGAACCAAACGCCTTCATCGTCCCCGGCTACCCCAGCGGACAAATGATCCAAAACTTTGGGCAGATACTTACCGAAGAACAGATCAACGACCTGATCGCCTTCCTGATGACGATGCAGGAAGAATAGACCATCTACTGTCTCAAAAAGAGGAAACATGAAACGAATTCATATCTTAATTTTAATAGCAGCGATTACTCTTTCTGCTTGCGGAAGAAACAAACCCGGAATTCTTGGCGCAGACGCACCTGCTGACAATGTGCCAAACATCGTCGTTTCTTATGCGCTCAACGCTCTGGATCCAACCGGCGAACAATATGGCGGTACATTGACCATTACCAACGGTGACCAGCTCAATGACTATAAATTTCAATGGTTGATCTCCGGCGGCATTCAGGAAGGGACAGGCACGCTTGAAGGTAATCAATTAACCTTCACCTGGAACAGCCTTGCCGGAACCGATCAGGTTATCTCTGGCACAGGTGTGTATACTGTGACCGTCAACGGAGAGTTGCACGGCACTCGTACGATTGATGGCGTGGAAACTCCCGGGCAGGAAACTGCTTATCCAAACCCCAAATAGCAGCATAGTCCCTAATTGATGGATCAGGATACATTTCCAGCCCATCCTGATCCATCTCAACTATAAATTTGACGTTCCAATCATTCCTAAAAAATCATGTATATTACAATGCCCTACATTATTTTGTATTCTTTCAAAGCGTTTCGGTGGGGGCGCCCCCATCTTTACAAACAACTTTAATATACTCACGCAATTAGCCGAATAAGAAGAGACAGATCATCACTTTATTAAACGATGGACTGTCGTGAAATACACACCAATACATGGATGAATGTATTCACTATGATTTTCTGGCAAATGCAGCACGCACATCAATCCAGTCCCTTCCTTGAAGGGAAATGTTTTCGCGCACATCAATACTTCCATATTCAACCATAAAGACAGACGGTAACACATCGCGCCATCTGTCTTTATATTTTTAACCCAAAGGAGTAAGAGAATTATGGCTAAAGTAGTAATCATCGGAGCAGGGTTTGCAGGGCACACCGCCGCATTGTATCTGGGTGACAAGATCGGCAGGAAGCATGAAATTACCGTCTTAAGCAACCGTGACGTATTCAGCTATTTGCCTTCGTGGGTATGGGTCGGCGTGGGGCATATGAAGCCTGAGAAAACCATCTTCAAACTCAAGCCTGTTTATGACCGCAAGAATGTTAAGTTTGTTCATGCCGCTGTAAAGGAAGTCCACCCGGATGCAGGCGATCAGTATGTGATCGGTGAACGCATCGGTTCAGGAGAACAGGTGCGGCTGGACTATGATTATCTGGTAATTGCCACAGGGCCGAAACTGAATTTCGAAGGCACTCCAGGCCTCGGTCCAGATGGAGGCGGGTTTACCGATTCCATTTGTTCGCTGCCCCATGCAGTCAAAACACGTGATCATTATCTCGCCGCGATCGAACGTCTTAAGAAAGGTGAGAAAGTAAAATTCGTGATCGGCACAGGCCACCCGGGCGCAACCTGTCAGGGCGCGGCATTTGAGTATATTGTCAATGTACACAAAGACCTGGTGAAACTGGGCGTGCGTGACAATGCTGAATTGCTGTGGCTTTCAAATGAGCGCGCGCTCGGTGACTTTGGCGTGAAGGGCGTGCAGATTAAACGGAACGGACATGTGCTCAAAAGCGATGAATTCATTCAAGCCGTGTTTAGAGATCATGACATCAAATGGCAAATTCAAACCGGCGTAACAAAAGTGGAAGATGGATTAATCCACTGGGAAAATTACGAAGGCGAGCAGGGCACAACAGCATTTGATTTCTCAATGCTAATTCCGCAATTTAAGGGAATCCCGATTCAATACATCAACAAGGCTGGTGAAGACATCACATCCAAAGTGACCAATCCGGCAGGCTTTTTACTGGTGGACGGGAAATATGGGATGGCGTACCCGGAACTTTCAGAAACACCCGAAGCATGGCCTTCCACATACCAGAACCCAACATATTCCAATATCTTCGCCGGCGGAATTGCCTTCGCGCCTCCCGGACCGATCTCTCAGCCGCACACCAATAAAAATGGACTCGCGATTGCAGCCGCTCCCCCACGCACCGGCATGGTCAGCGGTGTGATCGGACGCAGTATTGCGCTCAACATCATTGACCTGATCAACAAAGGCAAAACCACCCACACCGGCCGCATGACCGAAATGGTGGCAGCATGTATCGCTTCGATGGGAGATTCATTATGGGATGGGAACGCCGTGGTGATCGTGATGAATCCCGTTGTGCCGGATAAAAAGACATTTACAAATGAATTTGGCCGTGACCTGTTCACGTCACATTTGGAAATGGGCGTCAGCGGTGCGTGGATGAAGTTCATGCTTCACTATACCTTCATTTGGAAATTTAAAGCGCTTCCCGGCTGGACAATTATCCCCGAGTAAAAAAGGAGTCTATGATGGAATTCTCACCTGCAGAAAAATTTTGGATGAACTTTAAGCTGTATCAATTATGGCGATTTATTATTTTGAATATCAAAATATTGATCGCGGTAGGTCACAGCAAGCGCAAATAAAAATATTTCAAAACAAGATCTGGAATTTTCCAGGTTTTGTTTTTTTAGAAATAATATCGCATTCGTCCACTAAATCCATGACATTTCTCTATTGACCCGCAAAAAAACAGGATGTTATAATTTGTTAATTAGTGTGAAATATAACAAATTACAACATTCATGTTCCGAGCCAACCGCCAAACCGACTACGCCATTCGTATGATCCTATCCCTTGCAAAACGGGAGGTAGGAACACGCACATCCACCTCAGAAATACAGAAGGAGATGTCGATTCCGCACTCTTTTGCCCAGCGCATCGTTGCGGACCTGGCACGGGGCGCCTTCATCCAAACATTTCCCGGCCGCGACGGAGGGGTCACACTCGCCCGTCCGGCGCATGAGATCAATTTACGGCAACTTGTGGAGCATTTTGAAGGCGTGCTTTTTGACTCAAACTGCGAACATTTGGGAAAAAGCTGTCCCTTCAATATGGACTGCCCGATCTGCCTTCAGTGGAAACATCTGCAAAAAACAATGATGAATGAACTGGAGCAGGTCAATTTTGAAGATCTTGCAAATGCAACCCAACCGCCGAAAGGGATGATTCCTCTGGGTTGGCTAATTTAATGATATTTTTATTTAATAAGTAATAAACACGAAAGAAAACACATCACAACAGGAGTACAATTTGAACTAAATTTCACAATACGTGTTCCATCTATATACGAAAGAAATCAAATTCAATTTTTCGGAGAACAAAATATGGATCCAATCACACTTTCAAGATGGCAATTTGGCCTCACAACCATCTACCACTGGTTGTTCGTTCCTCTCACCCTCGGTCTGGGTTGGTACGTTGCATATTTCCAGACCCGCTACTACCAGACAAAAGATGAAGCCTGGCGCAAAATGGCAAAGTTCTGGGGCAAATTGTTCCTGATCAACTTCGCCATTGGCGTAGTAACGGGCATCGTTCAGGAATTCCAGTTCGGCATGAACTGGTCTGAGTATTCCCGCTACGTCGGTGACATCTTCGGTGCTCCCCTCGCGGTGGAAGCTCTGATGGCCTTCTTCATGGAATCCACCTTCCTTGGCATCTGGATCTTCGGCGAGGGACGCGTATCTGAAAAAGTCCATCTTGCCTCGATCTGGCTGGCAGCCATCGGCTCCAACCTCTCGGCCCTGTGGATTTTGCTCGCCAATGGTTTTATGCAAGCCCCGCCCGCGAATTCCTATGTCTACAACGAAGCCAATGGACGCCTTGAACTCATTAACTTCTTTGCCCTGATCGGCAACCCCAAAGGTTGGATCTTCTTCTGGCACACCATTTCCGACGGTGTGGCTATGGCCGCCTTCTTAATTCTGGCTGTCAGCGCGTATCACATCGCCCGCAAACAAAACGTGGATTTCTTCAAACGCTCATTCAACATCGCAGCCGTCAGCGGACTTGTCGCTGGCGTATTGATCTTCCTCGGCGGTCACACCATGGGACAGTACATGGCTGAAGTGCAGCCGATGAAACTGGCCGCACTCGAAGCCATTTGGGAAACTGAACAACCCGCATCCTTCTCCCTGCTCACCATCGGTGACTTAAGCGGTAAAAAGGAAATCTGGTCAATCCGCATTCCCGCCGCAATGAGTTTCCTTGCTTGTAACAATTTCACCTGCGAAGTCAAAGGTGTGAACGAACTTCAAGCCACCTATGAACAGCAATACGGTCCCGGCGATTACATCCCATTGATGATCGTCACCTACTGGACCTTCCGTATCATGATGGCTTTTGGTCTCGCAATGATCGCCATCACAGCATATTTCGTATGGGCAAACATGCGCGGTGACATCACCAAAGCCAAATGGATGAAATGGGCCCCGTGGATTCTCGTCCTGCCGTATCTTGCCAACGCCAGCGGCTGGATCCTGACCGAAATGGGACGTCAACCCTGGATCGTTTACGGCCTGCTCAAAGTGGAAGACGCAGTCTCTCCCAATCTCACCACCGTTGACCTGCTCATCTCGCTCATCGGCTACACCGTTGTCTATGGCACACTCGCCGTTTCCATGGTCTACCTGATGAAGAAATACGCCATCGCCGGTCCAGACGCCGCCATGCACGAATCAGTAGACGTGGCTCCTGCTCGCGTCGGCGCGCAAGATTAATCACAGAGGAACAACATGTCATACGAATTTTTACAAATCCTTTGGTTCATTCTGATCGCCGTTCTTTGGATCGGCTTCCACTTCCTCGAAGGCTTCGACTTCGGTGTGGGAATGTTGCTGCCCTTCCTTGGCAAAAAAGACGAAGAACGCCGCGCCATCATTAACTCCATCGGTTCCGTTTGGGATGGAAATGAAGTCTGGCTTCTGACAGCCGGCGGCGCGACCTTCGCAGCTTTCCCTGAATGGTACGCCACCATGTTCAGCGGCTTCTATCTCGCGCTGTTCCTGTTGCTGGTCGGCCTCATCATCCGCGGCGTCTCTTTTGAATATCGTTCAAAAGACGCAGCCCCCGCCTGGCGCAACCGCTTCGACTGGATGATCGCCATCGGCTCCTTCATGGCCGCTCTTCTGCTCGGCGCTGCATTTGCAAACCTCGCACGCGGCGTGCCGATTGACGAAAACATGATGTTCACCGGCAATCTCTTCACATTGCTCAATCCTTACGGCTTGCTTGGCGGACTCACCACCGTTGCGATCTTCCTGCTACACGGCGCTAATTTCCTCGGCCTGAAACTCGAAGGCGAACTTCGCGAACGCGTCAACGTCTTTGCAAAGAAACTGTGGATCGGCGCAACCGTACTGTATATTGTATTTGGTATCTACACCTACATTGCAGGCTTCTGGGCCCGCGGCTTCATTGACCCTGGCATTGCACCCATCGCCGCAGTTGCTGTTCTGCTCGCCGCTGGCTACTTCATCAACCAAAAGATGGAAGGCTGGGCATTCATTATGGTTGCACTTAATATCGTGCTAACACAGGTCACCTTCTTCTCAATGACCTTCCCCAACGTCATGCTCTCCACCACCAACCCCGCCTATTCACTCACCATCTACAATGCATCCTCATCACAATACACCCTCGGCGTCATGTCCATCATTGCGCTGATCTTCGTCCCGATCGTCCTCGCCTATCAAGGCTGGACCTACTACATGTTCCGCCAGCGCATCAGCACCGACAAAAAGACTCTCGTTTATTAATCAAGCACGACAGCTAATCATAAAAAACTCACCCCGAAAATTCGGGGTGAGTTTTTAGACAGTCAAATCAAATTAAGGGAATATAAGTTTCTTACAAAGACTCTTATGTGAAATTAAGTACAAAAAAGACCTTATTAGTTAGAATAACGTCATGATTTGTGATGTACTTCACAACACAAGTTGTAAATCTATCGTAACAAAATTAGTTAGAGGCAACTATCATGGACGTTATCACCCTTTCCCGTATTCAATTTGGCGTAACCACCGCCCTTCATTTCCTATTCGTACCCCTTACCCTCGGCCTGGTTTGGTTCGTCGCCATCTTCCAAACTCTCTACTACCGCACAGGCGAAGAACGCTATCGCCGCATGGCAAAATTCTGGGGCAAACTTTTCCTTGTCAATTTTGGCATGGGCATTGTCACCGGGACTTGTACAGGAATTTCAGTTCGGCATGAATTGGTCTGAATATTCCCGCTTTGTTGGCGACATCTTCGGCGCACTGCTTGCGATCGAAACAATGGTTGCCTTTTTCCTTGAGTCGGTATTCATTGGTATTTGGATCTTCGGCGAAGGGCGTGTTTCCAAACGTGTTCACTTATTTTCGATCTGGATGGCCGCCATCGGCAGCCTATCCTCTTCGATCTGGATCTTGCTTGCCAGCGGATGGATGCATAACCCTGTTGGATATATTATCAATCCTGTCACTGGCAACGCTCAACTTGTGGATATCTTTGCGCTTCTCACCAACCCCAAAGGCTGGTTGCTGTTTCAACATGCTTTTTCCGCAGGGTTGGCAACTGCCTCCATTTTTATGCTGGGAATCAGTTCCTGGTATATCCTGCGCAAGAAAGAACTGGAAGTCTTCAAACCTTCCTTCGTGGCTGGAGCAATTGTCGGCGTGATCGGATCGTTCCTCTTATTAATGACAGGCCATACACAAGGACAGGAGATGCGCATTTATCAACCGATGAAACTCGCCTCCATTGAGGCCCTATGGAATACCGAGCAGCCCGCATCTTTTTCCCTGCTCACCATCGGCGACCTGACAGGCAAACAGGAAGTATGGTCCATTCGCGTTCCCTACCTGACAAGCTTCCTTGCCTGCAATAACTTCGATTGTGAAATACAGGGCGTCAACCAACTGCAAGCGGAATATGAAGCACGCTACGGCCCAAATGACTACGTTCCGCTGATGGTTGTCACCTATTGGTCATTTCGTATCATGGCTGGCTTGGAAGTCATCATGCTTTTCGCCTCAGCCTTCGCCCTCTTCGTTGTATTGCGCAATTGGTCACCCAAACTTATAAAATGGCTGAAGTGGATGCCATATCTCATTCCCCTGCCCTTCATCGCCGGCGTGGCTGGCTGGGTCACCACTGAAATGGGACGCCAACCCTGGATCGTGCAGGGATTGCTCACCACGGCTCAAGCCGTCTCGCCAAATCTCACCGTTACAATGGTCTCTACCACCCTGGTCAGTTTCACATTACTGTATGGTGTGCTCGCGCTTGTCATGTTTAGATTAATGTATAAATTTGCACGGCAGGGAACTCAGGCAGCATTAACCAAATCTGTAGATGTAGAAGAACCTACGAACACAGGCAACATTATCATTATCGGTGCGCAGGATTAAAGATCAGAGAAGTTGGAGAATATAAATCATTCTCCAACTTCTCGTTGTCACCTTGCACATTTCATCTATTCACCCTACACTCAACCCATTATGCACCGCAGACTTCTGACTCTCACCCGCGACACTCGCCTCGCCCTGACATTAACGATTCTTTCTGGACTGTTAGCTGGTCTGCTTACGATCTGGCAGGCGTGGCTCCTCAGCAGTGTGATAAATGCTGTTTTTTTTGATAAGCAGGTACTCGCGCAGGTGATGCGTCCGCTGCTCTTCATCCTCCTCACCATCGGCGGACGTTCCCTCATGAGTTGGCTCAATGAAGTCGCCGCAAACGCCGTCGCCGTCAAAATCAAAACGGACTTGCGCAATCGTCTCTTCGCGCACATCCTCAAACTCGGTCCCGCCTACGCCCGTGGACAGCGCACCGGCGAACTGACCGCCGCCGCCGTCGAAGGCATTGAAGCGCTCGACGCGTATTTCAGCCAATATCTTCCCCAACTGGTTATCACCACACTCGTTCCCCTTTCCATTCTTATTTTTGTTTTCCCGATTGACCTGCTCTCAGGCATTATCCTTTTAATTACCGCGCCATTGATTCCCTTCTTTATGATCATGATCGGCAAAGGTGCAGAAGCTGTCACCAAACGCCAATATGAAACCCTGCGTCTCTTGAGTGCTCACTTCCTCGACAGCCTGCAAGGACTGACCACCCTCAAACTTTTCGGCCAATCCAAAGCGCAAACGCAAACCATTGCACAAGTCAGCGAAAAATTCCGCGACACCACAATGAGCGTGTTGCGCATCACCTTCATCTCCGCACTCGCCCTCGAATTACTCGCCACCCTCAGCACCGCCGTCATCGCCGTGGAAATTGGCTTTCGCCTGCTCTACGGCAAAATGGACTTCCAACCCGCGCTCTTCCTCCTCGTCCTCGCCCCCGAATTCTACATGCCCCTCCGCGCCCTCGGCGCAAGATTCCACGCAGGCATGAATGGAACGACAGCAGCAAAGCGAATTTATGAAATTTTGGACACAAAAGTGGACAGTGGACAGTGGACAGTGGACAGTAATCAGCCTGCCGAAATATCTTCGATTACCTTCAAAAATGTTTCGTTCACCTACCCAAACGAAACAACTCCCGCACTCGAAAATATCAACCTCACCATCCAACGCGGCCAACACATCGCCCTCGTCGGCAAAACAGGCGCAGGCAAATCCACCCTCGTCCAACTCCTCCTCGGCTTCATCCAACCCACACAAGGCGACCTCACATTTCACTCATCACCTAATCCCCAGTCACCTCCCCCAATTCATCCTTCCATCGCCTGGGTTCCCCAACGCCCGCACCTCTTCCACGACACCATCGCCGCCAACATCCGCATCGGCAAAGCGGACGCAACTCACGAAGAAATTATCATCGCCGCGCAAGCCGCGCACCTGCATGAGTTTATCGACTCGCTTCCAGAAAAATACGAAACCATCGTAGGTGAAAGCGGAGCCCGTCTCTCCAGCGGACAAGCCCAACGCGTTGCCCTCGCGCGCGCCTTCCTCAAAGACGCCCCCATCCTGATTCTCGACGAACCCACCTCCGCACTCGACCCCGAAACCGAATCCCTGCTCGAAGAATCCACGCGCAAATTAATGCAAGGCCGCACCGTCCTCACCATCGCGCATCGCCTCAACACCATCTTCCAATCCGACCAGATCATCGTCCTCGACGAAGGCCGCATCATCGAACAAGGCACGCACAGCGAACTGCTTGCGAACAACGGCATGTATGCGAGCATGGTTAGAACTTATCAAGTCGAAAGTAAAGAAGTAAAAAGTAAAAAGCAAAAAGAAACGATCATCGAAGAACCAGCTACAACTTCTCACTTCTCACTTATTACTTCTCCTTCTTCACAAACTACTAAACCTCAAAACACTTTCTTCCGCCTCCTCACCTTCCTTCGCGGCAACTGGCATCGCGTCGCACTCTCCGTGCTCATCGGCTCCATCACCATCGGCTCCAGCATCGCGCTCATGGGCACCTCTGCGTGGCTCATCTCCACCGCCGCCATCGCAACCTCCGTCGCGGATCTCGGCGTCTCCGTCGTTGGCACGCGGCTCTTCGGCATCACGCGCGGCATCTTCCGCTACCTCGAACGCCTCGTCTCGCACGACGTCACCTTCCGCCTGCTCTCGCGCCTGCGCGTTTGGTTCTACGAAAAACTCGAACCCCTCGCCCCCGCCCGCCTGATGGAATTCCGCGCAGGGGATTTGCTCGCCCGCATCATCGGTGATGTGGAAACTCTGGAAAATTTCTACGTTCGAGTTGTCTCTCCCCCATTGACCGCTGCCATCGTCGGCATTTTCACTTCGATATTTCTCGCCTCTTTCTACCCGATACTTGCTCCTGTTTTCCTGATATTTTTTCTCAGCCTCGGCATTGTGCTCCCCGCCATCGCCCAGATCACCAGCCGCAAATCCGCCGAACAGACGATCACCCTGCGCGGAGATTTACACACCCGCCTCGTGGACGGAATCCAAGGCATGGCCGATCTGCTCGCCTACGGTCACGCAGATGAACGCCTGAAACAAATCGCAGCCAACGGACTCGACTACGGCAACGCTCAACGCCGCATGGCACAAGTGACAGGCATCCACGCGGGATTATCCACCCTGCTCACCAACCTCGGCATGTGGACAGTTCTCTTCCTGTGCATTCCACAAGTGACAAATGGCAACCTCGCTGGCCCCATGCTCGCCTCGCTGACATTGCTCACCTTCGCCTCCTTCGAAGCCGTCACCCCGCTGCCCCTCGCCGCTCAAATGTGGAATTCCTCCCGTGAAGCTGCACGCAGGTTATTTGAAGTGGTGGATACTGTGCCAGTGGTCAGTGATCAGTGGACAGTGGACAGTAATCAGTTACCAGTTACGAATCACGCATTACGTTTCACGAATCTTTCCTTCACCTATCCATCGCAAACCACCCCCGCCCTCCAAAACGTGACCTTCGACCTTCGACCTTCGACCTCCCTCGCCATCGTCGGGCCAAGCGGCGCGGGCAAATCTACCCTTGCCAATCTTTTGCTGCGCTTCTGGGATTACAGTTCGGGAGAAATCACTCTCAGCGGAGAATCTCTCAAAGAGCAGAATCAGGATCAGGTACGGGAAAGAATCGGTCTCGTCTCCCAAAATACATATTTCTTCAACACATCCATTTTTGAGAATTTGCGCTTCGCCCGTAGAAAAGTCACAAAAGAAGAAGTGGAAGCGGCGTGTAAATCTGCACAGATCCACGATTTTATTTTGAGCCTGCCAAAGGGATACGACACAATGATCGGCGAACAGGGACTGCGGCTTTCAGGCGGCGAACGCCAGCGGCTGGCGATTGCGCGTGTCATCATCAAAGACGCGCCGATCTTAATTTTGGATGAACCCACTGCCAACCTCGACCCGTTGACCGAAAAACAGGTGCTCGAAACTTTGTTCGATCTGATGAAAAAGAAAACTTCGCTGCTCATCACACATCGTTTGGTGGGCATGGAAAACATGGGCGAGATTTTGGTGATGGACCACGGCCAAATTGTGGAGCGCGGAATCCACGAAAATTTAGTTCGGGAAAACGGTTTATATCAGCGTTTGTGGACATATCAAAACCGCATCCTTGATTAACTGCTTGCACCTTATTAATGTGCGTGCTATAATGCCGTCAATTCCCCTGATGTTTGACAAAGTATTTTATTTATATGGCCGCATATCATCTACACCACATGCGGAAAGCGTAACGAGAACATTGACCGTAACCCCTGATTCACCAATCACATCCTAAGGAAATCCACCGGCATTTTAAAAAGATGCTGGTTCTTTGCATTTACATTCCAATCCCATCCAAGAGAAAACACAACATGAAAATACTTGAACTAGAGAACGAACCGCTGTCAAAATTGCGCGGCATGGCAAAAACCCTGAATATTCCTGGCTACAACCGCATGAAAAAGGAATCCCTCGCGATGATGATCCGCGAGGCGGAGGCGCAAAAGGAGGGCATTGAATTGCGCGGCGGCATTTTGGAGATCATGAGCGAAGGCATCGGTTTTCTGCGAGCCACCAACTATAGAATTAGCGACCAGGATGTGTACGTTTCACAGGCGCAATTAAGAAAATATGATCTGCGCGCAGGCGACCTCGTGATCGGGCAAGTCCGCCCGCCGCGTGAAAGCGAAAGGCATTTCGGGTTACTCAAAGTAGAATCAATTAATGGGCTGGAACCAGAAACAGGCAGTTCACGCAGAGTTGTTTTTGAAAACCTCACCCCTATTTTCCCGGAAGTACGTTTTGATCTTGAAATTGAACATGACACATTAGCCCCTCGTCTCATTAACTTAATAGCACCCATTGGACGAGGCCAGCGCGGATTGATCGTTTCTCCTCCCAAGGCGGGCAAGACTACAATTCTCAAGCAAATTGCGAATTCAATTTCAACCAAATATCCCGATGTTCATTTAATTATTGCACTCATCGGCGAACGTCCCGAAGAAGTAACCGATATGGACCGTTCTGTAGATGCGGAAGTGGTCGCTTCGACCTTTGATGAGCCCGTCACCGCCCATGTCCGCACGGCTGAACTGGCCTTAGAGCGCGCTAAGCGTTTGGTGGAGATCGGCCGCCATGTGGTAATCTTAATGGACTCGATCACCCGCCTTGCCCGCGCCTATAACCTGGTGGTCAACCCCTCGGGTCGCACACTCTCCGGCGGTATGGACCCTTCAGCGTTGTATCCGCCCAAGCGTTTCTTCGGCGCGGCGCGTAACGTGGAAGACGGCGGCTCGCTGACCATCATCGCCACCTGCCTCGTGGATACCGGCTCCCGCCTCGATGATGTGGTGTACGAAGAATTCAAAGGCACCGGCAATATGGAATTGATCCTCTCCCGCAAATTGCAGGAACGCCGCATCTTCCCCGCCGTGGATATCGAACGCTCGTCCACCCGCCGCGAAGACCTGCTGCTCGGACCCGATCTTCTCCAGCGCGTTTGGCTCATGCGCCGCATGTTCATTCAGATGATCTCTCCTCCCCCACAAGGCGCAGGCATGGACAATTCCGTGGCCACCGAAGCCATCATCACCCGCATGGAACGCGCCAAGAATAATATAGAATTCCTTGAGAATCTAACAAAGGATGCGTAATTTTAGTCAAACAGCAAGTTGTTTGACTCCAGAGTAAATTAGAGAATGAAAAAATTCATTGATAACATACGACCCTTCTTTTCTGCTTTGGGTCAAAAACTAAAGCGCAAGCCAAAGGTTATTTCTGCGGTGAATGAACCTCCAACCGCGCCGCGCGTCAAAGGCAAAGCGGATCGTTTTACAATCATCAGCTGGGTTGCTACAATCTTGATCGTGGCCGCTTTATTAAGCTCGGCTATTCTTTATAAGAATTCACGTCCCGCAAGCATCACTGTCTCAGCGCAACCCACCAGTGTTGCGGGCGCTGGTCAACCTGAAGTTGGCGTACCCGTTACCAGCGGAGATGGAAGCGGGGTCTCATCCATTCCGCGTAAATTGCAGTTGATCACCAACATCCCCGAAAGACCACGCTACGAATCAGTCATCTATCGTGTTTCGCGCGGCGATGCCATGATCTCCATCGCGGATGACTACAAACTAAAATCAGAGACGATTCTTTACGTCAACACACAATTGGAAGATAACCCGCATAACCTCAAACCCGGCATGGAATTAACCATCCCGCCAGTGGACGGTTTGTATTATGAATGGCAGGATGGCGATACGTTTGAATCTGTCGCTGAAGAATTTTATACAGAGGCCGATGAGATCATTGCCTTCCCCGGAAACAATGTTGATCTAACCGACCCGAAAATAAAGCCGGGCACAACAGTCATGATTCCCGGCGGCTCGCGTGACCTGCGTCAATGGGAACAGGATCTCGCCACCAATGGACGCGGCGCTGATACCGGCACCGGCGGAGCCAACGCCACGAATGCCTGCGGCGGTGGACCTGTTGCAAGCGGCTTCGGTTGGCCCGCAAACTCGCACAGTATTTCGGGCAACGGCTACGGCCCCGGACATCTCGGTATTGATATTCAAGCCAATGAAGGTGAACCCGTGTATGCGGCCGGGTCGGGAATTGTCACCATGGCGCAAGGCGGCTGGAATTACGGCTACGGTAATGTGGTGCAGATCGATCACGGCAATGGCTATGTAACGGTCTATGCCCACTTAAGCGTAATCAATGTTGGTTTGTGTACGCCGGTTGGTCAGGGCGCGGTCATTGGCGCAGCAGGTAACACAGGTAATTCCTTCGGCGCACATTTGCATTTTGAAGTGCGTATCGGCGGCTCGAACGTTAATCCATATAGCATTGTTCAATAGAAATAAACCCTAAAGGTCTTAAAGACCTTTAGGGTTTTAATGTACATGAACGAAAACTCCCTCAAAAAAACTCTCTCGAAGTTAAACATCGGCGGTCTGCGCTATTTTAATTCCATTGGATCCACCAATGACGAAGCGCTGGCCTGGGCTGCGGAAGGCGCACCTGATCTTTCCATCGTCCTTGCGGATGAACAGACTCAGGGCCGCGGCAGACTCGACCGTAAATGGTTCACCCCAAAAGACAGTGGACTGGCCTTCAGCCTGATCCTGCGCCCCACCGCCGCCCTGCGCCCGCATCTCTCGCGGACCGTTGGGCTGGCTGCGCTTTCAATGGCAGAATCCTGTTCCATGCTGGGTCTCGCTCCGCGCATCAAATGGCCGAATGATATTTTGGTTAATGGAAAAAAAACAGCAGGCATCCTGATCGAAACTGTCTGGTCAGGCAATGATATAGATTCACTAGTGATAGGCATGGGAATTAATGTCTACAAATCATCGGTGCCGCCCGTTGAAGTATTACAATTCCCAGCCACCAGCCTTGAAGATGAAATTGGAAAGGAACCTCCCGCACGCGAGGAGATTCTCTTTGGCATCTTGAATGCGTTTATCGATTGGCGCAAACGTATGGCTTCCGATGAGTTGATTAAAGCCTGGGAGGAGATGCTGGCCTTTCGCGGCGAGCAGGTTCAAATCCACGCAGGAGACGAATCTCCCATCACAGGTGAATTAATGGGGCTTGAGTCAGATGGAAGTTTGCGTCTGCGCGGCTCGCATGACAATTCCGTAATAGTCCGCTTCGGGGATGTCAGCTTGAGGCCGGGCGCGTGATATACTTTTCAAAAAATAGAGGTCACTATGTTTGATAATCTCCGTGAAGATGCAGCAGCCAGTCCATTCTACGAAGAAGAAGCTAAATTTCAACCCGCTCTTGATTTGGCTCCCAGCGGACGTGCCAGGTCGAGCCGCTTTTTGGGTATGACAGCCATGCAGCGCTTTGTAATTACTTTTATGCTCATGCTGGCGGTATGTGTCATTGGCACAATGGCACTGCTTGTCCTGGGAAAAATTGCGTTCTAAAAATAAAAAACGCGGGCTCTAACCCGCACTCTTTTGGCTTAAATAAAAAAACAGGCGGGGCTCATTGCCCCGCCTGTTTTACTTTATACCAACTTGGGCTGTGCTTCCTCTTTTTCAGTGCTCTCGCTAAGCTGCGCGCCCACCTTCTTTAGATCTTCAGCAGAGGTGCGAGCCACAGAAGCAACACTATCGCCTTCATTCGGCTTGATCAAATGTACGCCCTTTGTAGCGCGGCCGGATTGTTTGACATCCTTCACTTTCATGCGCAAGGTAACGCCATTGGAGGTCATAATGGTCAGGTCGTCTGCATTTTGCACCACACGTGCCGCGGCGATCTTGCCAACTTCGGGCAACGCCTTTTGGTCGATGGTAGAAATACCACTTGTGGCGCGTCCCTTCGCAGAATAATCTTTTAGCGGGGTTTGCTTGCCAAAACCTCGAGTTGTCACAACCAGTAACGCGCCATCTTTTTCAACCACATCCATACTGGTCACGGCATCATCTTTCGCAAGGCGAATCCCCTGTACGCCCGCGGCCTGACGTCCCATCGAGCGGACTTTATCCTCGCTAAAGCGCAGTGCCTGTCCATTTTCGGTGACAATGATGATCTCATCCTTGCCTGAAGTTTGGCGCACCCAACCCAAATGATCACCCTCTTCCAAAGACATGGCGATCAATCCCGAAGGACGGACCGATGCGAATTCTTCCATCGTTACACGCTTGATCTTGCCGCGTGCGGTCATCATCATACAATAATTACGCGCGGAGAATTCTCCAACCGCCATGGCGGCTGTCACTTTTTCATTGGGTTCAAGAGACAATACATTGACCAATGGAATCCCCTTTGTGGCGCGGTCTGAATCTGGAATTTGATAGATCTTCTCAGAATACACTTTGCCTTTATCAGAGAAGAACAACATGGTATTCAAACTGCGGGCCGGGATGAGCATCACAACTTCATCCTCATCCTTGGTGGTGTGACCCATCACTCCCCGTCCGCCGCGACTCTGCGACTTGAAAGCCGTGGCAGCCACACGTTTGATATATCCACGCTCGGTGAGGCTGATCAATACAGCTTCATCTGCAACGAGGTCTTCATCGTGAATATCTTCCTTGGCTTCCGCTGAGATCTGTGTGCGGCGTTCATCGCCAAATTTTTCGGCAAGTTCGTTCAAGTCAGATTGAATCAACGCGAGAATCTTCTTGGGGTGTGCGAGCAGATCTTCAAGGTTTTCAATGATCGCGCGTACTTGTTTGTGTTCTTCTTCGATCTTCCAACGTTCGAGCGCAGCCAGTCTGCGCAATTGCATATCCAAAATCGCCTGCGCTTGCAGTTCGCTCAATTTGAAACGCTTCATCAAATTGGTTTTGGCCGTATCTGCATCTTCAGCTTCGCGGATCACTTTAATAATGGCGTCAATGCTGTTGAGTGCGGTCAGATAGCCATCGAGAATATGCAAGCGGGCCTGCGCTTTGGCAAGTTCAAATTTCGAACGGCGGGTGATGACAGTTTGGCGATGTTCGATAAATATCTGCAACATGCGCTTGAGGGTCAACGTGCGCGGTTCCCCATCCACCAGAGAGAGCATTTGCACGCCAAACGTGGACTGCAAAGCTGTGTATTTATAAAGTTGATTAAGAACCTTCTTGGGCTGCGCGGCGCGTTTCAACTCAATGATGATGCTCATGCCGCGTTGGTCAGATTCATCCCGCAGGTCCGAGATTTGATCGATCTTGTCGTCACGCACCAGTTCTGCGATCCGCTCGATCAAAGTGGATTTATTTACCTGATACGGAATCTCCGTAATGTTGATCTGATAACGCCCGGCCTTTGTCTCTTCGATGTGAGCAATACCGCGCATCACGATGCGGCCACGGCCTGTTCCATACGCCGAGTGAATTCCCTCCGTCCCGACGATCATGCCGCCAGTCGGGAAATCAGGGCCGAGTACGAACTTCATCAGGTCGTCCACGGTGATGTCATCGATCGTGTCGTAATTATCGATCAGGTAATTGATCGCGCCAACCAATTCGCGCAAATTTTGCGGAGGGATATTGGTCGCCATACC
The DNA here is from genome assembly GCA_016715195.1 of Candidatus Villigracilis proximus. Lineage (GTDB taxonomy): Bacteria > Chloroflexota > Anaerolineae > Anaerolineales > Villigracilaceae > Villigracilis > Villigracilis proximus. Next base: position 80,225 of record JADKBB010000009.1, read on the forward strand.
CACAGCGATACCTGATGAACCATTCAATAAAAGATTCGGTAAACGTGCCGGAAGAACAAGCGGCTCTTCAAGTGAATCGTCAAAGTTGGGACCAAAATCCACGGTGTCTTTTTCAAGATCGGCCAGCATTTCTTCGGCCATCTTTTGCAGACGTGCCTCGGTATAACGCATGGCAGCCGGAGAGTCACCGTCTACAGAACCAAAGTTACCCTGACCATCCACGAGCAAATAGCGCATGGAAAAATCCTGCGCCATACGAGCCATGGATTCATACACAGCAGAGTCACCGTGCGGATGGTACTTACCCAGCACTTCACCCACGATACGAGCGGACTTTTTATAAGCCGAGTTCGAACGCATACCCAGTTCATGCATGGCGAATAAAATACGCCGATGGACAGGTTTCAAACCGTCACGGGCATCTGGCAGAGCACGCGCCACGATCACGCTCATGGCGTAATCGAGATACGCAGTGCGCATCTGCGAATCAATATCAACACTCTCGATATTTCCGGTGTTTGCTGGGACTATATTTTCTTCAGCCATAAAATATCCTTAAATTGGTCAAAACTACGGTGAATTGGCACAAAAAGACACGAAGATGGGGAAAAACTTCGTGTCCGCATTAGATGAAAGAAGCTCATTTTGATAGTGCAATTATACCATCCCTGTCCTTTTTCTGTGCCCGGCGATGATCATAAAGTTAAATGCAAAAGAGACCCGCTTGCGCGGATCTCTTTTGTGCCGAAGGAGGGAGTCGAACCCTCACAAGCGTTAGCCCACTACGACCTGAACGTAGCGCGTCTGCCAATTCCGCCACTTCGGCTTGGGTAGTGCGAGATGTATTTTATCCCAAACGCTTGTTTTGTCAAATATCCTGCGAGGTTTGAGGAACGGCTTTTGCAAAATTAGCAAAACCACTCACTTCGCATCTTTCATGTTAAGCCTGCGTATATAAACCGAACGCGGGAACAAATCTGGAAGATCGGTCGTCTCGATTTCACCCTTTCAAAATTGTATTGTTGAACCATTACAGTACTGTTAGGGGAGTATCTTTTCGTTTCCAAAAGCGTTATAGTATTCATCATAGAGAAAGGAGTTAGACATGTTTGTATTCGCAGCAGTTGCTTGTATTCTGTTGCTCGTCCTGGCCGGCTCGGACTTGTTCGTAGCCCAGTACAACCCGGACGAACTCAACAACATGGGAGTTCAAAAGAAATGATGGAAGACTCCCCCATCCCCTAGCCCGACGCAAATCGAAATATGCGCCGGGCTTTTTTTATTTTTTCAGGGTCAATTCAGGCGGGCCAGCACATCATTCGCTTCAAGCAGCAGATAATCAGTTCCGTCGAATTTGAATTCGGTGCCGCTATACTTGGCGAACAAAACCTTGTCCTTCACTTTTAACTTTATGCCTTCATCATCGCCGATGGCAACCACCTCGCCAGTCTGCGGCTTTTCCTTTGCGGTTTCGGGCAAAAACAAACCTGAATTCGTCTTGGATTCCTGCTCCAGAGGACGAATAAGAATACGTGTTCCAAGCGGCTGAATGTTATTATTTTTTGCCATTTTATCCTCCAATTATTTAATACTAAGCAGTTGGTCAATTTGCAGACGGTTAAAGCCGACTATGATCTTGCCGCCGATATCAATAACAGGAACGCCCATCTGACCTGAGCGGCGCACCATATCACGCGCGGCTGCCTGGTCACGACTCACGTCAATATCAGTAAACTTGATACCTTTATCACGAAAATATTTCTTCGCCATGGTACAAAACGAACAGGTGGGTGTGCTAAATACCACTACTTTGGGTTGAACTTTCTGGTCAGACATCTCTTACCTCCAAAAATTTGATTTATGTATAGATGCGGGCGCACAAAATAAGTTACACAAAGCAACATTAATATTCTGTATGAATCAAGGAAAGAAACATCCCAGAATAAATAAACCTACCGCTCGGTAGGTTTATTTATTCTGGGATATAATGCGAATATTCACAGTCAGCACAAGTAGACTTTTCCCCGATAGTTATCCCTTTATAATGGACAAAAACAGTAAGGAAAAAATTATGGATATGGATGTCAGACCTTTACACACAAAAATTGAAAAAGTGATTCAACTTAATGCCGGACTGCTGGTGTTGGAAAGTGCCATTAAATTCCCGTACGAGGAATCCAATTTATATCTAATTGGGCAGGATGGGAAGGTCATCTGGCAGGCTGAGAAGCCTGACCCAAATACTTTCTTCACACGTGTCAAGCTCAATGAAGATGGATATACATTCTCTGCCTACACGCTTAACAGCCACGCCTGTGAACTCGAACTGAAATCGGGAAAACTTATCAGCTTCACCACTTTTAGATAAAAAACCATAGACTGCGGAAGTCTGTCACAACAATAACAATGTCAACTCCCACCCAACCGCCCCTCGGATTTGTAATTCTTTTCCTGATGTTCAGTTTGATATTCCTTTCTAACACCTACAAACTCTGGTTCAAAACAGAAGCCTACTATCAGGATATTTACAACAGCCTCACCCGCTCCCCCATGCCCTTCAAGGAATTCTTCATCAAACGGCTGGAAAACCGCAAGCGTTGGGAAGTGGAACAAAAGCTTTTCAGCGTAATTGGATTTGTGACCGTCATCGGCGCGGATATTTTTGTGGTCATGGCTTACGTGTCTGGCATGTAATTGTTTAACCTCAAAGTAAAATTTTAAATTCAAATCAAGGAGAAGCAACTTGAAAATCATCGCATGTATCAAGCAAGTGCCCGACTCTGAGGCCAAAGTAACGGCCGCAGACGGGAAAGTATCCTGGGGAGATGCGCCGTTGGTCATCAACCCGTTCGACGAATACGCAGTGGAAGGCGCGCTTCAACAGAAGGAAGCGTCAGGCGGCACAGTCACCGTGCTGTGCGTCGGCCCCGAATCAGCCAAAGACGCGCTCAAACACGCCCTTGCCATGGGTGCAGATGAAGCTGTGCTCATCTCAGACGCAGCACTCGCCGAATTAGACACCGTCGGCGCGGCGCGCGTACTGGCGGCTGCCATCAACAAAGTTGGCGGCGCAGACATGGTTGTCTTCGGCCGTCAGACCCTCGACAACGGCGCAGGCCTGACCCCCGCGCAGACCGCTCGTGTTCTCGGGTGGCCGATGCTTGGGTTGGCCGGCCAGATCAAAGTCGACGGTGGAAGCGTGACCGTGGAACGAGTCATCGAAGAAGGCCGGCAAACCGTCAGCGCAAAATTGCCCGCCGTGCTCAGCGTCGTCCAAAGTATTGGCGAACCGCGCTACCCATCCTTCATGGGCATCCGCAAAGCCTCGAAGGCCACCATCCCCGTTTGGTCGCTCGCGGATATTAACGCCGCCGCGCCCGCCGCCATCATCACGCGCACCGAGTTGATGAACCCGCCCGCGCGCGAAACCACGGTCGAAATGATCGCCGGCGAAACCCCGGCCGAGATCGCTGAAAAACTCGCCGACAAAATTCTCGCGGAGAAAGTGCTATGAAAACTTTTGTTTATATTGACCACTTCAAAGGCGAAGTGCAGCCCGCTTCATGGGAAGCGCTCGGCCTCGCAAAAACTTTCGGCACAGCCACCGCTCTCGTTTTTGGTTCAGGGCTCGATGAAATTACAAAAGCCGCTTTTGAATATGGCGCCGATGAAGTGATCGTCGTGGATGATTCAGCGCTGACAGATTACCGCGCTGAACCGTATGCCTCCACCCTTTCGGCGCTCGCGTCTTCCTCTACCCCAGACCTGATTCTGTTTCCTACGACAGCTCGAACCCGTGAGTTGGCCGCCATGTCTGCTGTAGACTTAAACACAGGTGTGTTGACTGATGTCACAAAATGTGAAATGAACGGCGAGCAGTTGGTCGCCACCCGCGCCATTTACGAAGGTAAAGTTTTAGAGAAGACCGTCTGCTCAGGCAAACCGGTGATGGCGACAATCCCTGCGCGCGCCTTCCCCAAACCCGAACATGTCGCAGGAAAAACCGGCACGCTCACCAAAGGCGAAGCCAAAACAGATGCGCTCACAACTGTCCAAGGCTATTCTGCTTCTGAATCCGCAGTAAACCTCGGCGACGCCGGAATCATCGTCTCTGGCGGGCGCGGAGTGTCAAATAACCCGTCTCTAGGTCTGGATGAAGCCGCCACCGCCAAGGTCGGCTTTGAAATGGTCGGCGGACTCGCCTCCCTGCTCGGCGGCGCAGTCGGCGCTTCACGTGCGGCAGTTGATGCCGGCTACATCACCTATTCACATCAAGTGGGTCAAACCGGCAAAGTCGTTTCGCCTGATCTGTACATCGCCTGTGGTGTCTCTGGCGCCATTCAACACATCGTCGGTATGCGCAATGCAAAAGTCATCGTGGCCATCAATAAAGACGCCGACGCACCGATCTTCAAAGTTGCACGTTATGGCGTAGTTGGTGACCTGTTTGCGATTGTCCCAGCATTGACCGAGGCGTTGAAAAAAAAATGGGGAAGTAAATTTAGTGATAAGTAATAAGTGATAAGTAAAAAGAAAGCCCTCCGAATTCTTGAAGAATTCGGAGGGCTTTTGTGTAGCTCAATTCTAATTATTGGTTGAAGATATCCAACTGTCCAACGACTTCGCTGCCTGCGCAACCAACGGCCTTGACATCATAAGTTCCGGCAGGAATGTTTTTGAGAACAAACTTTTCGGTCGACGGAATGGTATTACCTTCCAGTTGATCAACACCCCAGGCTTCCTGTCCAGCGGGAGATAAATACAACTCGCAAATTTCTTCCTCACCTGTGTTGGTGAAAGAGAACTCGGCGACAACGTCTCCGCCTTCAGCGGGGGCTTCAACTTCTTCCGGAGCTTCGGTGGATTCGGCGGAAGCAGCGTCCATTTCTTCTGAACCGGCATCTGAATCAGATGCGCAGGCAGAAACACTCAAAACCATGGCAATGCTTAGTAAAAATACGAACACGAACTTAAGATTTAGTGACTTCAATTTATTTCCTCTTTGTTAGATTTTTATTGCGGGCGCAGATAATACCACAATACCCTTTTGACCTATCGAAAAACTGCCTTCTGGAAGATGAGAGTTTACTAAGTAACCCAAGTTACTGCCTTTAGAAAAAGAGTCTGCACCAATTTCTTTTGAACCGCGGAATTTTCTGAGTTTTATTACCCAGTGAATTATAGAGAAGGTTTTCATGTAGCAACTTGAGTTAAGTAGGGTTTTATTCACTCGTCCATAAACCCGGCGGGTGGAATTCCCAAGGCTTGAATCAATCGCGCCCAATAATTGACTTGCGCGGCGGTACTGGCGAGAATAACAAACTCTCGCTCGGTAAAAGCAGATTTAACCCGCTCAACCAACTCAGGCTGGAATTTCAATGGCGTTTGCGAAATGACGCGTGTGTAAACGATAGCCAGTTTCTCACGTTCTGAAAAAGTAGGTACCCTATCAATATCTCCGCGCAGGGCTTCGGCTTCTTCGTCTGTAATTCCATGCTGGCGGTGCTCATATGAATTCATGTCAATGCAAAACGGGCAGGCCGCCGCGTGTGAAGCCGTCATCCGAATCAGTTTGAGCATACGCTGATTCATTTGTCCGTCTTCATGGGCTACCAGTGCTTCCATGATGCCTGAGCCAATTGCGGCTTTGGGGTACCAGGCTAATATCCGCGCGGGGAGCATGGTTTTGCCGGTTATTCTTTCTGAAATTAAGATGCCAAGTTTTAGAAAGAAGGGAATGTGTTTTGGTTGATTGATGAATGTTTCCATATTGTCTCCGGCCTTATTGTAAAACAATGACACAAAGAGAGTTGGAGGCCAATTGGATTCCCACTCTCTTTGTGTCATACATTAATGGTGCTGGTGACTGGCTGAACCAAATGCATGTTCATAAGCAAGCATGGCGTAGTAATACCAGTCAAATTCTGCGGCATAAGAAATCGATTTCCCATTGCGTGAGGAAGGCGCATTCTTGAGGTTTTCATCAAGGAATTCCAGCATCTCTGTCCACGCCTTGCCCTGCGCCCCACCAGCTTGAATTCCTGCGACATCTTCAACAAAGGCATGTGGTTGATCGGCGTAAATGGATACTGTATGGGTTATGTCAGCCTCAGTGAGTGCATCATCAAAAGCCTGCACTTCTTCCACAGGAATCGATTGATCTGCATCGCCGAAAATTCCCAAAAGAGGACCTGGTAAATTCTTTAAGACTTCGGGGTCTGTTTCAGGTGAACCATAAAACACGACTGTCGCGGCCAGTTTGTTATTATGCAAACTATACACGAGTGAGGTCCGCCCGCCGTAGCAGAATCCTGCAATCGCGATGCGGTTTGCATCCACATCTGATTGGGTTTCAAGCCAGGCATATATGGAATCCAGATCGGCATTGACATCTTCCGGTTTGGTATTGCTCACAAGATAAATGGCGCGCGGGATCCATGAAGTTGTTGAGCCGCGAAAAGTATCTGGCGCAACGACTATATAGCCTTCTTTCGCCAGCAAATCCGCTTTGCCGATGATGGACTCACGCAAGCCAAAGAATTCGTGAATCATGATGACTGTTGGGAATGGTCCCTCGCCTTCTGGCCTGGCGACATAAGCCCGTACGTCAGGTCCGCCGTTTAGGCCGGGGACTGTGGTGTTCACCAGTGCGTCGAGACGACTCGCGCCGAAGAGTGAGTCTGCGAAAATGCTGAGGGGCAGGAAAAGAATCAGAATCGCCAGAACAGCTAAAAGTCCAAGCAGGATGCGTTTGAACGTCTTCATAAAAACTCCTAAAGTGAGATTGTCCAATTATACAGAAAGGGCCAACCAATATCTATCAAGTTTTAAAATATTAACCTAAAATCAAGAAAAATCAACACGAGAAAGACTTTTTGTTGATTTTATTAAATATTTATTGACATTTATTTATTTTTCTGTATAATATATCAATATTTACAAACAAGACTTATGTTTTCTGGAGGTAAAATGGATAATATTAATCAACCTATCCCCCAACGATGGGCTGTGAAGTACTACACTATTTTTGCTGGACAGGCTGTTTCACTTTTTGGAAGCGGACTGGTGCAGTTTGCGCTGGTTTGGCACTTAACACAAAAGACGGGCTCTGCCACAGTCCTGGCGATGGCGACACTGGTGGCGATGCTGCCGCAGGTTATCCTTGGTCCGCTGGTTGGCGCATTGGTGGATCGCTGGAACCGCCGGATGATCATGATCGTGGCTGATGCGGGAATAGCAGCTTCAACGGCTGTGCTGGTTTATCTATTTTATACAGGTCAGATCGAGGTCTGGCATATTTATTTGGTGATGTTCGTGCGCTCGATTGGCGATGTTTTCCATCATTCTGCGCTTGGAGCCTCCACCGTGTTGTTGGTGCCGTCAGATCAGTTGACACGTGTTTCGGGCATCAACCAAACTTTGCGCGCAGCGATCAATATTGTTTCGCCTCCCACCGGTGCATTGCTGCTTGGTATTATGCCAATGCAAAGTGTTTTATTTATCGACATCGTGACCGCTCTGTTCGGCGTCTTGCCCTTATTGTTCCTGTCCATTCCACAGCCTGTGCGCGAATTGACCGAAGAAGGAAAACACAAGACGAGTGTTTGGGAAGATATGAAAGAAGGCATTCAATACATCAGGTCGTGGCCGGGATTAATGGCGGTCATTGCTCTGGCTTTGGCATGTAATTTTCTTCTTACACCAACCGGCTCACTGATGCCATTACTGGTCACAAAACATTTTGGGCTGGGCGCGCTGGAATTCGGTCTGATGGATTCGATCTGGGCGTTTGGCATGGTGATCGGTGGAATCCTGCTTGGTGTATGGGGCGGTTTCAAGAAAAATATCATCACCGCAATGGTGGGTATCATCGGGATTGGCGTGGGCATCACAATTGTTGGATTTGCTCCTGCAAACATGTTCTGGCTGGCTGTCGTGGGCATGACAATATCCGGCATTACCAATCCTATTGTGAACGGTCCGCTGGGGGCCATTCTTCAAGCTTCTGTAAAACCAGAGATGCAGGGCCGTGTTATGGGCGTTGTGATGAGTCTAGCCACGATCATGACACCGTTGAGTCTGGCATTCGCCGGGCCTGTCTCTGACGTAATCGGAATTCGGACATGGTATTGGGTTGCAGGAATCGCCACTCTGCTGATGGGCATTGGTGGATTCTTCACACCAATCATCATGAATGTTGAGCAAAATAGAAATGAAAGTTCGCCGCCTTTACCACTTCAGGCTTCAACAGATTGAGCATCCAAAATACCATCCGCTAAGCGGATGGTATTTTCTTTTTATCAACAGGGTATAATTTTATTCATCAATGAAAAACAATAAATCTACTCACAAAATATCCCCCTACCTTTGGCAGGCGATCTTTCTCCTTATATCAATCGTTATTTTTAGCCTGATCCTGATAAATCGTTCACCCAATTTTCTGCGTCCGGTGAGCATGGCGTTACGGACCGGTTTCGGATTGTGATTCCAGGTACTGGATTAATCCTATATCTTGCATTTCGCATCCCAAACCGCGTGGGAGATTTTATTGGGATGGCTGTCACTCTTTCACTTTTTGCGATGCCGCTGGCAGGGCTGTGGGCTTCGGGACAGTCACAGTCAGTTGCCATTAGCGGACTCGTGCCCTTAACAGATGCATCCTTTTACTATTCTGACAGTCTGCGTATCATCACCGGACAGACTATTTCAGATTTTTCTGCGATGCGTCCGTTCTTCCCGGGTTTTCTATCGTTTTTAATGAGCATCACAGACCGAAATTTTATGTTCAGTCTGGCAATTATTACTCTGATCGCGGCGATCACCATTTACTTTAGTGTGCGCGAGATTCAACGCACACATGGTGCAGAAACAGCTGTCTTTCTGCTTGTCATTCTTTTTCTGTATTTCAGACATCATTCAGGAACGAGTCTGTCTGAAACGCTTGGCGTTCCGATCGGGATGCTTGGAATAGGACTGATCTGGCGAGGAATGGAAAAGAACTCTCAATATCTGGCAATTTTTGGCTTATTTGTGATTGCTTTTTCACTCAATATCCGTCCGGGTGCCATGTTTACCCTGCCTTTCATATTATTGTGGCTGGGATGGGTGTTCAAAAAAACAAATGAACATATCTCAATCAAGGTTTTATTTTTGGGAATAATTGTAATTCTTGCAAGTTTTGCATTGAATTCATTTTTCATTCGATTATTGGCAGGACCGTCTGGAACGGCATTTTCCAACTTCTCATGGGCTTTATACGGACTAGCTTCAGGCGGAAAGTCATATACCTACATTTTTGAAAAACACCCTGAAGTTTTTTTGTTGCAAAACCCGGAACAATCTCAAGCCATCTACCGCCTTGCGTTCGACCTTATTATTCACAGCCCTGCTTTATTTATCAAGGGTATCTTATACGGCTGGTCCATGTTTTTCTCCGACACTGTATACGGCGCTTTTTCATTTCTTGGCGGTGAAAATGCTGTCATCAATACGATCACCCGCTGGATAATATATACGTTATGCATATTAGGTATTCTGAAATGGTCTCTCAAACCAGATGATCCCTTTAGCGGACTCGTTATCATGGCGACTTTTGGTGTTCTGGCATCGGTCCCATTTGTGCCGCCCACTGATGCGTATCGAGTGCGCCTTTACGCCGCCTCCATCGGGATTTTGGTCTTCTACCCGGTATGGGACTCTCCTCATTGTAAGCCGCATCAAAATCGGTCTATTTGCCCAGTCCAACCTGAAGTTTCAAGAGTCAAATAGTACTGCGGTGTTTGGTGCGCTTCTGATTGCCCTGATCCTGTGTGGAACCTTAATAACACGCGCCACAAGCCAAACCCCACCGGTATTTAATGCTTTTTCCTGCGCCCCGGATAGCGACAAAATCTTAATTCGTTTCGATGCGGGAACATCCGTAAATATTATGCGTGAAAAAGACCTGTTTCTCGATTGGATGCCGAACTTTCATCAGGGTCTCTTTAACCAAAGCGTCCACAGTCTGGCAGATATTCATCTTATTCATTACCTCGAATCGCTTACTTCCCAAACATCCGTTTTTTCTTCGTTGGATTATCTTTCAAATCAATCCGCGCTCATCATCATCCCGACTGATCTATTACCTCCACCCGGAACACATATTGGAATATGCGGTCACTGGGAAACAGATCCAAATTTAAAGAAGTATGCTGTTTTTGCCGCAAAGAGTGTGGTTGGTTTGACACAGGCTGCAAATTCAAATATTGCCACCTCAATAACACGTGGTATAATTCGCCCGCTCAAGTAGAGAAATGGAGAGGTCGCGTAGTCTGGCTTAGCGCGCACGCTTGGAAAGCGTGTAACCCACAAAGGTTCGCGGGTTCGAATCCCGCCCTCTCCGCCAACAAAAAGACGTCCCTTTTCAGGGACGTCTTTTTGTTGGCGGTAAATCTTCCCAGTAAAAACAGAAAAAAAAATAGACCTGACAAATTGTCAGGTCTATTTCATAAATATCTTAAATTACGGTGTTGGTGTTGGAACAGGTAATGGCTTCCCTGCAAAGACAAATGAAGCGAAGGAAACTGCTTCGGTATGACCGGGCACATCCGCTTTGCTGGTGACGAGGAAATCATACAATAATGATTTCTCCCAATTACCAGCGCCAAGGATGTCTGTGCCCTTGGATTCAGCATCAGCACGGCGGGAGCCTGCGATTATGCCGGCATAACTACTCAGGTCTAACTGGGCGGGAGAAATCGCCACATCCACTGAATGACATGAGACGCAAGCCAACGAGCCGGGATTCCAAAGATTGGGTTCATTGAAGAGCGGTTCAACATCAGCAAAGGTTGCTTCACAATTATTTCCATTTGCGTCAACAAATTGGAAAGAGTCAGTTTCCGGTGAATTTGCAGAGACCCACGCACCCACCAGATCAGTGGCAACAACGCGACATGCATCACGATCAGATGCGGCTTGTTGTCCATTGCTCATATCCATCGCGGGGAGCGTTGCAGGAATTAAGGTTGGGATGGGAGTGCGATCAACTGGCTGCGCTGCCTGGTTGCAAGAGAGTGTAACCCCGCAAGCTGACACGTAAACGATACTAAGCCAGATAAAAACACCCACAAGGAACACTACGATCGTTCCATAAATATATTTACGTACATCGTCTTTCATCAAAGACCTTCCTTACGGTTGTACTACAACTTTGAGCGTGCGGATGTAATTGATTACGTCCCAGCGTTCGCGGACGGTAAGGTTCTCACTCAAGGGCGGCATTTGACCAGAGAACTCAACATCAGGAAAAAGCGAGTTGTTCGGATTAAAAACACCATTGGAGATGGAAAGGAAAAGAGTGCCGTCACTTTTATCTTGAACCAGATCGCTGCCAAGGTTGGAAGGTTTCTTTTTAACCAGGAAGGCAGAAACGGTTCCATTCCCTTCGCCGGTAGCGCCATGACACATCACACAATGTATTGTGAAGAGTTCCGCACCGCGCAATGGAAATTTCATCTGCGGGGACCGGATTGGTTGGTGCGCCATTACCTGGGATGTAGGCCGCGCCTTCCACTGGAATGGATTGTGCAGGGACTGCCAGGGGGTTTTCCTGCGTGCCATAGGAATCCTGAATTTCCATAAAGACAACCCAGTCAATCTTAATCACGTCAAAAGCAAATACTGCTAAAGCGCCGATAACAACGCCGAGTACTGCAAATACGACTACGAGCTGCTTGAACAATCTCATAGGTGCTCTACCTCCGCAACCTCAACCTTTTCCGCGCCGAGGGCGGTCATGGCTTTGGTAAATTTTTCCTTGCTCTCTTCTGGACAAATAAAGAAGATGGCAATTTTTCCATCACTGACTTCCTTTACATATTCCATCGGGCGATAGTTGGGGAAATAACTATCGAGAAATACGCCGAGGAAAGTTGAGAGCAGCATACCGAGCATGGTTAACTCGAATAACACAACGACAGTGGGAGGGCCGGGAATAAAGGCCTGTCTGCCTACCTGAATTGGAACCGGGTACAGATAGGGTGTGACAAAAGCCAAGAATGCGCCGGCTAAAAAGCCCAGAGCTGCACCGCCGCCAGCGAGGCGGGGAACATTCGTCCACTGGGCGGGGCGCCCGAGCATGGCTTCGGTGACAGGAATGCCAGAGATGACATTCATGTGATCGTCGGAAAGGCCCAAAGCGCGGAGTTGGTCAATCGCGTCCGCAGCAGGTGCGAGGTCAGGGAAGACCGCTAACAGGGACACCTGTCCAGAATTCTCTTTGCTGGAAATATTGTCAGCCATGTGAGTCACCTATTCCAATTCGCTGACCGATACAACGGTCTCGCGTCCAAATTTCTTAAGTTCATGCGCCATCTGGCCTTCTTGCACTTCCCAAACAGGAATGAGAGGGATCAAACGGGAAGCCGCCATATAAAGCAGGATGAAGAAGGCTAATGTTCCAATTCCAAGTGGAATTTCCACGCCAGGCTCGTAAAGGCGCCACGTGAAAGGCATACGGTTGATGCTAAGAGAAATAGGAACAATAATATAACGCTCAAACCACATGCCAATATTGATCAAGAAACCGACAACGAAAACAATCCAGGGGGTGGAGCGCCATTTTTGATTCCATAATATGGCCCACGGAACAACTACATTGAAGATCAACATGGCAAACCACATCCAACCCATCGGACCGGCTTCATGGAAGTGCAAAAGCTGCTGCGTCCACTTGTCGCCGCCATACCATTGCACCATATAATCATTGAAGAAAAAGTAAGCCCAGGCCATCGAGATGATGAGCATAAGCCTGCCGATGCCGTCAAAATGTTCGGCGCGAATGAAGTATTTCATATTCTTCATTGTGCCGCGTACTACGGCGAGCACCATGATGACCGCCCCCATACCTGAGTGCAAAGCACCTACAACGAAGTATGGACCGAAGATCGAGGAGTTCCAACCGGGGCGTGTGGCGGCTGCAAAGTCCCAGGATACGATGGTATGCACCGAGAACATAACCGGGATAATCGCAAACGCGAAGATGTTCATCGCATTGCGTAAATGTGCCCACTCGCCTTCTGTACCACGGAAGCCAAGCGCCAGTATTTTATAGAATGTCTTGCGCCAGCCAGTGGAACGATCACGCGCCATGGCAACATCAGGAATAAGCGGCAGGAAGAGATACATGGTAGAGGAAAGCAAGTATGTGGTAATCGCGAGCAAATCCCATGTGAGGGGTGAATGCAGGTTGGGCCACAACATACGTTGATTTGCATACGGCATAAGCCAGTAGGAAAGCCAAACACGGCCCATGTGCATGAACACGCTAAAGCCAGCCTGCACCAGACCAAAGGTGGTCATCAATTCTGCGGCACGGGTGAATGGACGGCGGAACTCCGCTTTGAACACACGCAAAATGGCAGAGATAAATGTGCCTGCATGGCTGATACCGATCCAGAAGACGGTGTTGACGAGGAAGATACCCCAGTAAGATGGGCGGTTCACACCAGCAATACCGAGACCTTCAGCGATCATTTTGCCCCAGGAAAAGAACAGACCATAGGCTACGATTACGCTCAAGATTGCGAACACAACCCAGAATTTCCATGAGGTAACGTACATGGATTCCATAACCATGTCGTTCATCTGTCCGCGGGGAAGCGGATCAAGCATTAAGTGCTTTTCGCGGAAGTGCTCTTCGCCATGGTTATGAACTTCTGCCTTGGCATGAGCATGTTCTTCTTTTTTGTTATATCCAGCCATAATTACCCTCCCTTGAAGTAGGTCACATTTGGTAGTGTGCCAAGTTCTTCAAGATGTTTCAAACCATGACCACGTTGAGCTAATTGCGAGACAAGCGATTCAGGATCATCGACGCGGCCAAAGGTGATAGCGCTTGCCGGGCAGGCCTGTGCGCAAGCAGTAGTGAATTCACCATCCACTACTTCGCGGCCTTCTGCTTTTGCCTTATCCTGCGCCTTGTGAATGCGCTGGATACAGAAGGTGCATTTTTCCATCACACCCATGCGGCGCACCGTGACATCAGGGTTCAATTGATTCGACAAAGGTTCAGGGCGTTCATAATCACGCCAGTTGAAGGAACGCACCTGATAAGGGCAGTTATTACCACAGTAACGCGTACCGACACAACGATTATAGATTTGCAAATTCAATTGCTCAGCCTGTGAATGAACCGTTGCAAAAGCCGGGCAGACAGGTTCACAGGTTGCACTATTGCATTGCTGGCAAAGCATTGGCTGATTGGGCGTCATCTTCACTTCAGGATACTCACCCTCCCAAAAGCGTTCAATGCGGATCCAATGCATGGAACGGCCATAGCCAGAGTCTTTTTCGCCGACGAATGAAATATTATTTTCCATTGCACACGCGGCTACACAAGCCTGACAGCCTGTGCAAATATCCTGATCAATGACCATGCCCCACTTACCGACATGTTCAGCGCTCATCTTAATTTCTTCAGGTCTAATCATGATTAATGCTCCTCTCCAAGACCCACGCCGTAGACACCCATAATACTTTCAAGGCGTGAAAGGGGTTGTTTCTTTCCAGTCTTTTCGATCTTGACTTTCATACCGGCAAACGCGAGATCGCCAGCTTCATTAAAATGTTGACCAAGCAAATCAGCAGGATTGACGCCGCGATTCGCAGCATATTGACCATAAGCAGTGTAGCCCTGACCAAAAGGAATCGCGATCGTATCGGGACGGATAGCTGGGTAGCGGTAAACAGGCACTTCCAACACGCCCGCTTCGCTGGTGATCTTCACTACATCATCATCTTCGAGACCAAGTTCATGTGCGGTTTCAGGATTGATCTCAACCCATGTGTTCCACATGACTGTGGTGGTTGGGTCGGGCAATTCCTGTAACCAGGGTTTGTTCGCACCCGCTTCAGCCAGGGTCGGCGAGACGAAAGGCACGAAGAAGAATTCACCTTCGCCAGCAAATTCGGCTTCAGCGCCAACCAGATTGCGATTGAGCACATCAGCAGTATTGGGAATAGTACGGGCGTCAGTGGTCTTCCACCAGCCGCCATATTGCTGGAAGTAAGCCATGAAGGTATTGATATCCGGTGCAGCAAAGAAACCATCGGTTTCACTCATGAGTGAAGCGACTTTGCTTTGCAAGAACTCAACTTCATCCTTGAAGGGCAACGCTTCTGCAAATTTACCGCCAGCAAGTTGAGCGGCAGCAATTAAGACATCTACTGTTGCACGGGTGTTATAGAAAGGTGAAACAACGGGCTGTGAGCCTGAAAGAACAGGCTGCGCAGAGCCGGTGACTACACGCTGGTAACCCCATGATTCAAGTGCGTGGTGATCGGGGAATACATAGTCAGCTTCCAATGCAGTCTCATCGGGGAAGGTGGCAAATGAGATCACTTGCTCAACACTCTTTAAGGCATTCTTGAAATCTGATGAGGCGGGCAATTCAAAGACAGGGTTGACGCCATGGACGAACAACACTTTGAATTTACCGTCTGCCATCTTCTGTACAAATTCCTGCATTTCTTTTACAGAAGCGGATCGTTGATATTCTGTCTGATTGGGAGCAAGTGCCGAGAAGAATACGCCGCCTGGTTTACCGAAGTTATCAGCAATGGCATTCAGAGCGAGTACGGCTTCTGCAACAGCAAGGCCGTTGCTCTGGCCGAGCGCAGTGCCGCCGGGGATAGCCAACGCGCCAGTGGAATTTGCAAACATCTCAGCAAGATGTTCGAGTGTTTCGAGTTTAATACCCGATTTCGATGCAGCATCAGCGGGATCAACATCAGCGAACGCGCGAGGCAATGGACCGCCGCGTAATTCAGAGGCGAGTCTGCCGATTGCCAGCACAACCAGAGCTTCAGTTCCTGGGCGAAGTGGCAGCCATTCATCCGCCTTTCCGGCAGTTGAAGACATGCGTGATTCAAATTGAATGAAGGTCCCGCGCTTCTTGGATTGAGCTTCGCGCAGACCTGCGAAACCGCGTGTATATGAAACAGGCGAGAGCCACGTCTCAAGGAAGTTGGCGCCGAAGGAGAAGACAACCTGCGCCCCACCCACATCGAATAAAGGCATTCCTGCTTCGCCAAAGAGATTCTCGGCAGCCTTGCTCAATGTAGCGCGCGCTTCAAACATGCTCAACGCACCAAAGCGGACCGGGGAGTTGATTCCTGTTTGGGCTGAGAGATCAGTTAGCAGGTCAAAGAGATGATCCGATGTTGTGCCCATTAAGAAGGCGATCTCTTCGGGTTTGTAATTCTTGAGAGCATCGGCAACTGTCTGCGTAGCGTCATCCCATGTGACGGTTGTGCCGGCGGCATTTCCGCGTGTGCGTTTGATGGGGTCGGTCACGCGGTCTGGGTTATATAAACCATGCAAAGTTGCCTGTCCACGGGCGCAGGTCTTGCCGAGGTTCAATGGATGATTCGCATTGCCTTCGGTCTTGATCGCGCGCCCTTGTGATGTGCGAACTACGAGTCCGCAGCCGGCCGCGCATTCGCGGCATGTCGTGGCGTAAAATGTGCTCTGGCCGTTGTAGTTGTATTCAGGCATTAACATGTATGGCTCGCGTGTTACATAACGCGAAGCCGGCCCGCAACCTGTGAGGATCGCAGTACTTGCCGCACCCACACCAGCCAGTTTTAGAAAATCACGCCGGGAAAATTTATCGCTCATAATGGTTTCCTTTCACCGGTTAATAATGACACGTGCCACAGTCGGTGAGTTTGACCAGTTTTACATGATCTTCACCGGCATTTTTGACGTGACAATCCAAACACCAACCCATATTAAATACCTGCGGGTTCTCAGCGATGTTTACTTTGGTCATATCACCATGACAATTTTCGCAGTTTTGTCCTGCGGCAATATGTGCGCGATGATTAAATTGAACAAAGTCTGGCACCTGAGCTACAGGCACCCATTCAATGGGTGTTCCACTTTCCACTGCCTCTTTCAAAGGCGCTAAAAGCAAACTGGTTTGCGTCTTCACAATTTGATTATGGCAGCCCCAACATTTGGCTTGTGTCGGAATACCAGCGGCTGGCCCTCGCGCAGCGCCCGGGTGGCAATATAGACACTGAATGCCAAAAGCAACATGCGTTTTATGAGGGAATTGGATGGGCTGTTCAGGCGGCTGTTGAGTCGTGTAAAGTCCGTAGGCTGCGATACTGAACAAAGTCAGAACCGCAATGCCCACAGCAATCAGACCGAGCGGCTGTTTCAGCCAGTCAAAAAATCTTTTGATCATGGATGCTCCTGAAATAATCTTTAAGCACAAAGCCGCCGGGCACAGAACACGCGGCGGCAAAGGCTAAATTAACTTAATTTATTAAACAGAAAAAGACAATCAAAATTATTATTGGATGAAAAAAGTACTGACGTCTTGTGTGCATACATAAAACCCGCCCCGATGAAAACCATCAGGACGAGATCAAAATACACAGTTTGCATCGTAACAACCATACCATTCTCCATAATATATAACTGCTGAACCCCGCCAGCAATTAACTCGGCGGATTATACATTGAAAGTGCAGAAAAGTACATATAAGGGTTAAATTGGTGTATTCGAGGCGTGATACAATCATAACCAAGGTCATAATGAAAACATCTCACATTCTTGGCATCGCTTTTTTATTCGCCAGCCTGGTTTTTGTATTGATCACCGCGGCCTTCAATCAACCCACGGTATCCGCGCAAAATCTGGGCGCAGCCGCGTTTCGTCTGCAAATCACCCCTGCCCCATTTGAAGAGGGTATTTCCGAGATCGGTTCAACAGACGGCATTCTGATTATGGGTTTTGTCATCATGTTTATCATTATCGTACCGATTATCATTTATAAAAACAAGAACTAACTCTCTTAAAAGCAAAAAAATAACTCACCCCCGAAATTAAGGTTTCGAGAGTGAGTTATTTTTTAAAAACAAATAGGACACAGATCGCTTCGCACGCTGACAAAAGCAAAAAATCAGCGTTTTCTGCGTGAGTCAGCGTCCCAAATCAAATTCGGGATGTGTCATGTTTTTTATATTTACAACGAGATCAAACCCAGCTCAATCCCGCGTTTAACAGCTTCTGTCCGGCTGGAAATTCCCAGTTTTGCATATAAAGATGAAAGATGAAACTTCACAGTATGCTCGCTGATGCTTAGTGAAAGCGCGATCTGTTTATTTGCCAACCCCTGCGCCATAAGCTGGATGACTTCCATCTCCCGGGCAGTTAGCTGCTCAACCAGAGACTCTTCACTCGAAGATTCCCTCCGCCCAGACAAGCGGATCAGACTCTGCACCAGGCCTGGTGCGCCAACCCAAAGCCCTTCCCCCACTGCGCGGACTGCCGCCGTCAACTCATCTTCTGTTGCATCAGGTGAGAGTATGCCCCATGCCTGTGTATTTGAATTCAACATGCCGCGCACAGACTCAACATCATCTGTCAAAAATAAAATAGCGAAATTTGATTTCCTGTTTATAAAACGCGCAGAAGAGACCGAGGCGAGCACAGCCACCTCGGTCTCCATTTCATTGACGCTTTCAAGATCAACTGTCTCACCAACAACTTTGATATCGGGTTGTCTGCCGAGTAATTCACGCAAACCGATCCGTAAAGCAGAGTTGGGCG
The DNA here is from genome assembly GCA_016715195.1 of Candidatus Villigracilis proximus. GTDB lineage: Bacteria > Chloroflexota > Anaerolineae > Anaerolineales > Villigracilaceae > Villigracilis > Villigracilis proximus. The sequence goes on from JADKBB010000009.1 coordinate 98,829, forward strand.
AAACAATCGTAACGCGAATCAACTATCGCTCTCCAATTTCCACTTTGATGGCTTCCAACTTACCGCCGCGCAGCACATCAATTGCAACAGACTTGCCTACCACGTCACCACTCAAGCGGACGAACAGATCATCCTGATGCGCGACAGATTCACCAGCCACACCCACCAGAATATCGCCAACGATTAATCCGCCTTTGCCGGCAGGACTATCCGCTTCGAGGCCGACAAGCAAGAGACCAGTATCCTGTTCACGCTTCAATGCTTTCTTTGCATCGGCGGAAAGTTCCACGCTCTGGCTGCGGATGCCAAGATAGCCGCGTTTGATCTTGCCGTGTTTGGCGAGAGTCTCGGCGATCTTCCAGGCAACGTCAGCCGGGATGGTGATTGCGCCGCCGTTTCCAAAGCCTGAAGTATTAATGCCGAAGATCGTACCATCGCCGTTGACCAAAGGTCCACCGGAAAAACCGGGATAGGAGACAACATCGGTTTTGATGTAACTCTCAAGCATACTGCCACGCCCTGTACGGACCGGACCGCCAATGGAGTTCACCGATCCAAAACTGGATTCGATTCCTTTCGTGGATGGTCTGCCGATTGCCAATACAAATTGGCCCACGCGCGCGGCGGTCTTTGAAACTTCAGCGGGAATGGCTACGGGTTGATCCAGCTTGAGAACCGCCAGATCAGTTCCCGGGTCCCGACCGACGATGCGGGCTGTGACTTCGGTTCCGTCCGCGAGAATCACTTTGATATCTTCTTCACGTTCAACAACATGATCGGCTGTTAAAATTAAATCCTTGGCGAAGGCAATTCCGCTGGCAGGAAAGCGGCGGCGTGCATCGACCAATACTGTGGATTTTCCAGCACGCTCGGCGGCGTCTGCGATTGCATCAGAAAGTTCTACCAACATATTTTTAGACATAATTATTTATCTCCTTGCGCATCAGTATAGCCAACACGCATTTGGAGTGTATCGCCTAAATGGCCAGCTTGCTACTGGACATATGGGTAGGGGTGAAAAATGATGAAGATGAATTTTTTGTGATTTAGGACTTTGGTTTCAGTCTTAATGTGACCCTGGCAAAATAATTAGGCCGTTGAGACTGGCAGTTCATCATGATCTGGCAAAATATCTTCAGCGTTACGAATGGCGGGAGAAAAATAACCGGCCACACCTACCAGCGCGCCAAACACGCCGCAGATGACGAGGAAAAGCCCCATGCCAGAACCAGGCCCGGTTCCAACGAGCCAGCTAAAGGTTAAAGAAAGACCCGAGTCTGTCCGCATCGCAGGCTCAAGCACAAAATCAGCCAGTGACCCGGCGATCAGTGGTGAAATCGGATTCGTAAACCAGGCAATCAATCTTCGAGCAGAGAAGACCCGTCCTTGCACATCGGGGGCAACTTTCGCCTGCCAGATGGCTTGATTCGATCCATTGATCAGCGGAGACACGAGCGAGCCTACAATGATGCCTGTGATCCAAACCGGCAGCCCGCCGGTGAGGCCGATCACGGCCATGCCAATTCCGGCCCAGATCCAACCGATCAACACACCATGCACGCGGCGTTTGAAACCGCCCCACGCACTCATGACAAGACCGCCAACCAGCCCGCCGATGGCTCCGGCTGTTTCAACGGAACCAAAGATTAAACTGTTGCTGTCTGTGCGCGCAAGGATCATGGGCGCCAAAACTGTATACCCAATGCCAGAGAAAAGATTCCCGATGAAAAAAATTAATTGCAATCCCAATAAACTCGGGCGTGCAAAAATATATTTAAATCCATAGGCCGCCTCACTCCACACACTGCCCTGCCCTTGCTGACCTTCTTCAGTGCGGACAGGCTGCGGAATGTAGACGACCAGCAACGCGCCGATGGCAAATATAAAAGTAGCCACATCCAAAAATAGCAGGCCGGTCAGCCCGAGTACTGGCAATAACGCGCCTGCCATTAACGGAGCGAACACGCCCGGCCCGGCTTCAATAATAGACATCATGCCATTGGCGCGCCCATACTGTTCCTTGGGAACCATCGTGCTGATGGCCGCTGAATACGCCGGCCATTGAAACGCCATTCCCAGCCCGTAAATAATGGACGTGACATACAAATGCCAAAATTCAAGGAGGCCAAAATATTGCAGTATAAGGATCGAAACTGTGGCAAGCCCCGCGCCAAGGTCGCTGACCATCATCATCAACTTTCGATTATGACGATCCACCATAACACCCGCAATAGGCGAGATCAACAAAAAGGGTGTGATGAAAAAAACCTGCATCACACCCATTGCCAAAGCACTTTTGGTCTGGTCATACATCCAGATACTTAAACCAAACTGACTCATCGAACTGGCAAGCACCGAGACGATCTGTCCCAGCCAGACAATGGTAAAGCCGAACATCCCTGCCGGTCGTCTTGTTTTATTTTCCATAAGTTTCCTCACAGGCTATTTTGTCATTCACAACAAAAAATAACATACCCTATAAAAATAAACAACCCTCATAAGGGTTGTTTATTGACTATTTACAGCATCAACTTATAGATGGGATTGCAATATAACAACATGACACACTCTCCTTGTTTATCAAAAGGAAAAGAACCACGATCTTTTACTATCAAAGGTTCAGGTTACTCCACGTAAATTTCCACGTGTTCGCCGTCTTCTTCATCTACTACATCAATGATCTTGCCCATCACACCCATGCGCAGGGCTTCCATCACATTGGTCATATCCACGCCTTCCACCTCGGGGGCGAAATGCGCGCCGATCTTCATGCCCGCATCCACCAGCGCCAGCGGAATTTGCACCGATGCTTTTGAGCGTCCTGTGCGAGTATCTGTCACGCGGATGCGCAGCCAGCGCGCAGTCCCACCACCTGTGCCAGGCGGGCGCGGCGGCACGGGCAGCCCTCTGCGTGATTCACTCAATGCCGCGAGCAGCTTCGAGCCTTCATCTGCACTGATCTTTCCCTCCTCGATCATCTTTAATATCTTCATTCGTTCTTCACTATTTGCCATGTTACACCTCTTATCCTATGAACACTTGCACACGTTCGCCGCCTGTATGGCTCTCATCCACATTAATGATGAGCGGCTCTTTAATGGTCTTCGCCATATTAATGGCATTGATTACTTCATCAATATTGGTTTTCTTAAATCCGTCAATGTGGCGTCCGAAATTTTTGACGAACCAGCTTGCCAGTCCAAGTGGAAGCGGAAAGGCGATCGAAATTCGTTTCGGCCAATCCTCCGCTTGTGAACGGTCTACATTCACATACAACCAGCGCGAAGTCTGACTGCCTGCGCCGAGAGTGATAAACACGATACCTAACATAAGAGGCATTGCAAAACAAAAGAACCAGAAATTTAATCCTGCATTCTGCTGAATGGAAAACATGATCCATGCGCTCAAAACCGTAAAGAGGATGCCCAACCCGAGAAAGCCCCTTGAAAAACGGGACGCCCGCCTGCGGACTTCTTCAAACTCTGGAGCTTCGGGTCTTTCTGACCATGAGCCTGATTCTGCTTCGATGATTTGAATCTCCTCTTCGGCAGAGTCATCATCCAGCGTGCGCATGAGAGTCGCAGCTTCTTCTGCGCTGATCTTTCCATCCGCGACCATTTGCAAAATTTTTCTACGCTCTTCAGACGACATGATGAACCTCCATCCAATTTGACAAGCCTTTTCCTTCAATTGATGTCATGGAAACCTCCTTCAAAATTTTAAGTCGAACGATCAACTGTTTTCCAACACTTCAGCTTTTGCGGGCAAATGAAACTTAAGCATAATGGGAATGATCGACAGCAAAACCACAATACCCGTCACCATAAACGGAAAGCGCGGACTCACTCCCGCCCACAACTGCGCTCCGATCCACGGAGCCGGCAGCGAGATAATTCCCAAACTGGTGCTAAACAATCCAAAGGCAGTGCCGCGCAATTCCGCCGGAACAGATTTACTGATCAACGATTGATACGCGGGCGTCAGCATCCCCACACCCAGGCCTGCCAGCGCCCAACCCGCAAAATACATCCAGATCAAACCGGAGGGAGTTCCGATCAGCATAAATAAAGAAAGACCGACAAAAACCATTCCAATGGAAATCACCAGACGTTCACTTGTCTTATCTGCCAGCCAGCCGCCCGGAATGGTCATCAACATCATGCACAGTCCAAAGACGCTGTTCATCCAGCCGATCTGGATCATGCTCATCTGGCCGATATCCTGCAAATAGATCGGCATCAGATTCATCGAAAGCGCAAACGAAGTGTCACGCACGCCATCGGTGATGAGGATCCAGGTGATAAGTCCGCCGGCGAAGACCATGCCAAACATCGAGGAAAGATTTTGCTTCAAACTCGCGAATGAAAGTTTTTTGGGTTGCGAGTTGCCGCCTTTCGCAGCTTCACGCGCCATGCCCACACGAATGAGCGTGGCGAGAATATAAAAGAACGCGGCTACCAACAACATTCCTTTGAAGCCATACGCGCCAGCCAGCCACCCGCCGAGCGGCGGCCCGATGACCGAGACGATCATAAAGATGGCCTGTGTCACACCAAATACCTTGGCGCGATTTTGTTCCGTTGAATGTTCCGCTATAAACGCATCAAAACTCGGTCCAACCAGAGAACGCGTGATCGCGCCAAGCGCTTCGCCAAGCAGAAGCCACTGCCACGTTTGCGCAAGAATGAGAGGGAAAAACACAAAAATCCCAAACACACTGCCGATCGCAATCGCGCGCAAACGCCCGATCGAGTCACTTAACCAACCGCCCAAAATTTGTAACAATAAGGGAATAATCTGCGAAAGCGTAAAGAATAAACCGATCTGTGGAACACTCGCCTTTAGGTCACGCAAATAAAGCGGCATCAATGGGCCATACATGTTCCCGCCCAGGTTGGCAAAGATCATCGCCACCAAAAACAGGATCAGGACACCGCTTAACAAAGGTTGCTTTTTGACCTGGGCAATCGTTGATTCCATTTTCATCCTATAAAATAATAATCGTGTGATCGATCAATTTAATCAGTCAAATTCAAAGTAATGCTAATCTTTCGTTCCGGTCCAAAATCTTCAAATTGGTCATCAGCAGGCTCATCGAGCGCATGCATTAATACGGCAGCCTCTTCTGCGCTGATCTTTCCATCAGAAACCATTTGCAAAATTTTTCTACGCTCTTCAGAAGACATTACTTACCTCCTTCAAGGGCTGACAATAAATTATCGGCTTCTTCTGCAGTGATCTTTTTCTCCTGCAGCATCTTCAAGATCAACAATCGCTCATCTTCTGAAACTGGCGGCTTGGGAGTCATGGGCACACCTTTCGATGAAAGATCCCAACTCCAACGGCCAACGTTCACAGCAGCGCGCGCCTTGCCGCGACCAACACGCTCATCCACCCGCCTGCGCGCTTCATCTGCGCGGCGCAAGGCATCGTCTGCCTGTTTGGTTGCACGACGTGTGACCTGATCCACTTGTTTGGAAATACGATCGCCAAACCCAGACCAGTCAAAGCCGATGCCTGCAAAGTTCCCAAAGTCTTCGGCGGTTTCACCGGCATTCGATTGATTGGTCACACGGATATCGCCGCCCGCGCTTAATGTCACATTGGCAGAGCCATCACCAACTGTGATAACACGAGCAGTCGCATCTTCTTCATTAATTACGCCCTTCCAGTTAATGTCAATTTCATCGGCATTAAGAGTCAGTGTGGCATTGGCTTTGGGCGGCATGACAAGCAAAATATCATCGCCCGCAGCCACGGAATACTGATTACCAGCCCGTGGATCAAGGTAAAGCACTACATCCTCAGCCACATTGGCGCTGACATTGCCGCGCACATCGCGCAAGGCAAGATCATCTGCCACAGATTCAAGAGAAACATTCCCGTCCACATCGCGGATAGATACATCTCCGTGACCGCTTTTGATGGACAAATTCCCCTTTGCACCACGCAAACTAAAATCTGATTCAACAGTATCGACCGCAACTTCACCCACATCACGAATGGACAGGTCACCGGCAATATTCTTCAATTCAATGCCGCCCATCACGCCGCGAATGGACGTGTCACCTTCAACGTGTTGAATAAAAACAGAGGTCAACTTTGGAACACGCAATGAAACATCATCTTCACAGAAAATGGTGACATTCTCGCCATCCTGCTTACAGCGCATTTCTTCCTCATCGTCGCACTTAAGCAGAATATCCTCCCCTTCCCAGCCAACGAGACTGAGGTCACCGCCAATTTTTTCAATAATGATCCTGGGATTGCGTCCGGCAGAAATTGTTTTTGACATGGGAATTACTCCTCGCCGCGCAGAATGCGCATGGCCTGGTCGGCTGTGATCTTTCCAGCTTCGAGATCGGCAATGGCGCTGCTGCGTTTTTCAGCTTCAACTTCGCCAGAGTCATCTTTGCCCGGCTCATATCCCAAAGCACGGATCACTTCATGCAAACGGTTGCGAATGGTGGGATAGGACAGCTTAACTTCCTGCTCCATGCGATTGATCTTGCCTTCACAGCGCACAAAGGTGAAAACAAAATCCAATTGTTCAGAAGTTAGGTTTGCGAATTGACCAGAAGCAAAGTTACCTTCAATGGTGGTATCGCAGGATGAGCAATGTAATTTGGCAACAGTTAATTCAGACTGACAGATCGGGCAATTCGTAGGGGCTGGTCGCATGGTTTGGTTCCTCCAAATTTTATAATGCCGTAACATTCGGCATGGTTTCCAATTCAAGTTCCTGATTACGGCGAATACGATACAAGGCAAGGAAGGCAAATGTGGATAACAATCCTACAAAGCCCGCCGCATACCAAAGCAGATTTGGCTTCGGCCCATCAATGATCAACCCCGCAAGATAGGGACCGACAGCAAAGGGAATCGCCCATGAAAACCCTGAAACCGCCATGTAACGTCCGCGCATATCTTCGGGCGCAAACGATGCAACCAGGGCTTGTGAAACAGGCGAGACGATCATTTCGCCGATAGTAATGATCACCATCGCCACAATAAACATGGCATAGGTAGTTACATATCCATACATGGAGAAACCGATCACATACAGGAAAGTCCCCAGCGCCATCATCAACATCGGCGGGAATTTTGTAATACGGCGCGTGATCGGGAATTGCATCAGCACGACCATCGCAGCATTGATGCTCAGCAAAATACCGTAGCTGGATTCAGGAGTGCCGTGTACATCACGTAAATAGACGCCTAGAACTGTGTTCATGTTCATATAAGTGAAGACTTGCAGTAACACTGCGCCAAGGAAGAGCATAAAGGCCGCATTGCGAAAGACTTGTCCATAACCGGCGAAGGTATTGGTCATGGATTCTTTGGGAGCATCGGGGTGAGCCAGAGGCTTGGTTTCGGGCAGGAAGATGGCGATCAGGACCACTGTCAGCAGGGAAATAACCGCATCGGACAGAAACAGCAAAAGGTAAGAGCGAGCCGCTAAAAATCCGCCGATGGCAGGCCCAATGACGACTGATAAGTTGAATGCCACACGCAGGATCCCGTATCCATCCGCCCGTTTTTCTTCGGGCAAAATATCCGCGATCATGGCTTGATGCGCCGGACCGGCCACATCTGTTAAAATACCAATGAAGAAGGCCAGTACAATAAAGAATTGGAACGAAGTAACGAAGCCCATCGCAACCGTACTAAAAGATGAAGCGATCAGGCCAAACATAATGATGCCTTTGCGTCCAAAACGATCTGTAAGCGCTCCGCCAATTGCAGAACCGGCAAAACTTGAAACTGAAAAAGCAGCGAAGAGCACACCCACATCAGCCATGCCGACATTAAATTTACTGGTAATATAAAGTGCGAAGAATGGAAAAAGCAATGAGCCGCCGATGCGATCAATAAAAGTAATGACGATCACGGTCCAGAAGGTGCGTGGATATTCGTGGTAAATTTTTGAGATGTTTTGAAGGTAGTTTTTTATCATGTCAGTTCCAATTTTTTTGAAATACCAATATTAAGGAAAACTTCAACGAAATTAATGTCTACAACCTGATTTCTAATAAAATTATACTCATAAAATAAACTTTGTCAATAGAAAAGTTAATAATTTCAATACAAGTATAAATATTATCAATTATCAACAGGAATATTCTCAATTTCAGCCTGTTTTTGGAGAAAAATTCATGATTCGTTCCATTTTCTTTTCACCTGGAAAGCCAACACGAAAAGACGTCCCTCCTGAAGAGTTCCCCCGCTTAATCCGTGACAGGCGTGGACTGCTGTGGGTTGACTTTATATCAGAACCACCAGAAACAGCACTGCCTATTTTACAAAGTTTTAATTTCCATCATTTGGCGATCGATGATGCCCTGCAGGAAACGCACGCACCTAAAATAGATGATTGGGGCGATTATCTTTACATCGTCTTAAACTATATGCATCTGATAAAAGCAAGCGAACCCTGGGATACTGAAATTGACGAGCTGGATATTTTCCTCGGGCGTAATTATGTCATCACGCATCATGACAACCCAGTTATGTCGATCGATGAAATCTGGGATATGTGTCAGCGCGATCCGCGCTATGCAAAAGATGGGCCGGACCATTTGCTTTACAAGATCATCGACGCAACCGTTATGAATTACATGCCGATCATCGAAAAAATAGACGAAGAAATAGATTGGATCGAAGACCAGGTCTTTGACCGTCCCAGCTCACAAACACTCGCCAGGTTGTTCACTCTTAAACGGGTGCTGCTTGCCATGCGCCGCATCCTGCTCCCCAGCGCGAAGTGTTGAATAAAATGGCGCGCGATGATTTTCAGGTCATTGACCAAAAAGATCGCATCTTCTACCGCGATATTTATGACCATCTCGTTAGATTGCATGACGTAAATGAAAGTCTGCGCGATCTCGTAGGCGGCGCAATGGACACCTACCTTTCCGTCATCAACAATCGCATGAACGAAGTCATGAAGACGCTCACCATTATCACTACTCTCTTTATGCCGTTGACCTTTGTAACCGGATTTTTTGGGATGAACTTCTTCGCTGCGAATCCACCCTACGAAAGCTGGACCACCTCCGCAGTCTTTTACGGGACCTTGAGCCTGATGCTGCTTACTCCGATTATTATGTTCTTCTGGATGCGCCGCCGTACCTGGGTTTAAGTCCCATTTTCATCTGTTTTAAGCCCGCTGCAAAATCCTTGACACAGAACAGGCGTTCGAGTATTATTTGTAGCACAAATGAGCGAAGAATGCTCACGAATGTCAGCCGTTGCTGGCAGGAGGCTAAAAATGATGATGGTTAGAAAAAGCAAAGGTCTGGGCGAACGTCACCAGAAAATACTTGATTTCATCGCGAGTTATCAACGCGAACACAAACACCCGCCGTCAATCCGCGAGATCGGCGAGTATTGTGATATTTCATCCACTTCTGTTGTTAATTACTATCTTGATCAACTTGAAAAATCAGGCAACATTGAACGTGACCGTAAAATATCACGCGGCGTGCGCTTAACCAATGGCGCTCCCATCGGTGATATGTTCCGTGTCCCAATGATGGGCGTGATTCAAGCCGGTGAACCAATCCCAGTCCCATCGAATGCAGACTTCGGATCCTTCACCCCGGAAGACTCTGTTGAAGTAGCCATGTCCCTTATGCCGGCAAAGGAAAAAGGCAAGGAATTATTCGCCTTGAAAGTACAGGGAGAATCAATGATAGATGCCATGGTTAACGATGGCGATATCGTGATCCTCAAACCAACACAAGACGCCCGCAATGGCGATATGGTTGCCGTCTGGTTATCTGATCGAAACGAAACCACCTTGAAGTTCTTCTTCAAGGAGAAAGATAAATATCGTTTGCAGCCAGCAAATCCCACCATGAAGCCGATCTATATTGATAAAGGCGAATCGCTTGAGATCAAAGGCAAAGTGGTCATGGTCATCCGCAAAGTAGAACGCTACAACTAAAAACAAACAATAAAAAAGACGTCTCTCGAGAGACGTCTTTTTTATTGCAAACTTGTAATACTTATTCGACGACGATGACGGCGCCAGCTTCTTCAAGCTTCTTCTTGGCGTCAGTCGCGGCATCTTTACCAACAGCGGTGAGAACTTTTCCGCCGGCGGTTTCAGCGAGGGTCTTGGCTTCGCCAAGGCCGAGGCTGGTCAACTGACGGATGACTTTGATCACGTCAATTTTCTTGGCGCCGGCATCTTTGATGACCACATCGAACTCGGTCTTCTCTTCCACAGGTTCAGCTGCAGCGGCAGGGCCACCGGCCATCATCGCTACAGGAGCGGCGGCGGAAACGCCCCACTTCTCTTCGAGCATTTTTACCAAATCAGCCGCCTCGAGGACGGAAAGTGTGGACAATTCATCCACGAGTTTTGCGAGCTTGTCAGACATTGTTTAGCACTCCTTGCTAAGTAAATTGAAATTTGAATATTTTAAGTGAGATAAACTCACCGAAAAACTGAAAACTAGGCCGAAGCCTGTGCGCTTTCTGAATGCGCCTTGATAACAGCCGCGAGACCACGAGCGGGCTCTGCGAGTGTGCGGACGAGTTTGCCGGCAGGAGCCTGCAAAACGCCAAGCAATGTTGCGCGCATAACAGGCAACGGGGGCATCTCAGAAAGGGCTTTCACTTGTGACGCGGTCAGGGACTTGCCGCCCATCAAACCGCCTTTCACCTTCACGAATTCATTGCCTTTTGTTGCATCGGTCAATGCTTTCGCTGTGGAAGCAGGGTCTTTGAACGCGAACGAGATCGCCGTGGACTTTACGAGATAGTCCGCAGGGATTTCCATGCCGTGCTCCGCAAAGACGCGGCGGGCGAGTGTATTCTTAACGATGTGGAATTCGCCGCCGGTTTCACGGATCTTCGCGCGGATCGCATCGATCGACTTCATATTCGCGCCGCTATATTCCACAAGAATCACTGCCTCACTGCGCTTCACCCAATCTGAATAACGAGCCTGCACTTCTTCCTTGCGTTGTTTAGAAATTGCCAAAGGGTATTCACCTCCTTTCAATTAAAAAGTCTTTGCCACTTACACAGGCAAAGACTTTTAGCCCTCGAAAGGGAATCAGCACTTTCGTACTGAAATTTTCTATCAGTCTCCACCTGAGCAGGAAATTAAGTCTCAAATTATTGTTATTTGAGACACCCGCCTTCAACGGCGAAGTGGTTTTAGGGATAAACGAGTACTACTACTCGGCACCTTCAATATGTTCGTTCGGATCAGCCTTCACGCCAGGTCCCATGCTTGAAGCAATGGTAATGCGCTTGACGAAATTACCTTTTGCGCCTGAAGGGCGGGATTTGTTAACCGCATCCATCAAAGCGACGTAATTCTCAAAAAGTTTGGCGGCATCAAATGAAGCCTTGCCAATGGAAACATGAATGTTATTGGTCTTATCAAGACGATATTCCACACGACCGGCTTTCGCTTCCTTAATGGCGCGTTCCATATCCTGCGGGCCAACGACTGTACCAGCCTTCGGGTTTGGCATAAGACCGCGAGGTCCAAGCACACGACCCAAACGACCGACCTTACCCATTGCATCAGGTGTGGAAATGGCGACATCAAAATCCAATGCCCCGCCTTCGATCTTCTTCATGGTCTCATCATCATCTGCAACGAGATCAGCGCCGGCAGCACGCGCTGCAACAGCACCTTCACCCGTAGCGAAGACGAGCACACGTACTGTCTTACCCAGGCCGTGAGGGAGCACAACTACATCACGCAACTGTTGATCAGCCTGACGTGAATCAAGTGTGGTTCGCATATGAACTTCGATTGTCGCATCGAACTTGGTGAAGGAGGTTTCCTTCGCAAGTGCAACTGCTTCTTTCGCAGAATATATCTTGTCAATATCAACTTTGGCAGCAGCTGCCGTGTATTTTTTTCCGTGTTTGGTCATATTATCCTCCGTGGTTCAAGCGGACAGCGCAAGCCATCCTCCCACAAAATTAATCGGTTACTGTGATGCCCATCGAGCGAGCGGTGCCTTCGATCTGCTTCAACGCGCCTTCCATATCGATCGCATTCAGATCTTTCATCTTCAACTCAGCAATTTCCTTCACCTGAGCACGGGTCACCTTGCCGACCTTATCTTTGTTCGGCACACCAGAACCCTTCTCGACCTTGGCAGCTTTGCGAAGCAAAACAGCGGCAGGAGGAGTGCGGAGAACAAATGTGAATGAACCATCGGTATAAATGGTAATTTCTGCAGGAAGTGTTTCGCCCGGACGATTGGAAGTACGAGCGTTATATTCCTTACAAAAAGCCATGATGTTGATACCATGACTTGCCAGCGCAGGGCCGACGGGAGGCGCAGGATTGGCCTTACCGGCTTCAAGCTGAAGACGTACGATTGCTTTTAATTTCTTTGCCATTTTGACTTAACTCCTTTGTGGTTATAACGGGTCATTTTGGGAGACCCTCCCACCGCATCAGGCCTACGGGAGGCCTGTTACTGTCTAATAATTTTTAGATTCCACTTTTGGTTGAATCTACTAAGCTTTCTCAACCTGTAAGAAATCCAACTCTACAGGGGTTTCTCGTCCGAAGAAACTCACCATCACACGTACTTTCGTGCGCTCCATATCGATCTCAGCAACCACACCACGAAAATCGTTGAATGGTCCATCCACGATACGTACACGCTCACCCACTTTATATGTGACCTTAACAGTGGGAGCTTCCGCTTCCATACGTTTCACGATCTGCGCAACCTCTTCAGGACGCAATGGTGTGGGATTGTTTCCCATACCCACGAAACCTGTCACACCGGGAGTATTTCGAACCACATACCAGGATTCTTCTGAAAGCGCCAAATTCACAAGCACATAGCCCGGGAAAATATGGCGTTCCACGGTGCGGCGTTTGCCGTCTTTGACTTCGATCTCTTCCTGTGTCGGAATAACCACATCAAAGATCCTGTCTTTCATACCCATAGTCTCAATACGCTGCTCAAGATTATGGCGCACCTTGTTTTCATATCCTGAATAACAGTGGATCACATACCAAGCTGGACCTTCAACTGTCGCTTCAATGGGAGGCAGATCGGTAGGGATCTGCGTCTCGGAGCGCGTGGCAGGTTTCGGGTCCGGGGTGACATGCGTAACATCCGCAGGGGCAGACTGCTCCTCGGTTATTTCATCCGTCGGTTCCTTTTCAAACTGCTCTTGCGGTTCCGGTAAATCCATCAGATCCTCAATTCAAAAAACTAAGACCAAGAGCCAAACAATACCAAATTCATCAGCCCATGCGCGAGATAATCGATACCCGCAAGGAAAATACCCATGATTAACATCACCAGGAGTACAAGCCCTGTCAGGCGTTTGGCTTCGGGCCATGTAGGCCAGTTGACTTTGCGAAGTTCACCCGTAGTTTCACGGAAGTAACGCTGAATAGCGTTCTCGGTTTTCTTGACTTTCTTCTCTTTCTCAGCCAAGGCAATACTCCTTCTCTAATTTACGGCTAAAACGCCGCAGAACGCGGCGTTTGCCACAGCAGGCAGGCCAGGTAGGACTTGAACCCACAACCACTCGTGTTGGAGACGAGGACTCTGCCAATTGAGCTACTGGCCTAAATGTGGGTGGAGATTATACCCCACCCAACGATTTTACTTGGTCTCGCGATGTTGTGTATGCTTGCGACAACGTGAGCAGTACTTGTTGAATTCCAACCGATTGGGATCATTACGGCGATTCTTTTCGGTGGTGTAATTGCGTTCTTTGCAATCATTGCATTGTAACGTAATTACCGGGCGGACATCTTTCTTCTTGGAAGCCATCTTACTACCTTACTTTCTACTTACTCAATGATCTTGGTAACGACACCCGCGCCAACGGTCAGACCGCCTTCACGAATGGCGAACTTGGAACCCTGTTCAAGAGCCACAGGCACAATCAACTGAACTGTCAAGTTCACGTTGTCACCAGGCATAACCATTTCCACGCCTTCAGGCAGGGTAATGTCGCCGGTCACATCCATTGTGCGAAGATAGAACTGGGGACGATAGCCGCTGAAGAACGCCTTGTGACGTCCGCCTTCTTCCTTCTTCAACACGTACACTTCTGCCAAAAACTTCTTGTGCGGAGTGATCGATTTCGGCTTGGCCAATACCTGGCCACGCTCCACATCTTCACGCTCAATACCGCGCAGCAACAAACCTACGTTGTCGCCAGCCATACCTTCATCCAACTGCTTGTGGAACATTTCCACACCAGTGCAGACTGTGCTCTTGGTGTCACGCAAACCAACGATTTCAATCGGCTCACCCACTTTGATGATGCCGCGATCAATACGTCCTGTCACCACAGTTCCGCGTCCCTTGATCGAGAATACATCTTCAACCGACATCATGAACGGCTTGTCTGTCTCACGCTTGGGCTCGGGGATATACTCATCCACCACACGCAGCAATTCTTTAATGGGTGCATACTCTGGTGCGCTTGGATCGGTGCTGGCGCTTTCCAATGCCTTCTTGGCCGAGCCGCGCACGATCGGGGTTGTGTCACCGGGGAAGCCGTAGCTGCTCAACAGTTCGCGCAGTTCGAGTTCCACCAGCTCTAGCAGTTCCGGGTCGTCCATCATGTCCACTTTGTTCAGGAAGACAACGATGGATGGTACTTCCACCTGGCGGGCGAGCAATACATGTTCGCGCGTCTGAGGCATTGGGCCATCGGGCGCTGCCACTACCAGAATCGCGCCGTCCACCTGTGCCGCACCTGTGATCATGTTTTTGATATAGTCACGGTGACCGGGCATATCCACATGCGCATAATGGCGCTTGTCGGTTTGATATTCCACGTGCGCGATGTTGATCGTGATACCGCGCGCTTTTTCTTCCGGCGCGTTATCAATTTGATCGTATGCACGGAAATCTGCCTGACCCGAAAGTCCGGCTACTTTGGTGATCGCCGCTGTCAATGTGGTCTTCCCATGATCGATGTGCCCCATGGTGCCCACATTCAAATGCGGTTTACTGCGGTCAAATTTTTCCTTCGCCATTTTCTAACTCCTTTTTAATAAGTAGACAAGAATGCTTTTCAGCAACTGAGCCCTCAACGGGACTCGAACCCGTGACCTCACCCTTACCAAGGGTGTGCTCTACCAACTGAGCTATGAGGGCTTAACGTGCTGACCGAAAATTTCTCGGTAGTGGGCAGTGAAGGATTCGAACCTCCGAAGTCTTCTGACAACTGATTTACAGTCAGTCCCCTTTGGCCACTTGGGTAACTGCCCAGAGAAAATATTTTGCTGATCATTAACCGACATTTTCTTCAGTCAACAACCGCAGAGCCGACGACGAGAATTGAACTCGTAACCTCCCGCTTACAAGGCGGGTGCTCTGCCAATTGAGCTACGTCGGCAAGTGATTAAGCAGGCGGATTATACCAAAACAACGCACTACGTCAAGATAATTACGCTTTCATTATTAAACAAATAAATGGCAATTGCATCTTGACATTCAAATCCTTTGGTTGTATTATTAGAACAGGTGTTCTAATATGGATGAAACCAACCGCTTTGCCTTGATGATCGACGCACTAACAGAGCTTGCTGAAGAAGAGCAGACGCATCTTACTTCACCCGCGCCTGGTCTGCCCACGCTGCATTCTGTTCTCGCTGATGCATCTCCCCTGCCCCCTGAAGCCATCTACCTTGGTTTTGCTGAAGATGGTTTGCCTGTTCTTTTAAATTTGTATGATCCCATTCCAGGACCCATACTTATCTGTGGAGATCAAGCCAGCGGAAAGACCGCACTCCTGCAAATGATCGCCCGCGCAGTGGAATTGCTTCACATCCCATCAGATGTTCAATCTGCGATCATCACTCAATATCCCGATGAATGGAAAAAATTCCAGGGCCATCAAAATACCGTAGGAGTTTATACCACTCAGGAGAATACTACACAAGAGCTTTTACAATCTCTTGTTACATGGGCTCATAACAATAAAGGTGACGGGCAATCCATTTTACTTCTAATTGACGATCTTGAGGTACTCACAAAACTTGACCCGCAAACTGAACAAAATCTGCGCTGGCTGTTCCTGCGCGGACCCAGCCGCCGTGTATGGCCGATCGTCACCATAAACGCAAGCCGTGCACGTAACATTGAAGAATGGCTGAACTTCTTCCGCACACGGCTATTCGGTTCCATGCAGGAAACAAACGACAGACGGCTGGTAACCGGCGCATCTGCAGATTTTCCTGCACAGATTGTTCCAGGCTCACAGTTTGCCATGCGGGAAGGAAATGACTGGCTTAAGTTTTGGAAACCAGCTATCAATTAAGTATCATAACTTTTTCGTTTAGCGAAAGGAAAAACATCATGCACACTGGAATGTTATGGTTTGACAATGATCCACGCACCACGTTGAGTGTTAAAATTCAAAAAGCGATGGATTACTACAGCAAAAAATTTGGTCATATTCCAGATATTTGCCTTGTAAATCCAGGCATGTTGGAAAGCGGACAGAAACAAATCGAACTTGGAAAACTCACCATTCGTTCTTATCGGCCTGTAATGCCCGGCCACCTTTGGATCGGCGTCGAGGACCAGAAATAAATTTGGAATACAGCGGGACTCCGAAGTCCTTCGCCAATCACTGCATTCCAACATGTCCTTACGAACATCCCGCGAATACTGGTCGCGGGATGTGTTCTTTTAACTTATGCTTTTTCTACTTTCCAACTGCCACCACAAAAGCAATCGCCTGAGTCTCTGTATGACTCAAACTCACAGACCAATCAGACAATCCCAACTTCTTTGCCAGCCTCTCCCCTTCACCGTGCAAATACAAATGCGGCGCGTGGTTTTCATCGCCTCTAACTTCAATATCCAGCCAACCCACATCACCGATTCCACAACCTAGAGCTTTGGCGGCAGCCTCTTTGGCTGCAAAGCGCGCCGCAAGAGATGAGAAACGATCATTACATTCACGCTGCTCAACCTCCGTAAAAATACGCGCGATAAACCGCACACCATGACGCTCGATCGCATCACGAATGCGGGAAATATCAACAAGGTCAACACCAGTTGCAAGCTTCATAAAACAATGATTACGGTCCCGCCGTTGCAATTACCAAACGATCTGGATCAATATATTTGCGTGCCGTCGCCAACACATCATCACGAGTTACACTGCGCACCAAACCTTCATAACGCTGATAATAATCCAACCCGAGATTGTAGCGTTCAATACTTAAGAGCGCACCAGCAACGCCGCTATTTGACTCGAACGACAGAGGCAAACGCCCAATATAATTTGCCTGACTATCCGCTAACTCGTTTTTGGTCACACCACTCTTAACAAAACGCCGCAACTCTTTTTCAATCAGATCAATCGCCTTCTTTAAATTTTTGGGATTTACACCCGCACTCACTTCCCAGGTGCCCGGTCCAATTCCTGCGCTCAGACTGGATGATGCATAATACGCAAGTCCGGATTTTTCACGCACTACTTCACCAATGCGTCCCATCATGCCGAATTGACCCAATACCGAATTACCCAGAGATGCCGAAAAATATTCGGGGTCTCTGCGTCTCGGACCGATCATCCCGATCACCAGATCAGATTGAGACTTGCCAGCAATCGAATGGTGCCGCTTGACCGTTTTCTTAACCGGCTTGTGTGGAGGAAGTACGGGCGATCCCACCTGACCTGGAACCTGCCACCCACCCAAAACACGACTCACCGCCTCAACAGCCTTCTTCGGCTCGATCGCACCCACGATTGAAATGACCATGCCCATCGGTCCGAAATGAGCGCGATGAAACTCCACCATATCTTTACGCGTGATGGATTGGATCGTCTCCACGAATCCATCAGCAGGACGGCTATAGGGATGCCCTGCAAACAACATGCGATCAAACGCCATGGATGCCATATCAGAAGTATCCTGTGCGCGGATGGCGAGACCGGTCAGCATTTGCGTGCGCAATTTTTCGATTTCGTGCTTGGGGAAGGCCGGTGTTCGTAAAGATTCAGACAGCAGTTTGAGCAAAAGCGGAAGTTCCTCCACCAGGGAACGTCCGCCAAAACTTGTATTATGTACGCCTGAATCAAATCCCATAGTCGCGCCAACAGATTCGAGCGCATTATAGATCGCATCAAAACTGCGTGTCTTCGTGCCGCGCATCAAAGAAGATGAGACAAAATCCGCGAGGCCGAGTTTTTCGTCACTTTCAAAGATCGCACCCGCGGGTAAATATCCACCCATGCTGACAGAGGGACTATTAAAATTGGAACGCGCAAGTACAGTGATTCCGTTTGAGAGCACAACACGATAAATATCATCAGGACCCGGCAGGGATGGTCTTGCAGTTTGCTTCGCCATATTAAGCCTCCTTGCCTTTCGGAATATAGGTGCCGATCACGCGGCTTTTTGGTTGAAAGTATTTTCGCGCCACACGCTGCACATCCTGCGGCGTGACCTTTGCCAGTTTATCCAAATAATTGGTAAACCAATCATAGGATGCGAACATTTCCACGTAGCCCATCCAGAAGGCTTGATTGGTAATGTTTTCGCTGCCGTAGGCAAACACAGCGCGCGCCTGCTTAACCGCGCGTTTGATCTCATTGCTGGAAACCAAAACGTCCTGAATCTTTTGTATCTCTTTATCCAAAGCAGCCAGCGCTTCTTCAGGTTTGCGCTTGGGATGTTTGGTAATCGTGATGCGATATAGATACGGGTCGATCGTAGCCTCAGACCAGCCAGAAACATCCACAGCAAATTCTTTATCGACTAATGCACGATACAGGCGTGATGTTTTATAAGATAATCCACTGGCTCCGCCAAGCAGACTATCCAACACTTGAAGCGGGAAATAATCGGGATGTGTGGCATTTGGAAAACGATACGCCACTTGAATAAAAGTGGTTTCTCCGGGACCTTCCACAGAGAGGCGCACCTCCCCTTTTTGTTCAGGCTCGGGACGGGAAAGCCTTGGCGGAACGGCGCCCTTCGGGATCGGTTCAAACAATTCCTTAATGCGCTTCAGCATGGACTTGGTTTCAAAGTCACCGGCAATCGAAAGCACCGCATTGTTCGGAACGTAATATTTTCGGTAATGGTTATATAGATCGTCACGAGTGATGGTGTGCAGGTCTGCCATATCGCCGATGATCTCATGATGATATGGATGCACATGAAAAGCCGTTTGCTGAACAGCTTCGGTCAAGCGGAACATGGGCTCGTTCTCATGTCCTTCGCGCTCCGAGATGATAACCGTGCGCTCTGATGCGACTTCTCTGGCATCGAAGATACTATTTTGCATACGGTCTGATTCGAGGCGCAAGGCAAGATCAATTTTGTCGGCGGGCATGGTTTCGTAATAACGGGTTGAATCATGCGAAGTGGATGCATTCCAGCGCCCGCCTTCGCGCGAGATGGCTTTATCAAGCAGGGATGCCGGAAATTTCTTTGTTCCCTTAAATTGCATGTGCTCGGTCCAATGAGATACCCCCGTCTTGCCCGTGGACTCGTCTCTTGAGCCGACACGATACCAGACCCACGATGAAATAATGGGCGCGGTGTGGATCTCTTTCAGCATGACCTTCATGCCGTTCTTTAATGTAGTTTGTGTAATTTTATTTACCATTTAGCTCCATGATTTGTTACAAATAAAAACAACGCCATATACCTGTTGACGGTAAATCCCCGTAAAACTTACCCATAAAAATTGGATTACTGACAGGCTGGCTGGTTATCCAGGGTTAATGCATCGGGTTTGAGCATGCAATAGTACGGCTGAACCAGATTGCGCAACCCGAGAAATGGATCATGTAATTCTGTTTTCTCCAGCGGAATATCCACCGGGACATTTAAAACAACGGGTACGGTGGTATCCACGGGAACTGTCAAGTTTAGCACAACGGGCAGGTTCGTCCCCTGCGGCAGGACGATGGTTGTTAATGCTCTGGTGATGTTCAATCCACCGGTGTTGACGGTGACCAGCGCATTGGTGATCGTCACATCCTGACTTAAGATGACGTTGGTGTTTTGATTCAGTTGAAGATCAAACTTAACCGGGATCGTGGTTTCCACGGGAATGTTCGTAATAATATGAGCGCGATCCATCTTTTCAAAATTCGTATACAACCCGCCCAGCAGGTTTGTGCCCAGATCCATCACACCGGAAACCTGTAAGGTTTTTATGTTCAAGAGCAAAACACCAAGAACAATGAGCAGCACCAGATTTACAATCATTGAAAAAATGCTGGCGATCGTCCAAAAGGCAGGGAAGAAATTAAATTTTCTCTGCAACGAAGCATCAGGGTCGAGTCGCTTTTTTGAAACAGGAGCAGGTTTCAGCGGAGTCTGATGCGCGGCATCCTTATTCGCAGGAACAGCGGCTTGCTTATCCTCCTGTTCGGGAAGAAAAGAGGATGCAGAAGCGTCCGTCTTTTTGGGAAGGCGTGTCAGCGGAGATGTGTTTCCAAGCAATTTTCGTAAACGTGCGCCTGGATCATTTTTGGAATTGTTATTCATGGAGCCTCCTATTGGGAATAAATTTGAAGCAATGATGGCATTTGGTCTATATTAACACAGATGCACAAGTGCTTAATAAAATGGCATCGGGCATAAATCATTATAGCAATAATAAAGGCGTCATTAGAATTTAATTTGGTGGCTTGTAGTTTGTCCAAATACGAAATATAATCTCACCGTTTTTGTCTAATTTATTACGGAGGAAGAAAGTGAACGAGTCTCGTTATTTTGTTGCAGTGATCGGCGCAGGGCCTGCGGGTCTTTTTGGCGCACGCGAATTAGCCAACCAGGGCGCACATGTTGTATTATTTAATCGCGATATAAAACCGGGCGGTTTGGCAGAGTATGGAATTTATCCTGAAAAGCATACGATGAAAGAGGGTCTTCGTAAACAGTTTCGCGGCGCGATGGACAATCCTAATCTTGATTATTATGGAAATGTTGTCGTTGGCAACAATGGCGATATTACTCTTGATGAATTACGCAGTTTCGGCTTTGACGCGATTCTTGTCAGCGCGGGAGCGCAAGGCACAAAGTGGCTGGGATTGCCGGGCGAGAACCTTGAAGGCGTGTATCACGCGAAAGAGATCGTTTATGGGTACAACCATCTTCCGCCGTTCAGCCAGAAAAATTTTCGTTTCGGAAAACGCTGCGCGATCATTGGCGCCGGCAATGTGATGGTGGACATTGCACGTCATTTGATCAACGAACAAAACGTGGAGGAAGTGACCGCCATTGTGAGACGCGGCCCCGCAGAAGTGAACTTCACCAAAGAAGAAATGAAGCATCTCATCTCCTATTTGGATTTGGATGACTTTGAACGTGAGTTGGCGCGCGTAAAGCCCGCTGTGGAAACGGTTCAACAGGACCTGGAAACTGGTCGCAAAAAAGTTTTAGATTCTCTCGCGAAAGCAGACCCCAAAACCGCCAACGCGAAATTCCGTTTTGATTTCCTCGCCTCCCCCATTGGCATGAGCGGAGAGAACGGCCTGCTCACCAAACTGGAAGTGGAAGATAATTTTCTGGTTGAAAAAAATGGCGGCCTCAGCGCTGAAGGCACCGGCAATAAACGTACGATTGATGTAGACACAGTCATCTTTGCCATTGGCGATAAAGTGGATGGTTCCTTTGGCCTGCCAACAGAACGGAACGAGTTCATCAAGAATAAAGAACCGCGCTTCCCGGTGGATGATATTTCCTATGAATCCACAATAGACGGTATTTTTGTGGGCGGCTGGTCACGTAAAGCCAGCGAAGGGTTGGTCGGTTACGCACGTAAAGATGGCACGAACGCGGCCAAAGCGGTTTTGCAATATCTGGAAAGCAAACAACCTACCAACGCAAGCAATGAAGCGGTCACAGCTAAAATCAAAAGCTTGAACAAGCCTATCGTCACAAAAGAAGATGTCAGACGGCTTGAAGCGGTTGAGACAGAAGAAGCCACCAAACGCGGACTTGAAGAGTTCAAGTTTGACAGCAACGAGGAAATGTTACAGGCAATGGGCCTGGCAGAAACCGCATAATTATCTACTCTTAATTTAGGACGCAGATAAACGCTGATTTACGCTGATAAAAGCGGATATCAGCGTTTTCTGATTTATCTATGTCCGATTTATTTTTATAAGGAACTCATGAAACTATCAACCCCTGAATTTCGCGCCATGCAATCCATTCCCCGCAAACTGGGACAGCGATTCTTCGAAATGCCAATCTTCCGCCAAATGGGACTGGATCTGCAAAATAAGGATGTGCTTGAGATCGGCTGCGGCTCCGGTTATGGTGCTTCCCTACTTAATCAACTTCAACCCAAAAGTTATATCGGTCTGGATGTAATGGTTGAGCAAGTGGAATTGGCGGGAAAGAATTATCCGCAGTTTCAGTTCTTGATTCAAGATGCCGAGGATTTAAGTCAATTTGCAGATGAAAGTAAAGATGCGGTCATCATCTTCGGTGTGCTGCATCACATTCCCAACTGGCGCAAAGCGATCGAGGAAATTACGCGGGTGCTCAAGCCAAACGGCAGACTCTTCCTTGAAGAACCACGCGGTGTGGATATAAAGTTTTTTGATTCCATCTTCCGCTGGGGGCATCCTGATACAGACTTTGGTTTGAAGGCTTTGGATGAACACCTTTCAATACAGGGATTAAAAATCGTCAACAAGAGATGGACTCCGTTGTTGACGATGTATCATGTGAGAAAAATCAACAGCGTGAAAACTGTCTGAGAAAGTGTCTGAAAGTCAGTTTTCTTTACCGCAAAGAGTACGGAGACCAAAAACTTTGTGACTGTCTGAACTTTTGGTTATCAGACCTCTTTGAATTAATCGCGTTATATCAGGATGCGCGGTTGTGATCCAAAACGATCACCACGTTTCCTTTTTTATTTCCTGATTCAATGTAGCGGTGAGCCTCGGGAATTTGTTCCAATGGGAAACGTTTGTCGATGATCGATTTTAACTTCCCAGCCTCGATCAACTCTTTGATGGAATGCAGGTCTGCGATATTTTCACCAGACAGCGCACAGATCACTTTTTTATCACCGATCTTTGAAGTCCATAACATTTGAAGGAGTTGTTTCATTTTGAAACTGGCCAGTAGATAACGTCCGTTTGGATTTAACGAGCTTTTACACTGCGCAAATGAACTCCTGCCCAGGATGTCAAAAATAAGATCATAGGTTTGGCCGTTTTTGGTAAAGTCCTCTTTGGTGTAATCAATCACTTTATCAGCGCCAAGAGACTTAACAAATTCGAGTCGTGGGGTGCCGCATACTCCGGTAACTTCTGCGCCATAATGTTTGGCAAGCTGCACCGCAGCAGAACCGATCGCGCCTGAAGCACCATTGATCAGGACTTTTTGTCCGCGTTGAATGTTTACTGCTCTAAGCAGATTCAAGGCGGTCAGCGCTCCATACGGGACAAGAGCAGCTTCATCGTATGTCATGTTCGCGGGCTTGATGGTCAGCAATCCATTTTCAGGCATACAGATATATTCGGCATTCGCACCCATGCTCTGAGCACGATATCCAAAAACATCGTCACCGGCTTTAAATAGTTTTACGTCTTTGCCGACAGATTCAATTTTCCCTGCCAACTCGCTCCCCAGAATATTATTTTTGGGTTGGTTTAATCCAAATGAAAACCGCGCGAGAAACCAGAAGATAAAAGGCATGTTGAACTTGCTCGGCGAAATCCCTTTAAAGTTACGGGCCAAAGTATCACCATAATTTACTGAGACCGCGTATATTTTTATCAGAACTTCATTATCCTTCGGTGCAGGTTTTTCAACTTCTGCGAGATGAAGAACATCGGGCGAACCGTATTCGGTGTATATGATTGCTTTCATGATGATATCCTCTAAATTCCTATGCCGTCGCGTTTACAGCGGACGGATTAAATCCTTTGGCGATCAACCAAATTCCCATAAAGATTTCATTCAAGATGATGGGGAGGGCAAAGATCATGCTTATTCCCATGCCGGCTTCCAAGCCGAACGTTGACAGCAAGTTCAATGTCAAAATTAACACAGCGGCGAGGAGTCCCCAAATTGGGATAAATCGCGGCAGGAGTTTCGATTGAATCAGCGAGAAGTAAAGCAGGAGGGCACCGAGGCTGAAAAAGATGGGAACCAGCAGCCCCGAAATGCTCGCACGCTCCGCGATGGACAAAACAGCCGACGCTTGAGGCTGGTTTTGCCCCAACCGAATCAGCGACAGCGGGCTGACAACAATCAGACTGCAAAACACTGCTTCCACAATTCTGAGGCTGAGATATCCAACAGCCTGGGTTTCATTGTGCCGCTTCAAAATGGTGAACATGAGAACGCCAATTCCAATTACCGCAATGGCGTTGACCAGTTCAAGCAGCACACCCACGACCAGCAATGTCTCATTTTCGGAAACAGCGGTGAAGAGTTCGGGAGCAGAGATAACGGATTCGACCAATCCCCCGCCGAGCAGGCTTGCCACCATCGCAACTAGAAACAACGTCCCCACAGTTGAGGCTGTCTTTCTATCTGAAATCATTTTTCATCTCCTTCAAGTTCATATGAAAATACTTCCTGTAACGGCACGCCGAAAACGAGAGCAATCTTGAAAGCCAGTTCCAGCGAAGGGGCATACTTTCCGCCTTCGATTGCGATGATCGTTTGACGCGTCACGCCGACCTTTTCAGCCAGTTGTTCCTGCGTTATTTCGTCGTGGTTGAATCTCAACTTGCGAACATTGTTTCGGACTTTATATTTATCCATCCTAGAACCCCTTTTGATAAAGATACAGCTGCGAAATATCTCCGATGATTTCACCAAGGATGGATGAGAGAATCAGCAGGCTGAACATCACCAGCGGCGGCTGACCAAAGGCAAAACTCAGCATGGCAATCAACACCCCAATCGAAAACGCAATATAAGAAACCTTGCTGCCTTTCAGCCCGATCAGCTTATCCCGCTCGTCTTCGATGAACTTCTCCACATGTTCTGATCTTGTTTTTATGGCATGGACAATGCTCAACAAAATGTTGGTGAGAATGTTGCCGATAATGTTCACGATGATGGTTGACACGATGACGATTGCCCAAAGGCTGAAGACTTTCGCCGAGACCAGTCCACCCGCCTGTTGCATTTGGAACAGATTGACCAGATAGTAGACCACGATCAGCAGGTGGCTGACCAAAGAAACCGCAATACTTTTCTCTTGATATGTCATATTTTCCTCTTTTTGTATACTTATGTAACTTTCGATATACACATAGTATTACAAAGCATACATAATGTCAAGTAATTTTTACATTTTTAGGGACTACTGACACCTGAATCGCGGACTTCACTTAAAGAAACACACATACGGGACTGTTCTCAAACTGATTCCTGTTTGCTCTCCCTTTCACTTGTGCCACTGACGAATTCTTTTAAAACCCAAGTCCACCCGACACGGGAACAGGACAATCCAGCTTGCGCTCGCAAGCAACCACAAAATCGGGCACCAGGGCGATGCCAGCAGCGCCTTTGCTTCCCCTCTCCTTAGTCACCCTATCGCAGCCTCTCCCAAGTACGTCCCACGAAGTTTTTGTACCAACACCTCATTCCATAAGATAAATAATTGCGCTCCTGCAGTGCAGGTTTTCATTTGTTATTTATGCTCCACAGTGATGACTACTTTTCCACGCGCTCGGCTTGTTTCAAGATAGCGGATCGCTTCGGGCGTCTCACTTAACGGGTAGGCTCTATCAATAACAGGGACTATCTTCCCGCTTTCAAGAAGCTCCTTGATAAAGAGCAAGTCTTTTTTATTTGCACTCGCTGTCTCCATCAAACCAACCTGTTTGCCGCCAAAGAACATGGCACTGAACAAAAGAGGCAGGGATGTGAACCCGGCAATGGAACCAATCCCATTGGGAGTTAAAGCACGCTTCAAATCTGAAACCGAACGATTTCCGATCGCATCAAAGATCAGGTCGTAACGCTGACCATTATTTGTAAAATCCTCTTTGGTGTAATCAATGACATGGTCCGCGCCGATCGAACGCACCAGTTCCAAATTCCGCGTGCTGCATACGCCTGTGACTTCAGCCCCGTATGATTTAGCGATCTGCACCGCAAAGGTCCCCACCCCACCGGATGCGCCGTTGATCAAAACTTTTTGACCGGATTGAATCTGTCCTTTGTCGCGCAGTCCCTGCAAAGCAGTGAATGCCGCCAAAGGAACAGCCGCCGCCTGTTCAAAGGTCATATTGACCGGCTTCAAGGCAAATGTGTCTTCACTGGCGCATACATACTCAGCAAAACTGCCCATTTTATTTAATGACAGTTCCCCAAAGACCTCATCCCCTGCATGGAATTGTGTCACGTTTTTGCCTGTTGCTTCCACACGCCCGGCGACATCCGCACCGAGTCTTGGGTGTTTTGGTTTGAAAAGTCCATTCACGAGGCGGGCCAGAAATGGCTCGCCGCGCATGATGTGCCAGTCAGCGGGATTTGCAGATGCCGCATGGACTTTTACCAGGACTTCATCATCCCCGGGGATGGGTTTTTCCACATCCGTAAACTGAAGGACATCCGGCGATCCGTATTTTGTGAATAGTATGGCTTTCATGCTGCTCCTTATTAAAAAATAGCCCGAGTAATTCTTTTCTTTCTTTACGTGTTATCTCATAAAAAGGTTTCACAAAGGCTCGGGAGAATCAAAACAGAAAATCGAAAATATTTGATTGACAGCTAACATTTCCCGCTATACAAAGTGATCACATCCCTGCCAGCGGATGCGGTCACAGTTTTTACTTGTGTTTTATGTTTACAATGCGTCTTATTGTTTTACACATCAGTTGCATCGCATCGCTGACTCTCGATATTTCCAAGAACACAATCACTTGCACCGTGCTCCCGAAAATACAAAGCCAATGGCAAGTGCCTGTACTTGACTGTACGCAGAAACAGTTTCTTAGGCGTGATTGGTTGTGAATATGTGCTTGCTGTAAAAATGCTCAAAAAACAAGCGGAATTAAAGTGCAGTGACAACTATACCGATAATAGCCATAACGATTCCGAGTCCTTGAATTTTGATGATTTTGTCTTTCAAGAAAACAATAGCCAGTGTTATCGTCACTATTGATAATGCGGAGGCAATCGGCGTAATCAATATTGCATCTCCAATTGTCAACCCATAATTAACGAGCGCCACAGCACCAGCTTCAACCATCCCCATTAATAAAATTATGCGTTTTGTTTTCGTCGAAACTTTATTCAAACCAATTTCTTGTTTTACAAGAAGCGAATAGATTAACAAGAATAAGACAATTCCAAGTTTTACAAACAGAGTCGTTAATAACCACCCGGCTTGTTCAGAAATAATCTCGCTAATATTCCAAAAAATACCAAAGAAAAAAGCCCCAAAGACAGCTTCTTTGACACCTGCGGAAAGTTGGAATCTTTGATTCCTAATTTCATTCCAATTTAAAGATGCCAAAGCAGCGCCCAAAATAATCATAAAAACACCTGCAGTTTGCAAGGTGGAAAGCCGCTGCCCCATAAATATAAACGCAAACAACATGGTGAACACAGCCCACAAATTCATCGTCGCGGCAATAATTGACACATTGCCGATCTCAAAACCTTTGAAGAAAAATAAATATCCGGCAGAATAAAGTACCGCCGCGATTAAGGACAAAACAATTATGAATACAGAAGAGGGAACGCTTGACTTGAAAACAACGGCAAGCAGTAAGATGGAAATCAAACCAGCCAGTTGCGACCAAAACAAAGATTTGAAAGCCCCGATTTTTTTAGCAAAAACGCCGCCGAGAAAGTCATATATGCCCCATCCAAACATGCCGCCTATTCCCAACAATATACTTAGGATGGTTGTACTCATGGATGTTATGAACCTTCTTTGTATCTCAATTAATTTATTTATGACAAAACGAAGCGTTCAACCATTTGTGCAGACTGTCCGCCTGGGCGGCGTGGACCCTGTTCGGAAGCAGAAAAAGCTCGAAGTCACATGTACACGAAATGCTTGAGGTTGGTGCGGCAAAACTCCCAAAGTCCAATCTGCACTTTGTTGGAGCGGTTTTTACGTCTTACTAAATACTTGATTGTTATATTCCCAATCGTAATTTCCGTGGACACTAAACTGCATACGATCCTTATCTTTTTGGAAATGCAATTCCACAGGAAATGATATTAACTCAAACACATGATCTGCTATACATCGCATGGGCATATATGGCCAAAATAAAGACGTATAGAGACATTTGTTTTTATCGTCATAATTAATGATCCATTCCTCAGTCTCGGCTCCATTCTGCCATCGATAGGTGCCAAGATATTGCTGCATGTCACATGGATGAGGATCCACTTTCCCATACTCCAAACCCAAAAAGGTGGTGATTTCCTGCGAATACTGATCCCATTTTTCTTCGCTTGTATCTATTTTAATCTTTGAACACTGTAATCGATCAAATATCTGCATCATCTTGATCTGTTCATATTCAATGGCAGCAAACATACTGTTTTCGTTTACATAATCATGATGCTTAAAGTACACATGCAAATCATCTCTTCTAAGCATTAGGTCGCGCCACCATTTCCCCCGGGCGAGAAAGGCTTTTTCCAGGCTTGCCCGAAGATTCGGACGATAGAGGAAAACCAGGATGGGATTTAATTCGTTGATAACCTCCAATACCTGCGAAGAATAGGTAACGATATCATCCTCATTCCAGAGACTATGAATAAAATACCGGTCGTAGGCATGCAAAAAACATCCTTCAGTAACACACACTTTCCCAGACGACTTGATTGAATCTCGAAATGCCATCCACTTCTGTAACATCCCAGCCCTATTTAATTCCATGCCTTCAGTAGTATTCAATTCGCCAAAGGTGAATTCTTGATGCCGTATGGGATGAGTTTCGCACTCTTCATGCAGCCAGTAGACATCATGAGTCAGGGCGATCTGTTTATATACACTTTTTGAAATACTGGATTTACCTACTGAGCAGTGTCCATCGACGATGAGTAGTTTTGTGTTCATTCAGGATCTCCATCGATTCTTTCTAGTTCCCTTAACGTTCAACCGTTTACGTAGACTGTCTGCCGGGGCGAAGACGGCGAAGCGCCCCAGCGTCAAGTGCATGCTTTGTTGGGCGGTGGTTTTGAAATGACTCTATGCTACTCGGTTTCATAATCTTTTCGATATACGTGAACATCTTGTATCGTCTGGAAATCAAACGACTCGTAAAGCCGGAAAGCAGTATTCCGATAGTTATCTGTTTCAACAAAAATATTCTGCGCTCCAAGAGACTGGAGGCGACGTAATCCTTCTGAAAGAGCGACTCGCCCAAGAGCATATTGACGAAAATCTTTATGACTGCCCAATGGCTCAACATGCCCTGTCATTGAATTTTCATCGAACCAGCAAATGCAAAAAGCAACCAGACGTTTATCAGGAGATTCAACAACTATATCTAAATCTGGCTTGTAACCAGGATGCTGAAGTGTGCGAGTGCGCCAATCTAATGTCATGTTTTTGCTTTCAAAAACAGATTGATGAAGTTCCACATATTTCTGAACTTCTGATTCTCCTGCCAATGGGCGAACAATAAAACCTGAGCGAGCTTCATATATTTTTACAGGTGTCTGAGATGAGCGACGCATGAGCACTTTGGACCAAGAATCTTCGCCTACATCCGACTGACATTTGAAACCTGCATTTTCCAAGTCGCGAATACGGTTATTTTGCCCAGAGAAAACCATGACAAACCATGCAGGACGCGCATACAGCGTATTCTGTGTTGCTTGAGCGCGTTGGTCTGCCCATGAAAGGATTTCTTGATGCAGATGCGATTCTTGTTCAGGATGGCATACATAATCAATTGTCCAAAAAGGCGTTTGAAGTGCCGCCCAAGCAACAAGTTGTTGGTTTTCATCAAACCATAAACTGATGTTTTCAGGATTGTCAAACGCCCATGAACTAAAACGGTAGGGCAAATCTACATTATGGAGATTATTTTTTGGACATTGGCGAGCCAGAGCAGACATTAGATATTTGTCTTGCTCGGTTGAAAAGGGGCGTTGAGTTATAGCCATACGATAATCATCCATAATTATTCTGAAATTTCTACTGAGTGAACCGCCCAACCGTTTGCGTAGACTGTCTGCCGGGGCGGAGACGGCGAAGCCATCCAACTGAAAAACTGCTCGACACGAAGTTTGCCGCAGAATACCGCACATCAGATGCACGCTTTTTAGGCTGCCTATTTAGGCTGTTACGGCTGGAGAGCATTATCACCGCTCGACTCTCAAACAAAAAGCGTCTTCTGATTCTTCATAAACCTTCATACCTGCTTTAAGTAATACTCGCTGTGAAGCCAAATTCGACTTCTTGGTATTACGAGCAACAACTGCGCGACACAATGTTTCTTCAAATGCCCACGCGATCATCGCCTTCACTGCTTCAGTCGTGTAACCTTGTCGCTGGTAACTTTGATCTATGCCATATCCAATTTCAGCTTCACCATTCTGGTCGGGGAATCCTTTAAAGCCAACCAGACCTGCCCCGAAAGGCACAGTACGAATAACAAGTAACCAATATGTATACCAGGCCAATTGGGCTTGATCAGCATGAGTCATCTTAGAGAGTTTTTTACGGATAGCACGCTGTGTATTTTCGGTAACTATTTCTCGTGAGATCGGAACACCTAATTCCTGCTCCAACAAGTCTGGATGTTCAAGATATTGTCGTAATTGAATCCGGGTAAGTGGAATTATATCAAGCCGTTGAGTCTTTAATTTATACATCGACATTGTGACCTGCT
>JADKBB010000010.1 GCA_016715195.1 Candidatus Villigracilis proximus
CGCGCCATTTTATGGCGTGGACAGCGCATCTCAAACTGGCTAAAGAACAAATTCGTCCACGCAAAAAGATGCGCAGAAAATAAATCAATCTTTATTTGCAGACGTGAATTAACTGGAAAATCAGAAGTTGACAGAAACGATAAAAAAAGGCCGATGTTAATTTTAGGCAGCAATGCGCGGATACGACAAAGACATCCAGGATTTTCTGGGATACGCATGTCTACCGTAATCATGTTGACCGAAACTGGATCAGCGAAATTTTCCGAACTCTCCCCTGAAAAACGCAAAAGCCATGGACCTGGGCGTGGAAAGCATTACCAGCAGATTATTGGCGTTGAAATTCCCAGCTATTGCGTGAAGCAATACAGACTGGGATCTACGCAACCCGTGGAAAACAGAAGCAGAGACAATAGACTGATTGTTTGCACCGAATTGGTGGAACATCTTTCGACCCGATGAGCGAAATATTCAACGAGGGTTTTTATAAACTCTGGATTTATGGCGCTGCTGGGTGTGAGAGTTACAAGGCTCTTAAGCGCGCATTCTCTTCCTCACCACTCCAAACGCCGCCGCATCCATCATGAACGTTTCAATTAACCCTGGAAGGGAATCCACCCTGGTTCTCGATAAGCATGTCCGTGAATATACAATGAATGAAGTAGTGCAACTGACAACAGAAGCCGGGTTTAAATTGTATGGAACAAGGATGTGCATTGTACGTCGGTTATGGCCTACTCGGATTTTTCTCCGATCTTCAGAATTTTATTAGAAAATGGTTTCTCCACGGATGGCCGTGGAGATGATCTGTTCGTAGTGGTCAGGAAACCGGGCTGATCGGATATTTTTTTTGTCAGGTTGTTTTGTTTTGCTTAATTGCTTGATATCTTCCTTGACCATCATTTCAACCACTTCGCTGAATGTGACGCTTGGTTTCCAACCCAGCACATTATTGGCCTTGGACGGGTCAGAGATCAACAGGTCCACTTCAAGCCGGGCGGTAAAATTGGTGCGGGTCCTGGATTACATTCTGATAGTTTAGGATCTAAACAACCAAAAAAAAAAAAAAAGCGATCTCACAAAATTCTTCTTTAACCGAATGGGTTTCTCCGGTGCCGATCACATAATCTTCGGGAGTTTCGTGTTGAAGCATCATCCACATGGCGCGCACGTAATCACCAGCAAATCCCCAGTCACGCTGGGCATCGAGATTTCCCAATCGCAGTTCTTTTGCCCTGCCCAATTTGATCGCCGCCGCTGTGCGCGTGATCTTGCGTGTGACAAACTCCAACCCGCGGCGCGGACTTTCGTGATTAAACAAAATTCCTGAGACAGAATATAGATCATAAGACTCACGGTAGTTGACCGTGATCCAATGTCCGTAGACTTTGGCAACCCCATATGGGCTTCTGGGATAAAAAGGTGTGGTTTCGCGCTGCGGGACTTCAAGTACCTTTCCGAACATTTCACTGCTGGATGCCTGATAAAACCTGGCTTTAGGATTTGTTTGACGGATCGCATCCAGCATACGCAAGACACCGATGGCGGTGACTTCGGCAGTCAGGACGGCTTGCTGCCACGAAGCAGGGACGAAGGACTGCGCGCCCAGATTATAAATTTCGTCCGGCTTGTAGGTTTCCAAAATGGAGACAAGGGAACTTTGGTCGTGCAGGTCGCCCTGAATCAGGGTCAGATCATCTTGAATGTGGCTGATCCGCTCAAAGTTCATGGAGCTGGTGCGCCGCGACATCCCAATTACGGTGTATCCTTTTGAAAGTAGGAACTCTGCCAGGTAGGAGCCATCCTGTCCTGTGAGTCCGGTAACGAGCGCTGTAGGCATGGTGTTTTATCCTTCTTTTGATTGATATGTTTCCCCCCGCATGGCAGGGTAGTGTGCAGATATTTTACCTGTATTACGAGAATCTAGCTTAATACCCCCAATACCGGATTCAAAATTGGCTGTATCTGCCGGAGAGGATGCGATAATCGCGGATGGAGAGGTCGTCTTCTGGCGAAACATACAGCCTGAACTCCACATCGCGCAAGGGGGATGCAATTGAATATGGAATGACCAGAATGCCGTTTGGTTTTACGCAGTCCATGGCAAGGTTCGACTGGTGAATGAGACACTCTTGACCACGTTGGTAATATCCAGAAAGGCATGTTCCAGTTTGCTGAACTCGCCGCGCAGCACCAGAAGCCAGTCACCTGCCGGGTGCATTATGTAAGGTCCCATAATAGATACCCTGCCCTACCCGGTGGTATGGATGGTGCCTGCACTTAGACTGCCAACCTGGGTGAATCTGATCAGGTGAGGCAGGCCGATTATAGATAATACAAAAATGACCTAGGTTCACTTTGCTGTTAATCAGGCTGAATATTTCCCCCAGGCAATGATAATGACTTTCTTTCGCTTCAGTTTCGAGTTTTTTTTTATGGGGTGATAGATCTTATCTTTCAGGCTGCCGATTTGCTCATGGACAGGCCGAAAGCGCATGGTTCCCTGATCAAGCCAGCCACGTGTGCCATGCATGGGCGCTGTGTAAAATTTATTTTCCCAGCCCAGGGGACAAAGCTACTGTCTCCGCCAAAATCCTGCAGGAGTATTTGTTGTGATGGAGCAGGGTGGGGATAAGTGTTTCGGAATGCCCGACCCAGCCTTCGGTATGCGCTTTTTCAAGAAATTTCAGGGCGGCATTTGAAATGCGGTAAAGCGGATGAAAACACCGCAGCCGCTTTTCAAGCGGGATCGTTTGGGTGGGATGGCCGATCTGCCAATGAGCCCAATCCGGTTCTTCGGCGTGACTGTGAATGTAGGAGGTGACGAAATCAGCATCCTGATCTTTGAATGCTTCAAAGAGGGTTGCCCATGACCCTGAAAAACGACAGTCATATTCGATCACCCAATATCGGCGGTAGTGCGGGTGTTTTCTAAAAAACCAGAGGATTAAAAAGTGTGAATTCCCGGGGATGATGAAGGGGTGTGTGGAGGCGAAGCCGCATTTCAGCAGGTCATCCAGTGCGCACTGTTCGAGGCGCTGACCGGGATGATCGAGTTTAAAATTACGATCCTCTCCCTGAAAAAGAAACCACGCGTCGCCATATGCGCGGCAGGCGGTTTCAATTTTATTGAATTTCTTCTATGAGGTCGGGTTGATGGGAATGTGTGCAAAAAGATAAATGCGTCTCGATTATATCCATGATCCGATATTCTGCTCGCCAATAAATTTAACTGGTTCCATATGGGTTTGACATAAAAAAAATTATTAGACCCGCCCATACAGGCGCTGAAAAACACCTTTATATGTGGCCTTCCAAGGTCAGGAAATCTTTAACGTTCACGTTACATTGCCCTGATGCAGCCCCGGGAGTTCATGGTGCCAGCATTTTTCTACATTTGATCTCTTATAAAAATCTATTTTTTACCACGACCTCCAGAGGCTAGTCAAACCCGCCCTGGCGGACGGTGCAGGTGTTGTGGCTTAGTGGTTTATTACACCTTACTTATACAAGAGGTCTACCCAAATTAATTATCTTCACTGATCTATCAAGGTTGATTATTCACTCTATAGAGCGTTAGAAACTTCCAGTCAAATTGACCTTGATCGAATTGGATAATAGGCTCCAGTCTTTGTAGAAAAATCAGGATCATCATAACCACCGCGTTTGGTGTAAAGAGTAAACATCGGCTCAAAATCAATTACATAACCGATATCTTTTTTCCGTAGATAAACGGGCAGCTCATTTTTGATGGCGTAAGGATAGATATCATTATTAACCAAACCATCAAGGTTTATTATGTGACCACCCCTCATATTAGCGCGATGATCCCTGCGTTCCATGCTCCGATTCGCTCATTCAACGGATTAGCATTTAAATACCTGCCTGCTGTGAGCATGATTTGCTGGTGCGGCCACACTCCATGCGTCTTGACAGGATATATCGAAAAAATATTCAACAGGATTGTAACAAGAGCAATTGCTGAAAAGACCCCTGAGTAATTTTTTCTTTGCGCGGATAATACTCCTGCAAATACCAAGCAACTCCAACGCTGATAATAAACAAAGGGATCTGTAAATTTGCGGTGTACCAGTTCTGAATCGAACCGCTATACTGATATAAAGCGATATAACCCGCCGAACAAAATACGGAGGCAACAAACAAAGTGAGGCCACGACGGTTCTTTCTGCTTCAACCACGAAAAACCCCAAAGAAACCTCAGAGTCATATTCGTGCTTGGAGCATGAAGCCCAAAAAGATAAGCGCTAATAAAATCAGGAATGGTGTTTGTAAATACCTCAGCGTGTTTTTAAAAAAAATATCAAATCCGAATACACGTGATATCAAATCCATATGAAATGGATTAAACTGAGACCAGAATAGCTTTATTTGTGCGCTTACCTGCAGAAAATTTCCTGTAAACCAATAGTTATGAAAAAAAACAAGTCCGACCCCCACGCTTGCGCCAAGCAACCCCGCGAGAGACGAGCGAACCATGGTGTTATTTTTTCTAATGGAAGAATCAACCGTTGCGGCACTGGCCAGAAAAACAGCCAAGGGGAGCAAGCCCGAATCGGAACGCGCCAGACTTAGCAATCCCCCAACAACAAATAAGATAATGGACGTTCCAGGTTCTTCTGCAGATTGATAGAAAGTAAAGCAATACACTACAGCCAGAGTAATAACAAGGGACCATTCAACACCAGACACCGAATTAAACAAAAAACCTTGCGTGCTCAAAAAAAGAGCTGAGAACAAAAAAAGAAATAACCATTTTTGAAGCTCAAACTCTTGCCAAAGATACACACCCACAAACACAGTTAGTGTTGCACTTTTAACCCAACATTGTACAGAACGAACGATCTAAAGCAGGTTGAAACACGCTGTATAGTAATGCAAGCAAATATGCCAGTAAGGGATGAAAACCAGTGGTAATGCTAACACCCGAATCGAATGTCCATTGACCAAATTTTGCAAAATTCTTTGCCAGTTGAAGATAATAATACATATCATCAGGCGCAAATTGCACCTGAATATTTTCGGGGCTAAAAAAAATCAACAGATCAAAGACAAGCAAATTAACAATCGTAAGCAGGCTGACTATAGACCAAAAATAAAAAAATTTCTTCATTTTAAACTTCCAATCCTTATTCCCCCCCTGCCTCACCTGACCTATTGAAGGAAATCAATATTTGAATATCAAATATTGCACAAGCTGCTCATCCCCAAAGGGCTTTGCGGCGGGCTTTGTATTGTGCGCCTTTTTTTACAATGACGCGACGGTAGACTTCTTCTAGGCGGGCAGCCATGGTCTGGTAGTTATCACGCTCGTGGATGCGCGCACGGGCCGCGTTGCCCATGCGCAGGCGCAGCTCATCATCCTGCATCAGGCGAGCCAATGCGGCACCCAGCGCTTCCGGCTGATCGGGTGGAACCAACAGACCTTCAACGCCCTGTTCCACTACTTCAGGGATCCCACCGGTCAAACAGCCGACAACAGGTTTGCCATACTGCATGGCTTCCTGAAAATGAGGCCGAAAGACTCAAAGAGTGAGGGGGCAACGAAGAGATCACAAGACTTGATAATGAGCAAGCAGTTCATCCTGAGGAACCATACCATGAAAAATAACCCTATTTTAACCAGAGAGCGTTGTTATATCTTTTGGAATCCCTGCTTTAAAGGTTTCATTGTTAATTGCGGGAATTTGGTCATTACCAACAATGTGACATTCCCAATCTGGAAAACGCTGCATAAGATCAGGCAGAGCCTCAAGCAAGGTATGAATTCCCTTGCGCCATTCCAAACGTCCTACAAAAAGTAACCGACGAGGACCTGATTGGTGAGAAGCGGCGGAAGAGTATTCAGGAGTAATCCCAAGCGGGGTTGGAGGTCATTATTAGTATCCCATTTTTCGGTTTGAATAATCTGAGAGAGGGGAGTCACAAGCATAAGAGCAGTAGGATATATGTTTTCCCTTATGATAGCTACTGCTTCTTCATTCCAGTTTGAAGCATGAACAACATCAAACTCAATACCCTGTTTGAAAAGCTCTACAACTTTCTTCTCTACTGCAAGAGCATAGTTTAATGCTCCATTTACATTTGGATAATTATTAATCAGGCGATAATCAATGTAAGATCTGGATAAACCGTGAATAGTAAAATCTAAGTTCTCAAACCGGAAAGTAGTTTCATCTTTTACAAATAATATGAATTTCATGTCCACGTTCGTGCAATCCACGAGCCAAATCAAAGGTGTGTACCGCCTAATCCCCCCGTAGCCTGACTGGCTAGGAATAGTTTGAGTCAACAAAGCAATACAAAACTTCCTGTTTGGCTTATTAGTTACAAAAGGAAGATATGTTGGCCTTATATCACCAAACTTGTGAAGTTGACGATCTTGGAAGACGCCTTTCCACAGTCCATAAATTAGACCTTGAAGCCACTGTCCCTTTATTTTAAGTAATCTTATTAAGCTGATTTGTTTGTTTTTATAATATGCATTGATTTCACTAACAAAACTTTTCTTAGGTGCATATCGTATTGTTTAAGAACTTAAAACAAGGTGGTCAGTTCCATTTTTCAATGCGTAGTATGTATCACTGGCCGAAATCACATCCCAGTTCCGGTCATATATGTTATTTCTTCTTTCGGACGGAGCAGGAAAGTGACGAATGCCATTGTCTCGAAGATAGCCTATTTTAAAGCCGTGACGTGCTATTCGCATACAGACATCCGTATCATCATGATAGTATTTTATAAATTCGTCAAACCACCAATTTTATTAGCACCCTACGAATAAAAGCAGCATTCCCTCCGGGAGTCCGGCAGCTATCGACTTCGTCAGGGGCAACATCTGATAATGAGCCACCTTATATATTTGGAAACCATATCTTGTAGTTGCTCTCCCCGTCTAATTTAGAAAATCTGTATTTTTATGCCACACGCCGCCGCCAATTGCTGCAATAGATTTGTCTTTTCAAAGCTTTACAAATTGGTTAACCCAGTCAGGTTTTATGGGAAGAGCATCATCATCAATAAATATTACAATATCCCGCAGCTCTTGCAATCCCTAAGTTTCGGGAATGGGATAGGTTTTAGAAGGGCAAGTCACAATCTTGATACGCCCCTTTATATTTTTTCAAGAATATTAGCGGTATGATCAGTGGACGGCGCATTAACTACGACAACTTCAAAATCAGTACTTCTCAGATGTTCAAAACCACTTAACAAGCGCTCCAAGTAGGGGGCAGGATTATAGGTATTTATTATTATTGAACAAGTTAATGATGACATTTTCATTTTCCCTTTATTAAATTACCAAACTTAAAGTGTTTTACGATATTCACACTTCTATTTTTATACCATCTCCAGGTGAGCTGAAAACAAGTTTCGGACAAAGTAAATTCACCAATTAAACATATAGCCAGCAACAAACTCTGTGTAATATTCAAGGAAATCTCATTTCCGGCACATTTCAAACAAATATATTTTAACAAAACGCTTATTACTTATGGGATGGAGCACAATGAAAAAAACTTTGGAATCCACCGCAAACGATACTCAAAAAAATAATGAATACTGCCTTATATCTTTATTTTTAAAGTGCTAGCCCTTTGCTACAATCTCCATCTCCGGGCATCCACCATTCATTCGATCAAGAACGATAGCCTCCACTTGGCTGAATCCCACCTCTCGTAAAAGATTCTCCAATGTCTCTGGTGTATACATAGCAAAGTGATCGTCACCCTCGTAATCCTGGGCGCCAAAAGTAATTTTTTTAAAAAGAGACAAGGTCATTTTTCCCGAGTTCATTTGGTTCAGCATGGCAGCCCAATTTGGGCAGATAATCCGTAACTGGCCATCTGGTTGCAACAAACTTCTCCAATAAGGCAAAATCACAACTCGCGACTGATGTTCACGGAAATGTTCAATCAAATGAGCAGAGGATATCTCAAAAAGGCTACCTGGTTCATACGGGATTCTCCTAATATCTGCAACAATATCTACATCCGGAAGTGGGCGCGAGTCAATATTAATATAGTCTGGAAGAGGTTTTTCTCCGCATCCTAAATTGATCTTGACACGTCCCTTCATATCAAACAAACGCTGCGCATATTTTTTGGCATCCAAAATAAGTGGGTCAGGCAACTCTGCTTTTTCTGAGGATGGGCAGCTAAAGCTTCACGAACATCCATTGAAAGGGCTTGGTTTTTGCGTGACACAACATCAATCCAAGCAGACAAGCCTTGCATGTCCTGAATTACATTTTGCTGAAACTCACTATGTTGAACTACCATCTGTTCTAACTCACTATGTTGAACTACCATCTGCTCCAACTCCCTATGTTGAGTATCTAACCTCTCCGTATATTGAAGGAATTGTTTTTCCTGAGTCGCAGCGATTTGTTCTAATTTATTTAGCAGGTTTTTATAGTCGTTGTCCAACAAACCGAGTTTTTCTCTCTGCAACAAATCCAAACCGGTAAGATCGTTGATCTGTATTGTTTGCAATCTAGCATGTTCCCTCTCCGCATTTAATTGGTTTCAAGATCGTCTCAAGCAGGTTAAGGTTGAGTTCATTAAAGTAAGCCTGTTTGCGTCCAAATACTTTCACAATCAGGTTGTGTATAGTTTTAATAAATTTGCCAAGCGGGTTTCCGTTGATAACGTAATAAGGCGCGCGAGCATTTCGAATATTAATTAACATCCCCATAAAATCAGGAGGAGAAGGCGGAGGCTGAAGGTGAAAAAGCTGTCTATCCTCGTTCAATTCAGGTGAATTATACAGTTGAGACCGTGATTGAAGGTTTTGATCAATCTGTCGCAAGATTTCGTCCAACGCTTCTGTAGGCACCGAGAGTAAAACCGATTGTTTTAGTGATTTGTCTTTTGATGTCATGGTAATAAAGATTTCCTTCCTAAAGTGATTATTTATTAGTATAGACAGGGTAACATTAACTGCAACAGCGCTTCTTTTTTTACCATTTTGCAAATATCGGACAGCCGCCTTCATACGCATTGCAGCCTCACGAACAGAGAAACGATTTAAATTAAGCCGCTGCGCTGCCAAAGTCCGCTCTTTTAATTGCGCATCAGTGAGCATAAGCTGCATCAACTCAGCCACCTGCGCCGAATTCCAATCATACACCAACATTCCGCCCTGCCCCATTGTTTCAGGCACAGCGCTCGAAGCAAGAGCGATCACCGGAATATCCAGCGCCATGGCTTCGATCAGCGGCATCCCAAAGCCTTCATGTTCTGAAGCGCTCAGGAAGATATGCGCGGAGCGGTAATAGGCATTCACAGCCTCATCTGCCACCTTGCCGGTAAAATGAATCTGATCACCCGAACGCAGAGAAAGGCGCAAACTCTCCAGCTCGGCGCGATACGCAGGGTCACCATTATCATTGCCCACCAGCCATAAATGCGCGCGCGGATCAACCTCACGCTGGTAATGATCGAAAGCCTGCATCAACAGATCCTGACGTTTATTGCGCACCACGCGGCCCACGAACAGAATATTCTTTTGGCCGGGCACATTCAACTGCGCCAGCGTGAGCGGGTCACAGGGCGCGTCTTGTATCTGCTTCACATCCACGATCGGCGGAATGACAAGCGCGGGCTTGGGGCTGTGTAAATATTCAGCCAGACAATCAATATTGAATTGCGAATCACCGATCAACAGATCGAAACGGTTAACGATCTGCGCCAGTTGAGCATAGCCCTGAGATGTGCCATGAAAATTGGGAGACTCTGCAGAGAAATAATGCGGCGGCGTAATGTTATGAAAATACAAAGCCTTGCGGCCCTGCACGATCGGCAGCATCCAGGTT
The DNA here is from genome assembly GCA_016715195.1 of Candidatus Villigracilis proximus. Lineage (GTDB taxonomy): Bacteria > Chloroflexota > Anaerolineae > Anaerolineales > Villigracilaceae > Villigracilis > Villigracilis proximus. Next base: position 9,833 of record JADKBB010000010.1, read on the forward strand.
GAATGACTGTAACCCCAGTAATGAAAGATCAGTCCGCAGGCCGGGTCGTTAAAAATCACATTTCTGGATGAAGTAAAGTGACGCACTTTTTCATTGGCATAACGCGTCAGGATCGTGCGCGGCTGCCCCAGCGTTTCAAGCACATCCGCATTACGGATCGTGATCGTACTGACCGCATCCCCTGCATCCAACGCTTCCATCACCTGATAAATTTTTGCAGAGCGCCGTGTCTTACGCGGACCTGAATGCAGCACCTCTTCATAAAAACGCGCAGTCGTCCGGGCCATCTCTGCGGCAGTAAAAGCCTGCTCGAAGCGCTTCAGGCCTCTCTGTCCGGTCTCGATGCGCAGGGCGCGATCTTCCACCAGCCTGCCCACCGCAGCTTCAAACAGCGCACCGTCTTCCAAAGGCGTGATCAGCGCCCCATCCTGCTCTCCATTCGGGAAAATCTCTGTCGCCGCGCCCGCTTTAAAAGTCACCACCGGCACCCCGGCCCGCATGGCTTCCAGATAGATCAACCCAAATGATTCATATAAAGACGGAACCAGCTGCAGATCAGCCGCGGCATAAAGTTCCATCAATTGTTTTTCACTGACATAATTATGGAAGTGGACCCGTTCCGCCAGCCCCGGAAACTGGTTCCTAAAAAACTGTGAATAACTCGCCCCGTCATGAGCCGTCTGCCACCCATCTGCCAGACTGTTATCACGCCCGGCAAAATGCACATGCAACTCAGGATAACGGCGCAAAAGATGCGGCAGTGTATCCATTAAAAACGGCGTACCTTTGCGCTTTTCAAGACGCCCCACCACCAGCGCATTCACCAGTCTGCGATCTCTGATGCGCGGCGGATAGGCGATGCGCGGCAATCCCAAATGGGCAATGCCCACAGGCGCATTCAACCGCAGCCCATAATCCTGCTTAACCTCCGCCAGAATACTGTTTGAATCTGCCAGAATGCCATCCGCCTGCTCCAGACACATTTTTTCAAGCGACAAGATCGCATGTTCTTCGGGGCTGGCGGGGCGGTTATAAAGTTTTAGCAATTGCCCCAATGTGGTTTGCAGCCAGGCCACAGTGGGCGCATTGCCAAAATGCTGGGTCACAAATCCCTGCCGCGCTCCACAGTGGATAATCCACGATATCAAAGGCCGTCCCGTTTGCCGCCTGCAAGACACCTGCATATAAAGCCTCACTGCGGGCCAGCATCGGGTTCAACCTTGGAAAGCGATCCGAGTAAACAGTCAACGGGTCCACAGCCAGCCGGTGAACATGCACACCGCGCTCAAGGCGGGTGCGCGAAAAAGCCGCGCTGGTAACCACATGCACTTCATGCCCCTGACGCGCCAGTTCCACCGCCAAGATTTGGCGCTGACGCGCAATCCCTTCCGTGTTATGCGGCGGGTAAAACATACTTAATAAGCAAATACGCATAATGGATTAACGTTTACCTTGAGCAGTCTTTTTACGGGCAGGTTGTGATTTGGGTTTCACGGCGCTCCCCTTCTGTTTTTTTACCGGGGCCATTTGTAATTCTTCCACCTGATGTTCCAACTGCGCCACCATATCCACCAGATCATTGATCACACTCACCTGCGACAAATTTTGCTGCTGCACCGTATTTGTATGCGCGGCAAGTGCGCCGAGCACATCCAAAGTCAACTCGTTGTAATACGCCTGCTTGCGGCCGAATATTTTAATAAATAGGTTGAATGCTTTTTTTACGATTCTGCCCGGCAAACTGCCGCTCACCACATAATAGGGAGCCCGCGCATTGCGGATCAGTGTAATGCTGGAGTAAAATCAGGCACAGGCACGGGCGCGGGCAGCGTGAGATTGCGCGGCGCCGGCTGCACCTTGTTCTCAACAGCAGCCACTGAATACGACACGGGTTTTCCCGCCAGATTGCATCAATGCTTTGCAGGATTTTCTCCAATTCTTCCCGGCTCTATACCGGCATCAAAAACAGGTTTTTTATGTTTCATCATTCAACTCCTGAAATTATTCCCATGAACATGGGTATTGGGCTGCGGGCGAATCCATGATTTCCAGCCACAGCCCACAGGGAAATAAGGTGCAGAGACCGCCAGGAAAAAATAAAAAGCTCAGCATCTCTACGATTCAAAATAGTTTTGCAATGGCGCTTGTCTAAAGTAACGTGAATAATGTATAAGCTATGGTTACGGTTAAATCAGCATTTTATGACCGCAGAGCGGGGAACGCTGAGAAAAAACTTTCAAAACTCTGCAGTGAATATTCCTTATCCATTATTGATGTTAAGTAAAAACCCGGGCAGTTCACAAAAAGTACTCAGCTCATATCAAGTTAGACCCTGTACAGTTGGAAGGCTCGCAACGGGTTTGATTTTCTCATGGCTTCGCAAAGTCCACAAGGAATGACTAGAAGCCTAAACTCGCTTTGGATTGCGAAAAGGCAACGTCGAAAAACCTTTAAACAATGAATCTGTAAAACGGTCAATCTACTTGTGCAAGCGGTTGAAGACGTCTCTAAATCTTCCCATTCAACAAAAGCTCAAGATATCGGCCATAGGAATTATTATTCAACCTGCTTATCAGTTGTGACAATTGTGGTTTATCAATATAACCCATTCGGAACGCGATCTCCTCCGGGCACGAGATCATCATCCCCTGCCGCTCCTGCACAGTCTGAATAAAAGTGGCCGCTTGCAGCAGCGATTCATGCGTACCGGCATCGAGCCAGGCATAGCCACGGCCCAGCACCTCCACCTCCAACTGTCCGCGCTCCATATACAAACGGTTAATATCGGTGATCTCCAACTCGCCGCGCGCCGAGGGTTTCAGATTCGCCGCCATCTCAACCACTTGATGATCATAGAAATAAATTCCCGGCACTGCATAATGAGAACGCGGATGGACGGGTTTTTCCTCCAGGCTAAGGACCTGTCCCTGCGGATCAAATTCAACAATCCCATATCGCTGCGGATCGCGCACAGGATAGGCAAAAATACGCGCACCTGTTGTTAATCCGGCAGATCGGCGTAAAATTGTCGGCAGCCCATTTCCAAAAAAAATATTATCACCCAGGATCAAGCAGCTGGAGTCTCCGTTAATAAAATCCGCGCCAACCCTGAACGCATCCGCCAGACCGCGCGGCTCATCCTGTTCCGCATATTTCAAACTCACCCCCCACTGCGCCCCATCGCCTAAAATGCGCTGGAACATCATCAAATCCTTGGGAGTGCTAACCAGCAAAATATCCTGAATCCCGGCCAGCATCAGCATCGAAAGCGGATAATAGATCATGGGCTTGTCGTATACCGGCAGAAGCTGTTTGCTGATTCCCAATGTTAAAGGATGGAGCCTGGTTCCGTTACCGCCTGCTAAAATAATCCCTTTCATATGGAAGACTCTCTCTTATCATAATTTTCCGCAAGCCAATGTTGATACTCCTGCTGTGTACGAATCGCAGCGATCCATTCCACATTGGAGAGATACCATTGAACTGTTTTCTTCAAGCCTTCCTGCAATGAGTGTTTCGGCTGCCAGCCCAAAGTATTTCTGATCTTCTCAATATTCATGGCATACCGGCGGTCATGGCCGGGACGGTCGGCAACGAATTCGATCAAACTGCGATGTGGCACAAAGGGAGAATGGGGGTTGGTCTCATCCAACAGGTCACAGATCATGTGTACGATATCAAGGTTTGCAGGTTGATTCCCGCCACCAATATTATATGTTTCACCTGTCTGCCCATTTTGTAAGACGGTTAAAATTGCCTCACAATGATCCTCCACAAATAACCAATCCCTCACCTGCAAACCATCCCCATAGATCGGGAGCTTCCTGCCGTTCAGGGCGTTTAAGATAATTAAAGGGATAAGCTTTTCCGGGAATTGTCTCGGCCCAAAATTATTTGAGCAGTTTGTAATTGTAAATGGCAGGTTGTAGGTATGACCATACGACCTGACCAAATGGTCACTCGAAGCCTTGGTGGCCGCATACGGAGAATTGGGCGCATACGGCGTATTTTCAGTAAAGGCCGCATCACTGGGGTTCAACGATCCGTAAACTTCATCGGTTGAAACATGATGAAATCGAACGTTCACCCCTGAGGGATTCTTTGCCCGGCCCAATAGCTGCGTGCCGCCTCAAGCAGCATGTAGGTGCCTGCAATATTGGTTTGAATAAACGGCCCCGGTCCTGAAATGGAACGATCGACATGTGACTCAGCCGCAAAGTGAACAACCGTGTCAATGGCATAACGCTGAAACAGATCTGCAAGCAAATCCTGATCGCAAATATTGCCATTCACCAGGGTATGCCGATCCACATCAGGCAGGTCTTTCAAATTCTCCAGCGTTCCCGCGTAGGTAAAAGCATCCAGATTAATAATATTCACCTTCGGCTCTGTCTTGAGTAAAAAATGAATAAAATTGGAACCTATAAAACCGGCCCCGCCGGTAACCAGTATATTTTTCATGGCATTTCGATCCTGTTTTCCTGAATTTCTTTCATCTGTAAAAACAATCACCATCTACGACAAAAATTCTCAACCAGACGGACGGGCGGCTTCCCGATAAAGAGCGCTCAGTTTATCCTTCATTTTTCCCCAGCCATATTCATCCTCATAAGCCCGGCGCGAATTGCCTCCCATCAATTCACGCTGCGCCAAATCGGTCAATAACGATAAGGCGTTCTCGAGTTCCTGCACATTTCCATATTCAACGACAAGCCCATTGTGATGGCGCTCCACGATACTGTCAATATTTGTATCGTGCGCCACGATCAACGGCTTGCCCAGCATCATGGCTTCAAAAATTTTATTAGGGCTGGAGTAGGCATGATTGGGAATGGACGGATCATAGGTTGCAAAAAGCACATCCGCCGCCCGTGATAATTGCAGCGCTTTAGGATAGGCAACACGCCCATGCCAGTTAACGTTTGGCATATCCTTTGCCATATCCACCAGCTGCTGCTCGTCACCGCCAAACCCGGCCAGGTTCAATTCCCACTCAGGGTGTTTTTTTAACACGGCAAGCATTTCAAACAATCCGCGCTCCACTTGCAGGAGCCCCACATAAGTCAGCTTGAGTTTGGAAGACGGGGAGAAGAAATTTTCTTCATACTCCACGGCAGATTGATCTTCTGGAGAGTTGTAAATCACGATCAACTTGCGCGGACTGGAGTCTTCAATTTGTTTAACCCGGGCATCGTCCACAATGATAACGGCGTCCGCCTGTCCGATGGCCCATAAATCCACAGAACGGATGATCCTGATAATTATTTGGGGAGTGCGCCGCAGATGATCTGCGTAAAAATCAAAGATATCGTATATAACCTTTTTCTTAAATAACCATTTTGCGAACAGACACGGCAGAATGGTATCAAAATCACAGGCATGGATGGCATCATATTCCTTACGGTGGACAATCAGCCAGCGCATCAATCCCAATTCCCACTTTAACAATTGCGGCAGATTTCCAATCCCATTGGCATACCCTGCCTTGATCCTCAAACGGAACACCTGGAAATCGGCATCCTCTTCCCTTTCGGGCAATTCACCGCTGCGATCCCAGCCCAGCACGGCAACTTGATGTCCATCGCCGGCCAGAGCACGCGCCTCTTTTTCAACGCGAGGATCTGGCGCGATGGGGTTTGAACGACAAAATAGAATTCTCATTAGAGGCTACTTTTTTAATTTTTGAATGGTCTTAATGTTCCAAATTTTCATTAAATGCCGGATGAATTCATCATGGACATACCAGGGCAAAAAATTCGGCAAAATATAGACATAGGGCGTGGCTTGATATAAAAGATCTGTGGCCCCCCCTACTTTAACCCTTTTCCTTTTTCCCCTCCCCCCCAACCCCCCTTACTAGCTATATGAGCCCGGATCAAATTGAGGTGTATACCATACGCGGCTTTCATTGCCAAACACCTGGGTCCAGGCGCCTACAAAAGATAGTCCCGCGTTGACTTCCATGGCAACAATGGTCTTTTCCAAATAGGTTGGCTGTAATTTGTCGTCTGCATCCAAACAGCAAATATATTTCCCCTTGGCCTGTTGAATGCCTGCATTTCGTGCGGCAGGCAGTCCTTTGTTGGCAGACAAATGCAGTACGCGTGTTTTTGGCATGTGGAAATCTTTAAGAATCTCCACCGTCTCGTCTGCATTGGAGCCGTCGTTTACAACGATAATTTCAAAATTCTGCCATGTTTGATCCAGAACACTCTGAACGGCATCGCGCAGGTATTGTCCATGGTTATAGCAGGGGATAATGACACTAACAAAAGGCTGTCCACCACCCCATGGAACAGCTTTTTGTATCTTTAAAACCATACCTTGTTTCATCAATCTTCTTATACGTGTAAGAAGCAAGGATACCCGGGTAGTGAACATGAATGCTTAGGTATCAGCCTTTTTACGATTAAGATAAAGATCCACAGCATCCGTTGGAGTTCCCACAAAACGCAGTTGTCCGTGGTCAAGCCAGGCAGCCCGGTCACAAGTCCGCTCAATTTCACCCATGCCATGTGAAACATACAAGGTAGTGGCGCCATTTTTTTGGAACTCACGAATTCGATTCATACTTTTGATCTGAAAAGCAGAATCACCGACAGATAAAGCTTCATCTACGATCAGGACATCCGGCATCTGATCTGTTGCCACCGCAAATCCCAGGCGCGCGACCATTCCTGAAGAGTATGTGCGCATGGGAGCATCAATAAAATCTTCAAGTTCTGCAAATGCAACAATAGAGGGAAGTCTCTCGCGCATGTGTTTTTCAGAATACCCAAGCATGGTTCCATTTAAAAACACATTTTCGCGGCCAGAAAGTTCCATGTGAAAACCGGCCCCCATGGCCAATAATGGAGCAACACGGCCCTTGACCCAAACACGCCCGCCAACCGGACGCAAAACCCGCGCCATTAATTTAGCAATGTACTCTTGCCTGCTCGATTGGAGCCGATCAGGCCGAGAATCTCGCCGCGCTTGATCTGTAAATTGATGTTTTTTAAAGCCCAGAACTCGTCATTGTGAATTCTGCGCTGCAGAAAACGAATGGCATACTCCTTTAGGGTGGGCACATGCTCACGCGGCACAAAATAGCGTACAGATGCGTTTTCAACCCCGACAACAATATCCGGGTCCTGTTCTGAACTAAGAGCGATAGGCGATTTCATCTGTCATCCTTGAAAAAATGATCCATCCGAGCACAAGCGTGAAAACAGCGATCAGGGTACAAATCCCGACCAATTGGGGGTAAAGGGGCTGTCCGTAAAAAATAGGCTCCCTAAAAAGCTTGATCAAATGATACATCGGGTTGAATTTAAAAAAGGCCAGCAGCCAGGCAGGGACGATATCTTCAGGGTAAATGATCGGCGTTAGATACATCCACGCGAATAAGAAGATATTAAACATCTCAACGACATCGGGGAAACGCACCCCAACACTGGCAATGATGAGCGACAATCCCAACGTGAACATGGAAATCAGAATAATTGGAATAACAACCCAGAAAAAATTAAGGGTTAGGGGTTTACCAATAGCCAGACTGACAAGGATATAGGGGATCATGGAGAGCAGAAGATTAACAATACCTGTGCCAATTGCAGAGATGGCATATACAGACCGTGGAAAGTATATTCTCCTAAACAGATCGCCGCCCCACACCATACTGTTGATGCTCGAGACTGTGCTCTGTGAAAAAAGTTCCAGACCAGCAAGCCGCTTAATATATACGCTGCATATCCATCAATTGTGGAAAATACCTGGGAAAACACGACCGTCAGGATCAACATCATGCCAAGCGGATTGAGCATGGTCCAGGCGATCCCTAGAACCGAGCGTTTGTAGCGGGCAGTTACATCTCTGCGGACAAGATGCATGATCAAATCTTTATAACGCAGAGTTTGAATAAATTCATCCCAGGCAGGGTTACTTTGCTTGGCAGAATCATAGAAAGGAACGGGGATTTCTTTTGTCATCTTAATTTTATCCATTTTAATTATTTTGTATCGTTTTCAAACGGCACTTCCAAAAGTGTAATTCAAACCTTCATTAACCAGGCTTACGGGCCAAAACAAACAAGTCGTCGCCGCGATTCGTGACAGAATATTTTCCTGCAAGCAGCCATGTGAATTGCAAAGTATAGTCGGTATCTGTTGCAGTGGTAAGGCAATGTATGATGTCTTTTCGTTGTATTTCAAAGCCAATATTTTGAAGTTGGTAGAGCACATCATTAAGTGTATATTCCCGCACATGAAGCGGGTAAAACCAGGGCGGCAGCGCTTTCAGCGCCAGATCCAAATGCACAATGGAGGCGGCGTTTGGAGTGGTGATCAATAAAAATCCGCCAGGCTTTAACACACGCAGACTTTCGCGTAACGCGGCGCGAAACCCCAGTTGATAAAACCCCTCGTTCAGTTCGCCGGGTTGATCTGATAAATGTTCAACCACTTCAGTGGCCACAATTACATCAGCAAGCCCATCCTGCAGAGGCCACGGAAAGCGCAGATCGAAATCAGTGTTCTGCCATTGCACATGCGGCAGGTCAGCCCTCCATAAATCTGTTGCCACACTATCTCCGCCTAATTCAAGCACATGCATGCCCGGTTTATCAAGCGGAAGAATCTCTGAAAGCCATTCAGATGTGATGAACATGCGGGGAATGTGAGTCTGCCAGTTTTCACTCCATTCCTTTTCAATATTTCTTTGGAGGCACGACGCGCTCACAGCTTGTTTATAGCGATCCAGATCCGAAGAAGGGATATTTTTAACTTGCGAATATAGTTTCTGGTTCTGCAATTTTGCATCGATATGCCATGCTTGTTTTGCAAGCCAGGTCAAACTTCGTGCAAACGGGCGCAAAAGGAACCGGATTATTATTAGAAGGATTTTTTTGAAGGTGTGAATCATTATTTTTAAATTTTATCCAGAGTGCAGGGAAAGATTACCGGCGCCTTAATAAAATCGGCAAGCCAGTTCGGGGGCAACAGATTTATTTTTTCGAAAATCACTGAACATTTGGCCGTAACAGTCCGGGCTGATCTCTTGAAGATTTTCGATAACATAAAATTGTATTTTGAATGCCGGTGAATTTTGTACGATTCGCAAGTTGAATTGCTCAACATCGTATAAGCGGCTAAAGCGTGCGCCTTCGCCCCAAAGATGTTTTTTTCCTTCTTTATCCACCCACCCTGAATTTTGTTCAATTCGATATTTATCCTCAAAAAAGAAAGGGACGATGATTAACTTGCCGCCAATCGTTAAAACACGCTGGGTTTCCTGAATAAAGTGAATATCACTATTTTCTTCGAAATGTTCAAAGGAGTTGTGAAGAGATACTTTACTGATCGATTCATCTTTTAAGGGCATATTAGACGCATCTCCGCCAATATCGTCGCCATGAATTCCTTTTTTAAGATAGTAAAGATCCTGTCTATAAACCTTACACTTGTATTTCTCTCGCAAGAAAAACGCAAAAGGACAGTTTTGTGCCGCAATATCGATATAAGTGTCAGAAGGTTGTAAATCAAGATATTTATAGCTTATATAATATTCCAAAAATTTCTGATCATTAACGCCTTCACGATCATCTTTATACATTGTCTTGAAATTTTGAAAATCTGCGACGTCAACACGAATTCGAATAACGGGGTTCCCGGTTATTTCCTCAAATTGTTTAAAAAGGTGTTCCATCATTATGCTCCTATCTGCCTGGTGCGAATTATTTGGATATGTCCATGCGGGTCAATCTTCACTTTTATCCATTCTACCAATTGTCCAACACGGCCTGCCAGTTATTTTCAGCGATAAATGCATCGATGTCTTCCAAGGGCAGTTTCTTTTCCCGTGCTTCGCCAACCAGTTTTATGAATTCCTCGCTGGTTCTCGAACGAAGAAGACCTGGGATGCCTTGCAAAGGCTTTAGATCAGGGACGACAACCGGGCGACGCATGGCAAGGTATTCATATAGTTTTAGCGGACTGGTGGCCTGAGTAATGCTGTTCACTTTCCAGGGGATGATCGCTACCTCGGAGTGAGCCAGATATGAGGGCAGGTCGGTCTGTGCTTTTAGTCCCAGAAAATAAAGATTGGGCGGAGGGGCAACACCTGACCGCGATAATCTCCCACAGCGACTACTGCGGCTTGTGGAGGCGGAAGTGCGGTGGCGGTCAATAAATCCCAATCAAACCAGTCGCCCCATAAGGCCCCGATATAAAGGGCAGTCCAACTGGCGCGGGGCAAATCCAATGGGCGCTTATATTGACGAAGAGGTTGAAGAGGCGTATTGACCGCATTCGGCATCATGCCAACAGGGCGATTGCTTGCCTTTTCCATTTTTGTTTGCAAAATAGGGGCGGTTGCGATCAGACGATCACTAATACGAATGATCTCCTGCTCAACATTGGGAGTGTACCACTCCCCGCCCAGGGAAGAATCCCAGTCATCGATCATTTCGTAGACGAGCCTGCCGCCATTTTGCTTGATGGTTTGCATCAGGGGCAGGAAGTCCTGCGTGGGCAATTCCACGATACATTGAATATCCATGTTGACCAGTAACTGCTCATACTTCGCAGAAAAATCAATCCAGTAAAACCGGCTCAGTTCAGACACGAGCAAATTGGGATGCGCAATATGGACAACAGCCTGTTGATGTTCCCATTTTGGGTATCGATTAATATACACCACCCAATATCCCTGACGCAAAAACTCAAGCGCCAGTTGAGTGGTTCTGGCTCCACCGCCTGTATCATCAATGGGTGTACCGCACAGTAAAAAGATCAGCCCCTTTGTTTTCGCCAGTCTTTTTGCATCAATCGCATCCTTCCGGCTGGCGCCTTTTAGAAAGCCGCCGGCTTGGGCGATCCGTAAGCCAAGAGTTTCAATCCATTGCGAGGATAAAAGCTGTGTCCTTAGTTTTTTGCTGGCAATTATTAATACAAGCGCAAAAATCAGCGCCGCGCCCCAGACCATCCATTCCTGATTCTTTGGCAGGTATATTAATAGAGCGCCAAAAGAAAGAAGGGCGGCAATTAACATTAACAAGCCGAGAATCAACTGTTTGGCTACATGTAAATACAGCGATGATTGAATGCCTGCTTCGCCATTGCCAATGGACCAGGAGTAGGCCTTCTGCCACAATTCGCTCAAACTGGTGGGCGCCATCCAATCCACCACTGCCGAAGGGACAAAAGCCCAACGGCTGGCGTAGCGTTTAATTCCAGAGCAAAGTATGTATCTTCACCCAAGAAGGTCAGCCATTCAGGGTAACCGCCGGCTCTCATCCAGGCGCTTTTTGTAAAAGCAACCGAGCGTGAAGAAGGGATAAATTCCTGCGGGTTTATTTCTGAAAGGACCGGCCAGCCTTTATAAGGAACGACCTTTCCTTGTTTATCCACGGCAGTATACCAACCGCAAACCACTTCTGTATTCGCGTCAAGCCGGAATGGGGCCGAAATATTTTCAAGCCAATCCTTATGCGGACGGCAGCCAAAGTCGGATACAACAATAACCTCATGGCTGGCCTTTTCAATTGCCAGATTTCTTCCAGCAGCAATATTAATTTTCTGTTCAGTGATCAACTCAACATGGATCTGACTATCTCTGGTGCGCTCTTTCAACAATTCCAGCGTACGATCAGTTGACCCAGCATCTACAATAATGATCTCGTGCGGGAGTAGAGACTGACTGAGAATTGCATCTGCCCATTCAACCGCATTGCCTTCTTCATTATAGACAGTAGCAATGAGGGATATTTTCACCTCAGGCTGGTCACGCTGCCCGAGCAGCACACGGCGCGGCCAATATTCACCGAACAAAAGGTCATCATCAGTATAGAGTGTGACCTGACTGTTATCTTCCAAAAGATAGGTTTCTTCCAATGCACGCGGACGTTTAAAAAAGGGGATTCTGCGTAATGTATTGATCTGGTCAGCAAATTTGTAAAAGAAACCTTTGACAAAACCGCGCCAGCCGACCATGCGCCAAACCTTAATGCCGCGCCCAATCAATCGCAAAAGTCTTGTAATTTTCCTTCTCCAGATTGTAAACGCCAATACCAGGGAAGTTTGCGCGGCGACGCGCCAATAATGGCCAGTTTTTCAAGAATAAGAGAAGCGCGCGCCGCCCATGAGTTGATACTGGCGGCTTCTTTAAGCACTGCCTGTTTCTTTTCATCAAGGCGATAGGACAAGGCCGCATCAATCTGTTTTGACCATTCGTCTACTGTGGAAGCGATCAATACGAATTCGCCATAGCGCACAGTTTCCTGCATCGGGCTGGCGATGACCGGCTTTCCAGCTGCCATATACTCAAATAATTTTATTGGCGAGGTGGCATTGGTGATTTGATTAACTTCAAACGGGATAATTCCAGCATTAAAATAAGCCAAATAGTCCGGGAGTTCCTGGTAGGGTTTTGCTCCAAGCCAGTGAATATTCTTCGCCTCCAAAATTTGACTCTCTTGCAGGCTTTGGTCATGATCCACGCCGATCAACACAAATTCCAGGTCTTCCCGCTTCTGAGCAAGTTCTCTCAATAAATCATAATCAAACCAGCGCGCCATGGCGCCGTGATACCCAATGATCGGCTTGCCTTTCTCCACAATCGGGCGCAGATCATCCGGCAGACTGGAAGGGTGTATCGCTTTTGAAAAATGATCCACATCTGCGCCGTTTTGGCAGAGTACACAGTCTTTTCGTAAATTAACCGCCTGATTGTACAAATTCTGAGAAGTGGTCAAAACCAGATCGGCCTTGATCAAATAGTCACCATGATCTCTTTTCAAGCGTACCTGCTCACCGTGAAAAACTGGAAATCTCATCCAGATAATCGTAAAAATAACCCGCTGGGAAGGGAAATATGCCAATAATGGGATATTCCATGTCAACGCATAAATGAACGCGTTTGGCACAACATGAAAAGTATCAGATGGCGCCTGACAGACGATCAGCCCATCTTCCACTTCGTCAAAAACAGGCGGCCATGAACGCAAGGGTTGCAAATAAAAAACCAACGCACCCTGTTTCGCCAGAAAACGAGCCAATTGCTGCGGCCTCTGAAACATGGAAGCTTCCCAGGGCAGGCTGGGAGCAAAAATAATGATCTGACTTGCATCTGTATGTTTTTTTTACGATTTCAAGTACTTGCTGTTCAGCTTCGTTATAACTCAACACGACCTCCGTCGGATAATTCCTTAATGATCCTGCCAACCCGGGCTTCCCAGGTATTTTGGCGGGCAATCTCGATCAATTGCTCAATATACTTTTCAGAGTCAATAGCTGCAAGTGCCTTATGAAGCTGGGCACGAAATTCGGCGGCATCATGCGCGATGAATACGGCTTCATATTTTTCGCACTCTGGAAGCGCGGTGGAAACTACAGGTTTCTGACAGGCGAAATACTCAAACAACTTTACGGGTGAAGTTGCCAGCGTGATCTGATTAACACAAAAAGGGATTATCGCAACATCGAAGCGCCATACATATTGAAACAGCGCCTGATATGGCTTATGCCCCAGCCAGGTTACATTTTCACATTCCAATAAACGAGTCTGCCCCAAACTATGGTCGTAATCGATACCGATCAGCACAAACTCCATTTCAGGGCATTGCTCGCACACTTCGATCAGCAGCTCGTAATCAAACCACTCAGCCAGCGCGCCAGTATAGCCGATAATTGGCTTCTTTTTGTTGATGATCTTCTGTAAATCTTCGGGAGCCACCTCGCCTGTTTTCGGCGCATTTTGAGCAACCCAATCAAAGTCCACCGCGTTGGGCAACAGCAGAGTATTCTCACGAACAGCCTGATCTTCCATCAAAAGTTTATTGCTGCTTGCCAGCGTCAAATGTGAATGTCTTAAGAGTTCATCATGATCCTGCGCCTGCCCCGCTGAAACCAAAATATCATCGCAATGATCGTAGATCACAACCGGATTCTTCAACCACGGAATCATGGGCGCAAGCCAGGGTGAATTCACATAAAAGATCGGGGCGCTCAATTCACCAAACGTCTCCAACGGCGCAGGCGTCACAAACAGCATCGGCTCCACTTCCTGAAATCCCACAAATGCATCGGAGCGAAGATTATCTGTATGATAAAAAACCAAATAATTTTTTCGCGCAAACTGGCGCGCCATCTGTTGATAGCGCTGAAACATATACGTCCAATCTACTGTGGGAGAAAAGATGACCACGCCCGCTCTGTTTGGATGTTGGGAAATGATCCCGCTCAACGCGCGCCCAGCTTCCAGGTCCAGAAGGATTCGTTCCTCCGTCCGACTGAAAACGCCAACGACATAGCCGATCCAACGAATGATCTGAATCCAGCCAGTGGATAAAGAACCGGTCACGCCTAACGGGAAACTGTCCGCTGTTTCGAATGACATTCTCCAGCCTTTGAGAATGGGCAAAACCACCAACCCCAACAGCAACAGGGTAACGCCAAAAGTTGGCCGCCAAAATAATAATGCCCCGCTGACAAAAATCAACATACTGAAAAGAAGCATGAACCCAAGCTGTTTCCAGATAACAGGCGCAAACAAACCCAGGCCGCCTTCGCCGTACGCAGATCGAAAAGCCTGCATAAAAATATTTTGGCCTGTTCCAATGGAATCAGCAACTGCTGTTTCCACGATCAAATGGCTGTGATTTGTGTTTTGCAAACGCAGGTTAAAAATCTTTCGAGCTTTATCTACATCAGCATTAGCAGGAAATCCGCCCGCCCGCGCCCACGCCTGTTTGCGGAGCAGCATAAGATCACCGGACAGATACTCAAGTTTCGAAGCATGATGAGCAAGCACATACGATCTGCCAGCACCGTGTACGTTAATTTTTCCGAGCGCAAACCCTGAATCAGGATTTGCAAGCATGGCATCGGCCATCAGCTTCAACCAGTTTTTATGTGGAATCATATTTGACGATGCGATGACCAGCAATGAATTTTTGACTGACTGAATGACTGTATTTAGTTTTTCTCCGGCAGAACCTTGATCACAAATCAAAAGTATCTCATCTTCATCCTGATCCAATTGAGACTTTAAAGCATTCAATGCTGACTGCGCGCTTTCCAAAGTGCCCTGATAACAAAGAATCACACTAACCGGCAACCGGGCAAACTCCAGTGGAATGATCGTGGTTAGAGTAACAGCCTGAGACCGTTCTTCAAGTTGATAGACATTCCAAAAGTGGCGATAAAACATGGTTATTTTTTTAAGCAGGGGTGTTTTCATGATGATCGATGGAAATGCGTTTATTTTAGATTGTATTTCTGAATTGATTCTACTGCACAAATGAAGGCTACATGCTATTTTCAATCCACTTTGCGGCGAACTGTGACAATACCTGCAAATGGGAAATCATGTGGGTGGGAGCAAAAACAGTGTCATATTTTTCAATGTATTCTTTTGCCACGTTCATAATTAATAGCAATACAACGACGCTCACGGCGCCTAAAAATATTGAGCGAAGCGCCGGCTTCCAATTTTCCTTCTTAAGCATTATGTCCCATATCATTGCGATCACCAGAATTTCCAGAGCAATGATCACCAAAAAATATCTGGGCTGGGAAACAATGACCGCATGTAATCCAACTTTAAGTGCAATCGTCAAAAGAATGGGGCTGATCCATTTAAACAGGCGTCTCTCCGTGAAAGAAAAGAACACCGCAGACAAGAATAGTCCATGAATAAGCAGCGGATAAAATTGAAGCAGGGCAGTAGTTTTCTTGCAGCGCGCGGCACTCCTGCGATAACGATGCGGCAAGGCCCCTTCAGCAGTCAGGCTCCACGGCACGATTTCTTTGTCAATATTAAAAAGATAATACAAGCTTGATCCGGTCATCCGAATTGTATGAAAACCGGGGCGGAGAATAAATTCCTGCCAAACCAGGCCGGAAGCCTGCTGTTCAAAATCTTCATCCTCAAGGATTTCAGGATAATTCGTCTGCAAGTAAGGCATGGGACTTATCCAGCCCAGCCCGGCACCGGGAATATATGCCCCTAAAATAGACACGCCAAAATGGTTGGTGGAAAGTGCGTAGCGGCCGGTTGCCATTCCGCGCTGAATGATCAATGCGCCGAATAAAATGCCGGTCAAAATCGCTCCGATGGCAAAATTCCGTATCCACTTTTCCTTCTGCCATCCAAGAATAGTAACGACGGTCACAGGAAGCAAAATAATCAGCATTTCCTGGCGAATGGCAACTGCTGAAAAATAAAACAGACTTGCCCATATCGGATATCCGCGTTTTTGTTTTACCAGAACGCGCACAGTCAAAGATACAAGCCCGATAGTGGAAAAAATGATCCAGTTGTCTTGAGCAAGAATGCCGGAGAAAAGAATCTGTCCGGGCCACAGAGCAAGTAACAGGCCAGACAGGATGCGAGCCCGGCGCGAAAAAATATCCCTCCAAATAAGAAAAGGCAAAATAGCTGATAATCCAGAGATGCCTGCCGTCGCCCAGCGGGCTACGTCTTCAGACGGGTATGGAATAGCTCGAAATAGAATGGATAAAATAAAAGGCAGGCCGGCGGAAAAATACTGCCAGTACACATTGCCTTTTGCCAAAACATCTTTTTCAAAAGATAATGCCAGATCGAAGATATTGTAAAAATCTGAAAGAGGACGGCTGGGATAGGCGGTGACAAAAAATAAACGGGGCAAAACCCCAGCCGCTACGATCAGAAAAAAAAAGGCGATCTCAAACTTTAAGTCTTTGATGGTTATAAATTTACTGATCCGGGTTAATATGCCGGCATACCTGTTTTTTTTTGGGGAAAAGGATTCAATCATATTAAGAGATTCTCTTGAGATTGAAATCTATTTTTTTAAAAGGCCGATTGTTTTGCGATATATGTATCGCAGGCGTTCCAGAGCTTTCCAGCCACGGCTGTTTTCCATTTCTTGAATGCGTGAATTTAAATGTTTGTTTTCAAGGGTTAACGCATCCATTTTTTCCTGCGCCAATTGCAAGTTGTTTTTTACTCCTGACATTTCATCATCAACTGCCTGCATTTGTTCAAATCGTTCAAATATAAACGCAAATGTTTCTTCAACTGTCGGTGTATGCCCAAAACCATTTAGCAATTGAATGGCGATCTCCGCATTCTTCTGGCCTGTAAACGCAAGGACGGAAGAAGCGATTGAATATGTTTTTAGTAACTTCGCGCTCCTGAGCACGCTCTAAAGATTCGCCAAATCGTTCATGTTCGTTCAGCGGCAAAACAAAAGCATCCAAAGCATTTTCTTCCATCATCGATTGCACTTTGGGGTCATAGGATAATGCCAGCATAGGCGTGGCTGCGTTTAACGCCAGAATGGCAGCATGCAGACGCATGGCAACAACCATATCGCATTGTTGATATAACGCCTGCATTTCGGCGGCGGCAAGAACTTTATCAATCAGAAAAACGTTTTGAGAATTGGCAATTTTTCAGCAACCATCCGGTTTAATGCCAAGTCAGCTGTAAAATTACCTTCGGAATTAATCTGGAATGGGGTCAAAATTATTTGGACATTATGACTTCTGATAAAAGCATCCAACTGGGAGGCCAATGAAGATGTCCATTGATCGACAGCGATCTCACGTTCCCAATATCGAAGCGAAACAGCGATCAGCGGGCTGCCTGTTGCGCGGGGAAAATGACTGATCAACTCAACAGCTTTTTTATGGTCATCCTGCGACGATTCGAGAGAAGACCGGGTCAGCGGTCACGGTTATGATAGCCGTTTCAACATCACAGCCAATATTCTTGATCAACGCTCTGGAATTTTGATCCCGGAGAGTAACCGCCATGCACATGGAAAATATGTCCCTTGTCTGTACGCGTGCTTCCATTGAATAAAGCGGGCCTACACCCACGGCATATAACATGCAAGGCTTGCCAAACAAATGAGCCAGTTTAACCAAAGTGCCATAAGTAGTGATCCCGCCGTGTTTTTTTCGGAAATATGTCTCAGGTTCGACCCCCCAATAATCCTGAAAAAGTCCGCCACCGCCTACGAGCACAAGATCTGAGCGCTGTACGCTTTTGGCGAGTTCGGTAATTTCACGCCAATGCACACTTTTCACGTTGAATTTTTCACGCGTAGCTTCCGGGTCAAATGAAGCCACAATAAATTGCAAATCGTTTTTTTGTTTTCTTAAAGAGGCCATGATCGCGGCCAGAAGAGCATCATCACCCAGATTGTTTCCGCCATAATAACCGCCGATCAAAATGCGTTTGCTCATTAATTCCCATCCCGTGAATATGTGCTGCACGTTGTACAATGATATCCATCTGCGGTGAGCAGCCAGGCTCCCCCGCATCGGCGGCAGTGAGAAGCCGGCGTATGTAGAGTTTCACCTTTTTTTTCCAGCGCCCAATCCCAATGTTGTTCCCAAACTTTGGCTTGAGTATCCCATGTCCATGGCATTTCCATCGCCTGATGACGGATATATTCTGCATAATGCGGCGCGCGGACGAGCTGAGCAATTATATCTGCCGTCTGCTGATGTACCTCAGATGACTGATGGTCGCCAGAAACCAAGAACCCATTATAGCCATGCTTGATCGTTTCACTATATGCCCCCAATGGAGAGGCAATTGGGATGCAACCATGTTTCATTGACTCGGTGGCCCCCATACCGAACGCTTCGATGATTGTCTGTAAATGAAATGATATATTCGAGCGCTGTAAATATTTAAAGCTTTTTGCTGCCCCTGTGTACCATGGTAGATCACACCGGGCGCAGAAATCATTTTGTCCATCCCGCCCCCAAGCGCATCCGCCAAAAACATGCACCGACAAAGCTCATCTTTTTCACGCAAAATATTAAGCACCTTGATGGCGGCATCCAACCCTTTGGACGGGTGGCTGGCATAAATCAGTGAATACGGATCACGTGGAAAATGTGTATGCCACCATTTCGTAGAAAGTACGGCGGCGCCATTGTAAATACTGATCAATCTGGCAGATGACACCCCCCATTCATTTTCCACAGCATGGCAGATAAAATTACTGACTCCAACCGCATAATCATATTGCAGGGAACTGACACCTTGAACGCGGGTAATGCCATGCAGCCAAATCTCCCGCAACCGAGCCTGAATATTAAGCTCCCGTGCAGATTCAAGGCTCAGCGCGCCACCGCTGCTGGTGAGGATCAAGATATCCACGGTTTGTGCGATCGTCGCATTCGCTAGAGGCAGATAGTCCACGCCTTTATGTTTCACTGCACGCGAAACATGACTAATAATCGATACTCGATGTCCAAGTCTAACGAGCGCTTGCGCCAGCCGAATGCGTGCAATAACCCCGCCCCTATTCGCTAATATCCGGGTTGCGGGATCATATAATATGTGCTGATCAGGGCAGTAGATAACAACGATAGGCCATGCGGGCATTGTATCATGGCGCGAATAGGATAAAAAAGAATATAAAATACGCCAAATGTGACATATTGGATCATATGACTTTGCCGGCTGATTTATATCCATCTACAGGGCGGTCTTCCCCAAAAAGCTCCTTACTCTTTATTAATCCAAATCGATCTTTTTAAACTCACACAGCAGCGTTTAAGTCATTTGGGTTATTAAGAATTTCCTCTGGAGCAACGCCAGGCATTGTGAAACAGCCCCTGATTTAGGGGTGTTTTTTGGTTTTCCTTACTTTGCAGACACTTAAGGAAATTGTAAGCCTTTTCTTAGGCTGTAAATCAAATTCAAGCAGGTAAAATACCAAGGCGACTTTTCATTATGCAGAGTTTTTCAAAGTTCTTTTTTTCGACAGAAGTTAAACAATTTATGATGTCGCACAATCAAATTACAGGAGATAAAATTGAAACACTTATCCATTAAACCATTCACGATTATTTTAGCTGTGTTTGTATTATTAACCGTGTTTGCTGCCCCAACGCAAGTTCGCGCGGGAGGCCCGCCTATAGTGAGTAGTGTTACATCCGCTACAGCAGACCCGGGGCTTACAAGGCTGGAATACTATTCAGATCGAAATGTTGTTCGACCAAGTAGTAAATGTAACTGGAACTCGAGTTGCTTTTAGGGACAGGAACAACCGACCAGTATGTAAATTACACAAGTGGAAGTACAACGAATGCGCTAACCTTTGGCTTATGTTGTTCCAAGCTGGCGATGCATCTGCTGATCTTGATTACGCAGCCACAAACTCACTTGACTTGAATGGCGGAACCATCAAGACTCAGCCGATGCCAACGATGTTACTCTGACTTTACCAACTCCAGGAGACGCAGGCTCCCTCAGAAACAGTTCTGCTACATTATTGACACTGCGGCTCCAACGGTGCCCTCATTTACAGCCACCACCCCCTCCACGAGTCTAAACATTCCAGTCACTGCTTTTACGGCTTCAGATAACACCAGCGTAACCGGGTATCTGATCACTACTTCCGCTACGCCGCCTTCTGCTGGTGCGGTTGGCTGGTCTGGTACAGCCCCCACAACTTATACAGTAGCAAGCAGCGGCTCTCACACGCTATATCCCTGGGCAAAAGATGCAGCGGGCAATATCTCTATAGTCTTTGGCACACCACTTACAGTTATGGTAGATGCGGCAGCCCCGACAGTAAACACATTTACCATTACTTCTCCATCTGCAAGTTTCTACATACCAATCACAGCTTTCACCGGGTCAGATAACATTAGCGTGACTGGGTACTTAATTACCACGTCAGCCACAAAACCTGCATCCAGTGCAGTGGGCTGGTCTGGCACAAAACCAACCTATTTTGCAGTTGCTAGTAACGGTTCCTATACCCTCTATCCCTGGGTAAAAGATGCGGTGGGGAATGTCTCTGCTGTCTTTGGTTCACCGCGCGCAGTTACTGTAGATGCTCTAAAAATTCTATTCGGTACATATACAAGTTTGGATCTACAAACAAGCATCGGTGAAGTACCCGCCATGAGTAATTGGCTGACCAGTAACGGTGCCAGCGGCGTCACCTTTGCCGGAGATTTTATTGGAATTACGTTTAACCCGGTTTGGAATATCCCACATGAATTGGATGCTGCGTGGGATGCCGGCTTCATGCCATTTATAAATCTCATGCCCAGTGAACCCTGGGAAAAACCTTATGGGTATTATGATGAGAATTGTGAAACCGCTTATGATATTGCCGGCGGTTTTATGCGATGCAAATTAACTGTCTGGGCAGTGGAATTCAAAAGTGGGCAGGCAATACAAAACAAGCCTATATTGCGCCCATGCCTGAAATGAATGGGGATTGGACGGCTTACGCATCAGATGGTCCGACATTTATTCAAGCCTTTATCCGCATCCGCACCATCTTCAATAATGCAGGCGTGCCGCGAGACGCAGTGCGTTGGGTGTTTGCCCCCAATGGTTGGAATAACCCCACCTACTCCTGGAAACAATTTGAATATTTTTACCCGGGTGATGCGTATACCGATATTATTTCTTTCAGCGCTTACAACTATGGCGGCTGCCCTACCCAATATGCTGCCTGGGATAAGTTCGATACATCCATGAAACCTTATCTCGACCGAATGCGAGTTATGGCGCCTTCCAAGCCGATCTTTATTTCGCAAACCGGTGTGCTCAGTGTACCTGTCAACGCTGGTGACTCAAGCCAAACCAAGAGTGCCTGGATAGAGGATACTTTCAGTAAACTGGCTGATTATCCTGCGGTGCGCGCAATTATCTACTTTAATAAGATCAACACTTATGAAGTTGTCGGCAATTGTACGGCTCCAGATTACCGTATTTACTACGGCGGCTCAAGCGGCGAAACTGGTTTCCTGAATATCATGAAGGACTCACGTTTTGAAAAGTTGGATCTTAACAATTCCAAATGGGACGATATCACAACTGTATATTTAGGACCCAGTGCGATCTTTAATGACGTTCCAGTATCCTACTGGGCAAATAGTTATATTGAACGCCTGTATAGTGCCGGCATTACTGGTGGTTGTGTGCTCAGTCCCTTGCAATACTGCCCCGATAGCACAGTTACTCGTGCCCAGATGGCGATCTTCCTGGAAAAAGGAAAAAACGGCTCCTCCTTTGTACCTTCCGCCGCCAGTGGAAATGTCTTTACTGATGTACCCGGTACTTATTGGGCTGCAGCATGGATCGAAAAACTGGCACAGGATGGCATTACTGGAGGCTGTGGCAGCAATATCTACTGTCCTGATAATGCTGTAACCCGCGCTCAAATGGCGATCTTCCTTTTGAAGGCTAAATATGGCTCAAACTATACACCTCCTCCAGCGATTGGCACCTTTACTGACGTACCCACAACATACTGGGCTGCCGCGTGGATTGAGCAACTCGCACTCGAAGGAATCACCAGCGGATGCGGCGGCTCGAACTACTGTCCTGATAACCCTGTCACACGCGCACAAATGGCGATCTTCCTGGTAAAGGCATTCAACTTGCCATAAAAACCTGCTAAATAAAAGATAAAAAAGCACATTCCTTGCGGAATGTGCTTTTTTATGGCGGGATTCGAATATCATCCCCCCTGTGGGGACCAAAGACTGAATGCAAAAACGCGCCCCTTGCGGAGCGCGTTTTTGTGTATGGCGGGGAGGGCGGGATTCGAACCCGCGACTGGTTTTACCCAGCACTCACTTAGCAGGCGAGCCCATTCAGCCACTCTGGCACCTCCCCAGTTTTTTGTAGTAGCGACTTCTTACATTCGGCTAGTCGCACAAGGACAGTTGCTAAAGCTGTCACTACGGATTAAATCAGCCTGGCGGAGGGGGTGGGATTCGAACCCACGTTGGTGTGACCCAAACATGTTTTCAAGACATGCGCCTTCAGCCGCTCGGCCACCCCTCCAGGCGAAAGCGATTTTACCATATATAATCAATCATCATGCAAAAACAAACGGACTACGATGTCATTATCATCGGCGCGGGAGTGGCCGGGCTCACCGCTGCCCTCCATCTCGCCGAGCGCGGACTGAAACCACTGATCCTCGAAGCGGGTGAAATTGCGGGCGGGCGTCTTTCAGGGAATAAAGAAATAAAGATAAAAGACCAGAGTTTTCCCTCTGAACATGGCGTGCATGGCATCTGGTCATCGTATGTTAATCTCAGGCACATGCTAAAACGGCATGAGGTCGTTTCGCAATATATCCCTGCGCTTGACGAACAATGGATCTATCGTGTGGGCAATTCAGTGCGTCGCGTGCCGATCGGCAAAACAATTCGTCGCAGCATGATCCCTGCGCCGTTTCATTACATTCAATTATTTTTTTCACCAGGCTTTTGGGGCATGTTAACCCTGCGCGATCTGCTTTCCATTTTCAATGTCTGGTCTGTGCTGGTGATGGCGATCGGGATTGATCCCTTCGTCGAAGATCAGCCGCTCGCGGGGTTAACCTTTGGCAAAACACTTAAACGCTGGGGGCCGGCCTTTCGTTCGCTATTTTTTGGTCTCACCCGCAACGGCCTCGCCACCGACCCTGATGAAGTCCCTCTGGCGGGCTTCCTTGCCTTCCTGCGCTTCTACACGCTCATGCGCCGCGATGCCTGGGCATTTGAGTATCTTCCCAACGGCGGCGGCGATGTCTGCGAAAAACTGTCAGCGAAGATCATGAATCTCGGAGGCGAGTTCAGGTTCAAGTCCAGAGTGATGCGGACGCTGCGCGGGATGGGGACTGGATCGCTCACTGGGAGCGGGATGGACTCACAGGCGCTGACTCTGCCCCATTTATCATCCCTCGCATCTGACTCACCCGCAGCTGGTTCAATTATCAAAAGCAGTTTTCCCTGCTGAGACATTTTTCTTCCCGCATGGACTCGGCCACGCAGTCATCCGTTTGTGGTTTGATGCGCAGCCAAGAAAAGGACCCGAGTCTGGAATGTTCAGCGGCGATTTTGTGATGCATAATTTTTTCTGGCTTGAAAAAATTTATGCGCATTATAAAAAATGGCACGAAGAAACAGGCGGTACTTGCATTGAAGTGCATGTCTATGGCCCGCAAAAAGTACTGGCGCAGCCCGATGCGGTTTTGATCGCCAATGTCATCACTGATTTTTATCGCGCATTCCCCGAATTAAAAGGACATTTGATCGCGCCGTATTTACAGCGCAACGAGGCCACACATACACTGCCTGAGATCGGCGAGCGCGGCACACATCTTGGAATTGAAACACCGTGGGAAAATTTATTCTGCGCGGGTGATTGGGTTCGTCACGAAACGCCCGCCTTCTTTTTGGAACGCGCCTGCGTAACCGGCATGGAAGCCGCCAACCGCGTACTCACCGCGCGCGACATGGAAACATGGGATATAAAATCATCTCCCCCGCCCGAGCCAATGGCCGCATGGATCGAAAGTTTAATGATGAAGGGCAGGAAGAATAGAAGAAAGAGAGTAATAAGTAAAAAGGTTGAAAGTTAATTAACTTTCAACCTTTTTATCGTTGATGTATTTGCCGAAAAGTTTTTATCACAAAGTAAAAAAACAGCGTCACTCCGCGTCGCTTTCTCCTTCTCACTTCTCACTTCTCACTTCTCACTTCTCACTTCTCACTCTCACTTCTCACTTCACTTCACTCTCACTCTTCTCCAAATCACCCCAACTTCTTCCCACCAACTCAACAGCATCCAAACCTTTGTCGAGATCATCCTTCGCGTGCGCAGCCGAGATCATCACGCGGATTCGCGCCTTGCCTTGCGGCACGGTTGGGAAGCCAAGCGCCATCGCAAAGACACCTGCATCAAATAACTCACGGCTGAATTGTTGCGCCAGCGGAGCTTCGCCGAGCATGACAGGCGTGATCGGGTTTCAGTCACGCCGGTATTAAATCCGAGAGTCTTCATTTCGGCTTTGAAATATTTGGCG
Organism: Candidatus Villigracilis proximus; assembly: GCA_016715195.1. GTDB lineage: Bacteria > Chloroflexota > Anaerolineae > Anaerolineales > Villigracilaceae > Villigracilis > Villigracilis proximus. The sequence goes on from JADKBB010000010.1 coordinate 34,647, forward strand.
TTTTCCCACAGCTTATCCACAAGTTGAGTTGAGTCTTCGAGCAGATCAACCGCCGCGAGACAAGCCGCCGCATCGGGCACAGTCACCGCTGACGAAAACAGGAACGGGCGTCCGCGCTGACGCAGCCAATCAATAATGACCTGTTTACCGGCAATGATTCCGCCCACCACACCAAAAGCTTTAGACATCGTACCCACTTCCACATCCACTTTGCCGTGCAGGCCGAAGTGATCCACAATACCACGTCCGCCTTTGCCGAGCACACCTTCGCCGTGCGCATCATCGACCATCAACAGAATATCGTACTTCTTCGCCACTTCATAAATATCAGGCAGCGGCGCAATATCACCGTCCATGCTGAAGACGCCGTCGGTCACGATCAACGCGCGCCGATATTGACTCAAGTTGGCCTTGATCTGTTCTTCCAATGATTTCACATCATTATGCTCATAAGGAATAATTTTCGCGCCAGATAAACGCGCGCCGTCAATGATCGAAGCGTGATTCAATCTATCTGAAAAGATCACATCTTCCTTGCCAACCAGCACAGGAATCACCGCTAAATTTGCAGTGAAGCCCGATTGAAAAGTGATCGCGGCTTCGACACCTTTAAATTGCGCGAGTCTTTTTTCAAGTTCAACATGCAGCGACATTGTGCCCGCGATTGAGCGCACAGCCGCAGGGCCAACGCCCATCTCATCTGTCGCTTTTTTCGCAGCCGCCACCAGCGCGGGATGATTCGCCAGTCCCAAATAATTATTCGAGCAGAAATTCAAAACCTTCTTTCCATCCACCGTCAGCCACGCGCCTTGCGGCGAGCCGATCGTGCGGATGTTGTTATACAGCCCCTGCGATTTTAGATTATCGATCTCTTGCTGGATCCAATCAGTTTTTGACATGTTGATCTCCTTGGTACAAATATTATAGCGACACAATAAAAAATGGGTGTCACAAATACATCATGACACCCACTCATTATTCTTTTCTAATCTCTGCCAGCAGCCCCAACTCTGTCAGCGCCTCTATTACTTTTTGGATGGCTCCTTCTTTGACAACCACCGCCGTCGGACTTAATACTTCACCCAGAAATTTACTCGCCTTCGACTTGCGAATCTCTTCTATAATCTCGGGCCTGCTGACTCTTAGCACAAGCAGACTCTCCACCCGGGCCTCAGTGCCGTGCGCATCCCATTGCTTGAGCGCCTTCACCAGCGCTGGCGGGACCGTTCCGCTTGTATATTTCACCAGCAACGCCAGCAGCTGCTCGGCTTTCAGTCCCTGCTCTTTGGCATGTGTCAAAGATTGTGATGTGACTTGATATTTATATTCATCAGCATATTCTTCGCCCCACTCACAGAAGCGCGAAACCTGATAACGCACAGCGCGGGAGAAATATCGAGGACGGTGATCTTTCCATTGGAAGAGACTGTGATTTTTCCGTCAAAGTCGAGGTCGAAGGTCCAGACTTTGACTTTCGACTTCAATACGAAACGCCGTTGCTTCCTTACCCGCTTCCGGGGAAGCCAGATCCGCCATGCCCAGCCAATGTAAAGTTTGAATGAAATATTTGATCAGCGCGCCATCCACTTGATCCCAATAGGCAAATCCGCGCAGGAATTGGCCGTCTGATTCACGCTTGATGAACCACGAGTCATAGTCACCAGCGGGGCGTTGATAATCGGGGAATTTCTCCTTGATGTTACGCACAAAAGCGGGAATGCTCCACCATTTATTTTGCGGAACGGAATTCACCAGATCGAATAAAAATTCGCGGGTCACCAGTGGTTGATTCTTCCACTCGCCTTCACAGAGAATGCCGGGCAGCAGCCGCAGTTCATCAAAGGTCTGTGAAACCTGCCATGCATCGACTAATGTTTTTAATGCATCTATACGTGAAGCTTCAAGGAAAGACTTGATCTTCTCCGCTTGAGGCGCGCCTTTTTTTAGTAGTTCTGCTGTTGTTAAAAGTGCTGTAAGCTGCGGGTCAAACTTCCAATCGGTTTTCCCCAAACGCAGGGCTGCGAGATAGGTGGTTGCATCATCAAGGATATGATCTGACGCAGGAATCTCGAATGCTTTCTCAACCGGTGTTGCAAGGCGGCCTAATGGTTCAACAACTTTTCTACCCGTCTCCACCATTGCCTCTTTCATTTCTTCATCGATGATCTCGAACAGATCTTCGGGGATGTAGGCAAATTCCTGCGCGCCTTTATCGGCGTTGAAGAAGGCTTTGGCAAGCAAGGCGCGATAAAAAAGATTTTCTGCGGGAGATATTGGTTTCAGGTGCGGACGTTCACGGTCACGTTTGGCTTCGCCCATTTCACGGATCTCGCCGAATTTACGCGCGAAGGAAACCCATTCCATTTTGCCGCCGGCTGCAACGAGGGAGAGTAGGGCGGCACGTGCGTCAGCGGAGAGAATCTCCATTGTTTCCCGAACAGCTTCAAAGTCGAGGAGAGATGCGGAGAGTTCTTCAGCGGCAGAGTCTGCTTCGGTTGAATCCAGTTCCAGTCCCCATAATCCGGCGACGATGCGCAAATGTCCCATATCTTTTTTTTGTAGTGAGTCAAGCAGGTTCGGCATTTTTTGATTCTATCATCCCTTGCGCAGGCGGCGAAGGAATTTTATTTTATCCTTTTACAACTCTCAAGGCCTGCGGCAAAATTTGAAAATTTACACTGCGCAGGTTGCTTCCAAAGCTGGTAAATACTTCACCGTCAGCATGGATGTAAAGCGGCAGGTCTGATGTGATGCTGAAAGTTTTAAATTTCCCCATGCGGATCTGTTTGAAGCGCATGTGTGTGCCGTTCATGAATTCGGGCACGAGGCGGAACATGGTGGGACGGGAAACTTTGTTGACGGTCAAAAATTCCATGATGCCATCGTCATTTTTTGAATCGGGCGAGAGCATGAATCCGCCGCCTTCACGCGGACCATTGCACAGCGTAAGCATGATGACATCCTCCTCCCATTTTTCAGTTTCTGTTGCGATCTGCATTTTTGCGGGATTATGATTCAAGATGATGGTTTGAATGACCGCGGTGAGATACATCAGAAACCCTTTGACAATGGGCAGTTTGTGCGTGCGGATGGTGACCACTGCGTCAAAGCCAATACCGAGAGTGTTATCAAAATATTCCCTGCGGCCATGTTCATCAGTCATTAAGCCGATATCTATCGCATGAATATTTTCGGCCTTGAGCGCGTGCGCCAGCGCGTGTGATGATTTTTGCGTTATCCCCATGGCGTAAGCAAAGTCATTGCCGGAACCGATCGGGACGATGCCCAACACCGGTCGTTTCTCTTCCGGGACTTGCATCAGTCCATTCATTACTTCATGCACAGTTCCATCTCCGCCCAAGGCAACCACCATGTCGTACCCTTCTTCTGCGGCTTGTCTGGCAAGCTCAATGGCGTGAGTGGGATAAACCGTTCCGCTCCAGGTCAATTCGCCTTTGAATTCCTGCGCAACCGGGCGCAGGTCATTGGCTGTTTTCCAGGCTCGTCCCATGTCGGCCATGGGATTAAGAATGAGTTTTACTTTACGGGGCATGATGGCTCCTAGAATTGGAATTTAAATATATAACCCCGCAATCCCATCAAAGTGGCTGGTTATCTATAATTATTTATCGGCTGGTTTTTATTTTTATCTCATGCAGCGGACCTGTGGCTCCGCTTGCGACCACATATTTTCCACGATGATGTTTTTTGGCTTGATACAAGGCAATATCTGCCGCGCGCAGCAGATCGCCTCCATTTTGAGCATGGATCGGATACACAGCGATACCGGCAGTAATGCCAAGTTTTATTTTACTTGTGTCCTGACTGCCATTATGTGGAAGCGAATACCCGGCCATTAATTCAAATATCTTGGTGGTCACGCTTTGGGCTTCGGTCACACCGGAGTTCCGCATGATCAGGGTTAATTCATCGCCGCCATAACGGGCAAGAAAATCAGTGGCGCGCATATTTTGCGCAAGATAATTAAATGAGGAATAAAGGATCTCATCTCCAAACGCATGTCCGTATGTATCATTGACTAATTTGAATCCATCAAGATCCATCATGACCACAGAGAATTGAGTTTCCATGCGGCGCGCGTACCGCACTTCTTCCTGCAAACGCTCATCCAACGCATGACGATTGGGAAGTCCGGTGACGCTATCTGTATAAGCCTGCTGTGTCATTCGCCTGTGCAGGCTGGCATTGGAAATGGCGGCGGCGGCCTGGTCGGCAAGCAAGCCAAGCAGACGCAGCTCAGAACGCGTAAACGCGCCAATAATGGAACGTGAAAGATTCATCACGCCGACAATTGAATTGTTAAATTTCAGGGGAATGCCAATGATCGAACCGCTCCAGGTATTCATTCCGTCCTTATAAAGCGCATGGTTTTGGATATCCTCCACCATGATCAATTCAGCTCTTTTTGCCACTTCATAGGTCAGTCCGCTTGAACGGGGGAAAGCGATGGGTTTGTTTTGAACACCATCATTGGTTAGAGAAGCACCAAACTCCAGTTTGTTTTCATAGAATAAAAATATATGCGCGGCGCGGGCATTCTTTATCAGCCGCATGGCTTCCGCGACAACCGCATCCAAAACAGTTTGCAGGTCAAGGCTGGAGGTAAGGTTTAATCCGATGCGTCTGAGTGCATCCAATTCATCGGCCTGTTGTTTTACCAGACTCATCAATGCGTGTCTTGAAATAATTTCCTGTGTATAACTTTTTACCTGATCATCCTTTTTTTGCTGTGTGGATGATGCTCCCGCCTCAATTAAGACTTGAATCAACTTTAAGATACCCTCCCGATCTTCAAGAGGGATGGTGTTATCTTTTTCAATAATTTCCCAGGCACGCTGAAAAACCCCAGCACGCTTCTGATTTTCAGTGTTCATTCCTGCCTTTTTATCACGCCATAAAAAACATCACAACGACCCGTATGTACTATCTGGTACAAACTTGTCCGATTATCAAACATTTTTCAGCGTCAATTATACTGTGTTAGAATAAAAATCATCCATTTAATTAAGAGGCAAATGTGTCTGAATCACCGAAACCCTTCGATAAAAATCCCTCCTCGGGAACTTCGCAGGACAAGCCAGCTCCTGCCACACCCCTGAATCCACGCCAACGGGGAATCATCATTGGCGCATCTGATGGGATAGGCGCGGCGCTTGCCCGCAAGTTGACAAAAGAAGGCTATACCCTCGCACTTCTCGCCCGCCGTCAGGATAAACTCACAACCCTATGCAATGAAATAAATACCAGTACCGGAGAAGTGCGCGCTTTGGCGTATGTGCATGACGTAGCTGAATACGACAAAGCTCCTGCGTTGTTACATAAAATCGTTGCAGACCTTGGCGGACTGGATGTAGTGGTTTTCATGGCTGGTGTGAACTATCCGCCTGGACTGAACAATTACAACTTCGAAGGTGACCGCAAAATGATCGAAGTCAACTTGCTCGGCGCCATGGCCTGGCTCAGCCCTGTAGCAGAAATGTTTCAAAATGCAAAAGCCGGACAGATCGTTGGCATCTCTTCCGTCGCCGGTGACCGCGGACGGATCGGCAACCCCGGTTACAACACCTCCAAAGCCGCGCTAACCACTTATCTCGAAGCATTGCGCAATCGACTCACCCGTCACGGCGTGAACGTGTTGACTGTAAAACCCGGTTTCGTAAAAACAGAAATGGTCAAAGCGGCACAAGGCGCAACCCCTTTTGCAATTGAGCCTGAAAAAGCAGCAGAAGATATTTATCAGGCCATGCGAAAACGCAAACAAGTAATTTATACTGCATCCATTTGGCGCTGGATCATGCTCATCATTCAACACGTGCCATCGGTGATCTTCCGCCGCATGTCGTTCTAGTCATCACTCCAAACCCTAAAGGTCTTCAAGACCTTTAGGGTTTATTTTCAAAATCCCATGAAAAAAAATTTCACACAACTCGAAAACTTTGGTCACTCGCATAGCGCGCCGTCGTATCTCCATCAAATCAACATAACCGAAGAAATTCAAGAAGCTTTCAGCCTCGCAAAAAAAACGGGACTTTCCGTCACCGCGCGCGGCGCAGGACGCAGTTATAACGACGCCGCATTAACCGGCGGCGGAATCATTTTGGATATGCGCGGCATGAACGCCATCACCCGCTGGGATAAATCCACGGGGCTGATCACAGCGCAGCCAGGCACAACCCTCGAACAGATCTGGCAAAAAGTGGAACCCGATGGCTGGTGGCCGCCTGTTGTATCAGGCACAATGAAAACAACTCTCGGCGGATGTCTGAGCGCAAACATTCACGGCAAAAACAATTTCAAAATGGGACCCATCGGCGAACATGTTGTTGAATTTACCGCCATCCTGCCCACCGGCGCTGAAATCACCTGTTCTCAAAACAAGAATGCGGATTTGTTCTACGCCATGATCAGCGGACTTGGAATGCTGGGCATCTTCACATCCGTGACCATGCAAATGAAACGCATCTATTCCGGACTTTTGACTGTGGACGCGTTTCCCGTACAGAATCTGCACGAACAGCTTTCCAGCCTGCTCGAAGGCGCTCCCGACCACGATTACATTGTCGGCTGGTTGGATTGCATCGCCAGCGGAAAATCCCTGGGCCGCGGACAAATTCACGCCACCCGTTATCTGCATGAAGGCGAAGACCCAAATCCGCAGGAAACGATGAAGATCAAGAATCAGGTTTTACCGCCGATGATCTTTGGCGTTTTTCCCAAATCACTGCTGCATTATTTCATGGCGCCCTTCGTGAACAATTTCGGCACCTGGGGAGTTAATACCGCAAAATATATTGCGTCATTACGCAAGCACACCTTCCGCCAATCTCATGCTGCCTTTCATTTTCTACTGGATTACGTCCCCAACTGGGAATATTCCTTTGGCCGCGGCGGATTGATCCAATATCAATCTTTTGTTCCAAAAGAAACCGCCGAAGCCGCGTGGACCGAAGTCCTCAAGCTGGCACAAAAGAATGGCCTGCCTTCATATTTGGGCGTGACCAAACGTCACCGCCCTGATAAATTCCTGCTCACACACGCCGTGGACGGTTTCTCACTCGCGATGGATTTCAAAGTCACGAACAGCAACCGCGCACGGTTAAGCGCCATGTTACAACAATTTGATAAGATCATTTTGCAGGCCGGCGGCAGATTCTATTTCGCAAAGAATAGCGAAACATCCGCTGAAACCGCGCAGGCTTTTTATGGCGAAGAGACTCTGGCTGAATTCAGAAAATTAAAAAAACGCTGCGATCCGCATGGTCTGCTTGAATCAGACCTGTACAAAAGAATTTTTGGAAATTGATATATTGCAGGGGCGCGGTGACGCGCCCCTTCATATTTTATTGGTATGAAATTAAACATCATTGACCTTGGCTTGATCGAATACAAAACTGCATGGAATTTGCAGAATGAATACGCGGCGGAGATCGCAGAGGGAAAACGTCCGCCGACACTTTTGCTGCTTGAACATCCCCACGTATATACCTTTGGACGAAAAGGCCGCGCCGAAAATTTGCTTTGGAATGAAGAACAGTTAAAGCAAAAAGGAATTTCCACGCATTGGGTGGATCGCGGTGGAGATGTGACTTATCACGGGCCGGGACAATTAGTGGGCTATCCGTTAATTCCACTTACACCGATTAGGCCTGACAGGTTTGAGAATGATTCTTCAAGTACTAAAACCGACTCGATAAAACCTGTCAGGTCTGAGGTTAATTCTGATTACGTGGGTTATGTCCGCAGGTTGGAGAAAACTCTGATCGCGGCGCTGATGCATCTTGGAGTGGGAGCAGGTCAACGGTCCGGGATGAGCGGGGTTTGGGTGCAGGCAGATGTCTATTCGCGATGTCAGAATTGCAAACCGGAAGATAAGGAAAAGCCGGCCAAGATCGCGGCGATCGGCGTCAAGGTGGATGCGCGCGGAGTCACACGTCACGGCTTCGCTTTGAATGTCGATCCTGATATGGAATATTTCGAGGGCATTATCGCCTGCGGATTAAACGAGCCGGTCGTTTCACTGGCAGATCTACTCACGCCTGTTCCTTCCATGCAAAAAGTAAAACAGGAAATTGCTCAGGCTTTTGAGCAGGATTCATCAGCCCGCGGCATTTGAACAGCATAATTCCAATCTTTTGGGTGATTGAACAAAAGAGCACTTGCTTTAGAATTCTCTTTATCTTACATTGGAGGCACGATGACTTCCCCAACCCGTTCGAAAATATCGCGGCGTGATTTTCTTAAACTTGGCAGCACACTGGCCGCCGCATCATTTGCCGCAGCGTGTTCAGCAGATCAAACGCCAACTGCCACACAACCACAAATCGAACCGCCGGTTCCGCAGGTGATTCCACCACAGGCGCCCGCAGTGACCGCTCCGCTGGCAGTGATCGCATTGAATCGCATGAGCTTCGGTCCGCGCCCTGAAGATTTCGATGCGTTCAACGCACTCGGCGCAACCGATGAAGAACGTCTGCGTGCTTATGTCAATCAGCAACTCAACCCTGATTCGATTGACGACAGTGAATTTGAAACGCGTTATACCGCGGCCGCATTTGAAACTCTGCACAAATCACACGAGCAGCTATACGCGGATCATATCGCCAGCAATCCGTATGATTCCAATGATGATACTTATTGGGATTGGTACAGCAAACCAACTTATGAATTGGTTGATGCAACTTTGTTGCGCGCCGTGTACAGCCGCAAACAATTGACAGAAGTGCTCGCGGATTTTTGGCACAATCATTTCAATATATTTTTCTGGCAGGATGACGGCGTGCCTTTGCTGGTCTCTTACAACCGCGATGTATTACGCAAACACATGCTCGGCAATTTTAGGCAGATGCTTGAAGCGGTCGCGCAGCATCCATCGATGTTGTATTACCTGAATCAAAATAACAGTTCCGATGCCGGGCCTAATGAAAATTTCGCGCGTGAGTTATTTGAGCTGCACACTCTCGGCGCAGAAAATTATCTGGGGGTGCGTGACCCGAATTCAGTTGAGAAAGATGCGAACGGTCTTGCAGTCGGATATGTTGATAACGATGTCTATGAAGCGGCGCGGTGTCTCACCGGCTGGCGCATCGATGATGATCTCGGTGATTGGGAAGATGGAGTCGAAAAAACCGGCAACTTTATTTACTACAAATCCTGGCATGACCGCTTTAACAAATTGGTGTTGGGACGTTACATCCCAGCCGATCAAGAGGATTTAAAAGACGGGCGCGACGTGCTCGATCTTCTGGCATCACATCCGGGTACCGCGCGTCACATCGCCCGGAAACTTGCCCGGCGTTTCATCAGCGACTCGCCATCTGACGCAGTTGTGCAAGCCGCCGCGGATACCTTCCTCGCATATAAAGATGCGCCCGATCAACTCAAGCGCGTGGTTGAAACTATTTTGTTGTCACCTGAATTCAGCCAGACCTTTGGCGCAAAGATCAAACGTCCGCTTGAAGCGGTGATCTCCACGATGCGTGCGTTGAATACAGACTTCACGAAAATCCCGAGCGGAGTTTCGTGGATGCTTGGCTTGATGGGACAGGCGCTCTTCGAACGCCGTCCGCCGGATGGCTACCCCGATGTGAAGGAAGTTTGGGCAAACTCAATGTCCATTTTATATCGCTGGAATTTTGCAGTGGGCATCACCGAAAACTGGCTCGACGATGAGCAGGGACATGTGATCCGCACCGATGTATATTCACAAACTCCGGCAGACCTGCGCACTGCAGAAGGGCTCGCAGATTTCTGGATCAATCGTATTCTCAATCGCGCCATGTCTGAAAGTGACCGTGCTGCGATCATCGCCGTGATGGCGCAGGAATATGGCACACAAGAGCAGCTGCCCGATGACCATGTGCAATATGTTCTGCCTGCCATGGTCGAAGTGATAATTATGAGTCCCGACTTTCAATGGAAATAAAAGAATACCATGCCTAAATCTATCAATTCCCGCAGACAATTTTTACAAGGCTGTTCGTACGCCATTGCTTCGATGGCCGGCGCGCGCCTGACCAATTTATCTTTTGCACAAGATAACAATCCATCGGATACTTTGGTGGTTGTATTTTTACGCGGCGGTTGGGACGCGCTAAATGTTGTCCCGCCGCTGCAAGGTGATGATCGCGGCTTCTACGAGAAAGCACGCCCCAACCTGCGCATTACGGATCTATTGCCGCTCAACGATCAATTTGGATTACACCCCGCGCTCGGTCCATTACATGACCTGTACCAGGCCGGCAAGATGGGCATTGTCCACGCTGTTGGTTTGGACCACGATACCCGCAGTCACTTTGATGCACAGGAATTTATCGAACTCGGCACGCCCGGACTAAAGAATACAACTTCAGGCTGGATCACCCGTCACTTGCAGGAGACAGGCGTCAACTCCATTTTGCCGGTTGTTTCCACAGCGGGGCAGCCCACGTCTCTGCTTAATTTTGTACCCACTGTCAGCGTAAATTCGCCTTCTGATTTTTCGCAATGGGGCAATGATCTGGTCGGCTCACAGCAGGCCGCATTGCGTCAACTATACAAAGGCAGCACGCTTTTACATCAGGCCGGTGCGCGCACATTGGATGCGTTAAGCATCGTCAGTCCGCTGGTGGAGCAGGAATATCAACCGTCAAATGGCGCGACCTATAACGATGATGAACTCGGTCAACAGCTAAAGACCATCGCGCAAATGATCAAACTGGATGCAGGTCTGCGCGTGGCCGCCGTGGACTTTGGCGGCTGGGACACGCACGAATATGAAACCGATGGCAACGGCGGCTATATCGGCGACCTGCTCAATCAACTTTCCTCCGGTCTCGCCAATTTTTATCTTGACCTTGATTCAGGTTACACAGACCGTTTATCAGTGGTGGTCATCAGCGAGTTTGGACGGCGCCTCGTGCAGAATGAATCCTATGGCACGGATCACGGTCACGGCTCGGTGATGTTAACCCTCGGCGGCAACGTCAACGGCGGACAGGTTTTCGGCAACTGGCCCGGCTTGCATAACGATCAGTTGTATGACCACGCCGATCTCGCGGTCACAACTGATTATCGTCAGGTATTAAGTGAATTGCTTAGTAAACGGCTTGGAAATTCAAACATCGAAAATATCTTCCCCGGCTTTTCAGGAAAATACAATCCGCTCGGAATTTATAGATAAAAAACTCCCGCAGGAAAAATCCTGCGGGAGTTTTTCTTTAATCTGCGATGACCCAGCGATCACGGCCATTATTCTTTGCTTCGTACATTGCATTATCTGCGCGGTTCAATAAAGTATCCCAGGTATCCACGCCATTTTTAAACTGGGTAATGCCAATGCTGATGGTGATGCCTATCGTCTGCTGGTGCTGATTAACATGCACAGCCATTTCACGTATCTGTTTGCACAAACGTGCGGCTTGTTCTGCGGCGGCATTTGCGTTGGAACTCGGCAAAAGGATGAGAAATTCCTCCCCACCGTAACGCCCCGCGAGATCAGGGTGACGAATATGATCCTGCAATTGATTGGCGACCTGTCTTAAGACTTCATCCCCCACGGGATGTCCATAGGTGTCATTTACAATTTTAAAATGATCCACATCCACGACAGAGATCGAAAGCAGACTGTTATATCTTTCGGCGCGCAAAACTTCATCCTGAAGTTTTTTTACGATCATACGCCGATTAAGCAGGAAAGTAAGCGCATCAATCTCCGCCACCTCCTGCGCCTGAACCATAACCGCTTCCATTTCGATCTGTTTATTGCGGGCGATCTTCTTGGTCACTTCACTCTCGATCTGAAACAGTTTTACCTGTCGATTCAATCGCTCAACAACTTCGTGAAAAGCCGAAGCAGAGTCGACTTCTTCAGCGATAAAAAGCGCGTGCTCTTTCGAGACGGGGATCAACACGCAATCACAGATGATTGAGAAACCCTCTTCACCGATCTGGACTGGAAGCTTTACGACCCAATGTTCTTTTGAATTTAAGTGTAGTCTGGAAATGAATTGACCATTTTCGCTCGGAGAAAAAAAATCCCCCAGCTTGTTCGCAGCAGGGAATAATTTCTTACAGGAGCCGAAAGCGCTGTTCCATGAAACCAATGTACCGTCATATTCCACCAATGCGATCATGGCATGAATATTTTCAAGTAGGTTTCCCACATCATACGTTGAGATTAACTCCACCAATGGTTTCATAAACTCAATTTTAGCCCATTCATCGCATTTTTTTGTCCACCTTACAATTTTAGCAACCGTCCATCACTCCCTAACGCGGACCTCTTCTCCCGAACTGGCGTTCCAATGCATCCACTGATAAGTGGATCATTGTTGGCCGCCCATGCGGACAAGTGCGCGGAGATGCGCAGGCTTCGAGATCATTCAACAAGGCACGCTGTTCTTCGGTTGTGAGAGTCTGCCCGCCTTTGACAGCCAGCCGTTTACAAACACGCGCCGCGAGTTCGCTTCCACTTCCGCCTGCAATGGCGTTTCGTCCTTCTTCAAAATTCCAACCAACGCACGCAACGCAAAAGAAGGGTCACCGCCCGCAAACAAGGCAGGCATGGCGCGGACTTGAAATGTATTCGTGCCGAACTCTTCCACTTCAAAACCAAAGTGATTTAAGAATGGCAATTGAGACATCAACGCCTTTGCAGATTGCGGAGGCAGAGTCACAACTTCGGGAGCCAGCAGAAATTGAGATGGAATACTCTTCCGATCATGCTGTGCCATTAACTTTTCAAATAACACACGCTCATGCGCCGCATGTTGATCCACGAGATATAAACCATCAGGCCCTTCGGCAACAATATAAGTCGAACCGATCTGACCAATCAAACGCAAAAGAGGAACAGGGGCGAAAGACGGGCTTTCGATTTCAGATTTTTGATTATCGATTGACGATTGAGCATCATCTGCATTCAGCATTCTGCTTTCTGCATTCTGTCCACTATCAACAGAATCATGCCCAATGCTCCAATCGATCCCCACTTCTCTTCTCTCCGACTGTTCACTGCGCGAGCCCCATAATTGCGGCGAGACGGAAGCCACAGGCGTGTAAGCCAGCAACGCTTTGCGTGCTGATCGTTGTACAAAACTAAATATCTTATCCTGACTTCTAAAACGTACTTCCGCTTTTGTGGGATGAACATTCACATCCACATCTTCGGGATCAATATCCAAAAATAACGCTGTCAGCGGATAACGTCCCACCATCAGCAGGGTGTGATAGGCCTGAAGCAAAGCCGTGGTCAACGAGAATTCCTGCACCCAGCGCCCGTTGACGAAGAACGTAATTTCCTTGCGATTGGAACGTGTCAGTGATGTCGGGCTGATAAATCCAGTTAAAGATAGCCCTTCTTCCACAGCCATCACTTCGAGCATTTGCTTGGCAACATCCACGCCGTATAACGCAGCGAGGATCGAACGCCGGTCACCGTCACCGGCAGTTTGCAGGGTGGCCTGCTTACCATCGGTCACTTTGAAGCGCACATTCGGATAGGCTAGTGCATAACGTGTGACCAGAGAATCGATCGCGCGTCTTTCGGTCACATCTGTTTTCAAGAATTTCAAACGCGCAGGCACGTTATAAAATAAATTTTCCACGCGCAGCACGGTCCCAACCGGCGCGCCAACTTTTTCAACTTTGCCTGAAATGCCCCCGTCCACTTTTAAGCGCGCGCCTTCTTTAGCAGAAGCAACACGCGATGTAATACTCATGTGTGAAACCGATCCGATTGAAGCCAGTGCTTCGCCTCGGAAGCCCAATGTTTGGATGTGGAACAAGTCATCGGACTGAACCAGTTTCGAGGTCGCATGACGCGCCGCGGCCAATTCCAACTCGTCGGCCGGGATGCCGTGTCCATCATCCGCCACTTCGATCAAAGTCCGCCCGGCATCCACAATTGAAATGGAAATATTTTTCGCGCCCGCATCGAGCGCGTTTTCAGTTAATTCTTTCACGACAGAAGCGGGGCGTTCAACAACTTCACCCGCAGCGATTTGCGAAGACACATCGGAAGACAAAAGACGAATAGGCATTGGCAGATTATAATCTCCGAATGCGATTCACAACTATTTTCTTTGATCTCGACGACACCCTCTATCCATCCAACGCCGGGCTATGGCTGGCCATCAAAAACCGCATGAATGATTTTATGCGCGAGCGAATGAATATTCCTGAAGCTGAAATTCCGGCATTGCGTGAAAAATATTATCTGCAATATGGCACAACTTTGCATGGATTAAAAAAACATCACAACATCAGCGAAGAGGAATTTCTGGCTTATGTGCATGATCTGCGCCTGGAAGATTACCTGACTCCCGATGCGCAGCAACGCGAGATCATCGCTTCGCTCCCAACCCGCAACCTGATCTTTACAAACGCAGACATTCCCCACGCTGAAAGAGTGCTGACCGCGCTGAATCTGCGCGACCTCTTCACCACCATCATTGACGTGACCACAGTCGCGCCGTATTGCAAACCCATGCCTGAAGCGTTTTCGATTGCAATGAAACTTGCCGGTGAAAGTGACCCGGCGCGTTGTATCATGATCGACGATCTCAAGCGCACCACCCGCGCCGCGAAAGCGATCGGCATGTCGAGTATCTTGTTTGGCGAAACAGCCTCAAGCGAAGATGCCAGCGCGAGTCTTTCAGACTGGAATGACTTAACGGATATTATGGAGAAGTTGTAAATGGAAAACACCCGCGCGTTTTGGGGCGCATTGGCTTTTATCATCCTTATCGTTGGCGTAAATGCCATCATGTATGGCATGGTGCGTTCGATCACCCACTCCAGCCGCAAGGGGACGAATTTTCTCGAATCGATGGGCAATATGTTCAACCCGTCCAACCAGAAAAAAGACAACTCCATGGAGGAACTGCGCCAAAAAATTGAGGATTTAAACGGGGGTAAGAAGGATAATCCGCCTGATTCTGAATAGTGGAACCATTTCTTATATAAATCGTATAAAGAATTCAGCAAACATTAATCCCCGAATGGTATCTTCCAGGGATCGTAAAGTTAAAAATTGGAGACTATTATGAATAACACTTTAAAGACTATTTTGCTTGTGCTGGTCGTGATCGTGATCGCGCTTGGTTCCTTCGCAGGCGGATTTGTAAGCGGGCATTTACTACCCTTTGCAGGCATCCCCGGGCTCACGGAGCCAACCACATTTGTATCTCCCACCACCTCACCGGCGCAGCAATCCGTTACCCCGGCGGAACTTCAATCACTCTTCTCACCTTTCTGGGAAGCGTGGACTATAGTCCATGAGTATTATGTGGATCAACCCGTAGACGATGTCGCGCTGATGCGCGGCGCGATCAACGGCATGATGAACGCACTCGGCGACCAGCATTCCACCTACATGGATCCCAAGGATTTCGCTAATGCGAACTCAAGCCTTTCAGGTGAATATGAAGGCATCGGCGCATATGTAGATACCACCACCGAATACATGACGATTACCAGCCCCATCCCCGGCTCGCCCGCTGAAAGCGCAGGCCTGTTACCCGGCGACCAGGTGGTTGCCATTGACGGTGAAGATATGACCGGCGTGGACGCAGAAGTGGCGCGCACCAAGGTACTTGGCCCCGCCAACTCCACTGTCCACCTGACAATTTTGCGCGAAGGTGAAGCAGATTTGCTTGAGTTTGACGTAGTGCGCGCAAAGATCACTCTGAAATCAGCCACAGGCGAAATGCTTGAAAACGATATCGCCTATATTCAAATCACCACTTTCGGCGATAAAACCACACCCGAATTATTGGCCGCGCTGACAGATCTGATGGCGCAAAATCCCAAAGGTATCATCCTTGACCTGCGCAACAATGGCGGCGGATATTTACAAACCTCTGTTGAAGTGACATCCCAATTCATCGCTGAAGGCGTTGTGCTTTATGAACAATACGGTGATGGCACACGTACAACCTATGATGTCATCTCTGGCGGCATGGCAACCGACCCCAATATCCCCATGGTGGTGCTCATCAACGAAGGCTCTGCTTCCGCTTCTGAGATCGTAGCTGGCGCTTTGCAGGATACTGGGCGCGCGCAACTGATCGGCGTTACCTCCTTCGGAAAAGGCTCCGTACAAAATTGGATTCCCCTCAACGGAGATAATGGCGCGGTACGTGTGACCATCGCCAAATGGTTAACTCCCAGTGAAAACACCATCCACGATATCGGGCTCACTCCCGACGTGGTCGTGGAACGAACCGAGGAAGATTTTAAAAACGAACTCGATCCGCAGCTCGATAAGGCTGTGGAAGTCCTTTTGGAAATGATCGGAAAGTAATACTTAGCACTGGAGGTAAAAATGTTTTTCAGTCCAACTTACTTAATGTACATGATCCCCGCCTTCATTTTGATGGCACTCACATCGTGGTATGTCAAAGCCGCGTATAACAAATGGAGCCGTGTCCCCACCCAGAGCCGGTTGACCGGCGCGCAAGCCGCGCAAAGATTACTATCCACGGGCGGCATGATCGGCGTGCAAATTCAAGGCGTAGCCGGCAACCTGACCGACCATTACGATCCGCGCAACAAGACTCTCTTCCTTTCGCCGGGCGTCGCCAATGTGGCATCTGTCGCATCGGTTGCCATCGCGGCGCATGAACTCGGTCACGCCATGCAGGATGCCGAAGATTACTTCCCATTGCGCTTCCGCTCTGCGCTGGTGCCGATCGTCAACATCGGTTCCAACCTCGGCTGGATATTGATCATGATCGGACTCTTCCTGCGTTTCACCGAACTGGCCTGGCTGGGTGTGATCGTCTTCGCCGGCGGAGCGGTCTTCGCCCTCGCCACCCTGCCCGTGGAATTTAACGCCTCAGCCCGCGCGAAGGAACTGCTCGTGCAAACCGGCATCATCCAATCTGACGAAGAGCAGCGCGGCGTCAATGCTGTGCTCAACGCAGCCGCCCTGACTTATGTCGCCGGGCTGGTGACTGCCATTTTGCAATTGCTGTATTACGTCTCCCTCGTCAGCGGCGGCAGACGCAGATAAATAAAAACTATAGACTTCGGCAATCTCCTTTGATGCATCACGAACAGAATGCCTCTTAAAAGATTTCCGAAGTCGTAATATCAAAAGAGCAGGCCTGCGGGTCTGCTCTTTTGATAAGTGTATAATCATTACGATGAAAAAATTATTTGTCGTTGTTATCCTCTTTCTTGGCATTGCAGTCGTGGCGATCAGCTTCAGCGAACTTGAAACGATCATGCTCACACTGCGAAAAGCACATCTGACATTTTTCATTCTTGCCATCATCGTGCAATTGCTATGGTTCATTACCACAGCGCGCATGTACCAATCCATTTTTCATTTATTGGGTGTGGACGAATCCACATGGACCTTGAGCCGAATCGCCACAGCGGCGAACTTTATCAACGTGGTGGCACCCACTGCCGGCGTGGGAGGAATCGCGCTCTTCGCATCCGAAGCACGCCGGCGCGGACATCCCGCCGGTAAAGTGACCGTGGCCGCGGCCCTCTTCCTGCTTTTGGATCAAGCCGCATTCCTTTGCATTCTCGCACTGGGATTGATCATCCTCGCCCGCCGCAATGATCTGGATGCCGGCGAAATCTCTGCTTCGATCTTTTTACTTGGCATCGCCCTCAGCTACGCCTTCGTTTTATATCTCGGCTATCGCTCTGAGGAAAAACTTGGAAAACTGCTCGCTGCAGCCGCACGCGGAATTAATCGCATCGTCCGCATCTTTCGCAAGCATGAATACTTAAGCGAAGCCCGCGCACATGAATTTGCGCACGAAGTTTCAGAAGGCTTTTCAGGCCTCACTGAAAAACCATCGAGTTTGATCCGTCCCATCCTCTGGGGGATTTTAGACAAAATTTTATTGATGTGCATTTTAATGTTTTCGTTTTTATCCTTTGAAGTGCCATTCACAGCGGGCACCATCATCGCCGGCTTTTCCATTGCCTATCTTTTTCTGATCGTCTCGCCCACACCTTCGGGCATCGGCATCGTTGAAGGACTCATGCCCATCGCGCTCACCTCGCTCAACGTGGACTGGAGTCAGGCAGTGCTCATCACGCTCACCTATCGCACCGTCACATTTTGGGTTCCATTCGGCATCGGCGCGTGGGCCTTCCGCTCGCTGCACACCGCCGGCGAAGAACCATCCGCGATCTAGCCATGCTTAAATCCTTACTCGACTATTGGAAACGGGATGAACAAACCGCGCCGAATTTTTCAGCGTGGAAAACGACTCCCGCCCGCGCCGCACAAACGCATCCTTTTCCTAACGATCTGCCTGATGCGCTTCGAGAGACATTATCCACCCGCGGCATTCATCAACTTTACTCTCACCAATACGCCGCGTGGATTCAAAGCCGCGCACAAAAAAATATCATCCTCGCCACCGGCACCGCCAGCGGAAAGACTCTCTCATACAATCTGCCCGTACTGGCCGCCATGCTGCAAAACCCCGAAGCCCGCGCCTTATATTTATTCCCCACCAAAGCGCTGGCACAAGATCAATTTGCAGTGATCAGTGAGCAGCTATCAGTTTTGCGCGGACTGATCACTGATCACTCATCACTGACCACTAGTATTTACGATGGTGACACCCCGCAATCTGCCCGCTCTGCCATCCGTAAAAACGCACGCATTGTTTTATCCAATCCCGATATGCTCCACACCGGAATCCTCCCGCATCATTCCAACTGGAGCGATTTCTTCAGCAACTTAAAATTCATCGTCATTGACGAAGCCCACACCTACCGCGGAGTCTTTGGCTCGCATGTTGCCAATGTCATCCGCAGACTCAAACGCATCGCGAAATTTTACGGCGCACAACCGCAATTCATTCTCGCATCGGCCACGATCGGCAATCCCAAAGAACTGGCTGAGACTCTGGTCGAAGAAGATGTTGAACTCATTGACAACGACGGCTCTTCACGCGGCGAACGTCACTTTATTATTTACAATCCGCCCGTCACCGATGCCTCACTCGGCCTGCGGAAAAGTAGTCTGCTTGAAAGTGTGCGGCTGGCAAATGACCTGCTCAATCACGATATTCAATCGGTTGTATTTGCAAGAACCAGAAGAAGTGTAGAGCTTATTTTGACGTATTTGCAAGGAGAGGCGGGAGAAGTGAGAAGTAAAAAGGAAAACCCTTCTCACTTCTCACTTTTTACCTCCAACTCCATCCGCGGATACAGAAGCGGCTACCTCCCGCATCAACGCCGCGAGATCGAGCAGGGACTGCGCGACGGCACCGTCAAAACCGTCGTCGCCACCAATGCCCTCGAACTGGGAATCGACATCGGCGGGCTGGGCGCGGCAGTCATTGTCGGATACCCCGGAAGCATCGCCAGTGTCCGTCAGCAAGCTGGCCGTGCAGGGCGCGGAGATGACCCCGCAGTTTCGATCATGGTCGCATCACCAAGTCCACTGGACCAGTTTCTCGCGCATCACCCTGATTATTTCTTCGGCAGTTCGCCAGAGCAGGCGCTTGTCAACCCGAATCATTTGTTAATTCTATTGGAGCATTTGCGCTGCGCCTTGTTTGAACTGCCCTTTGAAAAACACGAAGGCTTCGGAAGCATCTCCGATGAACTGCTTGAAGAATATCTAAATTTTCTGCTTGCAAACGACGAAGCGCATTTCTCGAACGAAAAATATTTCTGGATGAAAGATCAATATCCCGCCGCCAATATTTCACTGCGCTCCGCGTCGCCGCAAAGCGTTGTGCTGCAATCCACCGCAGAAGATGGCCGGCCAATCGTCATCGGCACCGTGGACAGCGAATCCGCGGCGTGGATGGTGCATCCCGGCGCGATCTACATGCACGAAGGCCAGCAATATTTTGTGCAGGAATACAATCTCGCAGAGCACATCGCACAATTAATTCCCGTCGGGCTCGATTACTACACCGAAGCGCAAAGAAACTCCGAGATCGAAGTCACCAGCGAAACCGAACGAGTCTCTCTCCCTCTCCTGATAGCGCCGGGGAAGAAGTCGCATTAAAAGCCTACGGCGAAATTCAAGTCACCACACAAGTGGTGGGATTTAAAAAACTACGCTGGTTCACTTATGAAAATCTGGGCGAAGCAGTGCTTGATATGCCCCCCTCAGAATTACAAACCACCGGCTATTGGCTTTCACTTTCCGAAGAGACCACCGCCCGTCTGCGCGAAGCCGGCAACTGGACCAACGACCGCAACGACTATGGAACAAACTGGCCGAAGATTCGCGAAAGCGTCCGCAGACGGGACCAGTTCAAATGTCAGGTGTGCGGCGTTGTTGAGTCAGATAAACAACATGATGTGCATCACAAGATTCCGTTCCGCACATTTACATCCACAGACGAAGCCAACCGGCTTGAAAACTTAACAACCCTCTGCCGAACCTGTCATCAGAAAGTGGAACAAAACGTGCGCATCCGCAGCGGACTCGCCGGCCTCGGATTTGTACTCGGCAACCTCGCGCCATTATTCTTAATGTGCGATCCGCGTGACCTCGGCACACAAACCGACCCGGCCTGGAAACCCGCCAACGGACTGCCCTCTGTTGTGCTTTATGATCTCGTCCCTGCGGGCATTGGCTTCAGCCAAAAACTTTTTGAGATGCACGATGAGTTAATGCAGCGCGCGCTTGAATTGGTCAGTGAATGTCAATGCGAAGATGGCTGTCCATCGTGCGTTGGCCCCGGCGGCGAAAACGGCGTCGGCGGAAAAGCTGAAACGCTTGAGATATTAAAAAGTTTACAAAGGTAAAACATGAACAACAAGCGCGATATCAACCTGCTCTTTGCCACACGCATCATCCGCCTTTTTTGTTATGGCTTTCTCTCGGTTGTCCTTGCGCTTTATCTCGCAGAAACAGGCCTCACCGAAAAACAGATCGGCCTGCTCTTCACCCTCACCCTCGCCGGCGACGCGGGCATCTCGCTATGGCTCACCACCAGCGCGGATCGGCTCGGGCGTAGAAAAACTCTTTTGATCGGCGCCCTGCTCATGGTCGGCGCGGGACTCGTGTTCGTCGTCACCAACAATATTATTCTGCTCATGGCCGCCGCCATCATCGGCGTCATCAGTCCCAGCGGAAACGAGATCGGCCCCTTTCTTTCTGTTGAACAAGCCGGCCTGACTCAATTGATCTCCAACGAAAAACGCACAAAAATTTTCGCATGGTACAACATGGTCGGCTCGTTCGCCACTGCCACAGGCGCACTCACCGGCGGATGGCTCGCGCAAATTTTACAAAGCAGCGGCTGGACTCAACTGGAATCATATCGACTCGTCTTAATGGGATATGGACTCGGCGGCCTGATCCTCTTCATCCTCTTTCTCTCGCTCTCTCTTAACGTTGAAGTGGATACCGTTCATCAGGCAGACTCTCCCCGAAAAATTCTCGGCCTGCATCGTTCACGCGCAGTGGTTTTCAAACTCAGCGCACTCTTCGCCCTCGATGCCTTCGCCGGCGGATTGATCGTACAAAGCATGATCGCTTATTGGTTTCATGTTAAATTCGGAGTGGATTCAGGTGTACTGGGCAGCATCTTCTTTGGAGCAAATGTCCTCGCGGGCATTTCAGCCTTACTGGCCGTACCGCTTGCTGAAAAAATCGGATTGATCAACACGATGGTCTTCACCCACATCCCATCGAATATTTTATTAATGCTCGTCCCGCTCATGCCAACCCTTCCGCTCGCCATCGGACTTTTACTTCTGCGTTTCAGCATCTCGCAAATGGACGTCCCCACACGCCAATCGTACACAATGGCCGTCGTCTCTCCCGACGAACGCTCCGCCGCATCCGGCGTGACCGCCATCGCCCGCTCCGTCGGCGCATCACTCTCCCCCATGTTAACCGGCCTGCTCTTCAGCATCCCCGCCCTATTCAACGCCCCCCTCTACCTCGCCGGCGGACTAAAAATCATATACGACCTGTTACTATTCCGGGAATTCCGCGCTATCAAACCGCCCGAAGAAAACTAAGATCCTTCAAGTCACAAAGACCAACCCACCAAGAGAAAAACCGGTGAGCTTTGATCTAATTTTCAAACGATCTCTAAACCGTTGTCCCATCCGTTGCAATATCCGTTCATCCGTTTCGCAGCATCCGTTGAAACATCCGTTTTTCCCAACAAATTCAAAACAAACAACGACACCCCTTGAATCATCAACGCCACCAAAATAGCGGACCCGAACGAAACGGCCAGACTAACCTTCTCAACCAGTAAACTCAACGTAATAAAAAATCCCGTAAAAGCGAACATCCCATATAACAATCCGCGTAGCACATGCGCCGCAGCAGCAGGACCCTGATCGCGATGCGCGAAGATCGTCAGAATGGTGACATACAGCGGAATGGTCGTCAACAACCCCGTCAGGCGCGGACCGATGAAGGGCGCAATGCCCGTTAAGAGCAGAATGAAACTCGTCCCGATCAAAATGCGAGTGGGAATATCCCAACGCCCTGGCTTGGTTTCGCTTTCCTTTTCAATATCATCCTTTGGCATCAGCCACAACCCAACAGCCAGCGCCGTGCAAAGAACCCCGATCACCGGCAACAGCGGATATGTAAAACTTTGCAAAACAGCCGTGCTGATCGCAAACACCAGCAGACTGCCCCCAATGGCAACCGGCCAGCGGAAGCGCGTCGCCAACCAGGAATAGGTCAACGCGTACGCCACAAGCGAGAACCCGCCGCTCAAGACGCCCAGAGCGGCATTGGCAGCAAAGGCTTTATCATGACTCAACGCCACAAAGAAGATCACCGGCCCCGAAGTGAGCGGCATCCCTACGATCCAACCGCTGACGGCTGGTCCCCATTTTCTGCCGGCGAGACTGGCAGAACCAATAATGATCGGGGCGAGAATTAATTTAAGAACAAGTATATTCATTCTTAAGTACACATCCAATAGATGGTCATGAGTATCGAAAAATCCGCAGCCATGTGACCAAGCACCGCCGCCAGCAGACCACCGTCTTCGCGCGAGAATTGCCGCCACAGCCAGCCTGCCGAGGTCAGGATCATAACAGCAAACAGCACAGACGAAAGCGGCACCCGTCCCCACAGAATGATCGCATGGTAACTTGCGTACACAGCATCGATCACAAATATTTTTTTGGTGGTGTTCCCCAGCACGCCGCGCCAGAAATATTCTTCAACAAAGGGATTGACCAGTGAGAAATAAGCAATGAAAGCAGCCCATGAAGAAGAGTTTAATCCCAGAGATATTAACTGCGCGGGCAGATCATGCGCTATACCAAATGAATGCCAGAGAAAATACAAGCCAATTCCGCTAGTGCTGCAAAAGAGCACACTGATAATGATCCATTTGGGATGATTGCTTTTGAAAAGAATATTAAGCGGGACACGGGGGCGCAAAATCGCGAGTGCAATCAAAACTGAAACATGAAACCCGAGCAGAGTCAGCCATGCATTTTTGAATAAAAACAATCCCGCCCAAACAGCGAGATAAGGCAGGATGAAGACAATCCATTTTTTATTCATCGGATCACTATTTTAAACCCCGAAGCAAATATTCCCGCTAGCTGATTTCTGTAATGATCGTACGTGTTGCACCAGTGGACATTAAAGCCCCCGCAACCGACTCCGCTTTGGCCTGCTCAACCAATGCGATCATATTGCCGCCCCGCCCGCTGCCGCTGAGTTTTGCGCCGAGCGCGCCGGCGTTACGCGCAGCTTCCACTAATTTATCCAATTCGGGAGAGGAGATGGTCATTTCCTGTAACAGGGAATGGTTATGATCCATAAGGTCACCGAGTAATTCAGGTTTTCCGCTCTCAATTGAACGGCGTGCGATCAATGCGATCTGTGCGATCTCGTTAAAAAACTCTTCAAAGGTGGTTGAATCTTTTAACCACATGCGGCGCAGGTCGCTGACTGATTCCTTCGTGGGCGCAGGAATTCCTGTGTCGCCGATGACGATCGTGAAAGGCTTGCCTACTTTGAATATTTCTATCGGTTTCCCTTTGATAAAGTAAACGGGCATGGCATACGTGATGACCGTGTTGTCGATGCCTGAGGGTGTGCCATGATGATATTTCTCACTCTCGTATACCAGCAGGTTAATTTCATCGTCGGAAAGAGGACACAAGAGGAAGGAAGAAAGAGCGCGGATCAATGCAACCGATACCGCAGCACCAGACCCCAACCCTGCCGCGACCGGAATGCTGGATACAATATTAATTTCAAGACCGGGTGTTTGCGAAATGCCGCAGTGTTGAAAAAGTTTGAGAATAACCGAACCAATTGGATGGTCAGCAGGAAGCGCATTCAGTCCGGCGTGCAGATTAATACCGGGGGCGTTGATAAATATTCCTGCGCGGGGCGAATCTAAAACTTCGACATCCACATGAACTTGTGTGACGGGAACCGCAAGCGCGGGGCGGTTATATACCACTGCATGTTCGCCGAAGAGAATGATCTTGCCGGACGCAGATGCTTTCATGGAAGATAAAAGATGGCGAGTACGGTTACTCCCCACAGAATCATGGCGATCTGAAACGGACGGTCTGACAATAAAATTTCCTCAGGCGCGCCGCCCGCGTGTTTGACCTCGATCAGATAAAGATAACGGAAGATGGTGTAAACCACAAAGGGAATGGTTAACATCATGCTGTGATTTTCGGGCACGTTGGGCGCGGAGAATGTATATAGTGAATAGGCAACAATGGTTGTGGCAGAAACGATCATAATGTATTGATCGAGAAGCGGCAAAGTGTAGCCATCCAAGACTTTGCGATGCGAGCCTGCGCCCTGTACGAGCAGCGCCAATTCGGCGCGGCGTTTGCCAAAGCCGAGGAAAAGTGAAAGCAGGGTCATCACAACATACAACCACGGCGAGAATCGTTCCACTTGAATGAGCGTAACACCGGCGCCCACGCGCAGCACAAAGCCCGCTGAAATAACGAGGACATCCACAATGGGAATATGTTTAAGCCATTTTGAGTAGGCCATGATAAGCAAAAAATATACGCCGACCACATATCCGAAAGCTGGCTCCAATAAATAACCGGCCCCAAGCGTGACTACCGCCAATACAATTCCGGCAGTCCACGCGGCTGGCATGGGAAGTTTCCCTGATGGGATCGGGCGATTTTTCTTATCAGGATGCTGACGATCTGCTTCAACATCGGCGATGTCATTGAAAATATATACGCTGGATGAAATCAGGCAGAACAAAGCGAAGCCAGCCAGTGTTCGCAGGAAAGAATCAAGTACGAACAATTGTTTGTCGAATACTATTGCAGCAAAGATAAAAATATTTTTCGTTACCCATTGCCGCGGACGCATGGTTTTTAGGAGAGCAGTTAACATCCGTCTATTTTACCTGATACAATATTTTCATGCCGAAAACTCGTTTGGATGTTTTACTGATGGAACGCGGACTGGCCGAATCACGCTCGAAAGCCCATGCCTTAATTATGGCGGGACAGGTGCGCGTGAACGATCAAGTCGCCCTGAAACCTGCCACTGCGATCGACACAAAATCCACGCTGACAGTTGACTCCGGCCCGCGCTTTGTCTCACGCGGCGGCGAAAAACTGGATGCCGCACTGGAAACTTTTGCCATCGATGTCAAAGGTCTGGTGTGCGCCGATGTAGGCGCATCCACCGGCGGCTTCACCGACTGCATGTTACAACGCGGCGCAGAAAAGGTCTATGCCATTGATGTCGGCAAAGGTATTCTGCATTGGAAATTAAGAAACTACGCGCGCGTGATCGTGATGGAAGAAACCAACGCGCGCCATGTTGAGTCACTGCCGGAAAAGATTTCCTTTGTTACAGTAGATGCTTCTTTTATTTCATTAAAAATCCTGCTGCCCGTTGTTAAAAAATGGTTCGATCTCTTCCCGCCTTCTGTGGATGAAGAAAACAGAAAAGAAGAAAGAACGATTCTCGCCCTTATCAAACCCCAATTTGAAGCCGGCAAAAAAGATGTGGCCCGCGGCGACGGCGTGATCCGCGACCCCGGAATACACAGATTGGTTTTATTGGACGTGTTGAGATACGCAAAACAGGAAGGCTTTGGCTTGCGCGGATTGATCAAATCACCGCTGCTGGGGCCAAAAGGCAACGCAGAGTTCCTGGTCTGGCTGGATTTTCATACAGAAGACAAATCCATTGAAGAATTGGTAAATGAAGTTGTACCCGAAGAGGCAGAATGAATTGTCCAAAGTGCAACACCGACCTGGTAAAAAAATATTACAAGGGCATGATCGAAGTCGACTCCTGCCCCAACTGCCGCGGCATGTGGCTCGATTTCAATGAGTTGGATAAACTGGAAGATGTCATTTTCGACGATGATATACACAAGGGGTCACTGGTGCATTTTCAATCCAACACGAATTTTCCATGTCCACACTGCGGATCAGGGCTGGAAGAATTTCAATATCGTTTATACGATCTCAAACTCGATTACTGTGCCGAGAATAGCCACGGCTTTTGGCTCGACGCGGGAGAGGACGAACGCGTCATCACTTATATGCGCCAGCGCGCGGAGGATATTCAACGCAAAGCCGATGCCGAAGCCACCTGGAAGCAAACCTTAAAAGAAATGCATTTGTTTCTGAAAAAAAGAAAATAAAAAAAATCCCGCAGTTTAGACTGCGGGATTTTTTTTATCAATTTAAGCCTTGCTTCTTCGTAAAAAGAATTTCGTGATCTCTTCCGCCACGGCTGGCATGAGCGCAAGCCCAACCACCAAACCCCACTCACGTCCGCTTAGGAAGTGCGTATTAAAGATCGGCTGAAGGAATGGCACAGCACACACAAGTAACAACAGCGTGATCGAAATTCCGACCGCGTATTGCATATATTTATTCGAGAAAACGCCGATCGAAAATAGCGAAGCGCGCTCCGAACGCACGGTATAAGCACGGAACAATTCGGCAAGCGACAATGTGACGAAAGCCATGGTCTCTGCAGTTTGGACATCCACACCGCGCCAGTCGTGCGCGAGAACAAACGACAACGCATTCATTCCTGACGGGATAATTGATCCTGCTTCAAGATGCCACGCCAACCCTGCCACAAATGCCCCCAGCACTGCACCGGTTTGGACAATGGTTTGGATCACAATTCCGATACCCATCGAGCGATTCACGATCGGCTCGGATTTGGCACGCGGCTTCTGATCCATAATATCGGGATCGCCCTTTTCCATGGCAAGCGCCAACGCGGGTGCGCCATCTGTGATCAAGTTGAGCCACAAGAGTTGAATAGCGGTCAACGGCGCGGGCAGCCCTGCCAATGTGGCAAGGAAGATAATCATGATCTCTGCCACATTTGAAGAAAGCAGGAAAAATACAAACTTGCGGATATTGCTGTAGATAATGCGTCCCTGCTCCACCGCCGCAACAATGCTCGCATAATTATCGTCTGTGAGAACCATATCTGCAGTTTCTTTGGCAACATCCGTACCGGTGATCCCCATCGCCACACCAATGTCTGCGCGTTTGATGGCGGGCGCATCGTTCACGCCGTCGCCGGTCATCGCGACAATTTCATCATTGGCTTGCAGCGCGTCCACGATGCGCATTTTGTGCTCGGGAGAAACACGGGCAAAAACATCAGTATCTTCAATGATGCCCTTAAGCTGATCGTCACTCAATTCATCGAGCTGCGCGCCTGTCATCACCTTCTTGCCGGGACGTAAAAGACCAATCGCTTCGGCAATCGCCTTGGCTGTGTTGGGGAAATCGCCCGTAATCATCACCGTGCGGATGCCCGCATGGCGCGCATGTTCAAGCGCGGGTTTCACTTCGGTGCGCGGTGGATCGATCATACCCGTCAAGCCAACGAAGACGAGATTTTCCTCCAGTTCATCCGCTTTAATTTTTTCAGGGTCATTTGGAACGTCTTTATCCAAACGATACGCCAGACCGATCACACGTAACGCATCTTTGGTCATCGCATCATTGGCAGCCAGGATTCGATCCTTTACTTCCTGAGTCATTGGCTGGGGCTTGTCGTCCATGCCTTGATACCGTGTGCATAGATCAAGCACAATATCAGGTGCGCCTTTAACAGCGATCACATCCCAATCTTTATGTTTCTCATCATGAAACGGAGAAAGGTCCTGCGGCTGCGGGTCACGCACATCATGGATGGTGATCATGCGCTTGCGCTCTGAGTCGAAAGGCACTTCATTCTCACGCGGATAGGCTTCTTTTATATCCAGATGAATTGCCCCAGCCTTGGCAGCAGCCACCAAAAGCGCACCCTCTGTCGGGTCGCCTACGATGCGGTAGGTCGTCTGTGATGTTTCGTTTTCGCCTGTCGTTTCGAGTAGTGAGTCGTTATTCAAAAGACCCAGCCAGAGCGTGGAAAGAATCGCCGGATATTTGGTTACATCCACTTTCGCACCGTCTACTTGAAATTCACCGGTGGGTGCGTAGCCTGTACCTGTCACCTGGATGAATTGATTATCTGCCCAAAGACGGGTAACGGTCATTTCGTTTTGAGTCAATGTTCCGGTCTTATCCGAACAAATTACAGTTGCAGAGCCAAGCGTCTCAACTGATGACAACTTGCGGATGAGCGCATGGCGCTGGATCATCTCCCGCATTCCGAGTGCAAGCGAGATCGTCACTACAGCAGGCAGACCTTCGGGCACCGCCGCGATCGCCAGGCTGATGGCGATAATAAAGACTTCGGTGATCTGTTCTGCGAATTCCGCAAAATATCCCAGCGGACTTGTGAACAGGTCGCCGATATTCGTTTGGTTGATCAGCGCCACAATAAAAACAACCGCAACCAAAATCAATGATCCAATACTGAGTGATCTGCCGAGTTGGTCGAGTCTGCGTTGTAAAGGTGTTTCTTCGGTTTCTACATTTTGCAGCATGGTGGCGATCAAACCGAGTTGAGTGTGCATCCCCGTGCTGGTGACCACACCGCGTCCACGTCCATAATTGATGAGCGTGCCCATGAAGGCAGTATTCTTTCTGTCACCTAATGGAACATTTTTCTCAAGCACAGTCGCCGCATTCTTTTGCACGGCAAGCGACTCACCCGTCAGCGAAGCTTCTTCAACACGCAAATTTATAGCTTCCAGCAAACGCAAGTCAGCGGGGATAAAATTGCCTGCTTCAAGAAAAACGATGTCGCCGGGCACCAGGTTATAGGAAGGCACAGAACGACGAACACCATCCCGCATTACTTGTGCATCAGGCGCGGCCAGTTTCTTAAGCGCGGCCAACGCCTGCTCTGCACGCTGCTCCTGCACAATGCCCAGCACCGAGTTCAGCACAACGATCGCCATGATCGCGGCGGCTTCCACATAATCACCAAGCAGAGCCGAGATGACAGAAGCCACGATCAGCAGGATCACCACAAAGTTATTTAGCTGCGCCCACAACAAGGCAAGAAACCCAGGGCGTGGCGCTTCCTTCAATTGATTCGGGCCATAATGCCGCAAACGAGCTTCAACTTCTCCGGAAGACAACCCGTCATTTTGCACCTCAAGATGTTTTAAAACATCCTCGGCCTTTAGCGCATACCATTCGTGTTCATGTTGCTTTTCTTCGATTCCTGTTTCAGACATGTATCTTCTCCAAAAAATAATGGTACATAAAACAAAGCCAAATAAAAAGACCACCACGCAAAATGTGGTGGTCTTGCCAACGCCAATAAGCGCACGAATCGCCGATGGCTGCGAAGCAAGCCAATGGTATGACGACAATCCATCCTGTGGGAGACAGGCAGCTACTCCCCAACCAAAGACAGTGTACTCCACTGTTAAAGTCACTGTCAAGGAAAAGGGTTTACAATATAATAAATTTAAAATAGTGGATGCTTCACTTCTGGAGGGAACATGCCTGTCATAAAAACGCCTGTAACGCGGGAAGAGTTCAAAGTATATTATGCACTTCGATACAAAGTTTTACGCGAGCCATGGGGACATGCAAAAGGTACCGAAAAAGACGATTATGAAGCGATCAGTGAACACTTTATGGCTGTGGATGAAAAAACGGGCGAGGTATTGGGCGTGATCAAATTGTATGAAAAAGCGCCTGGCGTGGGACATGTTTCACATATGGCTGTATCTATAGCACATCAACACAAAGGGATTGGGCGCTTCCTGGTTGAGGCAGTGGAAAAACGCGCGCGTGAACGTGGATTCAAAACTTTAGGCGCGATGTCTCGTGTAACTGCAACTGCATATTTTGAAAAACATGGATACCATGTAGCGGGCATTCCCACACCTCATCTGGGAACCACTCATTTGGTTTGGATGGAAAAAGAGTTGTAAAACTGAAACCAAAAAGGGCTTGCTCAATGTATTGAGCAAGCCCTTTTTATATTTAGCTGGTTTAATCTGCTGGTTGTGGTTTTGGCATTCGAACAAATAACCCAACGATAAGACTGAAAATTGCCTTGAAGGGAATAAACACCCAGTCTACAAGTTCGTTGATGATCCCGATTCCTTGTGCAAGCCAGATCAGAATAAAACGGAATTTTTGTAAAAATGGACTGTGTGCATAAGCCAGGGCAAAGACGATGGTTGCAACCGAAATTCCAAAGCGCAGCAGGTCTGGAATTTCAACATGCCAAACCTGATCGAGTATCAACTCCACGCCGATATTCAATACCAAAATATACGCGGCCTGTTTTAAGATCGGCTCGCGTTCCACAGCATAACTAAAGATTCCTGCCGCAAAGCGCATTGTCAGAATACCGATGCCAACTCCCAACATCACCACCCAGACCATATCAGACAACGAAACAGCAGCAACAACATTATCAATACTAAAAATAAGGTCCATGATCTCTACCGTCAACACTGTAGCCCAAAACGACTGCACTTTGATCGGCTTGATTTCACCGTCTTCATCCCCGTCGCCGCTGGTCATATCTTCAAGACTATCAAAAGCAAGATGAATCAAATAAAATGCCCCGATCAGTTTGATCCATGAATTATGGATCAGGAAACTGGTCAGAAACAACATTGCGCCCCGTCCAACATAGGCTCCCAATAAGCCAACACGCAGAGCCGCAAGTCTTTGATGTCCGAGGAATGGGTCTAATATTTTTCCGAGTTTTTGCAAACCAGCCGGCCAGGGCACATCCTGGTCATCAGGCAGCGGCGAGACAAGCGCACCGATTACAGCCGCATTATCAATGGATAAAATTCCCTCCAGGAAGATCAATTGCAAAACAATAACCACAATCGGCCAATACTCGTTCATATATTTCTCCACAGCGCCAAATTACAATTTAATTACGCACGAATTCCAAAGTCTTTTTTCCAACAAACAAGGCCGCCACAATTCGTGGGGGCCTTGTTAAATGTTAGTGAGTATTCCATTTAACAAAATATCGGGTAAAAACACAGGCGGCTACGCCCAGAACTCTATTAGTGTATCTATTCACAAATGGGTTGTCAAGCAACATACCCAGACAAAAGTATTTGGAAACGGGTACAATTTGTCCTATGATTAAAACCAAGTCACCTCTTGTTTACTTCTTCCTAACAGTCATTGTGATCGCCTTGTTGACTCTCTTTGGTCCCGAAGAAAAATCATTAGGTTCGAATGTGCGGATCGTCTACCTGCACGGAGCCTGGGTACTGGCTGCAGAAGCCGCCTTTATCACAGCGGCTCTCGCCGGACTTTTAGGCCTGATCCTGCGTAAGGACATTTTCCACGCCTGGTCAGCCGCGCTTGGCCGCACAGGCATCATATTCTGGCTGACCTACCTGCCGCTGTCACTGATTGCCATGCAAGCCAACTGGAATGGATTATTTCTTGCCGAGCCGCGTTTCCGCATTGCCATGATCTTCGCCGTCACCGGCATATTGCTTCAAACCGGATTATGGCTTTTCAATATCTCATGGTTAACTTCATTGGCAAATATTCTTTATATCATCGCCTTGCGTGTGATCTTTGCAACTGCACAAAATATAATGCACCCGCCCCCATCTCCCATCTTTAATTCAGGCTTGTGGAACATCATTCTCTTTTTTATTGCGCTAAATTTCCTCGCATGGATTGCAGGCTATTTTTTGACGCGCTGGTTCCTACTCTTAAAAACAAACGAATAAAAAAACCTTGCGCATCCGCTTTCAACTGATCACCTTCATGTTCCTTCGCACCATCCTGAACACTGCTCACAGGATGGTGTATCCATTTTTACCCATCTTCGCCCGCGGACTCGGCGTGGATATTTCCACCATGTCACTATTGATGACAGGGCGCTCGCTCCTTGGCGCGGCCAGCCCCTTGTTTGCGCCCATCGCAGACCGGCGCGGACGTAAATTTGGCATGTTACTCGGCATATCTATTTTTACAGTCGGCGTCGGGCTGGTTACCCTCAGCCCAAACATCTTTACACTCGCCGCTGCACTCATTCTCGCCATGCTTGGGAAATATATATTCGACCCATCCATGCAAGCTTATTTTGGCGACCGTATTCCGTACGCACAGCGCGGCACAGCGCTGGCAGTCACTGAAGTGGCTTGGTCCATGTCATTTATTGTCGGCGTGCCCGTGGTGGGCTTTCTGATCGACACCTTTGGCTGGTCTGCGCCATTCCCCTTTTTCACACTACTTGGACTGATCATATTTTTTGTGATCTGGCGCATCGTCCCCGGTAAAGATCTACACCACGAACTGACCAATAACTCACGCGCCGGCTACAACGCAGTCTTCACATCCACGCCCGCATTGGCGGGCATTTCCATCGCCATGTGGGCCAGTGCGGGCAATGAGCTGGTCAACGTGATCTTTGGCGTTTGGCTGGAAGATTCATTTGGATTAAGGATCGCCGCCCTCGCAGGAGCCTCTGCTGTGATCGGCATTTCAGAATTAAGTGGAGAGGGACTGGTGGCCTTCACCACCGACAGACTCGGTAAACCGCTCGCATTGACTCTGGGATTGGCAGGCAATGCTCTGGCTTCGATCCTGCTGCCCTTCATTGGACAAACCCAAACCGGCGCACTGATCGGATTATTTCTGTTCTATATCACATTTGAATATGTCATGGTCAGCCATATCCCGATGATGACAGAGCTTGTCCCTTCAGCACGAGCCACCATGCTGTCTCTAAACGTAACAGGTCACTCGATTGGACGCGCACTGGGCGCATTTCTAGCTGCGATCATCTATCAACGTTATGGATTTATGTTCGTAGCATTGACCGCTGTGCTCTTTAATGCGGCCGGACTATTGGCATTACGCAGAATGCAAAAGGGATAAATGTTTCTTTTCTTCGCCGGATTATTTCTGATAATCGCGATTTTATATATTCTTGTACCGCCGTTCTTTGGACCGCCTTCCGTCCCCACCCGGCATGAGCGCATCCGCAAGGCATTACAACTCGCTGATCTGCAGCCCGATGAAGTTTTATATGACCTCGGCGCAGGCGATGGGCGTGTGCTCGTGATCGCAGCAAAGGAATTCGGAGCGCAGGCAGTGGGCGTTGAGATCGGGCCTGTGCAATGTGCTGTCAGCTGGGGAAAAGCCCTTTGGAACAAAATCAGTTCAAAGGTCAGAGTTGAAGCGAGGAATTTTTATCATGCTGATCTTAGCAATGCGGATGTCGTCTTTGCATACCTCACATCCGATCAGGCAGGTCGTCTTCAAGAAAAATTAAAAAGAGAATTAAAAAGCGGAGCAAGAGTGGTTACGGTAGCCTTCAATTTCCCCGATTGGGAGCATACCAGTCTGGATAGGGAAAACCTGATCTTTCTATACAAAAAATAAAAAAACCCTGTCTTGCGACAGAGTTTTTTTATTTTTTGTAGTGTGGATTACACACCGGCGAGGCTGGAGTTGACTTTGCTGAACACATTGCCGATAATTGGTCCGAGGATCATAAGGGCCGCAATAACGACGATGGCTACCAAAACGAGGATTAGAGCATATTCAACAAGACCCTGACCTTTTTCTTTGGGGGCGAATAACATGGGGGGAAAATCTCCTTTCTTTTGAATTTCTCAGGAAGGTCTCCTAAGATGACTTTATTGTACACGGTCTGCACAAAAAAACAAGAGGGGTGATGACTTTTTTTCTTAACAGTTATGTTAGTCTTTTATTAAAAAAATTATACCTGGCTAAGACTCGAATTTATTTTACTGAAAGTGTTGCCGATCATCGGGCCGAGAAGCATCAAAGCTGCAATAACAACAATAGCAATTAAAACAAGAAGAAACGCATATTCGACAAGACCCTGTCCTTTTTCTTTGGGAGAAAATAACATGGGAGCATACCTCCTTTTCATAGAATTTCTCAAATTTTGTTGCGAGATAGTTTTATTTTACATCGAATACATTAAATAGCAAGAAATTCAAAGAATATTACAGCCTGACAATCCTGTTAGTTTTTGGCAAAAACAAACAGGAACTATCTTTCCTCCAGAAGAAGCATTCTGTGGTTAAATTGAAGGAAGAACATCAAAATAACTCAATACAGTGGTGAAAAAATGCTCATCCATTCAGCGTCTCAACTTCTCACGCTCGCAGGCGGTCCGCAGCGCGGACATGCCCTAGGTACACTTGGCATCATCAATAACGGCGCAGTAGTCGTGCGTGATGAAAAAATTGTGGCCGTTGGCACTTCAGATGAACTCAAACTTGCCTACCCGGATGAACCCACACTCGATGCTGGGCATTGTGTTTTAATGCCGGGGTTTGTAGACCCGCATACCCATCTGATCTGGGCGGGAGACCGTGCCAATGAGTTTGAAATGAAAATGGGCGGCATGGCCTATCTGGATATTCTCGCAGCAGGCGGCGGAATTCTTTCAACCGTCAAAGCCACACGCACTGCCAGCATAGAATCACTCATCGCCCAAACCCGTCCGCGTTTGCTGCGCATGTTCGCACACGGCACAACCACTGCTGAAGCAAAAACCGGCTATGGTCTGCAAACTTCCACTGAGCTGCGTTTGCTCAAAGCACTGCTCGCGCTCGATGACGAAAGTCCGCTTGACCTCGCGATCACCTTCCTTGGCGCGCACGCCATCGCACCTGAATTTAAAGACAACCCGCAAGGTTATACCGATGAAGTGGCCAACACCATGCTGCCCATGTTAAAAGAATGGTGGGAGACTCACGCTCCGCGGCTGCCCCTGCCCTTTGTGGATGTCTTCTGCGAAACAAAAGCCTTTGACCTTGAACAGTCGCGTCAAATCTTAACCCGGGCAGGGTCGCTGGGATTCCCGCTCAAGATCCACGCTGACGAATTTGACAATCTTGGCGGTGCATCGCTTGCAGCAGAATTGGGCGCAGCCTCTGCAGATCATCTCGTGCGGACTTCTGATGCAGACATTGCCGCACTCGGCAAATCAGATACCGTCGCCGTCTCACTGCCATGCACGCCCTTCGGACTCGCCGAACATGATTACACCCCCGCCCGCAAACTGATCGAAGCAGATGCCATTCTCGCGCTGGCCACAGATTGCAACCCCGGCACAACCTGGAATGAGTCGATGCAGTTTGTGATCGCCCTGGCCTGCCGCGCCATGAAGTTAACACCCGCAGAAGCCATCGCCGCAACAACGATCAATTCCGCCCACGCAATTCGCAGGTCCGATACGATCGGTTCCATCGAAGTGGGAAAACAGGCGGATATGTTAATCCTGTCTGTACCTGATTATCGTCAGGTTGGGTATCGCTATGGGACCAATCTTGTAAAGCAAGTCATCAAGCGCGGGCGGGTATATTCCGTGGATGTTGGCTATTACCGAACAGCGTAACAAAAGGTGTATATGGACATTAAGTGGATTCTGTTTGGGGTGGTGCTTATCGTTAATACGATCTTCGCAATTGCCATCGCAATTTTTGTTGCGAGGAAATTTGTTGTACCCGGGCGGAATGCGCTGGTGCTGGTTTTGATCTCTCTTGCCATCTGGCTGTTTGCCTACGCCATGATCATGTTCTCGACCAGTATTGAAACCAAGCGCTTCTGGTTACAGATCGAGAATATCGGCATCATCAGCCAGCCTGTGCTGTGGTTCTTTTTTATTTTAAGCTATGCGCGGCAGGTTAGATTTTTTAAAAAGTCTTTCATCGCTGTCATCAGTATCATTCCCATTATTTCGTGGGTCATGCTTTTTTCAGACCCATGGTTCCATTTTTATTATGCTTCCATAAAATTATTATCGGAACATGGCGGCCCGCTGATCATTGAGCGCGGCCCATGGTATTGGGTGGCACTCACACAAAGCTACACACTCGATGCAGTTGCCACAGCGCTCCTGATCTGGCGCTTTATTGAATTCAGGAATATTTTTCGCAAGCAACTTGGGCTGCTGATCACCGCGGCGTTGATCCCGTGGATCACAAACATTTTGTATCAATTGCTGTCCAATCTTGCGCCGTCCATTTTTATTCCCGTAGACTTAACTCCGATCTCATTCACAATCACCATTTGGCTCATCAGCCAGGGGATTTTCCGCACCCGCCTGCTGGATCTCGTTCCGATTGCGCGTGACGTAGTGATGGAGCACATCCCTGAAATGGTCTTCGTGGTGGATGCACATGATCGTGTGTTGGATGCAAACAGCGTGGCCGAAAAACTTTTAGGGAAATCCAGGCAGGAAATGATCGGCCGTGATCCCATAGAAATTTTTCGGCACTGGCCGCAAATGTTGAATCGATTTCTCTCCACCGAGAGAACACGCGAAGAAGTACAAATCGCGGGAGACTCATCCATTTTTTTTGAAGTGGTAATCACCCCCCTGTATAACGAACACACCAAAGACCTCAGCGGACGTGTGATTCTTGCCCACGATATCACCGAGCGAAAACTGCTGGAAAACGAACTCAAGAAAACCAATGAAGCATTGGAAGCCAAGATCCGCGAAACCGAGGAGTTAAAAGCAAAGGTGCAGGAACAGGCTATCCGCGATCCACTGACCGGAGTATTCAATCGCCGTTTTCTTGCCGAATCACTGGATAAAGAAATTCCCAGAGCCGCGCGTGAAAACAGCCCGGTTGCAATCGTCATGATGGATGTGGATTTTTTCAAAAAATTTAACGATACCTATGGGCATAAATGCGGCGACATTGTACTTATGGATCTGGCAAATTTCCTAACCGAGAACTCACGCCAGGGTGATGTGGTCTGCCGTTATGGAGGGGAGGAATTTGTGATCCTCATGCCCAATGCCACGCTGCACGATGCGCACGAACGTGCAGAAACATGGCGAAGAGACTATACTGCCAAAGTCATTCACTATGAAGGCAAAAAACTAAACGCATCATTTTCGGCCGGGGTGGCAAGTTTTCCACTACACGGACCGTCCGGCGAGTCTATCCTTCATGCCGCAGACCACGCCCTGTATCGCTCCAAAAGTGACGGACGCAACAGAGTAACCTTGTATCAGGCATAAATTTTTAATAACTGGAGAAACAAACATGCAAATAGACATTATCGGTGTTCCCATGGATCTTGGCGCAGACCGCCGCGGCGTGGATATGGGGCCTAGCGCAATCCGCTATTCACATCTACAAAGAAAATTGGAAGAGCTTGGCTACGATGTGAGGGATGAAGGCAATATCGAAGTGCCCATCGCAGAAATGTGCAAGATCTCGAATCCAAAGCTGAAATACATTGATTGCATTATTCCCATGTCACGCAGGGTGGCGGGCGCTGTGGCAACTTCGATACAGGCGAAAAACTTTCCACTTGTATTGGGCGGTGATCACAGCCTGTCGATTGGTTCGGTACGTGGCGCGGCCCGTAATAAAAAGATCGGTGTGATCTGGATCGATGCCCACGCGGACTTTAATACCGCCGAAACCACACCCTCGGGAAACATCCACGGCATGTCTCTTGCCATCCTTGCAGGACAAGGCGATAAAAGTCTCGTTCAACTCTGGGACGAAAACATCCCGGTTATTGACCCGAGCAAAATCGCGATCATTGGCGCACGCGACCTAGACTCGGGTGAAAAATTAAATCTAAGCAAGGCGGGCGCAATGGTCATGGGCATGGAACAAATTGACCGGTACGGCATGGTCTCAGTAATTGAAAAAGCCATCGAACGCGTCAGCCGCGATGTGGATGGCATCTACCTTTCGCTTGATCTGGATTCACTTGACCCGCAGCATGCCCCCGGTGTCGGGACTCCCGTCCCTGCCGGGCTGACGCAGCGCGAAACACATCTTGCCTGTGAGATGATCGCCGAAACCAACAAACTCATCGGCATGGACCTGGTGGAAGTCAACCCGATCCTCGATGAGAAAAATAAAACTGCCGCGCTCGCAGTGGAATTTGCACTTTCTGCATTAGGACGCCGCATCTGGAATGGACAATAATTATGAAACCAACTCTTTTTGATCTTGAACAACTCGCGCGCGGCGCTGGCGCCATTTTGCGCGAAGGATACAGCAAGGAACATCAGATCAGCTATAAAGGCGTGATCGACCTCGTCACAGAAATTGACCATGCGTCAGAATCTTTTTTGATCACCAAAATTCAAGCACAATTTCCAGACAGTCACATCATTGCTGAAGAAAGCGGCGAAACAAAAGGAGAGAACGCCGGACTTTGGTATATTGACCCACTGGATGGGACAGTGAATTATTCGCATCACATTCCCGTTTTCTGTGTCTCCATCGCATACGCTTTCAACGGGAGCGTGATTCTCGGCGCAGTCTATGATCCGTTGCGTGACGAAATGTTTACTGCTGAACGCGGCAAAGGCGCATTTCTAAATGGAAAACCAATTCATGCATCCAATGTAACCGAACTGCAAAAGAGTCTGCTCGTGACAGGCTTTCCGTATGATACGTGGAACACCGAAAAAGATAATTTCAGAAATTTTGAAAAACTAGCCAAGATGACTCAAGGCGTACGCCGCCTCGGATCTGCCGCCCTCGACGGCTGTTACGTCGCTGCGGGCCGTTTCGACGCCTTCTGGGAGCTGACTCTCCGTCCCTGGGATATCGCCGCCGCTGGTTTGATCGCCGAGGAAGCCGGCGCACGCGTCACCGCCACAGACGGCAAACCGGATTACATCTCAGCCCCACAATCCATTCTGGCATCAGCACCAGGCATCTATGAGAAAATGATGGAGCAACTAAACTAAACCAAAAACGGACGGGATATCCCGTCCGTTTTTTTATTTAAGGAGCAACCGCCGGTTGAACTTCCCCGCCAACAACTTCATCCACTGTTTTGATGATCAACCCATTATTCTTTTGCTGACTGCCCAGCCACGCCGCGAATTTTGAAAATGTATCAAGATCGACTGCATATTGATCGCAGCCATCGCAGACATGATGAAAGACAAAGATCACCCAGCCCCCGCCGTCTTTTTCAACATCAGTCACATAGCGAAACATTTTTGAAAAACTTGTATCACTCACAACATACGGCATGGCCTGCAATACAAAAGGGTCGCCAGGCGGAAAAGTATCGGGGCCATCCACCACACCGCGCGCATTGTTATAGCCGCAATCCATCACAACCTGTTTTGACTCGGCATCATAATGTCCATAGGGATAGGCAAAGGACGTCACCTCAAAACCATGCGCAAGTAGATTCATACGATCCTCACAGACTTCACGCTTTAAGTCTGCGCCGCGTACATCTGTCAATTTGCTGTGACTTAATGTATGTCCGCCAATTTCGTTGCCATCAGCATGTAAATCCTTTAACTGCTGTTCGGTCATATAGCCATCAGTGCCGGTAAAGCCGCTGACCACATAAAACGTGGCGCGCAAATCATTTTCAGTAAGAACAGATCGCACCAGATAATTATCTGCGTCGCCATCATCAAAGGTCAGGCTGACCACTGTATTCTTAAATGTGATACCTGCTTCTTTTGTCCGTGTTGGAACTGGTTGGTCTGTGACTGTGGGTGCGTTAACGCAGCCTGTCAGGAGGATCAATAACAATGTAAGTATTACAGGATTTTTTTTCATTTACTCAACTTATCGCGGATTTGGGAACGGATTGCTAACGCAAAACGGATAAACGGATATGGTGGTTTATCTGCCAAAAATAATTATATCAGCCGTGACTATTCGCCGAGCAAGCCTTGCTGTGCGGCGATGGCAACTGCCGCGGCACGTGAGTCTACGTTAAATTTTTGGTAGATGCTTTGCAAATGTGCTTTCACGGTTCTCTCTGTAATTCCCAGCTTGTAAGCGATCTCTTTATTGCGTTCACCGCGTGAAGCGGACTGTAGCACTTCGAGTTCACGCTCTGTCAGCGCTGAGTCGTTTTTCGAAACAGGAGCAGTGACCGGTGAAGAATGAACCGCGAGCACACGAGCAAGGATCTCCGGCCTGAGTAACGTCTCCCCTTTGGCCGCAGCTTGAATCGTATCCAGTAAATTTTCACGGTCGGTATCTTTGAGCAAGTATCCGCGCGCGCCGGCTTGCAGCCCGCGCAGCATCATTTCATCTTCGTTGAAGGTGGTCAGGATCACGATCGCAATTTCAGGATGGTCGCGCCGCAGATGACCGATGGCGGTGATGCCGTCCATGTTTGGCATTTGCAGATCCATCAAAATGACATCGGGTTTTAAGCTTGCAACAAGCGCCAGGCATTCTGCGCCATCGCGTGCTTCGCCCACAATCTCGATCTCATCAGTCGTTTCAAGAATAAGACGCAGCCCTTCACGCACAATGAGATGGTCGTCGGTGATCATCACACGGATCATCAGGACCTCCCCACAATAAATTGAACACAAGTCCCATTCGCATCTGACTCAACGGAAAGCATTCCACCTGTGAGCCTGGCGCGTTCGTGCATTCCGATCAGACCATAATGACCGCTTGTTTTTTGATTCACGTCGAAGCCCTTTCCATTGTCGCGGACTTCGAGTTGCAGATTTTGATTTTGAATCATGAACACGACCTTCACTTGCGTCGCCTGTGCGTGGCGGACAATATTGGTCAGGGATTCACTCAAGATGTTCAGAGCATGATTTGTTGTTTCAGCGGAGAGTTGATTCTCGTTTACAGAGATTCTTGTTTCGCAGGGAATACCCGTCGCTTGTTTAAAGCGTTCGATCTTTTCACGAATCGCATCAGACAAATTCGTAGATGTGGCACGCAGGTCATCAATGGCGGCTCGTGAATCCGCGAGCGTGCTGCGCGCACGGACAAGCGACTGTTCGACGATGGCCGATGCCCGTTCAGTGCGATTCGTGTTGAGGTGCGCTTTGACCGCTTCGAGTTGCAGTACCAATCCTGCCACGCCTTGCGCGAGTGTGTCATGCAACTCGCGCGCCATGCGTTGACGTTCATTCTGCAAGGTCAGTGATTCTATTTTTGCGGCAGAGGCGGCAAGTTTTGCATTGGCGCTTTCGAGGCTTTCGGCAAGTTCTTCGGCTTTCTGGCGTTCGATCAACTGTTGATTGAACATCACCATTAACAAGACGATGAATCCGCCGTTGACCAACATGCTGGAAACAGCGATCAGCAACCTGTCACGCCCGACCGCGAAATAGAGCATGACCACCATGAAGCTAAAAAGAAAAACTCCCAAATACAAGGCGCGGCGTGTGTTGCCCCATAATCCCAAAGACTCACCGATTAAGCAAAGCGTGGATGAACCCAACAGTGTCAGGTTGATATCGTTTGCAAAAGGCAGGTTTACCATCACAACGATCAAAATGACCTGGGCGGGATAATAAAAGAACCACCAGCGCGAGTTTTCTTCCTGCCGTGTATTTGCCCAGAACAATCCGATGTGTAGCAGGATGAGAAATGAAAAAAGTGCAGTGTAGGTTGGCGAACTGAAATTCCACAGGTCGCGAATCCCGACAATTGCGATCACCCCGATCAGCAGGGAAATAAAGATATAGAAGGGATAGGAAATAAAGACAGACTTGCTTGAGTTTTGTTCCATGTGCTAATTCTACTCGCAGCAGACGCACAGGCATATTGTCCGAATGGACAATGTCCACTTTTGCACGGAATGGCCGATGTGGAGAGAGCCGCAAAATTATAGAATAGCCCCAATCACTACTTTCTACTTGTCCGTGGTCCACACAGGAGATCTCTCATGAACAAAAAATATATCTACCTCGCAATCATCTTCATCCTCGGCTTATTCATCGGCGGCAAATGGAACATTCCGCTCGCGGCGTGGATCGTGCCCATCTTCGGCATCCGCTTCTTCCGCGACAGCGACAAGGCCGGGCGTAACTTCCTTTTGTTTTGGCTCGTCTCTGCCATCCCCACCATCATCTCGTGGCAGGGCGCGACATTTATGTCCAAAATTCATCCGCTCGCCGAAGCTGGTTTCTTCCTGCTCACCGCTCCGCTCGGCTTGCTGCCCTACGTCATTGACCGCATGTATTATCGCCGCTTCGGTTCCTCCGCGTGGCTCACGCTCGTTTATCCCATCGCCGCCACCGCCATGGATTTCTTCTCTGCCACCGGCAGTCCATTTGGTACTTTCGGCGCGGGCGCATATTCACAACGCGATTTTCTTCCCACCATGCAAATCGTTTCCGTCACAGGTTTATGGGGACTGACCTTCCTCGCCAGTTGGTTTGGAAGCCTTGCAAATCATTTTTGGGAAGTTAAACCCGCGCGTCTTTCTTTAACTTTTGCCGGGGTGCTGGCCCTCATCCTTGCTCTCAGCTTCGGGCGGACTCTGCTGCCCAACCAACCCGAACAGACTGCAGATCGCGGGCTTCTCTCTCCCAGCGGGGAAACTGTCTCAGGTACTGGACCCGATCTCAGATGGGGACGAAGCGGGTTTTCGTCAATTGGTGGATGAACTTCATGCCGAGGAATTAAATCAAATCCGCACGATGGCAGATGAAGGCGCGAACATCGTTGTCCTGCAGGAAGGCGCGGGCATGGGCATGTCTGACCAGGTCGATGCGTTGATCGCCGAATCGTCTGCGATTGCCAAAGAGAAAAATATTTACATCGTGCTGCCAACTTTTGACCTCGGCAAAAAGCCCGCTGAAAACATAGTGCGCATCATTGATCCGAACGGCGATGTGGTTCTGACGCATGTCAAATACGGCGGCAACGATTTTGAAGGCTCACTTAAAGGCGATGGAATTTTGCAAACGATTGACACGCCTTACGGCAAACTCAGCGCCATCATCTGCTGGGATGCAGACTTCCCGAACGCCGTCAAACAAGCTGGCGAACAAAACGTGGACTTGCTCTTCGTCCCCTCCAATGACTGGGTTGAAGTGAAAGATATTCACGCAGGCATGGCGGCTTTCCGCGCGGTGGAGAATGGCATGAGCATCTTCCGCCAGACCGGTGAAGGCGTATCCTCGGTAATCGATGCGCGCGGCAAAGTTATCAATCACGTGGACATGTTCGAGGAAAACGCGAGCGGCTTTACGGGCATACAAAATGTCCAAACCCCAATTGGCTCTGTAGATACACTCTACTCCTCGGTGGGTGACGGCGTTGGCACTCTGACCCTGCTTGGTCTGGTTGGATTGTTTGTGGGACTATGGATTACCCGCAAAAAGAAAATAAGTTAATAAGAAAATACGCCAATCTTTACACAAAGAAAGATTGGCGTATTTTTGCTTACAAAATTTAATTAATATTGTGGGCCCGGCTGGATTTGAACCAGCGACCAAGCGATTATGAGTCGCCTGCGCTAACCGCTGCGCCACGGGCCCCTTAAGTATCAAATGTTCCTGTGTCACGTATCAGGCAACCTGACACCAAATCACCTGACACAGGAACATTTTGTAAGAGCGGGAGATGGGATTCGAACCCACGAATATCAGCTTGGAAGGCTGATGCCTTACCACTTGGCGACTCCCGCGTTAGGTTTCCTATTTTACTTGCATGAGCAAAGTCAGTCAAGCACTTGACCCTCATTTGATAGTACAGTAAAATATCAGCCGTCAAATAAATGCCTT
Source organism: Candidatus Villigracilis proximus (assembly GCA_016715195.1). Lineage (GTDB taxonomy): Bacteria > Chloroflexota > Anaerolineae > Anaerolineales > Villigracilaceae > Villigracilis > Villigracilis proximus. The sequence goes on from JADKBB010000010.1 coordinate 78,469, forward strand.
CGTAGCTCAGTGGATTAGAGCGCTTGCTTGCGGAGCAATAGGTCGTAGGTTCGAGTCCTACCGAGGGCACACACAAAAAGACCGTCTTTCTCATTGAAAGGCGGTCTTTCGTTTACGCCTTAGGTTCACTGCATTCTCTCCCATGACGGAGTGATATTCAAGCCGGGTCAAGACGCATATTAAAACAAGAGCGATTTTTCCGCTTTTGTTTTTTTTATATATAATGAGAACTATGAAAAATTCCAAACCTCATATTCTATTGACCAATGACGACGGCATTCGCTCCCCCGGACTTTGGGCTGCCGCCAGCGAACTTTCCAAGATCGGTTATGTAACGGTAGCCGCGCCGCGCGAACAATCCTCGGGCATGGGGCGCAGTTTGCCCAGTACGTCAGATGGGATCATTCACAAAGAGCAGGTGCAGGTCAACGGTCAGGAATGGAGCGTGTATGCGGTGGGCGGCTCTCCGGCTCAATCTGTCCTGCATGGCATTCTGGAGATCGTTCCGCACAAACCTGATCTGATCGTCTCAGGAATTAATTATGGCGAAAATGTCGGGCTGGGGATTACCATCTCAGGTACGGTCGGTGCAGCGATGGAAGCCGCCTCAATGGGATTCCCCGCGCTGGCAATTTCACTTGAAACCGACACGCAATATCACCTGTCACATTCAGAGGATATTGATTTTTCAGCAGCCGGATATTTCACCGGCTATTTTGCGCGATTGATCCTCGAAAGAAAATTTTCGGAAGAAGTGGATTTGATCAAAGTGGAAGTACCGGCTCACGCCACACCGACAACTGAGTGGCAAGTGGGCAGGCTTTCCCGCAGCCGATACTATGACCCCGTCCCCACCAAGCGCGAAACCTGGGAACAGCCTGGTCCCATCTCCTACAAACATACGAAAGCATCGAACAGGAACCAGAAGATACTGATGCTTTACATTTTCGAGAAAACGAAAATGGTGGCAGTCACCCCGATCAATTTGGACATGACTGCACGGGTGAAATTATCTGATTTTGAGAAACGATTACGAGACTAAAAAACGGAGAGCTTTGGGCTCTCCGTTTTTTATGGTCCATCGTCTACAGTCCACGGTCTAAAATTACAACTCGCTCGCGCGTCTTGCGATCTTATCTTTTGCACGCGCCACAAACTCTTCCAGCGGAATATTATTCTGCTGACTTCCATCACGTCCGCGCAGAGAAACCTGTCCGGCGGCCATTTCGTTATCACCCACCACAAGCATGTACGGCACCTTCATCAACTGCGCCTGTCGGATCTTGGCATTCATGCGCTGTGACGATAAATCGGCTTGTGCGCGGATTCCGTTTTCACGCAATTGCTTCGCCACGCTTTCAGCGTAATCGTTCTGCGCATCCGTGATCGAGATGACACGCACCTGTTCAGGCGAAAGCCAGACGGGGAAGTTGCCTGCATAATGCTCAAGCAGGAAGCCCACCATGCGCTCATGTGTGGAAAGCGGCGCACGATGAATGCACAGCGGAATTTCATCCACACCTTCCTTATTCGTGAACTTTAAGTCAAAGCGTTCTGGTACGGCAAAGTCCACTTGATTTGTCATCAGCGAAAATTCGCGCCCAATGGCTGACCAAACTTGCACATCAATTTTTGGACCGTAGAATGCAGCTTCGTCTTCGCGTTCCACGTATGGCACGCCGCCGTTATCCATCGCCCGGCGCACCATCTCTTCCGTCTTGAGCCATAGGCGCTCGTTGTCCACATATTTTTTGCCCAGTCCCGCCTTGCTGTGCAGGGACAGGCGCATCACGTACTTCTCGATCCCGAACAGTTCAAAATACTTGCGATATAGCGCTACCACACCCATGAACTCCTGTTCGAATTGTTCCTCCGAGCAGTAGATGTGAGCATCGTTCATCTGCATCGAGCGCACGCGCATTAAACCAAATAACTCACCTGATTTTTCATAACGATAGCATGTACCGTATTCAGCGAGGCGCACGGGCAGGTCGCGATAAGAACGTCCCTTCGAACCAAAAATTTTGTGGTGCATCGGACAGTTCATTGGCTTGACGTAATACTTTACGCCTTCGATTTCCATCGGCGGATACATGCTCTCGGCATAATAAGGCAGGTGACCTGAACGTACAAAGAGATCTTCCTTTGTGAGAATCGGCGTTTTGACGCGCAAATAGCCAGCCTTGTCTTCCATATCCTTGGCGAGTTTTTCGAGTTCCTCGATCAGAATGCCGCCATTGGGCAGCCACAAGGGCAGGCCGGGACCAACTTCATCATCGAACATGAAGATCTCCAGTTCCTTGCCCAATTTGCGATGGTCGCGTTTCTTGGCTTCTTCCAATTGATTCAAATACTCTTTCAATTGGTCTTTGCTTTCCCAGGCTGTGCCATACACACGCTGAAGCATCTTATTCTTTTCGTCGCCGCGCCAATACGCGCCAGCAATGCTCATCAATTTGAACGCATCCTGCTTGATCTCTTTTGTCGTCTGCACATGCGGACCACGGCACAAGTCTGTGAATGTATCCTGCTGATAAATCGAGATATCAGGCTTCTCTGTCAGCGGATTGCCATATTCATCCCGTGCCGCCTTTTTCGAGTCCTTCGATCAATTCCAATTTATACGGCTGGTCGGCAAAGATCTTCTTCGCTTCTTCCGCAGAAACAACTGTCTTCTTAAATTCATGCTTGCCCTGCACGATCTGTCTCATGCGTTTTTCGATCAATTCAAGATCTTCAGGTGTGAGATTGCGCGGCAGGTCAAAGTCATAATAGAAACCATTTTCCACGGGCGGACCGATCGTAACCTTCCCATCCGGGAACATCTCCATTACCGCCTGCGCCATCACATGCGCGGCAGAATGGCGAATCTTATACAGTTGTGTATCCTGATAACGTTCTGTTTGTAGTGCCATTTTCAACTCCTTTTATCACTATGGTTTGCTTCTGCTTCATGGACATTTTCGCGTCTCAGAGGAAAGCAGTTACAAACCTCCGAGTCGCTGACGAGTATTGGTGCTATCTTCAGTCATAGCGGCCTCCTAAAAACAAAAAACTCTCATCCACAACGGGACGAGAGTTTGATCTCACGCGGTTCCACCCGATTTACCCTCAAACGAGGATATCTCTTAGGCCAATAACGGAGCCAACCGTTTCACTTACTAACTGACCACTGTTTACTGATCACTGTTCTGTTTCACGCTCGCAAGTGGTTTTCAGTGATTGCTTCTGGAAGATGCTCTCAACAAAATGCTTCTTCTCTCTGTCAGAAAAAATATCACGTACTCGTCTTGGTCAACACGCTTTATTTGATTGCCGGTCACGAATGACCTTGTGGACGGAATAGGGCTCGAACCTACGACCTCATCGATGTCAACGATGTGCTCTAACCAACTGAGCTACCCGTCCGAAGGATGAACATTATACCGAGTGTCTCAATAATTGACAATCCCTGCGGTATAATCCGTTCGCTATGGCAAGACGCAAAGCCCCCGAAGAACTCTCTGTGGAAGAACTACGCCGCCTTCTGGTTGAAAAAAGGCGCGGTGCCCGCAAGGAACGGCTGGATACCTTCCGCCGCACGGGACGTGTCATCTCGGTCGAGTCGGATTTTAATTCACAGACGCATCAATCCGCCCCGACAGTTGATACAACAGAAACAAGCGACTCAGCGTCCGAGCCTGTTCCTGTAAACCCGCGCCGCAAATTGATGGACCGCATCCTGTTGGGAGTAGAAGTCCTCGCAGTTGTAGGATTTATCGGTGTGCTCTTGATCGGTTTCGGTATGCTGCGGACACTCAATACCGAAGTGGCATCCGCGCTCAAACCTGAGACCGTTACCCCCACGCCGCTGGTTATGGCAGTTGTGTTGCCCTCCGGGCATGTTCCTCCGGATGCGCAAGGCAACACGCGTCCAAACGAAATCGAAATACCCGATCATCTGCGGCCCATGGTACAGTCGCTTGCGAATATACCCATCCCAACTGCCGCACCAGACCAGGCCATTCGCATTCAAATCCCATCGATCAATATCGACGCACCGATCGTGCAGGGAGATGGATGGGAACAACTCAAAAAGGGAGTCGGTCAATATGTGGGTTCCCCTGATCCAGGTCAGGATGGAAACGTGGTTCTGTCAGCGCATAATGATGTCTACGGAGAAATCTTCCGCTATCTGGATAGACTCACTCCCGGTGACGAAGTCATCATTTACACACAGCAGCGTCAGTACACTTATATCGTTGACCGCACAGTTTTGGTGGAACCCACCGCCGTGGAAGTGATGGCATCCACGGGCAGCCCAACTGTGACACTCATTTCATGCTATCCATATCTTGTCGATAAACAGCGCATCGTTGTCTTTGCGCGATTACAAAACTAGGAGAAATAAAATGGCTAAGAAAAACAAACGAGCAACCCAGGCACCCGTCGGAAATATTTCCGCTGTACGCACTGAGTTCACCCCTGACTATTCCAATGTCAAGAAAGACCTGACCCGTATCGGACTTCTTGCTGGCTCATTCTTTGTCGGGCTCATCGTACTTTCCTTCTTCATCAACTAAGCATTTACTTTTACTCGAAACAAAAAGAGGAAAGACCGCAAAACCGGTCTTTCCTCTTTTTGTTGGCGTTATAATCCACAAGTATTTATCCATACCACTAAAAGAATTCTGGAAATCATGCCCAACCCTACATTTGACATCCTGCTCGAAAAACTCACCTACGGCGGCGAAGCCATGGGACGCCTGCCCGATGGGCGCGCTGTGTTTGTGCCTTTTGGCCTGCCGGGCGAACAAGTCCGCGTGGAATTGACGGAAGACAAGAAAAATTTTGCGCGCGGAAAATTAGTTGAAGTATTACAAGCATCGGCTGAAAGAATAGATCCGAAATGTAAACATTTCGGGAAATGCGGCGGTTGTCATTACCAAAACCTGCCCTATGAAAAACAACTGGCAGCAAAGACAGAAATCCTACGCGACCAGTTACAGCGGATCGGGAAGATCGAAAACCCGCCTGTCTCGCAAATTGTCGCATCACCGTCTGAATGGAATTATCGCAATCATGTGCAATTCCATTTGACAGCGGAAGGCAAGGTGGGTTTTATAAACGCAAAAGGAAATTCCACGCTGCCAATTGAGGAATGTCATTTACCTGAAACAGGAATTAACACCTTCTGGCCTGAGCTGCAATTTGAATCAAATAAGGATGTGGAACGTGTTTCCCTGCGCGTCGGGCTGAACGATGATCTGATGGTGGTGCTCGAATCAGAAAACCCTGAAACGCCCGAACTGGAAATTGAAGCGGATGTTTCCGTGGTGCATGTCTTTGACGAACATGCCGTCGTCATCGCTGGTCAGGATCATCTCCTCTTCAATATTCTCGGCAGGGATTTCCGTGTATCCGCTGCTTCTTTCTTTCAAGTCAACACAAAGATGGCTGAGAAAATGGTGGAACATCTGGTTGCCCGTTTACCAGTTTCCATGTCCACTACTTTACTGGATGTCTATTGTGGGGCGGGTTTATTCAGCAAATTCTTTGCGGCGAATTGTCAGCAGGTGATCGGAATCGAAGAGTCTGAATCAGCCTGCGAGGATTTTGCATTCAACCTTGATGAGTTTGATAATGTTGAATTGTATGAAGGCGCTGCGGAAGAAATTCTGCCTGCTCTGGCCGGGCGGCTGGATAGCTCAACTTATGTGATCGTTGATCCGCCGCGCGCAGGAATCGAGAGACACGCGCTGGATGCGATCATCAGCATCAGACCACAGATCATTGCCTATGTCTCATGTGACCCGTCCACGCTGGCGCGGGATGCGGCGAGACTGATTGCCGGGGGCTATCGTTTGGTGGAAGTGACTCCGTTCGATCTTTTCCCCCAGACTTATCACATTGAATCAATTTCAATTTTCGAAACCGTTTAAAAAAAGGGGCGGCCACCAGGGCCGCCCCTACAAAACAATAAAAATTATTCTTCTGCGATCACGATGATCTTGTCATCGGCAGAGAAACTTACACGTTCAGATTTCTTCGGGTTGGTGTGGATACCGTACGCCTTGTCTGCATCGTGGTTTTCACTGACCAGACGATAACCGAGAGCGGTCTCACCACGGCGGCGGGCAGCTTCGGTGACTGTGTAGAAGTTAACCGGCTGGCCTGTGGTCACATAGTCACTGATCGGCTTGAGATATATTTCTGCGCCTTCGGGGTCAAACATATCGGTAAACACGCCCATCAATTCAGAATTCTCTGAAAGCTGCGCCATCATCAAACTGATCAGGTGCTCGCTGACGATAAAGTCATCCACTTTCGCAGCTTCGGCCAGTTCGCGGTTGCGCAGGTCGAGCATTTCGCTGATGATCGAGAATGGAGTTTCGTCACGCTCGGCAATATCACGCAAATGCAGCAGGGTGATAAGTGTGATCGCATCGGCTTCCTGCTGTTCGAGGTGGCTGTATGCCAAAACGATGACATGGTCATATTCTGTGGCTTCAAGGCTTTCGAGCAAGTCACGGCTGCGGATGTCACCTTCCTGCACGGTGACCTTTTGATTCTTGAGTTTACCAATCTCAAGTTTGAGCTGCTTATCGAGTTCGAAAATATCCGAAACGATCAGCACCTGCGAACCTTTGGCAACATAATTGTCCAATTCGCGGATGATGGTCGCGCCGGAACGATTCCAACCGAGGACAAGCACTTTCTCAGGCTTGGGCTTGGAAACTGCTCCAGAAACCTGAAGCAGGCTTTCGTCGAGTGAGATGCGTGAAGTCCCTGAAAGGATGATCTTATTGTCATCTTCCGCAATCACAAAAACCTGGTCGCCTGATTGGATGCGTGTGTCCATGGCTGGACTCATTGCGATGGTTCCGTCTGCTTTGCGAATACCCATCAAGGTGGATGTTTCATAAGCAAGCAATGCTTCGCCATAGGTCTTGCCGGAAAGCTCAGGCTCCTGCTTGAAATAAATTTCATCTCCGCCAAAATTCATCAACTCGGTATAAACAAGAGACAGGCCGCTCTGACGTGAAGTTTGTGCAACAACGCGCGCGATGAGATCGTTGGTAAGAATGGGCTGCACAAGATCTTTTGCGCCCAACATCTTGACCACGTCCATATTTTTCGGATCACGAATTTGCGTAACGATATGATACGGTTCGGCGCGGCGGTTGGGATTGTTGGTAATCGCCAGAACAGATTTGATGATGTGTGTATCGGGGTCGGCGCCATCAGCCAAAACAATGATGGATCGCGCGGTGTGCGGGCTTGAGATTTCGAGATCGGTCAGATCAATGGGACTACCCGAACGGCAGATAACGCGTGTATTTTTTGTGTCGGAGATGCGGTCACTGATCGCATCTTCCATTTCGACTTTATCCTGATCGGCCAATACGACAATGACTGCGCCGCTTTTGCGGCTCTCATTGGCAAGGATGATTTCAGAAATCACAGTAAATATCTGTGTGTTCCAGCCGAGGATGAGCGTATGGTCATTCTCAAGAACCGCTGAGCGGCCTTTGCGTAATTCATCGAGTTTGTCTTCCAGGCCGTTATTGATGATACCGATCAAAGCACTGACAACGAATATGCCGCCAAACGTGACCATCAACATCATAAGCAGGAAGAAAAATCCGCCCTGATCGCCGCCCATTGTGCCTGAGTCGAGCGTACGTAAAAGACCCATCCATGCCAGTTCAAATAAGCTTTCATTATTGGGTGCGCTTCCGGTGACCTTTACCAACGCGGCGATCACGAATATGATCACAGCAGAAAGTACGAACAAGGCAGTAATTAACGCAACAGGTCCGCGCGACATATAATTGTCGAACCAATACTGAAAACGTTGTTTTAAAGTTGGTGTTTTCATTCATTCTCCTCAAGCCTTAAGTTTCGGCTATTATAAGAGGGATTCGTCATAATTCATAAGACAGTTTGACCTGTTGCATGATTGCAATGATATTCCAGAGGATATAAAACAGTTGTGTGGGGTGACTTTAGTTAAGAAATCTATAATCTTTTGCGAGTAACATCAGCCATGCATACCAAGTCTATTCAGTGCTGGTTTCGTCCCATTTTTGAAAGCGAGGTAAATTATGTTCTCATTTGAAGGTTTTGACCGCCGCAAGGAAAAAGATCGCATCCGCTCTGAAGGCAGGCTTCCCCCCGGACAATCGTTGACGGTTAAATTTCCGGTCTTACATTACGGCCCCGTGCCGCCTTTTAATCCTGCCACTTGGGATTTGCGTATTTGGGGTGAAGTGGAAGAGGAAAAACGCTGGACATGGGATGAGTTCAATAAACTGCCGCGCACATCCATGAAAATGGATATTCACTGTGTCACACGCTGGAGCAAGGTGGATACAACCTGGGAAGGCGTTTCTGTAAAATCATTGGTAGATAGCGGTCTGATTAAGATCAAGCCAAGTGCCACGCACGTCATGCAGCACGCTGAATATGGATTTACAGTGAACCTTCCGCTTGAAGTTGTTTTACAGGAAAACTTCATGCTCGCCACTCATCTGGATGGCGAACCGATCACACCCGACCACGGCTATCCCCTGCGCGGCATGGTGGGATTCATTCCCGCGCAAAAGGATCTGGAGACTCCCTATCTTTGGAAGGGCGCCAAATGGCTGCGGTCTCTGGAATTCATGCCGCGTGACAAACGCGGATTTTGGGAACAGGCCGGGTATCACAACCGCGCCAATGTCTGGCGCGAAGAACGATTTGGGTAAATAAAAACTCCGAGGTCTCGAGACCTCGGAGTTTTTATTTTTAAGGCCGCTTGCCTAACTCGACGTTTATATCCAACGTCTCGGCACCGCGCTGGACCGTTAAGACTACCGTGTCACCCGGGCCTTTGTTCGTAATGAGATAAGCCAGCAATTCATCAAAGGTACGAATGACTCGCCCGTCAATTGCGGTAATCAGATCACCACCCGCCAGCAGACTGGGAACACCAGAAGGTGTTGTGCCGGCTTTGATTCCAGCCACATCTGCCGGGCCTCCAGAAACAACATCCGTTACATATGCACCTGTATAAGCGCTCAAACCAAGCGCCTCAACCATTTCAAGGCTTAAGGAGTCTATGGAAGCAATTCCAAGATATGGATAATCATATTTTCCCTCAGCGATCAGAGAAGGTGCAACCCGCTTAACAATGTTAATGGAAATCGCAAACCCGATCCCTGAGTTGGCGGGCTGACCTGTTTCTGTAACGCTGTTGGTGCGAATGGCGCTATTAACTCCAACCACTTCTCCATTGATATTGAAAAGCGGACCGCCCGAGTTGCCGGGGTTGATCGCCGCATCGGTCTGAATGATATCGCCTGCCGTGAAAGGGCGTCCGCCGGGAGCTTCGTGGGCTGAGGCTAATGTGCGGCCAAGCGCAGAAATAATACCAACGGTCATGGTGCTGTTCAAACCAAACGGGTTGCCAATGGCAATTACGGTCTGACCAACTTTCAGTGAGTCTGAATCGCCAAGCGGCAGCGGATGAAGTTCCGCAGCGGGGGCATCCACTTTAATAATGGCAAGGTCTGAATCCAGATCGGTGCCGATCACAGTTCCATATGTCACATAGCCGGATGTAAACCTAACTTCAATGGTAGTAGCGCCTTCGATCACATGAAAGTTGGTAACAATATGTCCCTGCGCATCATACACAAAACCGGAGCCCTGTCCCTGATCGGTGATGATCGCAACCGTGCCGGGATTTACATTTTCATACAAGGCAACAAGTCCACCCTGCTCAACCGCAGGATTAACTGCATTTGATTCAATTGGAGCAACAGCTTCAACTGGTGCAATTACGGTAGGCTGCGCTGAAGTTTGCTGCCCGGGCAGAGTCGGGCTCTGGCAGGCCAGCATGGCCAATATCAAAACTACAAAAGCCAGAAAGCTTTGTTTTGTTTTCATTCAATACTCCTATCAACTTTTAAAACTTTATACGGGATGCTTCTTCGATTAATTCTATCTGTTTGGACGACAGGTATTTTGGAATTTGTACTTTTAGTTTCACAAAAAGATCGCCCTTTGTATTTGCGTTTTTCAAATGCGGCATCCCGCGCCCGGCCAGACGAAAAACCTGATCGACTTGCGTTCCGGGGGGAATACTCAACTTGACCTTGCCCGTGGGCGTTTCCACTTCTGTATCGCCGCCCAAAATAATTGTAAACACACTTAATGTGGATGTCGTGTATAAGTCCTGACCATCCCTCTCAAACAGACTCTCGTCTGTGATATTTACGATCAAATAGAGATCGAGTCCTTCGGGTCCCGCACCTGCCACCCGGACTTTGGAACCTGTCTTCACTCCGGCAGGGATGCGCACCTGTAACTTGCGTCCATTGGTTTGTAACTGACGCATGGTGCCTTCGTAGGCTTCCTGAAAAGAGATATCCACTTCCTGTTGATATCCCTGCTGTTGTTGCATCGCCTGATTGCGCGCAGAAGAGCGGACAGCCTCACCAAAGATCGAACGGAAGAAATCTGAAAAATTACCGCCAGCGCCGGCAAATGGATCTCCCGCATTTCCATAACCGCGTTGTGACCCTTGTTGCTGCTGGAACCAATCGTCCCATTGAAAATCACCCGGCCGTCCGCCTTTCGTACGGAAGTCGGAATATGCGCTCCCAAGTTGATCGTAACGGGCGCGTTTTTTATCATCACTTAAAACCTGATACGCCTCGTTGATCTCCTTGAATTTATCCTCGGCTTTTTTATCGCCGGGATTTTTATCAGGGTGAAACTGCATGGCAAGTTTGCGATATGCCGTACGAATTTCATCAGCGCTAGATTTACGTTCCACACCAAGGATTTTGTAGTAGTCTTTGTAGTCCATAATCCTATTGTTATCACCGCGTAATTGGCAAGTCAAGCGCCCAAAGGACACACTAACACAACTCTAACCTGTCTATTTTGTGATACAGTTGCAAAAATTATTCTAAAAAGAAAAGATGAGTGGATGATGAAATCAATATGTGTTTTTTGTGGGTCTTCTGACTCTGTCCATGCGGACTATCTCAACGCTGCACGTCAGCTCGGAAACCTGCTGGCTCAAAAAGGATCCGCCTGATCTATGGCGGCGGCAAAACCGGTTTAATGGGAGCTGTGGCCAATGGCACCATGCAAGCAGGCGGAGAAGTGATCGGCGTCATCATTCCCTCCATGAATACCCCTGCACTGGCTCACACCGGCCTCACCCGTCTGGAAGTGGCTCCTGATATGCATGGACGCAAGGCGCGCATGCACGAGCTTGCTGAGGGCTACATTGCCCTGCCCGGCGGATATGGCACTTGGGATGAACTCTTTGAAGCCATCACCTGGGCGCAAACCGGAGCACACGAAAAGCCAGTCGGCATGCTCAACGTGCGCGAGTATTACAATCCGCTGCTGGCCGCGATGGATCACGCTGTTGCCGAGGGATTCGTTTACCCGGAACATCGCACAGCCGTGTTCTGCGACACTGACCCGCTTAAATTATTGGGTGACATGGAAAAATATAAGCATCCACACGATGCGGTCAAACGATGGCTGAAAGAAGATCAATAAAAAGACCGGAACGTATAAAATTCCAGTTCGCATCCAAAGAAAAGCTGCCGCAGAGTCAACTCTGAGGCAGCTTTTTTCTATTCTCTTCATCAGCAAGCTGATGGACTCAGAATCGCGAAATGATGATTCTATAAAGTGATTAAGTTTACCTTCAACAAGTTTTTCCTTTTCTTCGCCTTTGCGCAAGATCCACGCTTCCCCGCGGACAAGGGTGGTCTTTTTCCCGTCCATTTTGACATGGGCATCATCAGACAACATGATGACGGGATTATCATGAAAGAAATGATAATCTGAAAGCCAGTCATCTTTTACAGATTGACCATATGCATCCAATGGATAATGCGGCGAAAAATTAAAAGGGGATGCGTTCAACCCTTCAAAATGTGACGTTTCAACGGTGTTCATATCTTTGGAGGTGAGGATGTTTGGTCCGCACAAGGTGGCGCCGGCGCTGAAGGCCACAACAGGCAAACCGGCCAATACTTTCTTACGCAGGAAGAGCATCAACCGACTGACGTGTAGGCGGTGATTCAATAAAAATGTATTTCCGCCCGGAATATACACCAACGCAGCACGGCGGATAATATCCTCCATCACGGTTAATGACATAGTCTCTGCGTTGATCGTTTCCAGCCGCGCCAGTTTTCGAAAGGCGTCTTCTGTATCAGCCTGCCATCTTTCTGCATACAAAGAAGCCAGCGGAATATAAGCCACGGTCGCTTCGGGTTTGTCTTCCAGATACGGGCGGCTGGCATCAATAATATAGCGGATGTCGTCCCTGCCGGGGGATGAAAAGAGATGGAGGTTTGGCATTATTGCTCTCCGTTTCTGGCAGAAAAAACCTTAACCAAGAAGGGTCACCAAGGTACACAAAGGGTGTTTTCAAAGCTTTTTCCTTTGTGACTCTTTGTCCCCCTTTGGGTTAAAAAAAATACTTAAAAAAGGGGGGTTTTTGGTCAGAATGATCGGTTCATCTTTGGTGACGATGACCGTATGCTCAAATTGAGCGGCGATGGTCCGGTCAATTGTCCGCAGGGACCAGCCATCGCGTTCTTCGTGGACATGTCCTTTGCCGGTGGTGAGAAAAGGCTCAATGGCCAGAACCAGTCCTTCGGTCAGAATGCGATCGTCTTTCGGCTTGAAATAGTTGAAGACTTCGGTTGGTTCCTCGTGCAGTTTATGTCCGATGCCGTGTCCGGTCAGATCAAAGATGACTCCGTAGCCGTGTTGTTTGGCTTCCTCTTGAATGGTCTTGCCGATCAAGTTAAGCGGATTGCCGGCGCGAGCCACGCTCACGGCTTTTTCAAGCGCGGATCGGGCAGCGGCCAGCATTTTTTCATATTCGGGCACGTGTTTGGCGAGCACCATCGAAGCGCCGGTATCTCCATAGTAGCCGTTCATTTCAGCGGAGACATCGATGTTGATCAGATCGCCTTCGCGCATGACGCGGTCACCGGGGATGCCGTGCGCGATGATCGGCGAAACGCTGATGCAGGTGGCGCCAGGGAAGTGATACATCGCCATCGGTGCGGAGCGCGCGCCTTCTTTTTCAAGAAACTTCAATCCAATATCATCCAGTTCGCCGGTGGTCATGCCGGGTTTGGCGCTTTCCATCATTTTCTTTAACGTCATGGCACAAATGTGGCCAATGGCTTTTAAATGTTTAATATCGTTCTCTGATTCGACGATCATTTTTTGTTCAATCCTTTAATAATGACTTCCTTCAACTCCGCCTGCACATCATCCCACTTTTGATCTGAGTTGACCACAACCCAGCGTTGCGGTTCCTGTTTTACCAGTTCGAGATAGCCGCGGCGCACGCGTTGATGAAATTCAACGGTGTAGGCGTCCATGCGATTCCATTCCATTTCATTTTGAATTTTGCGTTTCAAGCCAACTTCAATATCGAGGTCGAGCAAAATGGTCAGGTCGGGAGTCAGGCCGCCGGTGGCGTATTTCACCAGCCCGCGGACTTGTTCCAGATCCTGTTGATGTCCGTAGCCTTGATAGGCAATCGTTGAATCATAATAGCGGTCAGAGATGACGATCTCACCCACTGCCAAACGCGGCTTGATGACCTGTTCCACGATCTGCGCGCGCGCGGCTTGATAGAGCAGGGTCTCTGTCCGCGGGTGCATTTCTGCATTTTTCAGATCATGCAGAATATCGCGGATCTGTTCGCTGATGGTCGTGCCGCCCGGTTCACGGGTGGGGAATACGGTGTGTCCCTTCTCGCGCAGATATTCCACGAGGTAGGGGATGTGTGATGTTTTGCCGGAGCCTTCGGGGCCTTCGAGTGTAATGAACATGGTGTTTGGAATTTCTTTCCTTGAATATTTTTCTGCGTTTTATTGTAACAAAAGACCGTGGACGGCGGACAATAGACCACCATCCACGGTCAACGGTCTGTCGTCTGTGGTCTATTCCCTAAAAATTCTCACATGCCTGCGTGGTTCTTTGCCATATGAGTGACTGATCAGTTCTGCGCTGCGTGCCATTTCGTGTTGAATTCTGCGAACCAGTGAAGTGCCGGGCGGAAGGTCCACCCAGCGCTCGCCGTTGAGGACAGCGGAGATGGCCTGCTGTGTTTCTTCGCGCACGCCATCCATCTTGTCACGCGGATGTTGCTGCTCGCTCAGGTTATATAGATCGCCGAGGAACTGCTCCACTTGCGCCACTGTGTTTGCACGCAAAACATAAATGGGCAGCCCGCGATGTTCGGCATCCATCACCGTTTGCTCACGGTTACGATAATAGGTGCGCAGGGTAACGAGCGCGTCAGCTTCCTCCACGTCGGTTACGATCACAGCGGGCACGCCGAGTCTTTTCGCGGCTTGCGCGAGTCTGTTGCGGGCCACGCCATAGGCAAACACGCGCACCGTTTGCAAAGGCGCTGTCAGCATGGATGGAGTCTGATTGGGTGTTGGAGTCTGCCCTTCGATAACGGGATCAGCTTTCCCCGAAGCCGGATCCGTGGATTGACGTCCACGACGGGGAGCCTTAACCACTTCCCGCGCTTCCATCTTGGACTTTGGAGCGGGTGCGGTTTTCTCGATCACGATCTTCCCTTCGGCATCGCGCGTGCGTAATTCGGGCGGCACAGGAATGCCGCGCAGGAGCGAATCCACCGAAGCTGAAATATCCAGATGCACCGCGAAACGATCACGGGTTTGGATTTCGATCACGACATCAAAGGTCGGAGGCGAGCGGCGCTCAAGCACTGTTTTCTGCGTGCCGCGCCGGCGGGCTTCTTCATCTGAAAGTGTGACCGCTTCGATGCCGCCGATCAGATCGCTGAGAGTTGGGTTGAGTAAAAGATTATCGAGGGTTTGTCCGTGCGCCGTGCCGATCAACTGCACACCGCGCTCGGCAATCGTGCGCGCTGCGGCAGCTTCAAGCTCGCGGCCAATTTCATCAATGACGATCACTTCAGGGTTGTGATTTTCAACCGCTTCGATCATCACTTCATGCTGCAGCATGGGCTGGCTGACTTGCATACGGCGCGCACGTCCCACGGCGGGATGCGGCACATCACCGTCGCCGCCGATCTCGTTGGATGTATCCACGATGACGACGCGTTTGTTCTCTGCGAGAATGCGGGCAGCTTCACGCAGGAGAGTCGTTTTGCCAACGCCAGGCCGGCCAAGGATCAGCACAGACTTGCCTGATTCGATAATGTCTTGAATGATATCCACGGTGCCGTACACAGCGCGGCCAACGCGGCAGGTGAGTCCCACCACTGCGCCGAGCCGGTTGCGAATGGCCGAGATGCGATGAAGTGTGCGCTCCATGCCCGCGCGATTATCCGCGTCAAAAGTTCCGATGCGTTCGGTGATGTGATCAATGTCGGGGCGCGCGATCTCTTTTTCAGAAAGGACGATCTCGCCTTCCACGAATCGCGCAGCGGGCACACGGCCCAGGTCAATGACGATCTCCAACAGCTTTTCACTGTTATTCGCCTTTTCCACCGCACGGCGGATATTCAGCGGGAGAACGTCAAGAAGTGCTTCCAGATCGTCTGTAATTCGATGTTGAGTCATAGTTAAGGTACCAGATTGAAAGTGTCATTTATCAAGGACACACTTTTATATAAAAAGGAAAGGAGAAAGAGGAAAGAAAATACTTGCATCGCGTACGCAAAGCGTCCACTGCCTGCGCGATATACGGGGATTTGGTTAGAGAAGAATGTAGTTGAGCATAGTAGAGTACCGCCTATTAAGGGAGTGTCACGTTTCACGCGTCGGGCTTGCCCGCAGCCCTGACGTTAAATTGGCGTCACGTGCAGGCCTATTATAGCAGTGTAGTCATTAACGAAAAATTAAAGGCTTGTGTTAATTTCGTTGAAATGCCTGACTCACAGAGGTGCTTTTCTTGTGCCAATTTCTAAGCACCAGACAAATTACCGGCAGACTGAGAGTAAACCCGGAAAGATGAATGGCCTTTCTATTCAGCAAAGTGACAGCAACGAAATAATTCCTGCCATTTCGGGTTTGGGTGTAACGCAGGTCAATGGAAGATATTTCCTTTGCGCTGAAGGTTTTTTGATTGAAGAGATAATCAATGACAATCGTATCTCCTTGAATTGTCACAGATTGCGGGGTGGTAAATACTGAGACAACAGAGATCAACCCAAATACGACAAATACCAGAAACGGGGCCAATATATCACCCGCTTGTGTAAGCGCAAAAAATCCCAGGCCAGCCAGCAAAAATAGACCGACCAGTGAAAAAATGATCGTGCCCGCCCAACTTTTTTTCATTTCAGCATATTCCAGCGGACTGAATAGATCGGGACGTTTCATGCCGATCCAGTTAACGACCTCGTCGTAACCGGGCAACTGCGTGGCGGGGGCCACCGTCACATCTCCATCAAAATTATGTAATTTAATGGCATATCCCCTGCCCGAAACACGGCTGACTTCGCTCCAGCGCAGCGACTTTGTGCCCAGTAAAGTTTTGGTGGAAATTTCGTCCTCTGAAATAATTGTTTGGGCTGTGGCTCGAACTACGAGAAATATAAAAAGAAAAACAAACAACAGTGCGAACGGAATCATCACCATTAAAACGTGAAGGGTCAGAATCACCGGCGGCAAAGAAGAACGCGGACAAAAGAATAGCAAACATTAAAAACAGAAGGCCAAATAAAAATGGGGAGTTCTTGTACACACGAGGTTCGTTCATGATATTTTCCTTTTCCATTCTGTAAACATACGCAAATGAAATGACCGGGTTGCCTGTTATTTTACTTTTCCCCAATCCACATGGGGGGAATCTTTTAACAAAAATAACCAGACATTTTTGTATTTAACACGCACATAATACTCTTCGCCCCAAACGCTCAAATTTTGCGAGCCCCACTCAAGTCCCTGCACATAAGTGGGGCGTAATTCCTTGATCGAGTAATTCAAGTCATATTTATTATGCCCGGGGACGCTGTTCATCCCGTTCCAGGCGATCTTCCCGGAAAGGTCAGGCGGCAGGTTGGCAATGTATGGGTCAGACTTGCCGAGAAAATCCAGCGCAACACGATCGACATAATAAGGGAGAGTGCCCGCCCAAAAAACACCAATGGACGCATTTTCATCGGTCACCGCATTGATGGCTATCGCTTCATCCACATGCTTGCGCGCAGCTTCGTTATCGAAGGGATAATCAACAAGTGACATCTCACGCAAAAAGCGGAAGTCTGCTTGCAGTAAGCCGCCAAAGATCAATATCGCAAGCAAACCGTTATACGCGAAACCTTTTATTTGAGGGGTTTTAGTCAATATCGCATCACACGCCAATACAAACAGGATCAACAAAAAAGGCATCGTTGGCGACATCATGCGCCAATAATTCCACGGGTCGCCGCCGACATAGATTTGATAACCAATGGAGATCAAGAAAAAAACAAAGAGATATATTTTTGGCTTCGAGACTTTAAAAAATATCCCGGCAAAAGCAAGCAGCAGCACAAAACCGGTCTCGTTCAAAAACGGCTGGACGAATCCCCAGCCGTTTCGTACTCTCTCAAACAGCGGCATACCCACCAGCTTCAAGGTGTAGGTATTGGGCAGCATCTCTCCATAGTAAGCGTAGCGGAATACGGTTTGACCGATCACGAACAGACCATATATAAATCCAGCCGCGAAAAATGCATATATAAACCTTCGTCCATTTTTCAGCGTTTGCGTTAAATACAGAAAAGCCAACACAGCAAAGAGCAGGGAATCATTGCGCGTGAGATAACACAAGCCAAAACTAACGGACATGAACCAGAGATATCTGGCTTCCAGTTTTTCAACGTATAGCAATGAACACAGCACACCTGCACTGAGTAAAAATGCCAGCAAACCGGTTCCCATACCCAGCAAAGACCAATAGTTCAAAGGATAATACAATAAGACTACGGTAAATAATAAATAACGCATGAAAACTTTTTCTTTGTTCCTGATGAGCTCAAAAATTTTCAAGGCAAAAAATGCCGTGCCAAGCACAAAGAAAACCCCCGTTAATTGAATGACCAGTACCGCGTAACGTTTATCAAAGACCAGCGCCGCGAGTGACATCAATAACGTCATCAGCAGATTGGTGTATCCTTCCACGCGCTCACCCGCATTCCAGACCAGTCCATTTCCATGCGCGAGGTTGTATGCATAGCGCATGGAGATCATGGCATCATCAAAGAGGTTGAAATAGCGCCGCCCATCCACGGCTGCATAAGAGGAATGATAAATAAACGCCAGCGCCCAGCCAATAAAAAGCATGGACAATAGCAGGAATACCCAATTCTGTTTTGAGTACGCGTGAAGTTTTTTCATCTGCATGGTTTTCTTAGATCAGGGAAGATGCAAATATATTACCATAAAGATTTTTCGGGCAGACCGTATAACCGCAGCTATTTTCACCTCCCGCTCTCCATCCATCCCCTGTATAATGGAATATCGTAATTAAATACAAAACGCGGGAGCAATCTCCCGCACTCCAGAAAAAAAACCTTATGTCCTTTTCCGACGATCCGATCATCCCCTCTGACCCAACACCCCAGCCGCCTCCGGTGCAGGATGCCAACGCAGCCGCAGCCGCCGCGCGCAGCCGCCGTAGACGCGCCAACCGCCGCGAGATGTTCCCTGCTGATGCCGAAGGTCAAGCCGCGCTTATTTCCGCGCTTTCACGCCGCGCCTATCCATCCCTTGAATTATTTGTTTTTTCATTGGTATGCGGTGCGATTCTCGGTCTTGGATTTTTACTCGACTCACAGGCCGTGCTTTTGCTCGGCATTCTTGTCACACCGCTCATGACTCCCTGGGTAGGCTTTTTGCTGGCCCTTTTAACCGGCTCACCGCGTTTTCTATTTGAAACATTAATGGCGCTGTTGATCAGCGGTGTCATCGTTTTTCTCGGCGGCCTGCTGACAGGCTTTGCTGCGCGCCTTTTTCTACCGATGACCTTTACCAACGTTTTTATTCACACGCGCTTATGGCCTCCCGCGCTCGGTGTGCTTGCCATTGGCGCGATCACATTGGTGGCATCCTTTGCGCGCTCTGAAGACAAACCCTTTTTACCAAGCGTCATCATCGCCTACGCATTTTATTTACCGATCAACGCCGGCGGCTTTGGCCTCGGTTCGGGGGTGCCGGGTATCTGGCCGCAAGGCATTTTGGTTTTCGTCGTCCACTTTGCATTGGCAAGCACACTCGGGTTATTAACACTCTTTGCCATCAGACTCCGCCCAACGACTCAGGGAATCTTCGTCAGTGGAATCACACTCCTGCTCTTCGCGGGGATCATGATCATTTTAATGGGAACAGGCATCCCGACGTCAGAAGCGAGCGCGGTTTCCATTCCCACATCCACAATGACGACGCAGCCTACCGCGCTTCCATCCTTAACCCCAAGCCTGACAGCAACAACAACGAGCAGTCCCCGCCCTTCAAACACACCAAAGATCATAACCGTCACGCCTGATGGAACCATCACGATCACTGTGACAAACCCCGTGACAGCAACCGCTTCCTTAACGACTGCAACCAGTTCGCCAACTTTGGCATCGGCCACAGCGACCTCAAGCCAAACACCAACACTCGCATCCACTGCCAGTGTGACGCCCATTCTCGGCACAGTAGGCGCGGATGAAGGCGGCGGCGCAAATCTACGCCAAACCCCAAATGGAAAATATTTATTGACGGTGGATAACGGTACGATTGTAGAGGTCTACCCGGACTTCCGTCTGGTGAACGATATTACGTGGATCCATGTTTTTGTAACACGTGATGGTCAACGCATTGAAGGCTGGCTTTTGGAATCTGTTGTGAATTACGCCACACCTGAACCAAATTTTGAACCCTCGGTCACGCCCACAGTTGGTGTAACACCTGTACCATAATATTTCAACATCCTTCGGCTCCGCTCAGGATGCCTTCGGCTCCACTCAGGATGTAATTTTTTAACTGGAGAAAAAAACATATATGCCTATTCATTTCGGTACCGACGGCTGGCGCGCTGTCATCTCAGACAGTTTTACATTTGATAATCTTCGCATTGTGACACAAGCCATCGCAGACGCTGTGGCTTCTGACCATTGGGATAAATCTGCGAACGGTGGTCAGGTTCCCGACAAAAACAAGATCGTGGTCGGTTACGATACACGCTTTCTTTCAGATCGCTTTGCGGGTGAAGTGGCGCGTGTGCTCGCTGCGAACGGTTTCACTGTGCTGTTGGCACAATCTGATTCACCGACACCCGCCATTTCATTTGCAGTTAAAAATAATAACGCCATCGCGGGCATGATGATCACAGCCTCACATAACGCGCCGCGTTATAACGGCTTGAAACTTAAAGGCGCGTTTGGCGGATCGGCGCTTCCTGAACAATGCCGCCGTGTGGAAGTGTATATCAACGACAATGAAGAGCAGGCGCGCGGTCCCAACTTAATGGATTTCAAAAAAGCACGTGATGCGGGATTGATCCAGCGATTTAATCCCCTGCCGGCTTATTTTGAACACATGCACAAACTGATCAACACCGATATCATCGCAGAGAATCCCCAGCGTTTTGTGGTGGATGCCATGTACGGTTCAGGGCGCGGCGTAATTAAGTCCTTTTTACAGGGCACAGGCTGTGAGATCGCTGAAATTCGCGGCGAGATGAATCCGGGTTTCGGTGGTGTACATCCTGAGCCGATCGCTAAATATCTCGGACCGCTTGCCAGCGCGGTCAGTTCGGGCATGGGGAACTTCGGTGTTGTAACAGATGGTGATGCAGACCGCATCGGCGCAATGGATGAGCGCGGAAACTTTGTTGATCCGCATAAGATCATGGCGCTGGCTTTAAAATATCTGGTTGAAAAACGCGGCTGGACGGGAGCGGTCGTCCGCACCGTTTCAACCACACGGATGATCGACCGGCTGGCAAAACGATATGGATTGAAATTATATGAAACGCCGGTAGGATTCAATCACATCGCAGATTACATGATGAAGGAAGATGTGTTGATCGGCGGTGAAGAATCAGGCGGCATCTCATTCAAGGGACATATTCCCGAAGGTGACGGGCCGATCATGGGTTTGCTGATCGTGGAAATGATCGCCGAGGCGAAAAAATCCCTCTTTGAAATGGTGGACGACCTGCTCGAAGATGTCGGCCCCGCATTATACGAACGCGCAGACCTGCGTTTGAGCCGTCCCGTAGCCAAAGCCGAGATGACCGAATTCCTGACCTTGAAGGCACCAAGTGAAATTGGCGGCCAAAAAGTGGCGGAGATCAGTCAGCGGGATGGCGTGAAATACATCATGGCCGACGATTCGTGGCTGCTCATCCGCCCCTCTGGCACAGAACCTGTCCTGCGGGTATATGTGGAAGGCAGAAATGCTGAGATGGTCAAAGCTCTGATGGCCTACGGAAAGACTGTCGCCGAAAGCGCTGTGTAAAAAGCAAAGATCGCAAATGAATAATTTAAAATTTCGATTATTTGCATTGGTCATTGTTGCAGCCTCCGCAGGAATCATCTATTACAACTGGATGCAATTGAATACGGAAGGAAGTTACTCGATGAAAGGTGCGGTCTTTGGTCCAATTGGAGTGGTCGGCGGTATCTTTCTTTTGCTGTTCCCTGAATCTGGCGGCAAACCAGAAACAACTGCCGGCAAGGTCGTTGCCATGTTGATATTTGGAATTGGCATAGCGGCAGGCTTATATAATTTATTTCTCATGGACCCCAGCCGTTTTGGAATGTGATCTAAAAAACAGTCTTATAGCTCTCCATCGCATAAGTATTTTTTGGTCAATCCGTCAGAAAGAAAAAAACAAAAACGGGACAGCGAATTCGCTGTCCCGTTTTTGTTTTTAGGAAAAATAATTTAGCGGTTTATCGCAGGCGCAACACGCAATCTACGGGCAAGCAGGATCACGATCACAAAGGCCAGCGCCATCACGATCAGGCCGGGCAGACCGAATTCATCGGCAATGCCGGTGCCGGCCAGAGCGGTTGTTGTCGGGACGATAGTCAACTGTGCAGCGGCGGCCTGGGTCAAGGCTGCGCCAACGGTAGCTGTAGCAGCAATCGGTGTACCCGCACCAGCGGCCGCGGCTGTTAAGGCTGGGTCTGGGGTGTTGGTCATGGTGGGCACACTTACCACAGCAGTCGGCACAGGAGAGGATGTGGTGGTCGGCAAAATTGCCGCCTGGGCAGTGGAAGTCAACGCTTCAACAATAAAAGCATTGGCGGCTTCGGCGGTGGCAGTGGTATTCGCAACGGTGGCAGTGCCTGTATTTCGCAAGTTGAATAGATATACACCCACAAGGCAGGCAATCGAAATCAAAATGATCCCGCCTAAAATACCAGCCGCGATCAAAAATGTACGATTGTTGTTGGCTTCCTCCGGGAGGGGGGCATCGCTGCCAGCATCATCAAAATTATTGTCATCGAAAGACATGGAGCACTCTCCTGATTATTTGTTATTGTTTACCGCAGGAAAAAATAATAAACATTTTGCACTACGGACTGCATCAAAATTTTATATCAAACGGGATTATTATCCCACAACTTCAAGGTTTACGAGAGGCGCGACCACCGTTTCACCATTCTCAAGTTTTACTTCTGCGGCAAAGGCGCGTAAACCGCTGGGAAGGGTGGTTAGTCCCGGTTTGAGCAAGACAATTGAACCGATCATTCCCAACGCGGGCGGACGCCGCATACGAACTTGCAGGCCCGGCGCAAATGTTTCCACCTCACGCAGAGGAGGCGGGTCTGACGCAATCGGCAGCGGAATAATTACCTCGGGCCGCGCACCCGTATACCGATCATATACTTCTGCGTTGACAGTTACATCACGCTTGGCATTTGTGCTCAATAATTTATACGCGGCAGAATTCATCGGCAGCGGACCGAATCCATCGGTGACCATAATGGGATAACGCATCTCACGCGCCAATTGAAGCAGAGACGGATACAAACTCGAAAGGATCAATCCACGCACGGGCAGATCTGCGGCGGCTTGCAAGGCATCTGCGTCCTTAACAATACCCGCCAGAATGACCGTGCCGCGCATACTCACATCCAAACGGGAGGCTGTCAATATGGAATCGGGCTTTTCAGCCAGGTTCATTAGTAAACCTGAATCGACCCGGCCATTGCCCCACACCCCCTGAATCAATGCGCCCGCGGTCTGAATCACCACACCACGATTTGGAAGCAGTTCAATGATCGTGCCGGGGATACCGGCGCGCAATTCCATTTTTGTCTCGCCAACTTCCATCAGCACTTGCCCGCCGCCCACGGCCACTACCCGCCCTTCACGCGGAGCACGGACACTGCGCGGAAAAAGTCCCTTGCCAACTGCAATCTCTGCGCTGGCTGCAATGCGATCGTGCAATTTAAATTTGACGAGGCTGTCTGCCACTGTGGGACTGACACGTAAAGCGCGGGCGACATCCAAAAGCACATGTTCACGCGCCAAATTGGTTTCAGCAACAACATCCCCCGAAGATACCTTTTGACCAACACGCGCAATGACTGTGCCGGAAATTGGCAATTGCCTTTCACGCACAATGGAAGTAAGACCAATAATATGATTAACAGGCGCTTGCATGATCTATTCGCCTCCCAGAGTCCAAATCCATTTTTTGATAAGTTCACGACGGCGGACTCCATCAGCGGGCAGATCGAGCGGACGTCCACGACCATCAAAGACTACGCCCAGCGCACCACCACTAACCGGAATACTGCCGCCGCGCCCAGGGCCAAAGCCCACGTCCGCGCCATGTAAACATTGCAGGCTTAAGCTGCCTGTTTCACCACTGGCAAGGGGCAAGGCTTCAATGCTGCCGTATTTCAAATCCACGCGAGCTTCGGCGCCGTTGCTATAAGTCAACTTGGCGCGCAAAACAGGTGTGCCATAACTCGCAGATACAACCGGAGAGACAACTGTCCCGACACTGAGGAAGGCGCCTGATTCAAGTACCTGCACCGGAAGAATATTATTTTGTGAAGCGGCAGCGCCCAACAAGGGCAGTAAATTATTTTGATCGAGGATGACCGTGGTCACTCCCACAGGCTGGAGTGAGTCAAGAAGCAGGAGCAGGCTTTGGCCGGGGCGCGAAGCGTCGCTCAATGCACCGCCGCCTGCGAGAATCGGCTCAAAAAGCGGAGCTAAAGTCGGCTTGATGCTGGCAATATTCCGCGGGAAATCACGACGCGCAGATTGCATCGCCAGGTACAGTGCCTGCCGCGCAACCGCCTGCGACATGGCGAGGTCTTCCTTTGTAGCTGAAATGGCGGAGGGGTATAAAGATTTTTGATAAAGATAATCGCGCAAAACACCGGCGGAAATATCCAGTACAGACCAGCGCAAAATATCTTCAAGGGTCGTGTAATTGAGCAAGCCGGTCAGGTTTTCACCCAACCCAAATTGAGGATATATATTCAATGTGGATTTGCCTTTGAAGCCCGCCGAAATAACCGTGGCGGACGCTCCCACATCTACACTCAAGATTCCTTTGTTCGTGCCATATACCTTTGCGAGAAAACGTACCATGCGCCCGGTGGCGTAGCCGGTTGGCAAAATATGACCACCAGACCACAGATCGAGCAGTTCCACACCTTTGACCTGACGTTTGCGAATGTTCACGAACATACGCGCCAGTTCACGTTGTGCGGGTTCAAGATCTTCCGTTTCAAGTGAGGGGCGCACATTCGGGCTGAAGTGCAGGGAAGCCGTCTGTGATTTAAGCAGTTCCTTAATCGCCTCTTCCATTTTTTGATTACCCGCAAATAACACGGCTGGACGTTTTTCTTCGGGCAATAAGAAACTGGCAAGGCCAACCGGTTCAAGTAATTTTTTTATCGAACGTGAAGCGCCGCCGTCTGTACCGCCGGTGATCACCACCAGGTCAGGCCGTGCGCGTAAAATGCTGTCAATTTGCTGATCGGGTTTACGGCGATCATTCAAACCAATGGTTTCAACCACCCGGGAATACGTGGATTCAGAAAGCCGGCGCGCACTTTCCAATGAGACATCTTTTAGCAGGCCAACGATCACCGTGCGAATGGTTGGTCCAGCGGATAAGGTGACAACCAGCGCATCTGCACCTGAACCGTTGGGCTGGCTCGGCGTAATGAGATCGCGCGACCCATCCAAGAGTGACCTGCCCAGGACCGCCTGCAAATTTGAGATCGCCGCGCGCACGCCTTCGATGACGTCCTTAAACGGCGCTTCTGCCGTGGAGGGTGCGCTGCCAGATGCCACAAAGCGATATTCGCCTTCGACCACATCAAAAAAGACCGCACGGGTATTCGCCGCGCCGACATCTACAGCAAGAAGAGAGTTACCATCAACGAGTGAGGAAGGCATTACAGAAAGTTCCCAATGAAATTAATAAGTGACGAAAGGCGCTCGATCAGGGCGGTCAACGCGGCGGCATATACGCCCGCGAAGATGGCACCCAAAGTAATTCCAATAAAAACACGTCCCACCCATGCAAAGATTTCGATCAAGCCCAGGCGGCGCATGGAGCCATCTGCTCGGGGACGCGCACCAAAATGAAAATAAGAGAGTGTAAAAATTGTCCCAAACAAAACGATCGCGCCGTTGGTGATCGACTCAAGAAGAAGGCCGGCATTCCCTTGATAAGGAGCCATATCAAAAGCGTTAATGGTTCCCATTACTTGCGGCATAAGCGTACCGGTCAATGCTCCGGCAATTGTCACCGCTGCGCCCACACCCGTCAAAAAAGCCATCACGATGCGTCCCATGCCGGAAAGGCGGGGAGATATTTTCATGATGAGCAATAACGCGCCCAGCAGCGGCACGAGCAATAATCCCTTCTCTGTTATAGAGACGGAAGTGGAGATCAAGGGAGAAACAAGGCGCGGAATCACAACCTGCCAGACTGCTATCGCGGCAATAAATCCCGCAGAAACGCCGACAAAAATATAAGTTCCAATCTTGAAAAGCGGATTATCTCCGATCACATAACTCAAAATAAGCAGAGTGAACAGAAAACTTATCGCGCCGGTGATCAGATCGAGAGAGATCGCCATATTACTTTGCCTCCCTTGCCGCAGCACGGTCGCGCAGACCTAAAGCCAAATTCCACAACCCGCCGCCCAGGATCAAAGCCATGGCAAGCAACATACCGATACTGTACGCATCCCAATAAGTTCGGGCAGTGCCAGGGCGGCCGGCATTATTCTGCTCATACACTGCACCGCCATACAAACCGCTTACCAAGCCCGAGATTTGTTGTGAAGTGTAATACGGTTGAATCATTGGCGCGGCCTGTGCGCTGGAAATCACCACAAAAGGAAGTGTGCCGCGCGCCGACGTGGTTTGCTCGATCCATGCGCGGGCTGAATCAGCATTGTCAGTGATCAGGATCAAGGCCGTAAATTGTGAAAGTGAAGTCACACCCTCCAACGGAGGCAAAGTCCATGCGGGAGTAAGTGTGGTGCTGAACAGGTTTGCGCTTTGAGAAAACGCGTATGGAGCAGATACAGAAGGATTTTGCGCAAATGCGCGAATGCCCATTTGTCCGCCGGGCAGGTAGCCCAGATTCAAATACCTGATTCCGCTTTCGTAACCGTGCCCGGCCAACGGTCCGGTAATGAAACGCTCTGCCAGGATCGCACCTGATTCATTGGTCGAAATAAAAGTCAAACGCGGATGACGCAGCAGGAGCATCTGGTCAAAGACGGGCGCGGCGGCCACTTCCATTTCTCCAACGCGGGCGGGTTCATAATCAAACATCACCAGCACTGGTGATCCTTCAGGAATTGACCCGATCGCGTTCAACGCGCCATTAATATCAAGTGTATTACCAACCGGCATTGTAAATATTTGCGTGCGCATGGCTAACACGCTTGTAATGATTGTTAAAAGAAGAAATGCGATCACCCAGCGCAAACTGCGTGAGGTGCGCAGCGCGGAATATGAAGCGATCGGAACCGGCTCAGCTTCTGCCGCAAGAATCTGCTCCAACAAAGCCGCGTGCATCTGCTGCTCTTCGCTCGCCTGCAATTTGATCGAATAGGCTTTCGGCTTACTCGTGGGCGCGTACCCCGGGGCGGCAGGCAGAACACCTTGCAAACCAGCCAGCGCACCGCGCGACTCAAGAGTCTGATCGCTTGATAGCAGTGTGGAAGAAAGCTGTGAAACACCTGTATCCACCGGACGCATGGCCTGCACCCAGGCAGGCAACTCACCCGCCGCGAGCACATCTGAATTTGTCATCGGTGTCGGCGCAGGGTTCGCGGCAGGAAGATCCACTGAACCAGAAAGCCAATCAGGCATATCGGTAAAAAGCGAATCCATGTTTTCGCCTGATTGAGAGTCAGGCACAAAAGCCGGAGGCGCAGGCGCAGCTTCCACAGGCTCATCCATTGCAAATGCGGGCGCTTGTGGCGTATCGATCGACTTAAACGTATTGAGCCAATCCGCTGAATCAGCAGGCGCATCAAAAGATGGCGCAGGTTCAACTGCCGGCTCTTGCGCTGTCTCACCAAAAATAGACGAATGCGGCGCGGCGGCTTTTAACCAGCTTGGAATATCACCCAACTCAAGATCATCTGCGGGCGCAGCGTTTTCATTTTCCACCGGCTCAACCGGCGCAGCATCTGGTATTCCAGATAACCACGCTGGCAATCCCGCATCGGCAGCCGCAGGCTCATCACTCTTCATCCAGGAAGGCATCTCCAGTCTGCGCAGACGGCACATCTTTTTCAGCCTGCAAACCTTTCAACCAATCATCATCAGATGACAAAGCCGAGGGTGACGCTTCAGCGCCCAGCCCCTTCAACCAATCCGGAGTATCCACTGCGGATGAAGAACCCGCATCAGACTCACCGAAACTTGTTTCTGAAAAACTGGCAGAGTCAGCGCTTTGAGCTTGACCCTGCGTCCCCATTTGACGTAACCAATCTGGTGTATCTGAATCGGCGGGAGTCGCTGCAAATGTATTCTGACTTGCATCATCAAACACAGCGCCGCTATTCTTTGCGTCACTATCCGCCGCCATTTGACGTAGCCAATCTGGTGTATCTGAATCGGTAGGAGTCGCTGCAAATGTATTCTGACTTGCATCATCAAACACAGCGCCGCTATTCTTTGCGTCACTATCCGCCGCCATTTGACGTAACCAATCCGGTGTATCTGAATCGGCGGGAGTCGCTGCAAATGTATTCTGACTTGCATCATCAAACACAGCGCCGCTATTCTTTGCGTCACTATCCGCCGCCATTTGACGTAACCAATCCGGTGTATCTGAATCAGCGGGAGTCGCTGCAAATGTATTCTGACTTGCATCATCAAACACAGCGCCGCTATTCTTTGCGTCACTATCCGCCGCCATTTGACGTAGCCAATCCGGCGTATCTGAATCAGCGGGAGTCGCTGCAAACGTATTCTGACTTGCATCATCAAACACAGCACTGCTATTCTTTGCGTCACTATCCGCCGCCATTTGACGTAACCAATCTGGCGTATCTGAATCAGCAGCAGGCTCAGACGATACAGGAGGCTGTGATTGCAAGGGTTTCAAACCGCTCGCTTCACGCATCCAATCTGTTAACTCATCCTTTTCAGCAGACGGCGCTCCAGTAGATGCCAGATTCGCCAGCCAGGACGGTGTTTCATTTTCATCCGCAGATTCTTCCTGCGCAAAATCTTTTGAGCCGCCCAACTCAACCCAGCGCACCTCAGACGAATCAGACTGCGATTTTTTTGCAGTAGGCGAAGCGCCAGTGATACTTGCCAGCCAATCCGGCGTATCATCTTCTTCATCGCTGCCAGATTGCGCCTGTAACCCTGCCAACAAATCTGGCGGAGAGGAAGGCCGCGCAGTCTCCTGTGCGGGCAGCCGGGCCGCATCATCATCTGCGGCATCGCGAGCGGAACTACGCGCTTCTCTCAACCATTGTGGGAGGATAGGTTCAAGATCAGCGGTTGCTTTTTTCGTTGGAGCCTGTCCGGGTTTAAATCCCTCATCAGCTCCTTTAAGAGAATCGACCCCAGTCTGCAAACGTGATTGACAGAACTGGCAAAATTCCTGATCTGAAAAATTATTCTCACCGCAAACGGGACACTTGATCAAATCTGCCATTAGTTGCCCCCATAAGGACGGTCAACGCCAAACAAAACACGCAGACCGGTCATCAGTGTGCCTAAGGCAACACCGATCAAAATACCACGCGCGCCGCCAAGAGCCAGCACCTGTGTGATCCAGCGTGATGTGATGCCCAGAATGGGGAGATTTACAAAAGGCAAAGTGGCTGAGCCAAGCATAACCAACGCGGCCACGATCAGAAAAATAACACTCATCATATCCGCGCGGCGGCGCAGCAACCGTATCGCTGCATACAGCAACGAGATGGAAAGCAGTCCCATCAACGCAGCCTCAACAGGAATGATTATTCCGTTCATTACCACGCCCATCAAACCATGCTCAGGACGCAGGATCAAGCCCAGGAAAAACGTACCCAGCAAAAAGAAAACAAGAATCGCGCTGTAAAAACTTCCCGTCTCGCGGCGGCGAATCTTATCGGTATGGACTGTGATCAAATTAAATATACCCACCAGCGCAGCAACACCCATTAAAATGATCGCCCAGTTTAATAAAAGAGTCTGAACATCTGCCAGCACAGGAAAGAACCCGGTCAGGAAATATCCGCTCAGAACCAAAAGTCCTGAAACAACTGCAATAAAAACAGTGATGACTCGCATTAGATGATCCCCGCAAATTTGGCAAACGCGCCGCCCAGTAAGGCCAGGATCACGAGCCAGCGCAGAATATCCTGCACGGTCAGGCTGGCGGCATGGGAAACGCCTGCGCCGAGATACGCGCCCATTGCAAATAATTCTTCGCCGATCAAAATATCAGGGGTATTCGCAAATAATACAGACTGACCCGCAAGATCATCACTGGCTCCAATGGCGATCACATGGTCACGATCTGAAGTATCGGTGAGCAAAGCCACTTCCGGGCCAAAACGACCGACCATAATATTGGCGGATACATTTTCATTCTTTGAAATATTCATTGCGCCGGCGGCGTAACCAAAAGGACCCAACCCCGTCACACGGCCAGTCGTGGGAATGTATAACTCCTCCACACCTGCCGCCTGATATCCTGCCTGTAAAGTATCCTGCGCCAGCAACCCAAGCGCAGAGTCACCCGCAGATGCCACGGAAGGTTTATCACTCACAGAGGTCTGCTCTGTAATGTGCCGCAGCATCGCAAGCCCGGCCAAAGCGGAACCGCCGCGCGCATTGAGCAAACTTCCGCTGCCGAGTGAGACGTGCATACGCGTGCCATCTTCCACGCTGAGTCCGAGCACGCGATGTAAATTCGTCAACGCTGCGATCTCGCGTATTTTTGCAGGAGATTTACGCTTCCAGATCGTGATCACCAGCAAAAGAAAAGCGCTAACAACGAGGATGATCAATTCGATCATAATGACGCCTGCTCCTGATGGGTAAGAAAGGAAGCAAATGCGCGCGCTTCGGTTTCCTCTTCCAGTGTATTTGCCAATGCTGTTAATTGATCGTTCTCAATAAGCCCCCGTCCAAAATAAAGCGCCTGCGCTCCAAGCAAAGCAAGAGGACTTCCTGCTTCGAGGAGCGAGGCGGTTAATTCGTGAAGTTGATAATGACGCAGGGTTTCTGCCCAGCGCGGCCAGTATTCGCGCGATGACTTCATATATTGCGAGTATAGCATAATTTAATGTTGACCCGCGCGTAAAGAATGATAACAAACAGGTTGCAGTTCAAAATATTCCTGTTAGTCAGGTGTGATCTTTGTCCCGGCCGGGATCTCCATATCTTTAGGAATGACAACGATCCCATCGCGGACATACCATTTCTCATTATCAATATCGGTGTTGCGCGGGAAGGGACGAATGACCACGTTCTCACCGATGCGTACGTTCTTATCCAGGATGGCTCCTTCAACGTGACTGTTCGCACCGATGCCGATCGGCAGACCTTCTTCACCGCGTTCATAGTAATCGGAGCCCATCATGATGCTGTCTTTGACGATACAGCCTGATGATATCTGGCTGCGGATGCCAATGATCGAATGCGTAATATCAGACTTAAGAATACGGCTGCCTTCCGCGATCAACACATCGCGCAGTTTGCTGTCTTCAATGATCGAGCCGGGCAGAAAGCGCCTGTCTGTATACATCGGCAGTTTCGGATCGTAAAAGTTGAATGGAGTTTCCGGTGTGGTCAGCGCCAGGTTGGTTTCATAAAAAGAGCGGATCGTTCCGATGTCCTGCCAGTAGCCGTCAAAATCAAAACCGTAAACTTTATGAGACTTGATCGCCTCGGGGATAATGTCACTGCCGAAATCGTGATGGTTCGGGAAGTTTGCCAGCAGTTCCATTAAGACTTTCGTCTTGAACATGTAAATTCCCATCGAGCCAAGGAATGGACGCACCTTATCATCACGGCTGATGAATTTATCCTGAGTTGCCACATCCTTTGGTTTTTCTACAAACGAGGAGATTTTGCCATCGGTCTCACGTTTTAAGATTCCAAAACGCGACGCTTCTTCACGCGGCACAGGTTGAACTGCCACGGTGATGTCGGCTTTATTCGTCCAGTGATACTCAGCCATCGCCTTGTAATCCATGCGATAGAGATGATCGCCGGCGAGGATCAACACGTTCTTTGCGCCGCTGGATTGGATCTCAAGCGTTTGCTTGCGGACCGCGTCGGCTGTGCCCTGATACCAGTCCGCGCTTTCGATGGTCTGCTCGGCGGCCCAGATCTGCACCCAGCCGGTATGGAAGGCGTCAAAATCATAAGTATTCGTAATGTGACGATGCAGGGAGACGGAATTAAACTGGGTTAGCACTGCGATACGAAAGATCCCCGAGTTAATACAGTTGCTAATTGGAATATCAATAAGACGATACTTGCCAGCAATTGGAACTGCCGGTTTCGAGCGCATTTGTGTAAGCGGGTATAAACGTGCACCGCGACCTCCACCCAAGATCACAGCCAGGACATCGTTTAATGATGGCATAAGAGCCTCCTGGAAATATTTTACTGTTTTTTTGACAACTTGCTAATGTTTTGAACCCATCAATTTGCGTATTCGATAAATAATATAGACAATTGGGTAGATCAGTAAAATCATCAGGTCAATGACCGCAAAGAGCAAATATAGTTTCATAGTGGTATATCTCCAAAAAAACGATACGATAAATTTATAAACACATACGTTTTATGGCAGAGTCAGTTGCCTCCAAAGCAATTCTACAATTTGAAAATTGGACTGTCAACTGATATAACACGAACGTCCTCTCAAGCGAGAGGACGTTCGTGTATAATACCGTTTCGGGTACTTTTGTGGCTGTGCCGAAGGAGGGAATCGAACCCTCATTCCCGTTGGGAACACGATTTTGAGTCGTGCGCGTCTGCCTATTCCGCCACTTCGGCATTGGTTTGTCGAGCGCCCGCAAGTATAACAAACTCTCACTGATAAGGTCAAGCATGAAACTAGGAATTATAGGATTACCCCAATCTGGAAAAACCACCATTTACAACGCCCTGACCCGCGGCAACACCCCCACCACAGCATCCGCCGGGCGCATTGAAGTTCACACCGCAGTTGTGGACGTCCCCGACCCGCGCGTGAATTTGCTCTCGGATATGTTCAAGCCGAAGAAAACCATCTACACCAAAGTGACATACGCGGATATTGCCGGACTGGAAGCTGGTTCTGCCAAAAGCGGCATTTCCGGGCAGCTGTTGAATCAACTCAACCAGATGGAAGGCTTGATCCTCGTGGTGCGCGGATTTACCGACGAGAACGTGATGCACCCCAGTGGCAGCGTGGACCCGATGCGCGACGCCGACAGCATGCTGACCGAACTCCTGCTTAACGATCTGATCGCTGTCGAAAGAAAACGTGCGAAGCTGGCCGATGAACGCAAAAAAGGCGGCACCGATAAAACACTCAACGCGCGCAATACAGAATTATTTGAAAAACTGAACGCCGCTCTTTCAGACAACAAACCATTACGCAGCTTGGAATTTACAAATGATGAAAAAAGAGAACTGGCAAGCTACGGCCTGTTGACTCGCAAACCGATCCTAACCGTCTTCAATATGGGCGAAGGACAAACCGCACCGGACGCGCAGGGCAAACTCGATCACGCGAGTGTTTCATTGATGGGTAAACTTGAAATGGAAATTGCCCAACTCAGCGCGGAAGATGCATCTGTCTTTATGGAAGAATACGGCATTAAAGAATTAAGCTTGAACAGAATGATCAACCTGTCTTATGATCTACTTCAGGTGCAAACCTTCTTTACCGTCGGTGAAGATGAGGTGCGCGCGTGGACAACCAAGCGCGGTGCCACAGCCGCCGAGTCTGCTGCTGAAATTCACACAGACTTGCAGCGTGGATTTGTTCGGGCAGAGGTGGTTGCCTACGAAGACTTGATCAGTTTAGGGTCGATGAATGAAGCGAAGGCCAAAGGCAAGTTTAGACTCGAAGGCAAGGAATATCTGGTTAAGGACGGCGATATCATGCACGTCCGATCCAGTTTATAAAAAAAAGAGACAGTCACCCATACAGGCGGCTGTCTCTTTTAATTTACAAAAGGAGAATATCATGGCATATAAAATTTCAAAATGGAGCCTCGCTCCGCTGTATCCGGGTTATGAAAGCGCCGAACTGGAAAATGCATTTGACATGATCGAAGAGCAGGTTTCATCGTTTGAAGGCGTGCGCGGAAAACTGACTCCTGAAATTTCATCTGAACAATTTATGCAGGTGATGCAAGTCAGCGAAGACATGAACCGCATTGCGAATAAACTTTATTCCTTTGCCGGGTTGTCTTTCACGGCCAACACACAGGATCAGGCCGCGCATTCCTTGCAATCACGCGCACAACAATTTCTGGCGGAGATCGAAAACCGCACCCTGTTTTTTAACCTGTGGTGGAAGGAACTGGATGAGACCAACGCCAAACGTTTGATGGATGCTTCGGGCGATTATCGTTATTATCTCGAAGCCATGCGACTCTTCAAGCCGCACACGCTGAGTGAAGCGGAGGAGAAAGTTGTCAACCTGAAAAATGTGACCGGCGTAAATTCGTTGACCACGCTCTATGACTCGATCACCAGCCTGTATGTTTATAAATTAAAAGTAAAAGGCAAAACTCAGGAACTCACCCGCGGACAATTGATGCGCTTCGCTCAAGGCAGTGACCCGAAACTGCGCGCCGCCGCGTATCAGGAACTGTATCGCGTGTATGGTGAGGCGGGTCCGATCCTCGGGCAGATGTATCAGACTCTTGCGCGTGACTGGCACAACGAGAATATTTCACTGCGTAAATTCAGCGATCCGCTCGCTGCCCGCAATCTGGCAAATGATATTCCCAATGAAGCCGTGAATGCCTTGCTTGAAACTGCGCGTAAAAATGCGGGCGTGTTTCAGCGTTACTTCAAATTAAAGGCCAAAGGCGCTCGGTGTAAAAAAACTCCGCCGTTATGATGTGTACGCGCCCGTGGCCGGCTCGGACAAAAAATATGAATACGGCAAAGCCGCAGACATGGTGCTGGATTCTTTCAGCGCGTTCGATCCGAAAGTTGGTGAACTGGCCCGCCGCGTATTTGACGAAAGCCGCGTGGACAGTGAAGTGCGCAAGGGCAAGCGTGACGGCGCGTTCTGCTGGTCGGTGGTGCCCGAGATGACGCCTTATGTTTTGTTGAACTATCAAGGCAATGCGCGTGATGTGGCCACGATGGCCCACGAGCTGGGACATGCGATCCATTCCATGCTGGCTTCACATCACAGCGCATTCACCTTCCATTCCTCCCTGCCGCTGGCAGAGACGGCATCCACGTTTGGCGAGATGATGTTCACCGATAAATTGCTGGCTGAGGAAACAGATGACGCCGTGCGTCGTGACATCCTCTTCAAGCAAGTGGACGATGCGTACGCGACCATCATGCGTCAGTCTTATTTTGCGATGTTCGAAAAGCAGGCGCATGAAATGATCCAGAAGAATGCTTCTGTGGATGAACTATG
The DNA here is from genome assembly GCA_016715195.1 of Candidatus Villigracilis proximus. GTDB lineage: Bacteria > Chloroflexota > Anaerolineae > Anaerolineales > Villigracilaceae > Villigracilis > Villigracilis proximus. The sequence continues at coordinate 113,539 of JADKBB010000010.1, forward strand.
TGCCGCGTATATGGAAAATCTGAAAGAACAATTCGGCGATTCGCTCGAACTGAGCGATGAATTCAAATGGGAATGGGTTTCCATTCCGCATATTTATCACACGCCGTTCTATGTCTACGCCTATGCTTTTGGACAGTTACTGGTCTTCTCGTTGTATCAGCAATACAAGATCGAAGGTGACTCGTTCAAACCGCGCTATCTTAAGATCCTTTCGGCTGGCGGCTCCGAAGCGCCCGCGAAAATCCTTGAGGAAGCAGGCATTAACATCCGCGACCCGAAATTCTGGCAGGGCGGATTCGACGTGCTGGAGAAACTGGTCAGCGAGTTGGAGAAAATGCCGGTTGGCGGGAAGAAAGGAAGAAGAAGCGCTGCCTGTGGAAACTCGAAGGTAAGAAGGCTGTTGAAAGCCAAGCCGCCAAAGGAAGGCAAAGAAGAAATAAGATCAATCAAAAGCCGCTCTGAAAAGAGCGGCTTTTGATTGGTGTATGTAAGGTGCCATACTGCAAGAATGCTGGATAAAATCTCTTGTTGGCATGCCCCCTTTAAATCTGGGTTCATCGAAACAAATCTAACTGGGAGTTATTCAATGCAAACAATTCTCAGAAAGCTACCGTGGTTTTCAAAACAGGATTCCTTCATGACTTACGAGCAACAATTTCTTGACGCACTCAAATTCATTTTCATTGGCGCAAAAGTGGAAGGCAACTCAGGTTTTATCAACCTGATGAAAATAAAAGCCAATTACTTTGAAAAAGGTGTCTTTCCCGTTTTGGAAGAAAGACGTTGACGCCGCTTACAAGCCGTTCGAAAAGGCTTTCGTGAAGGGTTGTTTGACAAACTCTACGATTTCTTTCGGCATTATTTCAGTGAAAACGGAAGTATTTATTTTCATAACACGGCGCAACATCACAATATTACGAGAAGGTTTATACAGATGACCGCGATGTGATGTTGTTGTTCTGGAAGACGCACATGCTACATTACGTAAGGACAGACCGCAAATTCGAAAGTATGGCTGTGAATATTGACGACACATCGTTTTGGATTTCGATTGCAGTGAAGTACAACATAAACGCTCAACGAAAAGCGCGAGTTGACCTATACCTTCAAGTCCATCAAAAACGGCGTTATCACTTTAACAGTTAATACTCTGAAAGGGACGCAAAACCAAGATTGAGCGAAATCGTGAAAGCCATAAAAGACAAAGGCATGACGCTTGATGAAGAAACACTTGAAAAAAGCCTTTGCGGTTTTTCCAAAAGCAAAACGAAGTAGTTATTTCATCAATAAAAATGCAAAAGGGTTTTTGCAGGAACAATTCGACCTGTGGATGTATCAATATATTTTCAAAGGCGAAAGCGAGTTCAATGAATTGCGCTTGAAGCAATTGCAAGCTATGAAAGGCATTGCAACCAAAATTATTGACTTCATCGCGCAGTTTGAAGATGAGTTGGTAAAAGTTTGGAACAAGCCCAAATTTGCTTTGAACAGCAATTACATCATCACGCTGGATAAAATTACAGATGAAGCCTTGCTCAAAAAGATTTTCAAGCACAAAGGTATGAAAGACCAGATTGCCGAATGGATTGAACTCGGCATGGTGGATAAGAAATTCAAACTTGATAAGGTCTTGGAAAAAGACGTAGTGGGCGAACCGCGCGACCCGCAATACCAATATTTGCCGCTGGACACAAATATTTCCAAAGACCTTGAACTCGATATTCTGGCGTTGTTCGATGATTTGGATTCTGCTTTGGATGGGTGGCTAATTCACGGCGAAATTATCAAGCCACTCAATACGCTTTGCCCAAGTTTCAAGGCAGTGAAGTGAGTACATGATGACCGCCTTACTAACACAGACACAAGCGGTTTTCTTTATACTAACGCATGTCAACATTCCAGTTAGTTAACCATGATGGAAAACCGAGTAAGTGTTGGTCGAAAGTTTTTTAGATGATGATGGAAGTTTTCTAACCCATATTGACGAAAACGAATATGACCATCTTTACACATTCTTTCGCTCCCAAGATTTTAATTATCTTGGTACAGCAATATGGGACAAAAGAAACCCCATGATGGGCGGAAACGGTCTAGCAATTCAGCATGAATATATATTTTTTGCCTCTAAACAAATCAAAAAATTCCAAGCAACAAGCGAAAACATACAAAGTATTCTTAAAAATGCTAATTCAATTATAGAAAAACACGGAAAAGTAAACAAAGCCGCCAGAGATGAATTTAGACAATGGATTTCAAAAGAAGAAGGTCTTTCGGGCGGAGATAGAGCCTATTCGCTTCTCGAAGACGATGGACGAGTATACAGGCTTGTGGCTATGACCTGGCCAAATCCGTCTACTCCACCTCCTCAATTTTTTATACCTCTTATTCACCCTGTAACAGGCAAGCCCTGTCCAGTTCCTTCGCGTGGTTGGTCTAGGTCACCAATCAAAATGCAAGAACTTATAGATAAAAA
>JADKBB010000011.1 GCA_016715195.1 Candidatus Villigracilis proximus
GGTCTTGAATACTTCTGCGCCAGCAGTCGCGGCATCCGCGCCAAGGGGGCTGGTTGCGCCGGCATATTCAGCAGGAACAGGGGCTACTGTGGCCGCTGCACCTGAGCCACCACAAGCCGCCAAAGTGAGAGCGGCCAAAACTAATACAACAAACAATACTTTCTTCATCGTCATCCTCCAGTAGTATATGGTTCGAAAAGCGGACGTATTATATACACTTTGTGAATTTATGTACAGTGAAATCTAAAAGCCCGGCAGGTCTTTTCAAGGTCAGGAAAACATTAACACGAATTACGCGAAAAGGCGAATTAGGGGCACGAAAAGTTTTCCTTTAAAAGCCGTAAAATTCAGTTCATTCGAGGCAGCGTCCCAAACACTCCATTTTACAAGGGGTCAAGTAAACGAGTTAGGGAAAATCCGCGCTGCATGGGAGGTGTAGCCGCAGGTCTAACGCAACGTTTAGAGGCGCTTGGTAAACCCAGGCAATCATTAGATCGTCGCCCATCACGTAAAAGTCCTTGATGGTCGCCTCTATCGCATATCCCATGCTAAGGTAGAACTTACGTGTGGGCTCGTAATGCGTCGTTCCTGAAGTTTCGATGATAAGCATTCGACCGCCCGCTTTACGCACTTCCTCCTCACTGGCAGTCAACAATCCACGTCCCACACTATTACGGCGGGCATTCGGATCAACAGCGATCCAGTACAAGTCAAACACACCGTCGGTGAGATCACGCGGGCCATAGCAGGCATAACCGAAAACTTGATCTCCGTCCCGATCAACAATGAAATTATAGCCACAACGTTCTGAACCTAGAGTCAGATATTCCTCCCAGAGTTCACTGACGCAGTCAACTTCCTCCTGGCTAAATACGCCAGCTCGCGCAGTGATGTCTTGAATCTGTGGGCCATCCGATTCTGCTGCCATGATGATCATGATCTTTTTTCCTTTGTATCTTGAGATGTGGTCTTGCAAGCTGTATTGATACTTTTTTTGAGAGCTGCCCATCTTTGAACAATTGACGATGTCCAATTGCTTATGCCTTTCCCATATATTGCAGCCGTAACAAGTAGCATGGGCGACGTGGATTTTATCTCAAAAAGTAAATTCGCTCGTCTATCAATTCACTTCTGCATGTTTACATGGTTTCGTGGTCAAATTAAGTTATTCCTGATTATGTTACACTATGGCAACTCTCTTCCCAAGGTGACATATCTATGAATCGCTTGAGTCGATATTGTGATGGATTAATCGAAATGACCTGGTTGTTGACGGTCATTTTTGTTCCTCTTTATTTTTTTCTTGAAATCGATAAACCATTCGGGCTTGGAAAAACGATTTTCTTTCGTACAATAATCTTGATCGGTATAACTGCCTGGGGACTTAAATGGGTGGACAGCCTGCGATTGGAGAGGAAATCGCTTACGGATTTATGGAAAAGAATTGCCAACCAGCCGCTAATTCTTTTGAGTGCTGCGCTGGCGATAATCTATATACTCTCATCGTTATTTTCAATCGCGCCCCGGATCAGCTTGCTCGGTACATATCAACGCTATGAAGGATTAAGCGTTCTGCTGGCATATATTCTTTTGTTCGGCCTAACGGCCTCAAACCTGAAATCCCGCCAACAAGTGGACCGCCTGATCTCAACTGTGGCGGCTGTCAGTTTTATCGTGGACTTTTATGCGCTATTACAGCACTTTGGGCTTGACTCGATCAATTGGGCGGAATTCAATGTCACGGACAGGAATTTATCCACGATCGGTCACCCGATCTTTCTGGCAGCTTTTCTGGGACTGACGCTGATGCTCCTGCTGGGCAGGATTGTTTTTCTAATTCATTCATATCGGAAAATGGCGCGTCCGCATGTGTCCATGCTGATCCTTGCCACGTTATATGGGATCGTGGCTGTGCTCAATCTGCTTTCGATCTGGTACAGTGGTTCACGCGGCCCGTTGATCGCGCTCCTTTTTGGGTTATTCTTCTTCGTTCTTTCTATATTGATCTATTTCCAACTGCGAAGAGTCTTTTTTATTTTTGGGGCGCTCAGTATTTTATTCCTTGGTTTTATTACTGTTCTGAATATTCAAAACGGCCCGCTATCTGCTTTAAGAGATAAGCCTTTCATCGGTCCACTGGGACATATCTTCGATGCAGAGACCGGTACAGGCCGCACGCGTGTCTTGATCTGGAACGGGGCGATGCGCCTTGTCCTGCCGCATGATCCGATCCGCATTCCCAATACCGATTCCGTGGATCGCTGGAACATTATCCGCCCGCTCGTTGGATATGGCCCGTCAACGCTCAGCCTTGTTTATGAAGATTACTATCTCCCGGAAATGTTTTCAATGGAGTCGTATGACCTGCTCCATGACCATGCCCATAACGAATTTTGGGATGTGCTGGCACTGTATGGTGTACTTGGTTTTATCGTTGAATATGGATTTTTTCTTAGCCTGATTTATTTTTCATTGAAATCGCTTGGCTGGATCGCTTCCGCGCAAGAGAGCAAACTCTACTGGTTGTTATCTTTGCTCGGCGGACTGATCGGCGGACTGATTGCCTTAGGCCTGCTTGGTGCTGAATATCTTGGGCTTGGGATTCCGCTGGGATTACTGCTTGGAGCGGTGGCGATCCTATTCACGAACATGCTTCGCCACAACATGGTCCCGTCACAGAAAACTGACCTATGGCGTGACATGATCCTCGTCAGCGCACTGGCATTGATCGTTTCGCATTATGTTGAGATCCTTTTTGGGATCCCTGTTCTCAGCACACGCATTATTTTCTGGAGCGCATGCGGCATCCTGTTGGCCGTCGGGCAGGGTGTGAATTCTGAACCAGCCAAAGTTTCAACCCAAAACCGCACAAGGCTGATCGGCGTACATGCCGGTCTTGCAGTTGCCATCAGTCTGGCCCTCGCTCCTGGATTCATCGTAAACACGCAGGGTGTAAACAATGCGTCGGCGATTTTTGTCAATTCGCTTACATCCAATTCCTATGGAATTTTTTGGATGTTCATGCTGGGACTTTTATTCACCATCCTTGTCAGTGAATTGGAATCCTTTACAGTTTCAGACCGAAAAGTTTTTCTTCCAAACTTTATTCTGTCGCTTGGCATTGCTCTTTTTGTTTCGTTTCTACTATGGATGTTATATGCCACCCAAGTGGCGGCCATGTCGCAAACGCCGTTTTCAAACACAACTCGCATGCTTGGTGCATATCTAAAGATGGTCAATATTCAGTTTGGGACATTGGCGCTTTTTGCGTATATTCTAGCGCTCTTGCTACAGGAACCTGTCAAAGGTCAAATCGCTCCCTTAAAGCCACTGGCAATTGTCGGCTTTGGCTTGATCCATATCCTCATATTCATTTTATCGATCCAGGTAAATTTGCGTCCGCTTCAGGCAAATGGAGTGGCGCGATTATTTAATCGTTATATAAGATCAGGACAATATCTCGCCACCTTGAATATAGATGAAACGCTTCTTGAGCTGGACCCGCAGCAGGATGCGTATTTTTTCAGCATTGCTGAAACTTTGGCAAGATATGCAAGTACGCTCTCGGCCCAACAAAATGTTACGGGATATTTAATGCAGGCGGAGGGCTATTACAAGCAGGCATATGAATTAAATCCCTTGTATTTTCGCACTGCGATGGGGATGGCAAATATCAATCGACTGTGGGCCAGAGTATCTCAAGACCCGGCAATTCGCTTGACGCAAGCCGATCAGTACTATGAAGACGTGCTGGACGGAAGACCTTATCGAGTTAAATTATGGGTGGAGTGGGCTGACTTCCATGCAGAATTTGGCGATTACGAAGGCGCTCAACAAAGATTTGACACAGCATTGAAAATTGACCCAACCTATGCACCTGTTTATTTATATACTGCCAATATGTATATGAATCAGGCTGAACAGCAAAGCGACCTCAACAAGCGCGCTGAGTTCATGAATAAAGCACTGCAAGATGTGAACCTTGGGATCGAGATGAAAAACAAGCGCGGTGAAAACCCGTCGCTGGCATTTTTGCAGTTAGGCAGGGTGTATGCTTCTTTGCAACAATACGATCTGGCGCGCGATGCTTTCATGCAGGCCGCATCATTCGGAGCGGGCGATTATCAATGGGAAGTTTATCTAAGCCTGTCGAATGTGTTTGAAAACTTAAATGATGTGCCATCGCAGCGGGAATATTTACAGCAAGCCATCGCCATTGCGCCGCCTGATGCAAGATCCGCACTGCAGGCTGAACTGGACGCACTGCCCCGCTGACGATCTTAATTGAAACAGAAACCGCCTCACGGTTAAGTGCGAGGCGGTTTTCTTATCCCGTTTCATTTTCCAGCCCCAGCAATCGTGGACTTGAAGACATCAATATATTCACTTGCCACTGTATCCCATGTGCGTTTTTTCATTTCCTCATAAATATCATATTCGATATTTAGCAGCTCAGTATGATGTTCAATTCCCCAGGCGATACTGCGGACCATATCGTCCACATCGTACGGGTCAAAGCAAATTGCTTCTCGCTGCTCCATCGTCAACATCTCTTGAACAACTGGAATATCACTCAATAATGCGGGTACATTCACTGAAAGCGATTCGGAAAAGACAAAGGGAAATCCGCCTTCAAATAAAGTCGGCGCGATCGTTAATTTTGCGCAGGCATAAAAGGCGGCGTGCGTTACCGCTGGCAGGTGCGGGATCGAAAGCACATCCAGATGAAGTTTTTTATTCCAGATGTATTCTTCCATATCGGGTGTAAAGGCGCCGGTGAAGATCAACTTGATGTTGAAATATTTTTCGCGCAGAAGTTTTTCGTAAACTTTGATCAGGTTGAAATGATTCTTGTGCGGGCGGGTTTGTGATGATACGAAGAGATAATCAAAATCGCCAAAGGGTAATTCTTTTATATATTGAACGCGCCTGTCATTGGGGCGATGAAGTTTTTATAAGTACTCATGAATTTTTACTGCGGCTAGATTTTTTATCTCCGTTGAAGAATTTTCATCATTCTTCAAAAAGCAATTCGCGTGCTGATGGGTGCATGACGAACAACATGCACACGGTCCGCGGGTTGATAGCCGGGCGCGATCACCTGCTGCACCCTGACAAAATCGGAGTAGGTAATCACAGATTGTGCCTGACGCACGGTTTCCACAATTTGCTCATGCGATTCAAGCAGCCCAGGGATCGCATCTGCAAATGGCGTTGGAAAATCCATGTACACAATATCGGGCACAGCCTGAATAATGGGAACTGTAAAACGCGAAACATAAGGATTGCGCGGATATGCCAAAAACCAGCCCTGTATCTTTTTGTCACGGCTGGATTTACGCGCAAGAGCCTCAAATTCAAGATTGATCAAACCATGATAGGCGCGTCTTGCCATAACTTCGACGTAAGCCTGAAATGGCTTTCTGCTTGCGGCTTGCGTAAAGGAAGTCCGCTCGGTTCTGGTTGGACCTTCTGTCTGTATCCTGTCTCGAATGGCTTTTTTGAGGGCTTGATATGCTGTTCGAATAAAGTTTATTTTGTTTTGTATCCATCTGGCTGCATAGCCAATAACTTTGGCAACCAGCCAGATGAACAGAAATGGCGCGGCCAGAATCCCAAAAATCAATATCAAAGGCAGGCTGATGAGAACTGGCAGCGCAATGATCGCCGAGAAAACAGTCGTCCCCCAATTCTTGAATGTACCCCAAGAGATCATCCACTTGCGCGGAGTCTTTGGGCGTTTGGCGCGTTCCCCCCGCCAGCGATAGATACGATAAAGCATTGGCATCAAACCGGGAACTGTAATGAATTCGAGGTTGGAAATATCCACACCGAGGTCGGTCAGGTGGCGCTTGAAAGGTTCTTTGACCCATGAAACACATGCCACTTTGATATGGATGTCTGCGCGGGTTTGCGCCGCCCGCATGATCCAAACCAAAAGGCGCGAGATGCCTTCGCCGGTAAATCCTTCGGGATAAATTTCATGCAGCCAGATGCCGATCACTGTTACGTTGGGGGGTGTCTTCGATTTTCCAAACATGAGGTTATCCTAAAGTAATTCCATGACTGCCTGATAAAGAGTCGCAGCGTTGGCCTTCCATCCATAATTTTGCATGAGCTCCCTGGATGGCAGGTTGATACTCAAATGATTTTCCTGCATCCAAAGCAGTGACTTCGCCATGGCTTGAACATCGGTTGGGTCGAAATAGGTCAGGTTGAGTGAGAAATTGCGGTCCATAAATTCCATGGCCGGGTAACGCGCAGACAGTGCAGGGACATTCAAGTAAGCCGCCTCAAGCGCGGCGTACGCACCATTATCGTATAAGACTGTGTGCCACAAAAATTTGGCGCTGCTGAGGGCATCAGCGTATTCAGAATCAGAAAGATGACGGAAGCGCACACGCCGTGCCACCTCAGGATTATCAGTTAATATTTTTCGGACTTCACGAACATGCGGAACATCAAAGGCGGAAGGAAGGATTGAGGATGGATCGAACATAGTTACATAATCACCTGTTACCAGTACATCCAACTTCCCTTTATGTTGACCGTAATAAATTTCAAGCGCTTTCAAAGCATGGATGTGATTTTTGTGCAATGAGCTATTGGTTGCCCACAGAAAATATGGCGGGGTTATTTCCAAAGACGAGGATGCCTCAAGCGGCTCGAAATTCATCGGCAGGAGCCGTACTTTTTCTCGCGCAACACCGGCATAAGATACCGCATCTTCCAACGTGGATGGTGTGGTCACAAACAGGCGATCCGCTTCGCGCGCTACGGCCAAAAATCCTGCTTCCTGCACCCCATGATTTGACCTCGTTGAAAATACCCGGAACATAGCGCTGGATATAGTCATACGCAACACAGGCATATTTCCTTACTGGATAAATCGGCGCAGGCAGGCGGTCGCTGATGATGATCCATAGATCACAGTCAAAGAAATCGTTCAAGCCGTCTTTGGGCAGACAGTATTCCTCATGCACCAACTGACGGGTCAACTGCGATTCCATGAAACCTTTTTTATATTGCTGTGCTTCTTTGATATTGAAGACTTCCCATCTGGTTTGGCGCAGGGATATCCCCATTTCACGTAAATCGCTGAAATCGATATTCGGGTCATAATCAGCATTTTGAACATAAGAAAACACAACCTGAAGATCGGCATTCCCAGCCTGGGCGGTCAATGCAAGTGATTTGGCAATGATCTTTGCATCGCGCAGAATTTCATCTTTATATGGCTGCGGAAGCATGACAGCTATTTTTTTCATTTCACCACTCCTGCATTCATTGAATTTCGATATTCCCTGACCACATCAGACGCCTTGCCATCGGCGACAATTTCTCCGCTCGAAATATAGATGGCACGATTACAAATTTTTTCAACTGCAGCAAGATCATGCGAGACCAGCACGATGATCTTGGCATTGTTGATCAATTCCTCCATGCGTTTTTGAGCCTTCACTTGAAAGCCAGCATCCCCCGCCGCAAGGATTTCATCCATCAGCAATATGTCGCCTCGAATGGTGGTTGAGATCGAGAATGCCAGCCGCACAAGCATTCCTGCAGAGTAAGCCTTGATCGGATAATCAATAAATTCACCTAATTCAGCGAATGCGATGATCTCATCTATTTTTTCGCGGACACTTTCAGGACTCTCCCCAAGCAGCAATCCGCGATATAGGATGTTTTCACGCCCGCTCGCTTCAAACTCAAACCCGAGGCTGAGTTCAAACATTGAGCGGATCTTCCCTGAGGTTTCGATGCTTCCGCTCTGCAAAGGATATATCCCTGCAATGGCCTTGAGCAATGAGCTTTTCCCCGCCCCATTGCGACCAATAATTCCCAGCCTCTCACCTTCGTTGATGTCGAGGGTCATGTTCTTAATGGCGTGAATGTCGTAAAGTAATTTGGTGGGTTTGCCAATGCGAAAGAACTTGAACACCTCCTCTTTCAAGGTCAATGCATTGTATGTGGTTGCCGGATATGCCAATTCAGCATTGCGAATGCGGATGTAATAATTGCTCATGGGAATTCCTAGAAATAATAGATCAGAGTCTTTTCAGAGCGCCAGATCATGAAGAGCGCCAGTAGATAAAAGAACAGCATGGTGGCGAGGACAAAGGCATAATCCATGAGCGCTGGGAATTGACCATACAGAATTGGCGCGCGTACCAGGTTAAGGATATGAGTGACGGGGTTCAGTTCAAGCACCGCAATTAACGTCGGTGAGTTGAGCATCTTTGGGTCATAAAAAACTGGCGAGCCGTACCAGATCAACTGCATTAACAGGCCGCTGACCTGCCCGAAGTCACGGTATTTCAAATTGAGGAAGGAGACGACCAGCACAATCGGCCAGCCAAGCATAAATATCAGCAAAATGGACAAAGGCATGGCAAGCAGTCCCACCAGAAGGTTGGCAGGTCTTATAAACAGGATCCACAATGCCAGGCCCGGCAGAGCCAGTAAAAAAGTATATATATTCACCATATTTGTTTTTAATGGATAAATGGCGAAGGGATGCTTATATTGTTTGATATAGGCTTCAGATACGAGCAGGGATTGACAGCCGCCGATCACCGAACTGACCAAAAATTCCCAGGTTAACAGACCTGAAAATACATAAGGCGCAAATTCCCTGACAGGTTGTTTGAATAAACTGCCAAAGACCACCGCCATCATCGCGGTCAACAGCAACGGGTAGATCATTGTCCAAATAATACCCAGCTTGGAGCGGCGAAATTTATATCGCAATTCCGCTTGCGCCAGATGACGCCAAAAGTGGCGTGCATTCCAAATACCATTTAAATAATCTAACATAATCATCCTTTGTTACAAGTATGGATAGTGTTAAACCAATACTTTAAATTTTCCTGCCAACTTTTTTCCCAGTTGATTGCTGGGGTCTTCGACAAGCCGATGCAGAATATAAGATGCGCCAATCACGATCAATGCTGTAAAAGCAAGGGATAGATATGGATTTACAGACGAACGATCCAGAATGGTGAGGAGCATATACCCGTTAAGTCCATGTATCACGTACAAGGGATAGCTAATATCTCCCAGAAAGTTGATCCATTTATTGTATTTGAAAGAATCTCGAAGAATGTATGTGGCTGTGAATACGAGTAAGGCGGGGATGTAAGTAAAAGCAGACATTGTAATGAGGTTTGGAGTTGGCCCATTTAGAAAGGCTGCAACAAAACAGAGAAAGACAATAACAGATACTACCCAAAATTGTGGAGCTGACCATTTTTTGAAATGGAAATTATAGAAGGCAACGCCGATCAGCATGAACAGCAAGCTAACAATTGAGTAGGTTATGACATAGATAATCTGATAAGCCCGAATATTATTATTCAAAAGCGAATCGTAATAGTTACTGAAAACAATATTAAGAAAACATAATGACAGCGCCATGAGGATAATCGTTTTGGCGCTGTTGAGTTTTTTGAAGGATGCGATCACCAAAACCAGGAGGTAGAACTTTATTTCGGTTTCCAGCGTCCAGCTGACTCCGTCAATGGACGGGAGCCACAACCAGTCACGAAAGAGCGAGATCTGTGCCAGATAATTTTTAATGCTATATGGGAAGTCAACTCCTCGAGTCTGGGTATACAGCAAGATGGCAAGAAATGTCAAAGTAAAGCCGATGATGTAAGTTGGATATATCCTGAAAAACCTTGAGATCAGAAATCGCACCCCTTGATCTCTTTCCAGCGAAATGGGAATCACAAACCCACTGATAAGAAAAAACAAAGCCACGCCAAATGCGCCGAGGTCAAAATGATATTGCGTTAAAAAATCATGGATCGGAGCGTATGCGAGAGTGTTGATACTTATTCGCGGAAGAAGAAAACTAAAACTTAAGGTAACCTTGTCATTGGCCAGCCAGAATAAAAAAGCCAGATGATAGATCATGACGAGAAGGGCCGCCATACCCCGCAGGGCATGAAGGAACCAAATCTTTGTTGTTTTGAGTTCCATGAAAACAGACCTTCGCCAAAATATTTTTTGAAACCGACCTAATTTTTTACTGCATCCATCAGGCAGTCGCAAATAAAAGTGATATCTTCGTCGCTCAAATTACCTGATGAAGGCAGGTTCAAACCGCGGGATGACACTTTATCTGCGATGGGGAATGATTTTCCGTCGGCAAGATTCTGATAAATGGGCAGAACATGCATGGGCGGAAAGAAGGGTCGCGTTTCAATTCCATGCTCTGCCATTCTTTGCATGACCAAGTCGCGGGCGGGCAATCCATCACCGAGCATCAGACTTGTCATCCAGTAACTGTTTGTACAATCAGGCAGTTCGGGTTGTAAATATAGATCGGGATTTTTCCCAAGGTGCGCGCGATAGGTTTCCGCCACACGCCTTCTCTGGGCGAGATGCCAATCCACCTTTTCCAGTTGCGCCAGACCGAGCGCCGCCTGAATATTGGTCATGCGATAGTTGTAGCCGACCATGGTGAACCAGTAGCGCCGATCGGGGTCAACACCCTGACCTTTAAGCTGCCGCATTTTTGCTGCGAGAGAATCGTCATTGGTGGTGATCATGCCGCCTTCGCCGCAGGTGATGATCTTGTTGCCAAAAAAACTGAACGTGCCGATGTCGCCAATTCCCCCCACCACCTGGCCGTGATATTGCGCGCCGTGCGCCTCTGCCGCGTCTTCAATAACATACAGATGGTGCTTGCGGGCAAGATCAAGGATGGGCTGCATATCCGACGGGTGACCATAGACATGCACCACGATAATGGCCTTGGTGCGTGGTGTAATGGCGGCCTCGATCTTTTCAGGATCGATATTCCATGTATGCGGTTCACTATCGACAAAGATTGGGGTTGCACCGGTATACGTCACGCAGTTGGCAGTGGCAACATAGGTGAACGTAGGAATGATCACTTCATCACCGGGACCGATGTTCAAGGCCAGCATGGGCAAGTGTAAAGCGACGGTTCCGTTCATGACCGCAATGGCATGTTTCACATTACAAAAACGGGCAAAACTCTCTTCAAACGCACTGATATATTTTCCCGCCGACGAGATCCACGTCGTATCGAGACAATCATTAACATACTGTTTTTCATTGCCCGCAAAGACGGGTGCTGCCACCGGAATATGACGTTTGTCCATTAGGTTAAACCTTTGATCATAATAATTTTTTGGTCGGGATGCCCAAGATGCATGGTGTCAACCCTCTCAGTTTCAATAAAGCCTTTATGGATGTACATGGCAAGAGCTGCTGGATTATTTGCATACACACTTAATCGCATTTTTTCACAGCCTGCTTTTCTTGCTTCTTCTATCGTCTGCTCCAGCACCAGACTTCCAAGCCCCCGCCCATGAAAACGAAAATCAATAAAAATGCCAAAGCTCGGCACATTATAACCTTCATCCCAACCTCTTAACATGGAGAAGCCCACGGCAGTATTTTCCAGAAAGGCGATATAAAAACGATCCAGCCTGGCTTCGCATGCGATCCATTGAGCAGTTTCCGCGTTCAACGGGAAGGGGTTGAATGTATCGGTGATGGCGGAAACATCGTTTTGCACAAAAAGGGATGCAAGGATGTTTAGATCATCGGGCTGGATTCTTTTCAAGCGAATGTTCATCATCAACCTCTCAAGTTGTTTCAGTACGCCCCGCGTCCCTGCAGGACAATGAGCATGGTGTGCATCAAAATATGCAGATCCAGCCAGATGGACCAATTCTGCACATAATATACATCCAGACCAATTCGTTCATCATACGAGAGATCGTTACGTCCGGATATCTGCCACATGCCGGTCATGCCGGGCAAGACTTGTTTAAAGACTTCGAGGTCATCACCATAGATCGGAATCTCCTCTTGAACAATGGGGCGCGGTCCGATCAGGCTCATCTCGCGTTTCAAGACATTCCATACTTGAGGCAATTCATCCAGACTTGTACGGCGCAGGAACTTGCCAACACGTGTCACACGCGGATCGTTCTTCAGCTTGAAATTATGCTCCCATTCTTCGCGCAGAACATCATCCTTTTCCAGCATTGAGTTAAGCGCGGATTCTGCATCCACCATCATTGTACGAAACTTCCAGATCAGAACATTGCGGCCATTTCGTCCGATGCGTTTTTGGGTATAAAAGATCGGGCCTGGGCTGTCAAATTTTATGCATAACATGAGGAACAAAAAAACAGGGATCAGGAGAGGCAGGGAAAGAATGATTAGTCCCAAGTCAACGGCACGCTTAATCGCCTGATGCAGCGGGTTGATCAATTGGCATCTGACTTCCAATCCCAACTGCTCGGAGATCAACAACGGCGTGAACCACATCGACGACATACGCGGTTCATTAAGCATCACGATCAGCCTTTGAAAATGATGAGAAGGATGCAAGAGGACATTCCCCACCGCGCTTAAAGGCAATTGATAAGGCACGATGATGGCAATGTCGATGCCTTCAAAGATATTCGACTGATCCCATTGACCGGTCTTTTTTTGCTGTGAAGCTGGGGGAAAAATACGATGGAGAGAATCAACCCGGAGGCACAGCACCGGGCGCATTCCGTTAAGATAATTGCGTTTCAAGCTGTTGAAGATGCGTTCAGTTTCTTCCGTTTCACCAATGACCGCCACGGGCAATCCCCACAAATCAAGGCGAAGAGCGAAGCGCCGCATAATCCTCCGTGCTATGGGAGAACCAAGTAAAACAAAAATCCAGGTCAATCCCAACACGGCACGCGACCATTCCGAAACATTACGAAGATAAAAGCTCAACCCCATTAAGCCCATCATCCCAAGCGTTGTACCGATGCTCAAACGGCGTAATTCTTCAACAGAACTCAGACCCACGCCGGGATACAGGTCAAATGAAAAATAGATACAGCAAAACACTACACTGATAGGAAGAAGGATTGGCAGGTAATGGGCGGGAAGCAGATCGGCTCGTACCTGACTCCATAGAAGCAGAGCCAGCCCGATGGAAGCGATGATCGTCAGCACATCGCTTAAGATCATAAAACCTGCCATCACACCACGACGATACAACCAGCGCCACCCGCCAAGGCGTGGCGCCAGAAAAGATTCATCTTTAAAAATTATGTTCGATTGCATAGCTCGATAAGTATCCAAAAAATTTTAAGGTCAGAGTGCTAAAAGTTCCAAGGTTCTCTTTGCCGTTTTAATCCACGTGAATTGCGCCGCGTGGATTTTGCCGCTCTGGCGCAATTTTTCTTGCAGAGATGTGTCTGAAATAAATGCTTCGATCTTTTCCATGATGTCTGCCACGTTAAATGGGTCGAAATATAAAGCGGCCTCCCCTCCCACTTCGGGTAGCGATGCAGCCCGTGAACTTATGACCGGACAGCCAAAATTCATCGCTTCAAGAATGGGCAGTCCGAAGCCTTCATAATACGAAGGAAGAATAAAGCCGAGAGCATGTTCATACAGTGCTTTTAGTTTTGCGTCATTAATATACCCCAGTTGAATGACATTGGAAGGAAGACTCTGAGACTCAATATTTTGGAAGACGCTCTTGAAACTTCCGCCTGCCAAGGCGAATTTCGTTTCTCCTTCCAACCCGACAATTGCCTCCAGTAGCCGGGGCATGTTCTTGTGCGGACTTTGGCTGGCGACCATCAAGATATAAGGCTGGTCATGCAATTTGTACGTCTGCAAAACACTTTCATCCGCTTGAAGATGTTGAAGATGGTCGCCCCCAAGCGGAATCACTTCAAAGCGGCTGGCGTCGCAATGGAGATACCTAGTCAATTCCTGTTGGGAAAACTTTGAATCAGTGAAAATACTGCGCGCCCGTCTCACTAGTTGTTGAAAAACAAATTTATATTTGGCTTTGAATGTTCGCGAGTAAGCCTGCGGCACTGCGAAGACTGAAGCATCATGAAATGTCACCGACTGATTTCTGTAAAAGGCAGGACCAATATTGCATGGAGAAAAAAGGAATTCGCCATTTAGCCACAGTGGCAGGTCAACCTGCTCCCATAGATTCCCGCGATTTCTTCCAATGATGCGCAGCTCAATATTATTCCATGAGGGGCGTATGAATTCCTCGGGCGGCGCAAGGCAGATCAACTCCATGTCTGGATTCAACACATCGAAAGCATGTAACAATTCGTGCGCGTAACGTTGAACCCCGGTCAGCGGCTGGGTAAGGAATCTTCCGTTGATAAAAATACGTCTGCTCATCGTTTGCCTGTTGCGTGAATTTCTGTCTGGAATTTCAGCCATTCACTTTCAACCAGTTCTTCTGCATCACGCCGAAAACGCACATTGGAAAAACGCTCGGCATTTTTGCGGCAATTTTCAGTCGTGAAGAGCATCTCATTTGCCTCAAAGCAGTCAACAGCGTCCTGTAATGACTCCGCAGTTTGCGGGCGGAAGAAAATGCCGCTGGGAGAATCCTCACCAAGCGGGATGATCGTTTCTGTCAGCCCGCCTTCCCCAAAAACGCAATGCCCGGTGCGCCGCAGGCTTGCGCTTCGATCGGCATGATCCCAAAATCTTCCTTGGCGGCGAAAATAAATGCCTTGCATCTTTGCATGTGATCGCGCAATACCTCATCGGGCTGGTAGCCAAGCCATTGAATATTCGGGACATTGATTTTTTTTAGCAGGGACGATTCGGGGCCATCACCGATGATGATCAACTTTTTATCGGGCATGGATGTGAATGCCTGCAGGATCAAATCAAAACGTTTATATGGAACAAGCCGTGAGGCAGCCAGGTAGAAGTCTTCACGTTTTTCGCCGGGAGTAAATTTATCTGTGTCCACGGGCGGATAGAGAATACGGGCAGAACGTCGATAGATCTTTTCGACGCGGCGCGTAATAAAGCCTGAGTTGCCGAGCAAAATATCGGGGCGGTTCGCGGCAATCACATCCCAGTTACGGATGTAATGCAACAAAGCGCGCGCGGCTATATCCTTCAACATGCCGAAGCCGCTATTCTTTAAGTAGGTACTTTGCAGATCCCATGCATAACGCATTGGGCTGTGGATATATCCAATATGCAATTGGTCGGGATTTGTGATAACACCTTTGGATACAGCGTGGCAGTTGGAGATCACAATGTCATAGGCTGACAGGTCGAACTGCTCCACGGCCAAAGGCATGAGCGGTAAAAAGAGGCGATATTTTTTTTTGTTGATGAAAGGGAAATTTTGCAGGAAGGAAGTTTTTACAGACCTGCCTTGAAGGAAACCGCGTTCGTTTTCCGGCATAAAGTCGAACAAGGCAAATACATCGGCATTCGGAAAGACATGTAAAAGCTGCTCAACAACCTTCTCCGAGCCTGCGTAGGTAACGAACCATTCATGGACAATTGCAATTTTTTTCATGGCTACAGTAATTTTACTTTACCCGTTCAGTAGATTTATTATCGCCTTTGCATTGAGCATGTAAAGGCGATAATAGGCCAATAAGAGTCCCCATCATATCATGACGATGAAATGACTATTACCGCCTAGCTTCAATTAGGCGTTGGATACTTCTTGCCTTTAAAGATACGCTCCAATTCAAAGTATTTTCAGCGATGAAGGAGCAAGAAAAGCAAGGATGAAGGCAACGATACTCATCACCTAAAAGGACAAATATCTTCGGGCTCATAATGAGCATCAAAAAGTCCGTGGCTTCCTAGTGGCTCCAATATCTCCTCATGCCCTATTGCATAAGCAATAGCCTTATCACATGAAAGGATTAAGTCATGAGAAGATT
Source organism: Candidatus Villigracilis proximus (assembly GCA_016715195.1). Taxonomy (GTDB): domain Bacteria; phylum Chloroflexota; class Anaerolineae; order Anaerolineales; family Villigracilaceae; genus Villigracilis; species Villigracilis proximus. The sequence goes on from JADKBB010000011.1 coordinate 15,714, forward strand.
GAAACTCATTCCAAAATTCTGTGGCTAACTCAGCATACGGATAACCAGAATTCTCCTGAGGGTACTTTTCTATTAAAGTATCATATACAGCTTTTGCATCGCTCTCCCAACCCTGTTTGAGATGAATGATCATAATTCGATACCGTGCATAGGCCGACAACTGGTCATATTCATCCTGATTGAAAGGCATTTTATTGACATCAGGATAGCCAAGGTTTTGGGGATCCTGGTTTTGCGAGAAATCCCGCCAAACCTCTTGTGTCCAGCTTTTTAATTTGTCATCAAAAATAGCCGCCTGATAGGATTTAAGCGCCGAGTCGTAATCTCCCCTGACTGTTTCCGTATCCCCATCCTGGATAGCTTCAAAACGAAAATCGGGGGGATAGTATTCCTGAGAATACCAAACGTAGTTCGCCCCATTCCACATGTAAATTACTTTTTCACTACGCCAGGGACCATCTATACCCATCCATCCGCCTGAATAACTCGGCGCGCCGCCATCAAGTACAAGTTCATATATACCGTTACCATCAATATCAGCAATGCTTGTTTGACCAATACCGCTTAGATCGGCCATGTCACTATATTCAAGCTTGTCGCTAAAATAGTCAACTCGCCAAGTCCTGACTAGACTCTCAAAATTGTCCCCATTCCATTCGTACACCATAATTCCAGTGCAACAATGGGAGGAAGTCATATCTATAACTAATTCCTTAACTCCGTTATGATTTAAGTCTTGGACCGCTGTAATTCCGGGAATATAGTCAACAGAATCAATAAAATTATCTACTGTCATTAAATTTTCATATTTACCATTTTGGCAACCAAAAACTGTGACCACTTTATAACTTATAGGCCAATATCCTATTATTAATTCCCGAACGCCATCGTTCGTCAGATCCTCATATCTAAAGTTTGAACTATTTTCATTAGATAAACGCCTTACTAACTGCTCAACGCCGCCACTATTCAATATATTCTTAATTGCACTTTCAAAATCATTATCGTCCAATGGTAACTCGGCTGGGATCTCAATTCCTGACTCACTACTTGGCGGGCAGATCGCTGGTGATGCGGGAGTAAATATAACCTGCGGGATGTTTTGAAAATCTGAAGTTGGCGTACTGATCCGTGTTGATGTTGCAGATGGTGTGACTGGCGTCCTTGTGGATGGCACAGGAGTGAACGTGGGTGACAAAGCAGAGACTGTTAAAGTTGCCTGCTTTGTAATTACAGGGGTAACAGTTATAAGATCATCAAGGTTATTTTGTTCTTGTGCAATACACCCCACTAACAAAACCGAACAAAAGAAAATAATAATGATCTTTCTCATAGTCTCCGCCTTCTTCAAAAAGAGATGGTTCGTGAATAGATTTTCATTATTATACGACACAGAAGGAACGAAGCTAAATTACGACATTCTCCACACGAGGGATGTCCTAAATTTAGGGATAAGTCTTCCCGTTCTGATCTTGTCTTTTATCAAAGACTCTCGCCCAGCCCTTTGCATAACCCAACGAGGAACCGTTACAAACGGAGTAAGGGAAAATTTCAGGCTAACAAACTGTGAGCGTTCCCTCAAGAATTTCTCTTTGACAGAATAAGCAGTAATCAGTTAAAATGTATTTGCTCGTTGTTAGGATGCCCCCCTCATCCTAACAACGAGCAATTTGTTGCCTGTATCAAGGTTGGGAAAATAGCTTTTGCTGAATACGACCATTGTCCCACTTTATTAGACCTCTTGTATAAGTAACTTGTCATAGAACCACAAAGTCACAAAAGCACCAAGCCACCAAGTTTTTTTCCTTCGAGTCTTCGAGGCTTTGTGTCTTTGTGGCAAAAAACGGACTTTTGCAAGAGATCAATTATCGCTAAAGGTTTGAAGACTGACCAATACAGGAATGATTGCCTGTGGGCAGGCATGAGCGTTATCTCACGGGAACTCAATATGCGGCTCAATGATCATAGCAACATCAAGTGACCACTGCATCATATCTTGCGCTCCAATGCGCAACAATTGACTCGCGTTTAGGCAGGCGTATGCATAGGTAAACGCCAACACACGCGGCAGATCGATTCCAAGCGTGTCTGCAAGGATTGCCGCATTGTTCAACAGCCGGGTTTCGTTATGGACAAGTTCGGGTATGGGCGGATTGCAAAGCGTATTGGCGCAATCGTAGGTGCGCTCACCAACCAAGCCTTTCGGATCAAAGGCGAGCCAGCCGCGCAACGACTGTCGGATATTGCGGTGGTGAAGATCACCGTGCAACACCCGCACATCGCGCTGGTCAGCTAGCAACCGTTGGGCAAGAGGAGCACAACGTACATAGATTGACTCTATGCCAGCCTGCCTGTCCACCGCAGCTTTGTTGAACAACTCCCTAAACCAGCGATCCAGCGTTAACAATCCATCATGCGGCACATCCTGAGAGGCGCTGTGAAGCTGCTGGATCACCTGTGCGATGATCCGTGTGGCATTTTCATCTCCACCGCGCTCAACCAGTGTCACAAGTTCATCACCTGCGGCATATTCCAACAAGTGTGCGCCATCGTCATGCCGCAGAAGATGGACTGCCCCACGGCCGTCAAAACAGCGCAGCGCCACCGCGCCGCGCTGTTCATCCGTCTCTGATGGAGACAGTAGTTTGAGGATTACTGTTTCAGAATCGTGTGTAACAGTGTAGATGTGACTGGTCACCGTCTGTGTAAGTAACTGCGGGTCCGAAAGATTCCACGCATCCAAATAATAGTTCAGCCTTATGTTATTCATCATGTTTGAAATTATCACATTAAAGTACAAAAGGCGACGCGGCCAAACAAATGAATGACGGGGATGACACATTTAGATCCATTGCGCAGGATGTGTTCCTAAAAGCCATTCTTCCTGATCACTGTCCTATACCACTTGGCGCTATCTTTCAGGATGCGTTCCTGCGTTTCGAAGTTGACCCAGACGATTCCAAAGCGTTGTTCGAACCCGAACGCCCACTCAAAGTTGTCCATCAACGACCAGACAAAGTATCCCGCCAATGGCACACCTGCCTGCATCGCGCGATGCGCCGCCGCAAATGTGACTTCAAATAATTTGTTCGATTTACATCCGGGACGTTTCCATTTTCATCAGGCCCTGTGGAATAACTTGCCCCATTCTCGGTGATGTAAATCTTGCGCGGCAGATAATCGAAATAAACACGACACAACACGCCGGTGAGGCCATCCGGGTAATTCTCCCACCCCATCTCTGTCCAATTCTCGGGAGTTTTGGGGAGGGGAAAATCGATCTGTGGATCGTTATCAGGCACATCGGCGCGTGCAAGGGTCCGATCATAATAGTTCAATCCAATAAAATCTGTCGGGACCGCAATCGCGCTCATATCGCCAGTTTGCACAAAATTCATCCCGTTCGGGAAAGCGCCCAGGTTCGAAAAATGCTCAACCATATCCGACGGATAGCCGCGCCCATAAACTGGATCTGAAAACCAACGGAACCATTTGCCATTATCGATTCGGGCAAGATCCAAATCCGCAGCGCGGTGCATGTGTCGCTATCGCTCAGGATGACATTTTTGAGATGCCTAAGTATGGTGTTCTCTTTAGTCCTGAGCAACGGACACAACCAAGTGATGCACCGCCCCATCACGCTGGAAGATATGCCTGCTATTGACGGCATCCAAAACATGACCATCAATCCGTTGAGTGCTTCCATTTGCAAAGTACAAGGTTATGCAATTCTCATTTGAAGACTGCAAGATCACAGGAACCTGACAGATCAAGTAAGCGAGGGAACCTGCTTTCAGGTCAATTTGTTCCTGATTTCCGTCAATGCCAAAATAGGTAAATACCGTTGGGTCGGCAAGAAATTCTTTTTTATTCAAAAGCAGGAAATCAAACGCCAGCGCACCTTGATCGATGAAAAGGCCAAGCTCCGCCTGGCGAGTCAGGATTTCTTCCTTGACCAAGCCTGTCATGCCCGGTTGTCTGGCTCCCTGACCCTTGGGTGTATGCGAGTATGGATCCGTTGGGAAAGCGCCATACACATCGGGAGTCTTGTTGAAGCTTAATCCTTTGCGGATGTCAGCATATTTATTCATCAGATCCATGAGGGAGGATTCATTTCTTGTGCGCAAGATCGTTTCCTGCACAGACAGTAAAAGTTTGGAAACCATGTGCCAGTAAATACTTCCCAGTCCTTCATAGGCAAAAAAGGTTCCAGAACGTCCCGTGAACTCAGCGTGGCGGAATATATTTTCAAACAACGCCTCAATCTTTGCTGCTTCAGCTTGTACCAGATCTGCGTAGCGGGGTTGAGTTTTAAGCGCCTCAAGAGAGCGGGACATATCTTTAGCATTTCGGATATGACCGCTGAAATGATAATTACCTTTTTCATCTCTGACTAAAAGCGTCTTATCGTTAGCCGCTATCAACTCCGAAACAAGCGCCAACCCACTGACCTGTTCGGACGTCATGCTATTCTTTTCCAAAAATCCGTCCAGCTTCCGATCTGGATAAAGGATGTAACTATGCTGGTCGGCTCGGTAAAGTTGACTGTGCTTCAGGCTTTCCAAAAGCGTCAGCGATTCTTTCCCAGAGAGCATTCCTGACGAAAGGATGGCAGCCTGTCCTTCCAACATTTCATAAAGGTACTTAATGGATGCCGTTTTATCGCCAAGACTCAAGACGTTGTACGCATGATACAGATTGTCACTGCGCTTATTGGCGCGCAATGAATGTTCAACATACTGCTGTGCCAGATCAAGAAATGAAATCAATTCTGTTATCGGCAATTGAGCAGTTTCACCAGAGATACCCTGAGCATAGTAATTCCAGCGATAGTCACTGCCAGCCTGACCCAGCGCATTCATCATATTGCGTCTTTGCTCGTCACTGAAGGATGTTGCAAGCATGCCTGTAAACTGGTTTAGTATCTCGAAAATCTGTGAATAGAAGCCGTGTAGTTTCACACTTAATTGAACCGAAGCATTGACTTCCTTCTTCAACAACTCCTTGCAAAACACAATGTATCGCAGCAAATAAGACAAGGTCACAACCGATAGTCCCTTGCCTACGAGTGCGTTATTGGCATCATTCCATTCAGGACGCTGGGTGTTCATCCAAATCCCGCCTTCGGGGACAAAATTGGACAATTTGGCAAGCAGGAGGATGAGCAGTTTTTCTGCAAGCGTAGTGTGGAATATGTGCCCATCTTTAGCATAGACCAATTTGCCGTCTGTGCCGCGTTCATGAACCCGCGTCTCGATCTCCCGTTCCACATCCCAATTGAATTCGATGGAGTTGAATGGATTCTTCTGCAGGTCAGCATAAGGTTTGATGCGATACGGAACATTGGCATAACTGAATATGGGCCGTGAAAGAAATTCCTCCAACTTGCCGGGGTGTACCTTCGCGCTGATTTCCATCAACTTTTGCAGATAGATAATTTGATGGTCGCTCCAATAGCCAATATTCGCCCAGGGATTTTCAGGCTCTGGAATTTCCCAATCGATCCATTTTGAGTAATTCGATAAGGGTTATATCCATCCACAGTGGTAGCGTTCAGGAAAGTGCAGATCATCCCCTCAATGTATTCAGGGTAGGAATAAGCAAGGGCTTCCCAGTTCTGGAAAATATCCCGCCAATTTCCTTCGTATCCCTGCTTCAGAGAACCATCCTGTTTTTTGATATCGATCGCAAAACGATTCCACGGGCGGCTCGGGTCGCCATGCCGTCGGCTGAATGACAGCGGCAGGTAGATGTAACTCAAACGGATCAAGTCCGCGCAGCCGCTTGCATCTGCCCAGGCATGCAGCTCAAGGATATTCATTTCCGGAGGCAGTTTGGCAAAGGCAGCCGCATTCTCATCCAGAACAGCCCGGTTATGTGTTGAAACGAATTCGATGAAATTTTCCGTGTGCAGTTTGTATTGGTCAAAAAAAATACCGCCGCGCATCACGTTGAACATCACATTGGCAAAATGGTGAGCGGTGACAAGTCCGTCACTGGAAACCTGCAACCCATCTGCGCTGGCTACGATCTTCTCAAGGTTCAGGTTGTTGAGCGCGATGTCGCACTCAATGGCATCTGACAGTTCCGCGCGATTCCCTCTCAGCTTTTTGGACAGGCTGACAATCGCCGCCGCATCCTTGCTGACATCTGCCACCAAATGCCAGGCACGTTCCTCCGCTGGAGCAAGGTCAAGAACGGCATGCACAAAATATGCGCCGCGCTTTCCGCGTACTTCCGTCTCCGTCGTCACACCCATCCCCGCGCGGAATGAATCCAACTGTGACGATGAAAGCAGATAGCCAGTTGGTTCAAGCCCAAGCTGCATCAAGACCGTCGCCAGAAGAGACTCACTGGGTTCAGCCAGATCTGTCAAAGTGGAGTTCAATGCAAAGATGGCAAGACCAGTTTCCAGATTAAGTTCGCTGCGCTTGTAGGCATCCAAAAGCGGACTGAACGTGTTCTGCATCAACGAAGTCACATTGGCAGGCAGAATATTCTGAATCCCATCCACCAGTTCCACCTGACAAGTTGATTCGCCAATATTGGACAACCACGTTGTTTTCACAAAACCATATATGTCACTGGTTCGCCACGCGTAGCGATAGTTCAATTTCAGGCTGTGGTTGATCTCTTCAAAAACAAGTACCGTGCCGAGCACGTTCTTATAAATATTCCGTTCGATCTGATACTGCCCGCGATAACGCTCGGAGAACGGTTCCCACAAACTCGTCCGCTCGCCGCGCGTGACCAGCAGAATGGACTTGTTGCCAGTGTTCTCGCTGTTTTCGGCCAGCTTGTCTTCGGTGTAATACGGAAACAGAGATTGCTCGGCACTGCCGCGCCCGGCCGAAAGCCCGCCCGTGGACGAGATAAATAGCCAGTGATCCGAGCCGCTGACGATACTCATAAAAAATGACGGCATGCCGTCATAATTTTTGATCTTATAAAATGGTTCACCCAACATGGATACATACTCCCCCTTAACGTCCTGCTCTATTGGTTTCTGCGCCGTATCGCCGATAAAAATTGGATGTGATTGACGGTTCATCATTTTTTAGAATCCATTCTTTTCAATAACGGTCTTGTACCACTTTGCGCTGTCCTTCATGATGCGCTGCTGGGATTGATAATCCACATACACCAGACCAAAGCGTTTGGAATATCCATAAGCCCACTCGAAGTTATCCATCAACGACCATGCGAAATATCCCTTCACCGGAATGCCCGCCTCAATCGCGCGATGGACCTGTTCCAGATGGCGCTCGTAATAAGACACGCGCTTCGGGTCATGCACTTCCCCATCTGCACTGACTTCATCCACATACGCCGCGCCGTTTTCCGTGATGTAAATGGCGGGGAAGTCATAATCAAAATACAAACGTCCCAGCATCTTGTAAAGACTTTCGGGATGAACCTCCCAGCCCATTTCTGTCACATCGCCGCTGAACACCGTGCGCGGGGCATTTTCCTCTTCGCTGACTTTTTCAGAACGCACAACACTGCGGTGATAATAATTGATGCCGATAAAATCCACAGGAACAGAAGCAGTTTCCAGGTCGCCCGGCTGAACGAAAGCCATCTCGTCGCCGTAATCATTCACCATATCCTGCGGATACCCACGCCCGACCAATGGATCGAGGAACCAGCGGTTGATATGTCCATCCACCCAATTGGCAGCAGTCCGATCCGCAATGCTGGGAGAGGCTGGCACTTGTGGAGTTAAATTTAACGTGATGCCCACATTCGAGCCGGGAGAATTTCTACGAATGACAGGCACTGCATTTCCATGCGCAAGCAGCAAATGATGCGCCGCAGCCAACGCCTCATGCCGTGATTTATGGCCGGGTGCGTGAGCGCCGTAGTAATAGCCAACGAACGCGCTGACCCACGGCTCATTGAGCGTGATCCAATTCTTCACACGGTCACCCAACACACGGCTGACAAGATCCGCATATTCCACAAAAGCATCCACGATATCACGCGCAGGCCAGCCGCCTTTGTCCTGTAACTTCTGCGGCAAGTCCCAGTGATACAACGTGACGTATGGTTCGATGTCCAACTTCAACAAGCCATCCACCAGCTTGCTGTAAAAATCAAGTCCCGCTTCGCTCACGGTTCCCGTTCCACTTGGCAGCACACGCGGCCAGGCAGTTGAAAAACGATACGCCTTCAACCCAAGCTGCTTGATCATTTTCAGATCATCTTCCCAGCGATGATAATGATCGCAGGCCATATCGCCCGTATCACCATCCTGAACATTTCCCGGTGTATGGCTAAATCGATCCCAAATGCTTTCGCCTTTTTCATCCTCATTCCACGCGCCTTCGATCTGATAAGACGCAGTTGCCGCACCCCAAACAAAATCCTTCGGGAATTGAATTATCTTTTTATCCATTGCCACTCTCCAGTGAATTTCTAATTTATCGTAACGCTTACTTGAACTTCTTTTACATTCTCAGCAGGCAGCGGGATGATATTTCCGCTAACGGGATTTCCATCCACTACAAGCTGGACGTTGTTTCCCGGGCCTTTTCTCTCCACTCGAACAACGTATCGGACTCCCCGGAAGCTGCGAGCCACCTCAAACATTCCCCACGCTGACGGGACAACCGGCGCCACCTGCAAGCCATCATACGTGGGACGAATGCCAAGTATCCACTGCGTGATGGCGACGTAATTCCAAGCCGCTGTTCCAGTGAGCCATGAATTTTTCGCTTCACCATGTGTGGGCGCATCCTTGCCCGCGATCATCTGAGCATAGACGTACGGTTCACAGCGATGTAGATCACCGATCTCTTCCCGCGCCGATGGATTGATCCGCGAGTAATAATCATGCGCCTTATCCCCGCGCCCGATCTTCGCTTCCGAGATCATCACCCACGGATTGGTGTGACAGAAAATTCCCGCGTTCTCTTTGTATCCCGGCGGGTAGGACGAGATCTCGCCCAGGTGCAAATAATATTTACTGAAAGCAGGCTGCTGCAAAACAATCCCATGCGGAGTGGCAAGATGTTCATCCACCGAGTTCATGGCTTTTTCCGCGCGGCCATCTTCCACACCCAAGCCTGCCATCACACAAATCCCCTGCGGCTCGATGAATATCTTTCCTTCATCATTTTCCTTCGACCCCAGCACATGACTGAAATCATCATACGCACGGCGGAACCATTCCCCATCCCAACCCGCAGCCCAGATGGTGGATTCCATTTTTGCGGCAGCCTCAAGATAAAAGTGAGAAGTAAGAAGTGAGAAGTTAAGATCTTGCTTTTTACTTTTTACTTCCAACTTTTCACTCAACCCCGCCATTTCCTTCGCCGCCAACACAAACAACCCGGCAATGAAAACACTCTCCGCCACCTTGCCATCTTTATTCGTGGTCGTCTGGAAGGATTGACCCGGCGTATCGGAGAAACAATTCAAGTTCAGGCAGTCGTTCCAATCCGCGCGGCCAATGAGCGGAAGTTCATGCGGGCCAAGACGATCCAACGTGTATTGGATGGAACGCTGTAAATGTCCATAAAGCGCTTCTTCGGAACCAGGCTTGTTATCGTAGGTGACTGGTTCACTGAGAATGCCAAAGTCACCCGTCTCTTTGACGTACGCCGTCACCGCCAGCACCAGCCACAACGGATCATCGTTGAAGCCGGAACCAACATCATTATTTCCGCGTTTGGTCAGCGGTTGATATTGATGATACGCGCCGCCTGTTTCAAGCTGTGTGGCGGCGATATCCAAAATACGTTCACGCGCCCGTTCCGGGATGAGATGCACGAAGCCAAGCAAATCTTGCGCCGAGTCACGGAATCCCATGCCGCGCCCGATGCCGCTCTCAAAATATGAAGCCGAGCGGCTCATGTTGAAGGTGATCATGGTCTGGTACGCGTTCCAGATATTGACCATGCGATTCGTATGCACATCAGGCGTAGTGACCTGGAATTTCTCCAGCAGCTTATCCCAATGGACTCGCAACCCTTGAAACGCCTTTTCAACTTCATCCGCTTTCAAGTATTTGGAAATGACGGGAAGCACGGTGCGCTTGTTGATGGTCTGCGACTCTGGCGGGTCAAACTTCGCATCCTTCGGATTCTCGTGATACCCGAGGATGAAGATGATCTTCTTCTGTTCGCCTGCCTTCAACTGCACTTTGACATGGTGCGAGCCGATCGGCTGCCAGCCATGCGTGATCGAATCTTTTGATTGACCAGCTTCCACAACCTTCGGAGAATCCCAGCCGCGATACGCGCCGAGGAAATCATCACGCTGTGTGTCAAAGCCAGCCAGTTTTTCGGAGCAGGCAAAATAAGCAAAGTGATCGCGGCGCTCGCGGTATTCGGTCTTGTGATAGATCACGCCGTCCACGACTTCAACTTGTCCGATGGAATAATTGCGCTGGAAATTTGTCGCGTCATCCATCGCATCCCAGAGATTGAATTCGATGGCAGAGAAGACGGATAGATCAGCAGCTTCATCGCGTTGATTGGTGAGAGTCAATTCCCAAATTTCGAGGTTCTCGCCCATCGGCACAAAGTAGCGCGTCTGTGATTCGATTCCATTCAATTTGGAGCGGATGACGGTGTAGCCCATACCGTGACGGCATTCGTAAAAATCCAAAGGCGTACGAGTCGGCATCCAGCTTGGCGACCATGTTCGAGCGGAGTCCGAGGCGTTGTTGTCGCGCAGATAAATGTACCGGCCGCCGGAATCCAATGGAGCGTTGTTGTAGCGATAGCGGGTCAAACGTCGCAAGCGCGCATCCTTGTAAAAGGAATATCCGCCTGCCGTGTTGGAGATCAACCCGAAATAGGATTCGCTGCCGAGATAGTTGATCCACGGCAATGGGGTTTCGGGAGTTTCAATTACATATTCACGATTTGAATCATCAAAATGACCGTAATGCATAAGCACCTCACTAGAGATAATATTTATTCCAAACCTAATTTTTGGACAAGCACTTGCACATCTTTTTCATCACGCGGACAATCGATGTCCTTGAAAAGTTCCCATGTCTCTACGTGAGAGACACATGCGCCCGGCTCAATTTTGCTGATGGGCGCGAGTGTTTCCAACTCAAGGAATTGATCGTTGCAATAACATTCGCTTGAACTGCCGAAATCAAAATAATCGGACTGTAATTCATACTTCGCATGTTTTACAAAAAGCGTTCCGTTCAGCCAATACGCCAACCAGCCGCGCGGATTTGGGAAGCCAACTTTGAATGCTTCATTCTCGTTCATATCCACGTGCAGCAAAATATGATGTTTTCCAAAGCTCACATTCGGGTTGGATAGATCCGTGTACGGCCAAAGTATTAACGTACGGTTCGGCAGCTGCTTTGTCTCTGCACAAGAGAGCGGAAGGATTGCCACTCCGCCAGTTTTCAATTGAGTGATAGCCCACGGAGCAGTCGTTACCGGCCACAAGCCGTGATTGGTCAAGCGATGAGTAATGACAACCCGCGCATCACCTGTCAAACGAATCTCCATTGATTTTTGCAAACCTGTTTTTACTTCCACATCCTGAGTGACACGGTATCCATTTTCAATCGGGCAAATTTCAACAGGAGAATCATCGGGCAGATATGTGCGGCTTATTTCTTCAGGAGCGTGCCACAGACGATGTCCGCCGTATGAGTGGAATATTCCGCTGCCGGGACATTCCACTACGAAATCAGGCAGTTCTGCAAAAATATTTTCGCCATCCGTAAATTTCAAAGAAAGAATGCGCGGTCCCACGGAACGTGAGATCAGCAGTTGTATTGTTTTGTTTTCCAGCAAAACGCATTCATGCCCCATAAAAATCACAACTTCCATAACAATAAACTCCAACGACAGGTTTTATCTCTTCAAAAGAGTCTCGATCTCGTTCATTTGCTCCACGGTCAATGCGCCGAATTTCATTGCGCCGCAATTCTCTTCCACCTGTGCCACGGTGCGGAATCCGGGAATGGGCAGGGTCTGTTCACTGCGCGCCCACAGCCATGCCAGTGCGCCTTGTGCAAGGGTGCGTCCGCCGCTTTGCAATATCTCGCGGACTGCTTCCATCATCTTCAACCATTCGGGGTTGGGCTTGCCGTCTTTGAAATATTTCATCCACGAGGGGCTGTTCACGCCGCGCACATCATCCGCGGACGGTGTTGTGGATGCGGAATATTTTCCCGTCAACAGACCCATTGCCAGCGGGCCGCGGTTGATCGCCGCGAGGTTATATTTTTCGCAGACGTCAATTACTTCCGTATTGTTATCGAGCACGTTCAATTGAAGTTGAATACTGGCACAGTGTTTTCCCTGCGCGAAGAACTCGGCGCGGTCGGCAAAATCGGTGCTCCACCCATAGGCGCGGATCTTGCCTTCGCTCACCAATTCTTCCAAGGTGTCGCGCACGGGTTCGGCTTTATCAACTGGGAAACCGTTATCGTGGAACTGATACAGGTCAATGTAATCTGTATCGAGTCTGCGCAGTGATTCTTCACAGGCTTTGCGAATGCCCGCCGGGGTTGTATCAGAACCGAGCAATTCGCGCGCCTGCTCATCGAACACGGCGTTGAATTTCGTCGCGATCACAACTTCCTTGCGCCTGCCTGCGAATGCACGCCCAAGAACTTTTTCGCTGTGGCCCGCGCCGTACAAGTTGGCGGTATCAAAAAAGTTGACGCCCAACTCCATGGCGCGATGAACGGCGCTAATGGATTCGTTATCATCCACTTCACCCCAGCCGTGCGGCGTGCCTTTTTCCCAGATCGGCCCGCCAATTGCCCAACATCCCATACCGAGGGCGCTTACTTCAATGCCTGAACGGCCAAGTTTTCGTGTGAATGTCATTTTTGTCTCCATGCCAAAATTATGTATGCCTTGTAGGGGCGGGGTGACCCCGCCCCTACAGTAATTATTTTATTTGTGCCAATTCTTTTTCGATCTTCTCAAGCGTTTCCTGCGAAACAAAATTGGGGTGACGATACGCAACCTGCTCAAGGGTCATATCGTGAGCCATGCTCATATCTGCCATGAGCAAAAAGCCGCCGAGATGTTTGGACATCACAACATGACCGTCCGGGTCGGCAAAGAGGGACTTGATCGTGAGTCCCGCGTGCAGACGTGAAGCGCGTTTTTCAGGTTCAATGGTCACTGTCTCCTTCAGGCGGATGTCCCGGCTGGATGCGCCAACGAGAATTTCAAAATCACCTGCTTCGGTTGACCATGCGTTTTTGATGGTGTCAAAATACCAGAAGGCTTCGCGGTTCAACTTAAAAGTGACGGTCTTGGTTTCTTTCGGTTGAAGTTCGATCTTCTCGAATGCCTTGAGCTCTTTATTAGGCCGCGCAAATGTGGACTGGTCATCACGCACATACAGTTGAACAACTTCCTTGCCAGATACTTTGCCTGTGTTGGTTACGTCCACTTTCACTTCGAGGGTTTCATCTGGCGTGAAGGATGTTTTGCTGATTTGCAGATTGCTGTACTTAAAGGTTGTATAGGAAAGTCCGTGACCAAATGGGAAGAGCGGCTTTACTTTCTTCTTGTCGTAATAACGATAGCCAACGAATATGCCTTCGCCATAATGGACTTTTCCATTTTCGCCGGGGTAATTGATGTAAGCGGGGTTATCTTCCAAACGCACCGGGAAGGTGGTGGGAAGTTTTCCGCTTGGGTTCACATCACCAAAGAGCACATCCGAAAGAGCGTTGCCCTGCTCCTGACCGTTGTACCAAAGTTGAAGAATGGCAGGCACTTCGTTCACCCACGGCATTTCAACGGGCGAACCAACATTCAACACCACAACCGTGTTGGGGTTGGCTGCCACAACCTGACGGATCAGTTCATCCTGCTTGCCCGGCAGTTTCATATCCACACGGTCAAAGCCTTCGGATTCCCAATCGCCATTCAAACCAACAACGACCACGGCAACATCAGAACGGCGGGCGAGTTCCACGGCTTCGGCGATCATGTCCACAGCGTGCGGAGGCTGATGCCCAAAACCAACGGAACGCCAGCGCGGGCTGCCCTTCCAGTAATATTCCACTTTGATGTCGTATGCTTTGCCGCCTTCCAATTCAAGCGAGGCGGTCTTTTCTTTTCCCAGATCAGAATCTGCCCAATGGTCAATGACCAGCTCCCCGTTAAGAAAGAGGCGCGCCCATCCCATTGCAGAAAGAGACAGGGTATGAAGTCCGCTTTCCTGCGGCGTGAAGAGTCCTTCCATCCGCATGGAGAAAGTTATCCTGCGGAACCTGCGGAACGCTTTTATCAAACCAGCCATGCTGCACGCGGGTGGTGGTTTCAACATACAAGGGTTCGCCCGCAAATTCAGTGCCAGCGAACAGGCTCAGGCGCAACCCGCTTTCGCCGCCGGGTGTGGACAATGTTTCAGGCGCAGGCGCGGGCAGGCTCTTGTAGATAAAGGAACCGGCGGCGGCTTCGACCAAAACATCCTTGCCTTCGGGGTCGTTCACGCCGTCAAACGGCGAGACGGTGTAATGCGGGGTGACGCTGGAACTGCCGCCGCCCAAAATTTGCGCGGTGCGGGCATACGGGCCGATCATGGCGATGGTCTTCACATTGGCGAGCGGCAGAATGCCGTCGTTCTTGAGCAGCACAATTGCTTCCTGCGCGGCTGCGCGAATGATGGCGCGGTGCTCAGGTTTGTCTTCGCCTTTTTCAGGTTGGAGATTTGGATTTTCGAACAGACCGGCTTTTTCCAACACCCCAAGCAGACGACGAACTTTGTCGTTCAATCTTTCTTCGGTCAGGGTGCCGCTTTCGAGAGCCTTTTTCACCACCTCGGCAGCCATCCAGCGCGCGGGGCCGGGCATTTCAATATCGAGTCCGCCGGAGGGGACGCCTTCGTCATACGTGCCGAACCAATCGGACATGACGATGCCGTCATAGTTCCATTCGCCTTTGAGAATTTCAAGCAGCGAATGATCGTACTCGCAGGCATAGACTCCGTTGACGCGGTTGTAGGATGACATCACCGCCCACGGATTGGAATTGCGGATGGCGATGCGGAACGGCTCAAGATAAATTTCGCGCAGGGTGCGTTCGTCCACTTCGGAGCTGATCGAGAAGCGTTCGTATTCCTGATCGTTGGCGATGAAATGTTTGATGCACGCGCCCAGACCTTTATCCTGAATGCCTTTGATGTAGGCAGATGCCATCATGCCGCTCAGGAACGGGTCTTCGGAATAACATTCAAAGTTGCGTCCCGCGATGGGCGTGCGGTGAATGTTGACGGTTGGAGCAAGCAAAATGTGCGCGCCTTTGGCTTTGAGTTCATCGGCCAACACGTTGCCAACTTTTTCCACGATCTCTGGATTCCATGTTGCGCCGAGAGCGATGCCCACAGGCGTTGCAACGGATGGTGACGCCATGCTTCCCCATGCACCGCGCGCGCCGTTCGGCCCGTCTGTCGTTTTGAATTGCGGAATGCCGAGGCGAGGAACAGGGACGCTGTGCCACAAGTCCGCACCTGCGAGCATGGATATTTTTTCGTCGAGGGTCATTTGGGAAAGAAGGTCGTCAATACGAGACATGGGGAACTCCAAGAAAATGATGAATGAGGAAGGATGAATGATGAATTTGGACGGTGGACGGTAGACCGTCTCTTCACGGTCTGTGGTCTACGGTCCACCGTCCGTCGTCTAATTATTTTGTTTCACCAAGATCTGCAAGATATTTTGCATACAGATCCACAAGATAGCCAAGGGGTTCTTTGTAAAAATCATCGGGGTCGATTGTGATCTTTGCGTAATCAGGGATCGGCTTGACCTGCGGATTTGTCTTCGCAAATTCCTGAATGACTTTTGCGTGAGGCTTGAGCGAACCATCGGGACGAACCAATCCAAAGAAGCGTTCATGTATTGCGTTATCGCATGGCGGTTTGTTCCATAACTCGGGGATGTAATCTGCATAGCACCAGAGCATGGCGCCTGTTGCGCCGCTGTCCTGCAGCTTGGGAATGGTCAGGCGCAGGAATTCGGCGAAGTCTTCTTCGCTTGCCATGAATTGCTCGCGTTCGCGGCCAGTGGATTCTGTCCATTTAATAATATGGCTGGCTTCCCCTGGCTGCGCTGTGCAGCCGCCGAATTCTTCCATGAGGACGGGCTTGCCGCCCAAGGCGGCGGTCAATGCACAGGTGAACGGGACAAAATCAGGGTCAAGGTTTTGACGCGCCCAGGGTGTGTACATCGGGTAGGAGTGCATAACGGCAACATCCGTCTGCGCGTACACTTTATCGATACGCAGTCCGTTATCCATGTGCAGGTTGGCGCTATGCAATCCGCTGGTGACGGGATGATTCGGGTCAATCGATTTGATCAGACCGACCATTTCCTTTGTCCATGCTCCGCCTTCTTCTGCGGAGTGAGGCCAGGCGAAGAGATCGGGTTCGTTGCCGAGATTCCACATCCAAATGGCGGGATGATCCTTGAGTCTGGTGACAACTGTTTTGAGAAGCAATCGCGATGCATTCAGTGCCATCTCGTCATGGAACATGTTGCGGTAGCCCACCTGTACCGCTTTGCCTTTGTTGATGATCTCTTTTTTCAATCCTGTATATGGATGATCGTCGCCGCCCAGCAGCCAGCTCGGACTCCAGTTCGGGCCGCTCATGTGACCGGTGAAGAAGGTCAGGTCAACGCCGAGGCCGTTTTCAGCGGCGATGTCGCAGACGGTCACGAGGTTGTCGAGCGCGGTCTGCGAAACCGAATCAGGCTCGGGCTGGAAATCTTCCCAAAGCAGGAAGAAGCGGACAACATCCAAACCGATCTCTTTGATCACACTAAATTCTTCGCGTACTTCGCCCGCGTCAAAATTACTCCACCAATACATTGCCTTGCGACGCGGCCAGTAGTTCACACCGAGGGTAAATTTTTCTGACATTATTAAATCCTTTGGTTGTAGTAACGACTGAAGTCGTTACTACAGTTGAGTTACAGTTCCGAAGTTGATTTCACAAAGTCGAGGACTTCATTCACTTTGGCAAATGCAAGGCCGGTCACAGTATCCGCTCCGCCGTAATAGATGGCAATGCGGCCAGTCGGTTCGTCATAAAGCGCGGCGCAGGGGAATGCCACATTGGGCACATCGCCTACGCATTCGTAAATTTTCTGCGGCGAAAGCAGGTAGGGGCCGCCGCGCGCAATGACTTTCCAGGGCTGTTCAAGGTCAAGCAGGGCGGCGCCGAAGCTGTAGACAAATCCGTTGCAGGATGTGAGAACGCCGTGATAGAACAACAGCCAGCCTTCGGGGGTTTCAATGGGCACGGGGCCGGCGCCGATCTTTGTGCTTTGCCAGCCGCCTTTGGTTCCCATCACGAAGCGATGCCCGCCCCAGTGAACCATGTCCGGGCTTTGGCTGATGTAGATATCGCCAAAGGGTGTGTGACCATTGTCGCTTGGGCGGCTGAACATCATGTATTTGTTATTGATCTTGCGCGGGAACAAGACACCATTGCGGTTGAAAGGCAGAAGCGCATTTTCAAGGAATGTGAATTTCTCGAAATCAAACGTGTACCCAATTCCAATGGTTGGGCCGTGATAGCCATTGCACCAACTGACATAATAACGATCTTCCAGCCAGACCACACGCGGATCGTAGCGATATTGGAATGTGCTGAGTTCGGGATCATCGTAATGCCATTCGATCGGGTCATTATCCAGCTTCCAGTTGATGCCGTCATCGCTGAATCCGCGATGCACATTCATGTCGCGCTTTTTATTGTCACAGCGGAACACACCAGCGAACTTGCCTTTGAACGGCACGACCGCGCTGTTGAAAATGCTGTTCGATGAAGGGATCAAATCACGCGGAATGATGGGGTTGGCGTCGTAGCGCCAGACCACATCAGAATTGCCTGCGGGTCGTTCCTGCCAGGGGATGTTGGGGAGAGCGTTGTTATTCATGGTTGATAGGTATCCTTTTGGAAAAATTTAAAGAGCCTGAACCTGCGCGAGGAAACCTGCCACAATATCTTCAGCGGGCATGGGCAGCGAACTTTGCTGGAACATCAACACACTCACCAGCGGCATATCGCTAAACATTTCCATGATGTCCATGCCGATGGCGCCGTCCGTTGCATAGCGTTCATCTTCACCGCCGCCGCTAAATAATTTACGGCTCTCGGTTTCCATCATTTGATAGAACGGGCCAAAGACCACACTGCCGCGCGGGTCGGCCATCCATTCACGGATGGTGGATTCTTTGTCAAGAATGCAGGGCAGGTTCAGGGTCGATTCGAGCGTCACCGTCAGAGACTCGCGAATGTCCGCGGCGGAGGCAGCGATCAGGATGTCGAACTCTCCGTTCTCGGTGATCCATTGTTTGTATTCGGGATGATAGTAGGCAAAGGAGCGGAAATCCAATTGGATGGAAACGGACTTGGTCTCGCCCGGCTTGAGCTCGACTTTTGCGAAGCCTTTCAATTCCTTTTCGGGGCGCCTCAAACCTGACTTTTGGTCGTGGACGTACACCTGAACAGTTTCCTTCCCTGCGACATTGCCCGTGTTCGTAACATCCACTGTGACTGTCAGACCATCCACATCCTTGAAATTCTTCGCAGAGACTTTTGCATTGCTGTAGGCGAATGTGGTGTAACTTAATCCATAGCCGAAGGGGAATAACACTGGCATTTCTTTGGCATCATAGTAGCGATAGCCAATGAACAGACCTTCGCCATAATGCACTTCACCTGCGCCGCCCGGCCAGTTGATGTGCGCGGGCGTATCAGAGAGTTTGAGCGGGAAGGTCTCGGCCAGTTTGCCGCTGGGGTTGACTCTGCCAAAAAGCACATCGGCAACCGCTGCGCCGCCAGCCTGTCCCATCATCCACGATTCGAGCACCGCATCCACATCGTCGATCCATGCGCTCATTGCCACGGGCGCGCCATTGTTCAACACCACCACAGTATGCTTCTGAACCTTGGACACCGCCTTGATCAACGCGATCTGCTGATCGGTCAGGTCGAGGTCGGGACGGTCATAGCCTTCGGATTCTTTGAAGGTCGGTAAAGCGATGTAAAGAATTGCCACATCCGCAGATTGGGCGAGGCCAACCGCCTGATCGATCATGCCCTGATTGAAGGAATTATCGCTGGGGTAGCCTTCCGCATAAGTCAGCTCGGAATTCTCAGCGCGGGCTTGCAGTTCCTTGTACGGCATGGCCACTTTGGTGGGATGGATGTGTGAACTGCCGCCGCCCTGGAAGTGGGCAGTTTCAGCCGAGCGGCCGATCACGGCAATATGCTGTTGTCCTTTGAGAGGCAGAATACCGTTGTTCTTGAGCAGCACCATACCTTCGGAAGCGATCTTGCGCGCCAGCTCGTGGTGTGCATCAATGTCAAATTTGCCAGTCTTGGGAGTTTCCTGGGCTTTGAAAACAATCCGCAAAATACGGCGCACGGATTCATCGAGGACGGCTTCATCCAACTCGCCAGAGTTAACAGCATCTACGACGGCTTTGACGCGGCGTTCCTGAGGACCGGGCATTTCCCAATCCAACCCGCCCTTCAATGCAGCCACACGGTCACGCACCGCGCCCCAATCCGAAACGACAAGGCCTTCAAATCCCCATTCATTTTTCAGGATCTCGGTCAGCAGGTAATGATGTTCGGAAGCGAATGTGCCATTGACCTTGTTATACGAGCACATCACCGTCCAGGGTTGGGCTTGCTTGACGGCCTTTTCAAACGCCGTCAGGTAAATTTCACGCAAGGTGCGTTCGTCTATTTCAGCGCTGATGCTGAAGCGTTGGAATTCCTGATTGTTCGCAGCATAATGTTTGAGTGACGTACCCACGCCGCGGCTTTGAATGCCGTTGATCATGCTGGCAGCCATTTCACCCGCCAGATAGGGATCTTCGGAAAAATATTCAAAGTTACGTCCGCCCAACGGAGAGCGTTTCATGTTCGCGCCGGGGCCAAGCAAAACGTCCACATTGAGGGCGATGCATTCCTCAGCCAGAGCCTCGCCCATTTTGTGGATCAACTCCACGTCCCAGGTGGAAGCGAGACAGGACGCGGTGGGGAAGCAGGTGGCGGGCAGACTCTCCATCATCATGGCGTGGACATCGGGCACACGTCGAACACCATGCGGGCCATCAGATACGATCATTTCAGGCACGCCCAGCCGTTCGACTGGAGTCGTTGTCCATGCGCTGGCGCCGGTGCAGAGAGCGGCTTTTTCTTCGAGGGTCATTTGCGAAATAATGGATTGAATATTTTTCATGTCAGCTTTTCCTTTTGGATTTATTTTTTAGATACTCTCTTGCAATTTGGCAGCGGGCTGTGCAAAGCGATACGTAGCAAACAGCCCGGCAAATAAAATGACCAAACAAATCGGGACAACTTCCAGCGAGGTTTGGCGGGCAAGCACTCCGATCAAACTTGGGATGATGGCCGTGCCCAGACCTGCAGCCGCCATTTGCATGCCGATGGTGTTGGCCGCAAAATGATCGCCAACCCGTGCGCTTGTGCCGGACATCATGGCAGGGAAGACAGGGGCAACGGCAAAGCCCATGAGCGCAACCGCCAGCAGATTTACAGATTCAGACGGGTTCCACCACAGCAAGATCGCGCCGATAAACGCCAGCACAACACCGCCTTGAACCAATGTGTTGATCCCCATCCGTTTGGCATACACCCCGGCAAGAATGCGGCCAATTGTGAAAGTAGCCCAATAACTGCCTGCCCAGAACCCCGCAATTTGCGGAGGCACGCCGCGCGACTCGGTCAGCAGGCTGTAAGCCCAGGTTCCCAAAGTCACTTCGGCGCCAACGTAAAGGAAGAACAGCAAAACGCTTAGCCAGACTTTTGTCTGGCGCATGGTCTCGCTCATGGGAGTGTTGTAATCTGTCAGTTTTTTTTCTGGTTCGCTTTCTTTGGGGGCGTCATCACGTGCATTCCACAAAGATAGGGTCAGCACAAAACAAGCCGCCATAAAGAATTGAAAGCCGCCGACAACACGATAGCCAACGCGCCAGGAATCGAGATTGGTGAGCGCAAGGGTCATGATGATCGGGCCGAGCGTTACGCCGATCCCATAGCTGGCATGTAACCATTGCATCAGTCCTTCGCCAAAATGCGCGGCCACGTAGGTATTCAAACCCGCATCAATTGCGCCTGCTCCCAGCCCTGCAAATACGCCCAGCGCCACCATCATCCACCACGAAGGGACGAGGGTATAGCCGACAAGCGCGGAACCGGTCAGGGCGCAGCTAAGAGCCAGCAAATTGCCAACGCCCATGCGCGAGATCAACGTGCCGCTCAAAAAGCTGGAGGTCATGTAACCAATCACAGCGGCGGCCAATAACATTCCCAACGCATCCAGCGGAATGGAAAAGCCCGCGCGGATGGAAGGCCAGGCAACACCCAATAATCCATCGGGCATTCCCAATGCAATGAAAGGCAACATAAGCCAGAAGGATGAGGCTTAGTTTGGAATAATTTTTTGCAGTGCGGAGTGTGTTCAAAAAAGAAGATCCTTTATTGGATTGCGGACTTCAGTCCGCAATCCGATTCCATGTAAAAGGTGAGATAGCACTAACCAACAGCGCCGTGTGAAAAAGAGTCATACACGGAGCGGAGTTGAAACGCTTTTCGCGCTTGTTCCAATGTCCAACCTGCGGGCAGCGGACAGGTAACTCGAACGGTTCTACCAGCGGGAAGGTTGAAGTAGTTATCGCTGAAAACAACATCTGCATCTGCGAGAGATACTTCCACGAGAAGCGCGAGAGAACGTGAAGTCAGGTCAATGAGTAATTGGCCGCCTTCATTATGAAGTTTCGCGGTTACAGATGGTTCGCTCAAAGATACATGTTTGATCGGAGCAAAGTTCGCTGTCTGACGGGACACGAACTTGTCACCCTGCCAAAGTTCGGCGATGAAAACCGAGGCGCGAGTGTTTTCGTCTGAAATGCGGTCGGAGAAATCAAGCTCACAGATTTTCGCAGCAGCTTGCGGCGCGGCATGAACCGTCTCTTGTCCCGAAGTGAGGACTTCGCCGTTGAGAGTCTCAATGACCAGCGCAGAGTTCCATCCCAAGATTCAAGTTTTTCATTGGTTACATAAACGCTCTGTTTGGGCGGCACATCTTCGATGGAAAGCATGAGCGGCGAGAAGAAGCGGCGGGTGGCGTAGTGCAGCGCCTTCCAACGTCCGAAGTAATCGAGGCTCGACCACGAAGCGACAGGCCAGCAGTCGTTGAGCTGCCAATATAAAATTCCGGCAACGCGGTCAGGGTGGCGGCGCCAATGTTCCACGCCGTAACGAATGCCCTCTGCCTGCAAAACCATGCTCAAATAAACCAGCGATTCAAAATCCTTGGGCAGGCGGAAGGTATCGAGCATCTGCCCGACCATCAGCGAATTTCCGCTGGCGTTTTTCTGGTGCATCTCCATCACGTAGGAGGTCATGTTCCAATCGGCTTCATCCGCATAGGTGCGGATGGTCGCCAGCGGCGGCAGCGCCTGAAAACCGAACTCGCTCATGAAGCGCGGATATTGATCGCGATATGCAGTGAATGGCTTGCGTCCGTGCCACACATCCCAATAATGGGCATCGCCTTGAAGCTGTCCGTTCGGGCTTTCAAACGGAGTATCAGAAGACGGCGAGCTGGGCCAATACGAATGATCGGCGTCTTCCGCCAAACACCACTCGGGCAGCGTGTGATGGAAGAACTGATCGTAGGCGGCTTTCAAACCCTGCAACTCAGGGTCCTTCCAATTCCAATCCACCCAGCCCCATTCCATTTCATTGTTGCCGCACCACAACGCAAGGCTCGCGCGATGGCGCAAACGGCGCACATTCTCAACCACTTCCACTTTGACGTTATCAAGAAATTCCTGCGTGTCCAACGGATAAATGCTGCACGAGAAAATAAATTCCTGCCAGACCAAAATTCCATAGCGGTCGCAAAGATCGTAAAAACGTTCCTCTTCATAAAAGCCGCCGCCCCACACGCGCAGCATATTCTGGTGCGTCTCAACCGCCGAGCGAATCAGCCCTTCGAGGTACTCATCCGAAATGCGGGTGGGGAAAGAGTCAGCAGGAATCCAATTGGAACCTTTGGACATGATCGCAACATTGTTGACCACAAACTCAAAAGATTTTCCCCACTGATCTTTCTGCTGACGCAATTCAATTGTGCGCAGGCCGATCTGGTAATTCCGTTTATCCAGTTGTTTGATGTCTTTATCGACGAGGGATATTTCCACCTGATAGAGCGGCTGTGCTCCGTAGCCATTCGGCCACCAAAGCTGCGCCTCTTTTATCTGGACCTGTAAACTGGTCTCGCCACCTTGGGCAATTGCCACGCTGGTTTCAAAAACCTTGCCATCGGGCGCAACAACGCGCATGGTCGCAGAGCGGGGCGCTTCGTCCCAGCTTTGAACAGAGACGCGCGCTTCGACAGTCACCTGTCCATCCACATGATCCTGCCGCAGATGAACATCAGCGAAGCGTGCCGCGCTGTAACCTTCCAAACGAATATCCTTCCAGATACCGATCGGCGGAAGCTGTGGACCCCAGTCCCAGCCAAACTGGCAGGGAGCCTTGCGCAAATGCGGCCCGCCGATGATGGCCTGAGAGACACCCGGCATGGGGCGAATAGCTTGCTTTTCGGCTGTGTATTTCACAGGCGAAGCAAAGGAGATGGTTAAGTCGTTGGCGCCTTTTGCATTTAATAATGCTTTGACATCCCATTGATACTGGCGGAACATATTGTCGGTGCGGCCAAGTTCATGACCGTTGAGAACAACTGTCGCGAGAGTATCCAATCCGTCGCAAACCAGAAAAACTTTTTCTTCGGAAAGCAACTCATCGGTGCAGTTGAAACTGGTGTTGTACACCCAATCAGATTCAGCGACCCATTGAACGCGCTTTTCGTTATCAGCTACAAAAGGATCGGGGATACGTCCGATTGCCAAAAGATCAGTGTGAACTCCGCCGGGGACGGTGGCAGGCAGCCATTCATTTGTCCCTGCTTGTTGAAATTGCCACTTGCCAGTCAAAGATTGAATGTTCTTCATGTTATTTTCCTATGATTGGGATGATTAATTCTTTTCTACACTTTTTACAAGCCTGCATTGGCATTAATCAAGTTGCTGCGGCTTCATTTTTATATTTGTTATAGAGCGTTTTCAAAAACCAGGCTGCCGACCTTCGCGCTTCCCTCTTTGACCAGTGAAAGACAGACCATCCCCAAAACAGCCAATCCCGCCCACAGGGCAAACGGAGCGCCGGGCCATAACACAGCCAGACTATTCCCAAGTGGAGGGGCGACAAAATTGCCAAGTCCGCTAATTGCCATCGTAAAACCGGTGGCTGTCCCAGCATAAATCGGCCCAACGCCATCGACCTCGATGACCATTGTCAAATAGATCGCCATGAAGGCATCGCGCACGAAACCAGCCATCAACACAGCCGCCCAGATCCAAACACCGCTGGCAAAGCTTAGCAGCCCCGCGCCAAGCGCCACCATCAAAGCGGCGAGCAGGAGCAGATATTTGCGAGCGCTGAGTTTGTCAGACCAGATCGCAACCGGCAGAACAAAGATCATGCTGATGGTATGGAAGGCGGAAAGCGCCCCATCCGCGCGGACGGCTTCCCAGCCAATATCACGCAGGTAGGTCGGCAGATAACCAAGCACGCCTTGAATACAGCCGCCCACGCCAAATAAAGTAAAACCGAGCAGCCAGACATTTTTTAGTTGGAGAACATGCGAAACCGCAGCCCGCATGGACATATTTTGACCAACTGCATGATGATGTGACGGAAGAGTCCGCACAAAAAACCAGGGAATGCTGAATAATGCTCCAATGACTCCGTAGGCGATCATCACATTACGCCAGCCGCCCAACAGCGGAGATAAAGTTGTGGCACTGAGCAGTGAACCGAGTAAAAAGCCGAGCGCCATACCCATTGAGATCAGTCCATTTGCCAGCCCCAATTGATGCGGCGGGAACCACTGTCCAACGATTTTGATATTGTTAATGGCAACAAAAGGGATAAGTGCGCCGAGCAAAATTACAATCGCGATCAATGAAAAAAAATCATTCGTCAACCCGCGTGTCGCACCCAACAGCCCACCCAGTAAACTGCTTACGATCAACACCCGTTTTGGTCCGACTTTGTCACCGACCGCGCCGCTGATCAAGCTGATAAAGATGGCTGGCAGAGATCCAATCCCCCAAACGATGCCAACTTGCACGAGGCTCAAGTGCAGATCCTGTGCGATCTCTTTGGCTAAAACAGACATGCCCATGGCAGGGATTGCCACCACGAACATGTTTGTCAGGATACTGAGAGTGAGGATGTACCACTTGTAATTATTTGGCTGGTCTGTCATGACTTCCTTTTTGGCTACTTTCGCTGAATCAATACGAAAGACCAAAGCCAAATGAATAGAGTGGATCTTCTGAATCATATGGAACGTCCGCTTTTTGATTTCGCACAGCGTCCATTGAAGAGGGCAGTTCAAACGGCAGTTTGCCTTCGGGGCGGGCTTTGCCAAAGATGATATTCAATACAGCAGCATCACTGGCGCCATATTCGGCCAATACTGCTTTTGCAGATTGGTTGATCTCAGGAATGACCGCCGGGCGGTCCAAATATAGAACAACAATGGTAGGCACCGTTTGTATCAGATCGAGAATTTCAGTCTTCAGCGGTTCTTTGAAATCGAGGTCGCCGTGATGGAAATCGCGAGCAAAGAGATTCTTCGTTTCCACCGGAACCCAGGGAGTGTCTAATCTTATGATGGCAAAATCTGCTTCTTCTGGAGTTGTCACAATTTCAGCGTATTGGAGCTGCAACAGTGGGGTCTATATTCTTGACGAATATTTTTGGCTGACCTTTTAGTGGAAGAGTTTGGCCTTCATTTTTTAGAAGGGTCATTGCTCGCTGCTGCGAGGCCAGCCCTGCGGCGACGGACTCTGAACGCCCCAACACCTTTGGTACATCATCCTCGTTTACGAATGGATCATCGAATAATCCCAACTCGAACTTTAAGCGCAGCAAACGCCGCGCGGATTGGTCAATTCGTGCTTCAGACAGGCGGCCTGCTTTTACCAATTCGACAACGTGCTCGGAGCAGCTTTCTCCGCCAAATTGATCCACGCCGGCATTCAATGCTTTTTCAACTCTTTCAACTTCTGAAAGATGTTCAACACCCCATGCCCGCGCAGGCCAGATGGTTTCCGGCATGTGGGAATCTGTGATCAATCCCCAATCGGTGCAAACCACGCCGTCATATTGATATTTCTCGCGCAGCAAATTGGTGATAATGGCTTTGTTAAAAGACATCGCCACATTTTCATCGGTCTGATCGGTGGGGACGCCGTAATAGGGCATGATGGCGGCTGTCTTTGCTGCGAATGCCGCTTCAAAGGGAATGAGGTGATAGTCAAAATTATTGCCCGGGTAGATCTGTCCCTTTTGAAATTCAAAATGCGGATCCAAGCCTTCATTTTGCGGGCCGCCGCCGGGGAAGTGTTTGGTCATGCAGGCTACGCTATGGGAGCCAAGAGTCTCGCCTTGAAATCCTTCGATATACGCTTGAACTAAACGTGCGGTTAGCTGCGCATCTTCGCCAAACGTCCCACTGATACGGGGCCAGCGTGGTTCGGTTGCAAGATCAATTTGCGGGTGAAGAGAGATGCGTATCCCGACTGCGAGGTATTCCTTTCGGACGATATCCGCAAATCGTCTGACCAGTTCAATATCATCAATCGCGGCAAAGCCAAGAGTTTCGCACCATTGAGAAAAATCCATGGCGGCCATCGAAAAATATTGCGGGTGAAATGATTACGGGGATCAGAGGCGATGGTGACTGGAATACCAAGCCGGGTTTGTTCGGCAAAACGCTGGAGCTTGTTGTACCAACTTGCAACAATCTGTGCGCCCGGAATCTGCCAGAGATTGAAATGATTCATCTGCCGGTGCGTCATTTGAGTCACTGCCGCCTGTGCAAATCCCGGCGAATCAGGTTTATCTTCAATGGAGCTATCTTCATTGATGACAGCTCCATTGATAAATAATAATCCCGCTTTTTCTTCCAATGTCATTTGCTTTAGCAGGTCATTAACGCGGGCGTCAATCGGTTGCCGGGGATCTTCGTAGACATCCAATTTGCCGTTTTTGTTGAGGTCACGGAAACCAAAGCCATTCTCTGTTTGGAGCAAACGGGATTGCTCCAATGTGCTGTTTTGCATGTGTTTGCTCATCTTAACCGGTCGGAAATTATTATGTTGTGCAGCTTGAATCCAAACTCAACAGGAATACATTACACAGTTGAGAGATCCCATGCTTCATAGATCTTTGGAACATCATTGATCAAGCGTTGGGTATAAGGTTCTTTGGGCGTTAGAATCACAGCATCGGCCGATCCGCTTTCAACGAATTTTCCACGCTCCATAATATATACAGTGTCAGAAACATAATATGCCAAACCAATATCATGGGTGATGAAGATGGTGGTCATACCGGTTTCCTTGCTTAATTTCGTTAGATAATCAAGAATGGTTGCGCGTGAACTGGCATCGATCATTGAGGTGGGTTCATCGGCCAGCAGAACCTGCGGCTTTAGCAGAAAGATTCTGGCGATCATCAAACGCTGCATCTGTCCGCCGGAAAGTTCAAAAGGATATTTGTTGGTCAATTCCTCGAACTTTAGGTTCACAAAACTGCACGCCTCTATCATCAACTCCACTTTTTTTGCATGCGAAAATTTTCGACCACCGCGCATGTGAATACAATCCAAAAGGACAGAATCGATCTTGTTAAATATGTTGTATGAAGAAAATGGATCTTGAAAGATCGCTTGAATGTTTTTCCAATACTCCCGTTTTTTCCTTTGAGTGCGGATATCAAGCTTCTTTCCCTGGAAGTAAATCTCACCCTCAGTGGAACTGATCAACCCCAGGAGCATCTTTGCCAAAGTTGTTTTCCCGCTGCCTGATTCTCCGACGATCGAGACAACTTCACCTTCATAGAAATTGAAATCGACATGATCCACAGCGACTGTTTTCTGGTTGCCAAACCCAAATACCTTGGTCAGCCCTGAACCGCTCAGGCAAGATTTTTTTTCAAGAGAACGGATTTCAGCCATTTTGATAAGCCTCTCTTAGTTTTTCTTCTGAAAAGATACAGCGATAAGCACGGCCGCCATCAACCTCATTAAGATTGATGGAATGAGTCTTGCATTCCGGCTGAACGTATTTACAGCGTTCAGCAAACCGGCAGCCGGAAGGTGGATTTTTAAGATTAGGCGGTACTCCGGGGATGGCGGTCAGTTTGACATCCCGCAAGCCTTTTTCGGGCACAATGATCGAGCCCATCAAGCCTTTGGCGTATGGATGGATTGGATCAAACACAGTTTGTTTTGCGTTACCATGTTCCACGATCTGCCCCGCGTACATGACCATAATGTCATCGGCCACGTTATAAAGGAGTGGGAGTTCGTGTGTGATGAAAATTAATGAACTGATCAAACCGGTTTCCATTAATTTTCGCAGCATCTTGATCACCATTTTCTGTGAAGTGACATCAAGCGCGGAGGAGGGCTCATCCGCAATCAGCACTTTGGGCAAAAGCAGCACGGAGATCGCAATCACCGTGCGCTGCTTCATGCCGCCCGAAAGTTCGACCGGATACTTTTGCAATACATCCGCTGATAAACCCAGGGTTTCGAATAATTTTCTGGCGCGGTCATAAATATCCTTCTTGGTGATGTAAAGTTCATGTTCCTTGATAACATCCTCTATAAAGTGGATGATCTTCCGGGTGGGGTTAAGGGCGTTCATCGCGGCTTGAGGAATATAGGCAATTTCCTTCCCCAGGATCGATTTGCGAACATCATTAGGATTCATCCCTGAAATATTACGCCCATCAATAATGATCTCTCCACTCGTATAGTGCAATGGAGCGAAGTAATATCCCATCAGACTAAGCGCCAGAGTCGATTTTCCGCATCCGGATTCGCCCGCGATTCCCAATGTTTTCCCTTCTTCAACTTTCAGAGAAACATGGTCGACCGCGTAAATATCTTCTCCAAACCGGGTAACATATTTTGTTGTAAGTTCCCTGACTTCTAACATTACATTTGACATTGCATTCACCTAGTCCCTCAACGCTGGATTGAATACCTGGTCAAGACCTGTATTCATCAAATTCATTGAAAACGAAACCATGGCAATTGTGACGAGCACGGGGATATACGCCCACCATTTTCCAGTCACATGTGCCGAATAAATCATCGCCCAATTCATCATCAACCCCAAAGTGGGTACTTCAGTAGTCTTTGGTCCCAGCCCAAGGATCGACAAACCAGCTTCAGCCAGAATACCGGAGGAGATCTGCAGAATCAGCGCCATAATGACATAAGAGGCGATATAAGGCAAAATATCCGCAAGGATGATATGAACGATGGAGTGTCCTGAAAGTTTCGACAAATTGACATGGTCGCGGTTGCGCAAAGAAACGACTTGCGACCGCACCGCTCTGGCAGTCCATACCCAGGAGGTAAACCCGATCACCACCGCGACTGTTATGGCTCCACGCTGCTCCTGCCCGATGCTGAATGAAATTAAGATCAACAAAACAAAACCGGGAATGACAGTGAAAAGGTTTGTGATGAACATAATGACGTCGTCCACCAAACCTCCGATATACCCAGCGAACAATCCCAGGGTCAAACCAATTAAGGTGGCGATGATCCCGGCAACAAATCCGATCTGTAACGATGTGCGGGTCGCCGAAACCAGTTCTGTCAGTATATCCCGTCCAAAATTATCAGTTCCAAGCGGGAGAATCCGTATGCTCGAAACCTGGCCAATATTCACATAATCAGTTTGAACAATGGAGTTTGTTTCTTCCAACAGACCAGTTTCTGTGTTTTTTATCGCGATGATCACTCCTTCTGTTCCCAAAATTCCCTTGAGTGACTTATCGAGTCTGGCGTAATAATTTCGTTTTGCTGAGGTCATTCCCAGAGCCAGCTTGGAATCGTAGTTGTTCACCCATAATTCCATGAGTTTTGTATTGTCATGGATGTCGATCTCGTTTTCAGGGATGCCAAATGCAAGAAGCCAGTCCTTCATATCAAGGCGTTCCTGATCGCCCAATTTGCTGGCAATCCGCCTGGCAGCGGCATCATTCAGAGACAGCGTATAGTGAGTGGAATTAATGCTGTCAAAAACATTCACGTAAATCCCGGGCTCAAAAAAAGTTCCCTGGCCGATGATCGCCAATGGCTCATCTTTTACGATCAACGGATAAATAATGACGGTCAGCAGCATTGTCATAAAGATGGTGAAGCCAATCAGAAATTTAGAAGAGCGGAAAATTTGTTGAAGCATATTTTTCATAACAACCTCTCTCCTTAATCAGCCTGCGTTGCTTTAATGCGCGGGTCGATAATGCCATAAATTATTTCGATGATAAAGTTTGCGCTTAATACCATCAAGGTGATGATCAGTGTTACGCCGGAGATTAACGGATAATCCTGCCCTACAACGGCCTTCAGAATCGTATTGCCAAGACCAGGATAACTAAAGATAATCTCAGCCACCAGTGCGCCGCCGACCATGGTACCGATGGATAATGCCAAACCGGTCACCTGCGGAAGCATGGCATTTCTAAATACATATCCGACAATTTTTCGGTCATTGATTCCCAAAAAGCGGCTATATTTTACATAATCTGCATTCAGTTCATAAATAGACATGGAACGCATACCGATCGCCTGACCACCGATGGAAATCAACACGATCGACCAGAATGGCAATTGATAGTGGACGATCACTGACCAGACAAATGTCCAGCTCATATTCGGAATTTGGTCAAAACCATACCCGCCTGAAATTGGAAACCATTTTAATGTGGTCGCAAAGATAACCACCATGATGATAGCCATTCCAAATGCGGGGAAATTACTTACAAAAATACTTACGGGCATGATGACTTTGTCAAAGCCCCCTTTTAGATAAGCAGCTAGTGCACCGAGCGTGTTCCCGATCAGCCAGCCGACAATGATCGCCGGAAATTGGAGACACACTGTCCACCAGATGGACGATTTGATAATTTCTGCCACAGGTCTGGGATATTGACTAAACGATATCCCAAAATTCCCCTGCGACACATTTTTTACATAAAGAAAAAATTGTTCGAGCATGGGTTTGTTGGTGCCAAACAATTCCGAGTATTCCTGATAAATTTTAGCAACCCCGGTTTGACTGGTCATACCCTGGGTTACTCTTTGTGTGATGACAGCCACGGGATCTCCCGGCATCATACGGGGCAAAATGAAATTCAACAGGAAAGCAAAAACGAAGGTAATTAAGAACCAACCCAACTTTCTGAGGAAATACTCCTGATATCCTTTCAACTTAACGCCTCCTCTCAAACATTAATGGCACTATAACAATACGGTAATAATTATTCCGCCGGGCCATATACAAAGGCCGTAGCTTCATACAGCACTCATGATTGTTAATAAACAGCCATGCCCCGGTTGGCGGAACATGGCTGTTTACTATAAATTATTCTTTACTTGACGAGTGTGAGGTTGTACAAACCTGCGATGCTGTAGCCATCGGTCAGGTCTAGGGGCGGGACGGGAGGATTGGTGCCATCATCGCCGCGTGGGAAGCCAGTCCAGACACTCTCGTTCACAGCGTGGAACGACTGTGGGCGATACATGAGTGTGAAGGAAGGAACATCTGTCAGATAGATATTGACGAGTTCGGTATAGGTTGCCTTTAATTCGGCTTCATCAGTCATGCCGGGGATCGCCTGGATCAGAGCATCAGCATCCGGGTTGCTATATTGACCCCAGTTACCATTCCAGTTGCTTGCCTGTCCATTGAATTCAGAGCTGATCAAATGGCGAATACGTCCCCAAGGCTGGGTTGGGCCAGCACCGTCGCTCCACATCATGAAGATGTCGTAGCCGGCAGGAAGTGGAGCATCAGATTTGGTAACAACGGTCTGGTAAACGGACCATTCAGGATAGTTGGTTGTGATGTCAATGCCGATTTCTTTTCCAGCGGCGGCAACTACTTCGATCGCGGCTTGCCAGTCAGACCAGCCATTGGGGCAGGTGGCTACGTAGGCGAGATTCTTGCCGTTGTATTCACGAATGCCATCACCATCAGAATCGACGATGCCAGCTTCGTCAAGAAGTGCATTTGCACCTTCGATATCCTTACCCGCAAATTGCAGGTCTTTGACAGCGTCGTGATCGTACAGAGATTGTTCACCATCGGTCGGGTTCATCAGTGAGCGAGGAACCTGCGCAAAGGTAGCGGATTGATTGGTCATTGCGTTGGCAATGATTGTGTCATAGTCAACTGCCATGGCGATCGCCTTGCGAACTGCAACCTGATCCAAACCATTGGAGGTCAAGTTATAGAAGGCTGTTGGAAGGCTGGCGCCGAGGCCGTAAGGAGCATCCGCGAGATATGTGGAGACAGGAAGGTTGTCTTTGATCCAAAGATCTTGAATATTGGCATTGAACTGCTGGCTGACATCAACTTCACCGGCCTTCAAAGCGGCAAAACCGGCATTGTTATCAGCAAAGATGGTGTGCGCAAGATATTTCGGCGCAGGCAGTTTGCCCCACATGGAGGCATCCTGACCCCAGTATTCGTCATCACGAATAAGGACAACTTTTGTCTCATCAACGAAGAAATTGGTGTAAGGACCGGAGGCAACGAAATCTTCGGCTGGATCAGCTTTGAAAGCAGTTGCATCAGCAGAGCGCGCTTCCAATGTTTGTGTCCAAGCCTTCTGGATAACATAGTTGGAGCTCAAATAAGCAGAAACAACCAAAGGATTAACGGTTTTGCCTTCTGCATCCAACTTGGCCTTTACCAAAACGGTCTGAGCATCAACGGCTGTGATTGATTCAATGTAATCAATTGCGCCAACACCGGCAGATGTCTCATATTTGACATTGGAATCCCAAGTATAAGCAACATCATCAGCGGTCACTGGGGTGCCATCGCTCCAATGTGCGGCTTCATTGATCTTGAATGTGATCTCAGTTTGAGTATCATTCCATGTATAAGGACCATCAGCAAGCAGAGGATAAACCTTGCCATCGATCATGTTATAAATGTAAGGGGTTTCAAAAACGGTAACGCGAGCATTGTCCTGTTGGGCGATTACCAATGCGTTATTGTTGTTGGAGGAATATGGATTCCAACCGGCAACGGGTCCCCACTGTTGTCCATTGAAATAAAGGGTTTCAGTGCGGGGCAAAGGATCGCCGGGCTTCAATTCAGCCGCGGGAGCTTCAGTTGCCATAGGGGCTTCGGTAGCAACAGCAGGGGCCTCAGTAGCAACAGCCGGAGCTTCGGTAGCAGCCGGGGCGCATGACGCGAGCAACATGCTCAACGCCACTAAAACTGATAGAACAAAAGATAAACGTTTCATCTTCTTCTTACTCCTTTTAGTTATGGTATATTACGGAGTTAGAAATCTGCTGACCTGTCACGGAGTGCAGACTTCCACTCAACGGCGTCCGGTATCCTTTGGATATCGGACGTCCTCTTTTCAGACGTTCGAAAGGTTATTTCTATATGTTTAATAAATTTGCCTAACACCTCCTTAAAATAAGATGTCCTGTATTTTTTGAAAAGGCACAAAGATCAACCGTGACTTTCCTCACTTCTCCCGTGTAGTCCGGAAATTTCTGGAACACGAGCTCAGCACAATAAAAGAATGCCGGATTTGTTTATCTAGTTCAACAAATCCCCTTTCATTCTCGGTAACGATACCGGAAATGAAAGAAAAAAATCCAGATCTACCCACTTAACAACTGGGCATCCTGGATCAATTTTTGACAAGAATTCCGTATAACCAACTTCGTCGGCATTTTATGAATTTCAAATTCGAGCGATTCACCATTGATCAATTTTATAAGCATTTGAACTGCAACATAACCCATCTCTGCAAGAAACTGATCAACTGTTGTAATCCCAAGGTGCTTGGCTTCTGAAATATTATCAAACCCAACAACAGACAAATCAGACGGAACCAGCAACCCCAACTCTTCGGCAGCTTGAATTGCGCCAATCGCAGATTGATCATTGGCGGCAAATATTGCCGTTGGCGGATTACTCAATGTAAGCAACTGGCGGGCACACTTGTAGGCAGTTCTTTGAGTAAAATCGCCGGGAATAATAAGCTCTTCATCCAATTCAATACCAGCATTCGTCAACGCATCCTGATATCCTTTTAAGCGACGCTCCGCAGTCCCAGCATCTTGACGACCGCTAATAAAGCCAATACGGCGATGCCCCAAACCGATAAGATACTCCATCACCTCCAAAGAACCATGATAGTTCATACCTTGAACACATGGGTAATTTGGATTAAATATATGCGGGTCTACAGCAACAATCGGTGAATTTGCAACAAATTCCGCCGACCCTGACGCCACAACAATCACACCATCAGTGACCGAATTACTTAAAAGAGAAACATAGTGTTGTTCGTGTAACGTTGCGCCATTCTTCTGAGCATCCCCCGTTGTATACGCCAACAGATCAAAAGTTGATTCTGCTATTGCCCGATTAATTCCCTTCATGATTTCAAAGGAATACAATCCAAAATCTGGAACCACAAGCCCGATCAGGTTCTTTTTACGGGTACGCATGCTGCGTGCCGCCAAATTTGATGTATATCCCAACTTATTAATAATGGAAAGAATGCGAGTCTGAGTATCACTGGCAACATCAGTTTTCCCGTTTAAAACACGGGAAACCGTGGAAACCGAAACTCCTGCCGCCTTGGCAACATTTTGAATTGTGACTGCTCGCTTTTTATTTTTCATACTAAACTTCTGAAAAAAAGGATTTTACCGGTATTGATACCGGTAACGTTACCGACTTCTACATTATTGCACAGATTTTACAGACTGTCAACAAATTTTAAGGTTTGTCCATATCACCTTGTTTTAGTGACAATATACATGCCCCCCGATGCGCTCACCCTCATCTTTCTGCCCGGGAAACTTACCCACTGATGAAAGACTATTAAGATAAGAAAAGCCAAGTCACTTTCAAAAGCACAATCACTACATGCCATCCAATAATCTTCCAACACCCTGCCGATCTTCCAATTAATGACTTGAGCAGCATTAAGATTTTCACATCCAACGAATTGGCTTAGCAATGAATAAGACAATTTTTTATTTCCCAGATTTTTCATCAAACATGCAGTCGCACGTTGCATCTCAGGCTGGAGCCAATAATAACGAGCACGGTCGCTCAAACTATATTTGCGTTTAAAAGCCTGCTCATGTTCTGAACCAAAATAATATTTTTTCCAATATTCCGGATAAGCAGTCATCACATCATCCAGCACTTGGACAATATTCGAGCGCACATCTTTTGAAAACAACTCATCTTCCATCATCGCCAATGCAAAGACAGCTTCACGAAAAGCAAAGGTCAACCCCGGCCCCACCTTAAGAATTCCGAAGTGATCACGCACCAGATTCTTCAGCGCAGCCCTTGTTTGATAATCCGTTGAATGCGCTTCGTAGATCACCGGCTGGCCTTCAATAAAATGTGATAACGCCTTCGCTTTTTCAGGCTGATATTCCAACACGAAATCATCGCCGAATTCCACACCTGGCTGCACCACCACCGCAATGACTCTTTCCCACGCGGACTGTAATCCTTCGCGATAAAACGCTTCGCGCGTAATCTCGATCGTCTGATTCACATCTTCAACATTCGTTACGCTGACAGAGTCTTCGTGCGCCTGTGCCCCGCCCGGCACAGGGACTTCCGTGCCAATGACATAACGCGGCAAAAGATTTCCCGCCCCAATGGCATTCTCTGCAACCTTTGCCAATTGCGCCGCACGTCTCGCAGAAACTTCCACATCCAGCGGACCTTGCGGATCGTCGCCAAGATTCATGCTGCAATCCAGATGTATCTTGGCGAATCCCGCCTGCACATAATCTCTCATCATCACCGCAGATTTTTGCATCGCAGATTCAGCAGGCTCATTCTGCCAGACATTCGGGCCAAGATGATCGCCGCCCAAAATGATATTTTCAAACGGAAAGTTATTCTCTTCTGCAATTTTACGCACATAGCGGACAAAATCCGCCGGCTTCATGCCGGTATATCCGCCAAATTGATTCACCTGATTACAAGTGGATTCAATTAATAAAGCCCCCGGCCTTTCTTTTTGCATGGCTGCTTTTAGCACCCACGGATGCGCCGAGCAGATCGAAGTGATCCCTTTTGACTCTCCGCGCTTTTGAGCCTTGACTACCTCATCAAGATACATACTTCAAAGCCTCTTCCAAAGTAGGCTGACCTTCCGTCCCGCCTGCTTTTTGCGTAGACATGGCTCCACAAACACAAGCCAGTTTTAACGTTTTCTCAATCGGCCAATTGTTGAGATAACCATACATAAACCCGGAGTCGAAAGTATCACCCGCGCCAACAGTATCAACAACATTTACAGGAATCGATGAAGACTGCGTCAAGTTGTTTTGGCTGCACGCCAGAGCCCCTTCCGCGCCGAGTTTGATAGCCGCGAGCTTGCTTTTATTGGCAAGTTGTCTTGCAGCAGATTCAACATCGGTCAATTTTGTTATGGACAATGCTTCAGTTTTGTTCGGGAGAAAAACATCTGTGGCTGAAAGTAATTCATCGAAGCCAAGCCATTTTTCGGATGGGTCATAATTTGTATCGAGCGAGGTTGTTAATCCCAATGAATGCGCGCGCTGAAATAAAGCGGGTAGATCAGGTTGAAGTTTGGTCTGTAAAAAATAAGAAGCCACATGCACATGACGAGATCGGCGCAGCAAATCATCAGGGATGTCTGATGCCTGTAGATCAGCGATCAGGCCAAGGTGAGTCAGAATCGCGCGGTCTTCCTCCCGATTGAGAATCACACTGAGTCCGGTTTGCCCACCGACGGATAATCACATTGCTGACATCCACGTTTCTTTTTTGCATTTCATCAAGCATAAAGCGGCCGAAGACATCGTCGCCGCAGACACCGATGAAAGCAACTTTCAAGCCAAGCCGCGCCGCGCCGCAAGCAAAGATCGCGGAAGACGAACCCACTGTGAGTGCGGCTGTATCAATCAAGCTTTTCAACTTGATTGAACTCGGGGTTTACATCGCCTTTCAGAATTAGGTCGGGGTTGATTTCACCAGCAACAAGAATATCGAACATGTTAATAATTTACGTGCCAGCCAAAGGGTGCATCGGCGGTGTAGAAATCGGTGTATGGTTTTGCGAGCGCGTGACACAACGATGTAAGGCGTGAGATTCGCGAACGCGCAGTTGTGCGCAAAAACTTGATGCGCTCATCGCCATCCATCATGACGGCTTCCTTCCACACAGCGCGGCCCACGGCAATTCCGCTGGCACCGGCGTTACAGGCAACGCTGACTTGCTGGACGAAGATTTCATAATCGACTGCGGCGGATAAAAGAATCCACGGGATGGGAGATGCGGCGGAAATTTCTTCGCACGCGTCTTTCCATAACGTCTGGTTTGATTCAGTCACGTCGAGAGGAAACTCTGCTTTGAGAATATCCGCGCCCAAGGGAGCCAGACGTTTTGCAGTTTCAACTACCACATATCTTTTTTCTTCAGATGAAAGTTTTTTGCTTTCATCAAGTGAATAGGATAATGGTTCGAGCATGAGAACGAGATCGTGTTTATCACATTCGTTTGAGATGTTTTTTGTAAAGGCTTCGATCTCAGGCGCTGTTGGTGAATCAGGATGATAGTAGACCAGTAACTTAATGGCCGATGCGCCCATGCGCTTGGCTTTCTCCACGCTCCAGCCGGGGATGATCTGCGCCTGACGCGCGGTTGCATCGCCCGTATAGCCCGTGGACTCAACTGCCACGACCAGCCCCACATTGTTGGGAATGCTGCGCGCGGCAATGGCTTGCGCGGCAGAGACTTCAGGGTCGAGCAGAACAGCCGTAGCTCTCGAAGCCAGCGTGGATGTTACATCCAGTTTGAAGCGGGAGAGTTGTTCGTCACTGGCGAGCAAGGGATTTGCTTTGCGCAAGTTTTGACGATGGTCAAGCGCGAGCGCGGTGAATGTTCCGCGTTGAGAAGATTTGTTGCAGTCCACGTAGTTTTCCGGAGATGGGTTTCATTTTCTATTTTCCAATTTTTAGTTTATGAACGTCGAACGTTACACGTCAAAGGTCTGACGTTCGACGCGTAACGTTCGACGTGTAACGTATTTTATTGACAGTTCTGAATCCATGCGTCGAGATTTCGGTTCTTTAGGATGGTGCTGAAGTTGAGTTGTTTTGATTTTCACAAAAAAGATCCAAAGTCGCCGCCGAGGTCGGTATATTCTGCAGCGAAGACTGGTTTACCGGCGTTGACGTATGGCAACATGGCTTCTGCTTCATCGTAAAAGAAATAATCTTCGGTGATGGCAAAATCATAAACATTCACAAGGTCTGCGACTTGATCGGATGCATTTTTCTGGCCGATGGCAAGTCCGCGCTGATGAGCTTCGTCTGCGAGCCAGAGGGCAAACTTTAGTTGATCGTCATAGGTCAGCGGGAAGCCGGTGTCGTTGGTGTAAATTTCCATGTTGTCGGGTTCAACGGCGTCGAAACCTTTGGATTTGCACAAGTCGAGGCGGGCACGCATGATCGGCGCAAGTTTATCGATCTCGCGGATGTCGAGCCATTTTTCACCGGGCCAGCCATCGTAATCGTTGCCCAATACTTCGGGCGGAAATTGGTCTTTGTCTGGCCGCCAATCTTCCCATGAACCCACGCTCATATAGCAAATCACCTTGCGGCCTTTGGCATGTAATTCGTCAATTGTGGCTTGCGGAGCGTACAGGTCAATATCGTAGACATCGGCTTCGATGGATGTGTCTACATCTTCGCCGTTGATATGCCATTGCCAGGTGAGTCCTGCTGTGGGATGCCACCAGTTTGTTTCAGGTGTCAGGTGTGGAGTGTCAGGTTGCGAAGCAGAAGGCATAAGGGTAGATTCTCTCGTAGAAACTGAAGCAGGTTCGGGTGAGTCGGATGCGGGTTTACATCCGAAAAGAAAAGAGGAAAGAAGAAAGATGAAAAAAATCTTCTTAAACGACATGATGTTTGAATTGCGGCAGATAATCTTTGTGCTGCGCAAAGAGTTCGTTGGTCATCTGGCGAATTTCGGCGAGTGATAAGACAGCCGATGTGAGCGGGTCGTGGGCGATGGCGCGATAGATCATGGTCGGGTCGCCCGCGATGGATGCGGTGATTGCCATTTCTTCGATGCCGCTGGAAAGGCTGGTGAGCAATGCACATTCGGCGGGCAGCGCGCCGACATGAATGGGATGGAAGCCGGCCTTATCAACAACGACAGGAACCTCAACACATGCACCTTGCGGAAGATTGGTGATGAGATTTGTGTTGCGAACATTGCCGTTGAATTTAAACATCTCGCCGCCTTTGAGTGCGTTGATGATATATGCGGCGTATTCATGTCCACGCTGAAGGTCTTCTTCGGTTAATTTTTCAGCGAGGCGATCTTTGACTTGTGTCTGCCAGGTGGCTTCGTTGTGTTGATATTCTTGAGAATATAGGCATACTGCCGGGATTCCAGCCAGTGCCATCTTTTGCAATATTTTTCGATCAAGTCGGGGCGTTTGCGGAACCACCAGTTGTATTCCGAATTGTGGCCGCTTGACTCGGCGACGAATTTTCCAAGCGCGAGATACATTCCTCATTGCGGACTTGTTCGTGGTTATAAATTTGCAGATTCTCTGTCACGGCTTTATGAATTAAAGGATACGCGTCTTTTCCGTTCCATTTGAAATCAAGATACCAGGCTTGATGATTAATTCCAGCGCACAGATAATCGATCTCGTTGAATGGCGCGCCGATCCATGCGGCAAGCATCATGGCTGTGCCCTGCACAGAATGACAAAGCCCGGTGACGGTAATAAAGCTTTGGCGGTCAATCGCGGCACATAACATCGCCATTGGATTGGTGTAATTCAAGAGCACCGCATTCGGACAATATTTTTCCATATCGCGCACAATGTCCATCATCGGGTTGATGGTGCGCAAAAAGCGGAAGATGCCGCTCGGTCCGCGCGTATCACCGACGTTAATATCGATGCCGTATTTTTTTGGAATTTCAATATCATGCCGCCAGACATCGGTGGAGCCGGCAAGAATCGTAGTGAGGACTACGTCCGCACCTTTGAGCGCTTCGGCGCGATCAAGTGTCGCTTCAACCTTTGCGGGACGGTTGCCTGCTGCGATCAGTTTGACTCCTTTGCCCATTCGAGTCTTTCGGGGTGACTGTCCATCAATGATGGTCGCATCTTCCAAAAGCGGAAAGGTGAGAATGTCGCGCACAAGTTCGGATGTAAACCCGAGGCTGCCTGCGCCGATAAATGCAATTTTAGTCATATTGTCTCCTGATCTTTTGTCAAAGTATCGTTTTATTTTTCGGCATAAACATCCACCGTTATTTTCTGTTTATTAACTACCAGGGCAATCCACGCAGATCAATTTCACCTGAAGGCCACACCTCTGTCGAGAGCGGCAAAATCATTACGGAGGTTTTCAAAGAACGGTGTTCACCATTTTGAATGAAAAATAATTTATCGGCGATCAACTTCCAACCGGCACGTCCATAAAATGATCGGCGTTTATCGGCGCAAACCAGCAAACCAAACGGGACTTCCATTTCTTCGCGCATGAATTTTTCTGATGTTTCAAGAGTGTGGATGAAAACCCGCGTTTCTGCCAGTTGGGATGAGTCGCT
This sequence comes from Candidatus Villigracilis proximus, assembly GCA_016715195.1. Classification (GTDB taxonomy): domain Bacteria; phylum Chloroflexota; class Anaerolineae; order Anaerolineales; family Villigracilaceae; genus Villigracilis; species Villigracilis proximus. The sequence continues at coordinate 56,493 of JADKBB010000011.1, forward strand.
ACACCGCCAACGCCCGCCACCCAAACAGGTCTTTCACCGACAAGGATCTCGCGTTTGAGCAAACCCAACAAAGTGACGAGTTCATTGTCCATGCGGCCAAGTGCCATATGCTCAATATGTGACGACCAGTCTATGCTGTTAAATTCAGGGTCGTCATGTTTTTCATCGGCAAAAGCGAGATGATCGAGTTGGTCAATTTGTTTATCCAACTCAGGAGATATTTTGTCGGTGGAGATAATTTCGATTGCAAATCTTGTGTCATATTCTTCCTGTTATGGAGCAGGCTTTTCAAAGCCTGCTCCATATTTCATGTCATTCCATCTTATTGTTTTTCTTACTGTTTTTCGTCCGCGCCTATATCAATGGAAACACCTTGCACACGGAGCTGACCGTCAATATCGAAAGTACCAGCTTCGGGAATGGACTGTCCGGCATTGATAGCAGGCGAGCCAGCCTGTAGATGCAAGTCACCTGTTGCGGCGTTGACGAACAACGGATTAACGTTATTAAGTCCATTCGCGTCATTGCCGGTCCCTGCTTGATAAGCAGTAAACGTTGCGTAGTTGACGTTCTTCCATTGCCAGGTTGTGCCGCCAAAGAAGATGTTGTTATTCATCACATTGTTGGTCATAACCGGACTCCAACTTAGGATGTATGGCAATCCGCTCTTGGCATAGAAGATGTTGTTCTTAATGATGTTATTGCGCGTGTCAAACTGAACATACAACTCCGCACCCCACGCTGAAGCGATCGTGGCATTGTTATAGAGTGTATTGTTGGCGATCACGCAGTTTTCCGTTGAGCCTCGTCCTGTATCGTAACCGCCCATGGAAATTCCGGCATCCGTGTTGTTATAGATGAAGTTATTTCGAATGGTAACAAAGCTGGTGGATTTTCCAGGCCATTCACTGGCAATTTCCACGCCGATGTTGCAGTTATGTGCTTTGTTGTATTCAATGGTGATGCGTGTGCCGCCGTCCACATAGATACAACCTGCCGAGCGCTCATTTCCGTAAGCAACATTTCCGGCCGAGTTAATATTGTACACATCGTTGTAGGCGATCAAACCATCACGCGCTTGATCGTTGGCCGGGGCTGTTCCTTCCGCGCCGATGGCATCAATGCCGATGTTGTTGACATCGTGGATGATGTTATTCGTCACCTGCCAGTTGGTCACGTTGCCGTTGATCACCAACGCTTCAGAGGAACCAAGCTTCATACTATAGAGTTGATTTCCATCAATGATGATGTTATCAAGTGAAGCTGTACCCGAAGTACCATGCACAGCAATGCCATGCGCATCCGTTCCATTCTTTGTTGTGCCGTTATGGTCAATGTTGTGAAGTTTGTTATTACGAATTTCAATGTGATGTGAAGTTCCCGTAATGCGAATACCGATCGGCACGCGATTCTTGGTAGAGGTCTTGTAATTCTGAATTTCAAATCCCTTGAACACAACATAGGATTTGTCCACGATAAAGATCATTCCATTATCAGCCGCAGGGATGGTAATGCCTGTGCCATCCAGGATCGGGGTCTCACCTGCATAGTTCTGGAAAGTAATGTACGCGCCTGCAGTGCCTGAAACATTCAAGGTCACTTTTTCATTATATGTTCCACCGCGCACACAGACAATATTTCCGGCAACAGCAGATGTGGCCGCTTTCTGGACGGTCTTCCAGGGTGTGCTGATGGAGGTGCCGTTATTTGTATCCAAACCGGTGGTTGCCACGTAGTGAGTACAAGTCCCAGCTTGAGCCGTGGCTGTTGGTGGAACAGGTGTATTCGTGGGCGGAACTGAAGTGAATGTGGCAGTTGGTCCAACTTGCGTGAATGTCGCTGTGGGTGGAATCGAAGTGAACGTGGCAGTTGGCCCAACGGGAGTAAATGTCGCAGTTGGTGGAACAACTGTCGGTGTGGCAGTTGATCCGCTGTTATACGTCAGCGTTACAGATTCAAAATCAAGGTCCGCATTATCCGCTGTGTTATTGGATTGCAGTCGAATCCGAATCTGACTTGAAGCATTTACATAATTCGCCATCGTGCCTGTTGCATTAAATGTGAAAAGTTTCCACGCACTCCAACTCGAACCAGTATTTGTACCAAGGTTAACCCAGGCAGCTGTGTTCCAGTTATAAATTTTCCAGGTCCAGGTTTGAGTGGCAGGTGCCGGGCCAAGAAAATTTGCCTTTACTTGAATTGCGGTAATGGATGCAGCCGGGATCGTACCGGGCACTGTATATACGCGATAACCCGCGTATGGATTTGTACTGGGCGTAGTGAATTCCACATAGTTATTCCAATTGTTTTGCGAGCCGGATTGATCCTGCACGGTCAACACTGTTACAGGTTGACCGCCATCGCCACCGCTGGTCGTGGTGTAGGAAACAGGCAAAAGTACGCTGGAGGCCGCCGATGCCTGAGATGGCACGGCAAGCAAACCAAACAGCAATGCCAAAATCGTGCATATCGAGAAAGCTAGATTACGTTTCATAACTTACTTACTCCTCTGGATTTTATAAGACCGCTGTGACATCGCGTTTCCGCATGCCAGACAGGGAACACAGCTGGTCAATGGGCGCACCCCGCCGCTCGCAACAACAAGGTGGATCATGGATGAATATCTTTTAGACGTACCTCCTTAACAGATCTGGATTCACATAACAGCCCGGATTTCATTTATTTCTTCACGAGTCGAAACAAGCCCGAGCCTGTTCGCTGGATCTGATAGAGAACTGCCAACTCTGACGGACGCTCCGTGAAATAGATGGGGCGTGCATCAATATTGCCTGCAATATATGCCAGCGTGGACTCAGCCAACTCGCTGACACCTTCCTGTGGATACGTTTCATGGAAAGCCATTTCAGTACGTCCCTGCAAAACATGAGCCGCGTAATAAAAATTGTAGGCGGTGTCCCAATCTGTGAAAATGATGGCATTGTCTTCAATAGCATCAAGTACCTGCTCCGCTTCCATCAGACGCATTTCGGGAGATGTAAACAACATCGCTTCATAATCATCTGTAAACGGAGGAATGCGACTCTCCAAAGCAGAAAGTGTGTTTGGAAATAAAAACCACAGACTGGCAAGGATCAAAACCACAACAAAACCGCCGGGGATAAATTTTGGAAGAATTGAAATGCTTGAGAGCGCTTCATTGATGGCGCTAAACCCCATCCCTACCGCAATCACAAAGATCAAAATGGCCGGAATATAAAAAACATAATAATCAAACACATCATAGGAAACAGCAAAAAATAGAAAAGTAAAAAATGCAACCAGTAATAAAACAGCCTCGCGCCAACGCGAAGTTAAATCCTTGCGCGTGATAAAAAGCGAAGCAATGCCCGCTACGGCAACCACCATCATCCATGAAACGCCGCTGAAAAACTCAAGCAGACGTTCTAAAATCAACTCACTGGAAACCGCAAAAAACTGTCCGCTGAATTGCGGAGGAAAATAAAGAAATGCAAGGCGCTCAAAAGGCGAATCAAAATCCGCAGGAGTCATGCCCCATATACTCAGCGCGTGACGAACGACAGTGTTGTAGTAACTTGCAGAGGCGTTGAGGTTATCAAGAAAGAGGAAAGAGGAAAGAAAAATGGCAACACCGAGGAGTGCGCCCGCTACGCCAGCCTTTATATCTGTAAAATACTCTTTCTTCTTTCCTTTTTCCCTATCTGATGAAAGAGGAAAGAAGAAAGAAAGGAGGAGATAAATAAAAATTGCGATGGCACTCAAGGCAACGGTCGTGTGGATTCCCAAACTTAATCCGCCAACAAACCCCGCTGCAAAGAGCCAGCGCGGATCGTGAGACTCCTTCCACGCGAGCAGTGAATAGAAGATAAAAGCAAGACAAGCTGAGGAAAGTGTGTAAATCTCAGCAATGGATGCGTGCTTCCAAAATAATTCAGCGAAGGCTAGAAAGAACACACTTAATATCGCTGGAATTTGCCATGCTCCAAGTTTGCGTAGAATGAGATACACCAAAGAAACTGTCAACGCGCCTGCAACAGCGGATAATAAATTAAACTCGATATGCAATGTCGCCGAAAGGAAGGAATGTAAAAAGTTTTGCAAGAAGGATATAAACTGGATAGCCTGTTGGATGTCCGAGTCCCAAAGTAAATGCGATCGTTTGAAATTCCGCCGAGTCACCATACAACAAGGACGGCGCAAGCGTGCGGAGATAGAGTGTCAATGACACACTAAAAATTAAAAGCGCAGCGCCGGCCTCAAATCGTTTCATTTCAAAGTGTAAGTCTGCTTGCTGGTTGTAGATACAGCATTCCAATTTACATCAACCAACTGACAGACAAAATCAATGGCAGCAGGCTTCCCCAACCCTTCGCTATTGAAAAGCCATTGAGCCGAATTACCCGCATTGTCAAAAAGAATCTCATCATCGGTTGGAGTCCAGGTCCAGTCACTGCCGCTGCCTGCGTATTGATTGAGTACGCCGTTCTCAAGTAGATAATCCGCGCCGATGCCGTTCACCGCATATCCTATGGATGAATTCTGATCGGTATCAAGAAAAGTTTGATAGCCGTTGTAATCTTCAGCCTTGCCGGCAAAAGAAAATTTGATCGTTAGGAATGAATCCTGATTCAAAATCTGTATTTCAGAAATCAAACTTAAGCCATCAACCACAGCATCAGGAGTGGATGTTGCAACGACTTCAACTGTTGGAACTTCGTCTAAAACAGGAGACGTGACATCTCTAACAGTTTGCGACTCAGCAGAGATGACCGTAAACTCTTTTCCGCGCTCAGACTCACCGCCAGCTGATTCTGTTACGAGAATATTTCCCAGCGCGTTGAGGCCTGTCGCTTCGTCCCAGATATTTTCGTTGGCGAATTGAATCGCATAGAGCGGATTATCGCGCAAAGAGTCATATCCATCGGGAAGCCAGAGAGCGAGTTGATATTCACCATCCTTTGCATTGGATGGAATGTGCAGCTTCGCTGTGAATGTGGTTACACCCGGGTTCCCATCCGCGCGGATCAATATCAAGTTTTACTTTGTAGGGTGAAGCAGTATCTGCACCCGTGAGAACGACATATAAACCACGCTCGTTGATAATGGATGCAAACCCTGTATTTTCCAGATTGACCGTAAGATTTAATACGCCGCCCGGAACAACCTGCTCATTGAAGTCTGCGGTGGTCAATGCGAAGGCGATAGCCCATGCGACTGGATATTTCTTCGTAACAGCCGCCTATCTTCCCAACTTCGTAGAATCCTTTGTGATAGGCTTCGTTAATGGCGGAGAAATGCAGCATCTCCATTTCCTGCAAAGCAACCGCACATTCGAGCGCGGCGGATTGGGCGCACAGGATCTGCCGCTCATTGGGAGTGAAGCGAGTCAACTCGGCGAGATAGGCTTGGTCGCGTTCAACAGTAATCGTGCCATCGCGTTCGTATGTGCCTACATCTGTATTGCTTGAGAGGAAACAATCATTATGATGTGCCACGTGTGCGCTGGCAGCATCTGCGGGATTTGGATACATTTCAATGATATTGGCGGGATAACGAACTTGCACATAACGATTTGGAATGGCATCAACAAGCGCATTAAGAATATCGCGCTTGTCTGTGATATTGTCCAATCCATTTGTGGAGGTGTGCCATTCGCCCCAGGCGCCGATGAAACCCGCTTCAAGCCACGCGATCACATCTGTGTTGTTTTGCAACAGCGGAGTCAACTGCTCAATGTGACGCAGAATTTGCGCTTTGCTGGCGTCTGGTTCGGTGTCGGGATACGGTCCCAGATTATAGATAAAGCGGACAATGGCTTTGACTCCGCCATCGCGGATATCATCAAAGTTTACTTGTAAGCCATCCAGTACATCTTGTGGAATATCAGTCTCACGCCAATTGTCGAAGTTAATGTTCAAGTGAACAAGTGTGTTGCCGGTTGCACGCACAGGACTAAACCCTGCCGAACCGGGAAGCGCGTATGGGGTGAAGAATCCGCGCTCAGGGTTGAGGATGGATGCATCAGATGCAGAATAAGCATGGGTCACAGGAGCAGGCTCGGGTGAGGCTGATGCGGGTTGACATCCAGTGAGGAAAGAGGAAAGAAGAAAGATAGAAAGTAGAAAGCCTGAGGCCGGTGGAAGTGGTTTGCGCATGAGTGTTTCTGATCTACTTGAATGCCGATGAAGTTGCCTGGTCCACGATCCAGCGTTGTAGGAAGATATAGACGAGGAAGATGGGAAGAAGGGTCAGAATGGAGGCGGCGAGAATGAGACCTTGATTGGAAACATGCTGAGTTTGAAACCAGACGACCAACAAGGGAATGGTGCGTTTTTCTGGAGAAGTAAGAACGATCAACGGCCAGAGATAATCATTCCAGGTGGACATGAAAGTGAAGATGCCGAGTGATGCAAGCGGCGGCCCCATTTGCGGGAGAATGATGTTCATATAAATGCCAAACTCAGAAGCGCCATCGATGCGGGCGGCGTCCATTAGTTCGGCGGGCATGGCTTCGATGAATTGCTTCATCATGAAGATGCCGTATGCGTCTACAAAGGCGGGAATGATGAGCGCCCAAAGCGAATCGATCAGACCAAGTTTTACGACAAGCAGATAATTGGGAATCATGACCACTTGAAATGGGATCATGATCTGGATCATGATCACACCAAACGCCAGATTTTTTCCTTTGAAGTGATATTTCGCAAAGATATAACCCGCGAATGAACTTGTAAATAAAGTGATGACCACACGCGAGAGCGAAACAAAAATGCTGTTATACAGGTTTTGCGTGAGTGGAATTTTTTCGTCGTTTAAGATAGTGGTGTAATTTTCAAGAGACGGTTTCTTGGGGAAGAAATCGGGCGGAGTTTGGCGCAGTTCGGCGGGAGTTTTGAGCGATGAAACAATGATGTAGAAGAACGGCAAAAGCGTAGCGACGAGTCCCAGAATAAGGATGGCGTACGCGCCGGATTTTCCGATCACAAGGCCAACGGAAGGACGTTTTAATGGGTGCTTTCATTTTAGTATTCCCATTCTGTGCGCAAAATTCGGAATTGGGTGACGGTGAGGATCAAAATGATGATAAATAAAATCATCGACATCGCAGCGGAGAGACCAAGATTATTGGCAAACTTAAATGCGTTCTCGTAAATACTTAATAGCATCGTCTGCGTTTGATTCTTTGGTCCACCGCGCGTGAGAAGTTGGAAGATGACAAAAACTTGAAGCGAGGAGATCACTGTCAGAACGCTGGTCAGCATCACGGTCCGGCTGAGAAGCGGAACGACGACCAGCCAGAATTCCTGCCAGATGTTGGCACCGTCTACGCGGGCGGCTTCGCGCAGCGTCTTCGGGATGGATTGCAAAGCGGCGACAAAGATCACGAGGTTATAGCCAAAATCCTGCCAGACGTGCGCAACGACCACACAGAGCATCGCCAACGGAACGCCAAAATAAATTGTGTTCGGGTCTTGAAGCCATGACTTGGGCGGAACGAGTCCGACCGCCTTGAACATGATGCTGAGTAAACCCCAGCCGGGCGCGTACATGTAAGACCAGATAATGACAAGCGCGACAGAAGATGAAATGGTTGGAAGAAAATAGATCGCGCGGAATAAAGTCTTGAAGCGATCGCCGATGCTTTCAAGCAGAACTGCAAGAGGCAGTGTGACGATCAGGTTGAGCGGGAGAACGAGTGCGGTAAAGAGAAAAGTATTTTTTACAGCAAGGCGAAATACTTCAGCGGGCTTGCCTGTGCCTGTAAATAATTCAATATAGTTTTCGATGCCAACGAAAGGATTTTGTCCGCCGAGGCCGAGAAACCAACTCCCCTGACGGATCGGGGTGTAACTAAAAAAGCTCATCACCACCGCCCAGAGAATTGGAAACAGAGTGAACAAACCCATATAAAGAAGAATGGGCACAATGCCTGTATAGGCAAAGCGACGTTGTTGATTCATCAGTGAGTTGCGCTTGGGTTTAAGAGTTATCTCTGTCATGGAACACTCCGGGATAAAGAATGAAAGACGAATGCGGAAGGATGGAAATAAAAGGGCGACTTGCTTTTTAGCGACTGTTGCAAAACAAGTCGCCCCTTTAACTATCAAACTACAAAATTATCAAACTACTGAGCCGCATCAACCATGGCGTTGGCTGCTTCGTGAATACTGTTCGCAGCTTCTTCAGCTGTGAGGTTTCCTTGAATTGCATCGAGAATGGTCGGATAGACGATCTCATAAGCGAGCTGATCGGGATCGGTCAGATTGCCCTGATATTGACCGAAATCAAGCAAAGGCAAAGTGGCGGCAATAAATGGAGCGCTTTCCAATAATTTTGGATCCGCTGCAACAGCCTTCATCGCAGGGACTGTGCCTGATGTGGAGTTGAAAGCGAGCACATTGGCCTGATCGGCGCCCATGAACGCGGCAAGTTTCCAGGCAATTTCAGGATGCGCGGTGCTCTTGCCAACTACGTAGCCCCAACCACCCACGGATGCGAACTTGTATTCAGAACCCATCATAGGTGGCAATGTGACATAGTCAAACTTCAGATCGGGGTAGGCAAGTTTTGCATCGCCGGCATACCATGAACCTAAAATTCCTATGCCGTTATGGCCCTGTGCAAATGACTCACCAACCCATTCACTATCCGCGTTAAAGATGATCGGGTCAACGACTTTATTGGTTTGGGCCATATCCATTAATTTTTGAATGGCGGCAACCGCTTCAGGTGAATTGAAGTTGAAGTGTTTGCCATCTTCAGCAAAGTAATCGGCGTTCTGCTCCAAAATACCAGCGAGGAAGTAGGTGAATAACTGATCGCTATTGGTGTAGTGCAAACCAGCAACGGTCATCACGTTATCAGAACCGAGAGTGGTCATTTTCTCTGCATCCGCGATGACGGCATCCCAATTTTCCCATTTGGGCGGATACGCAACACCGGCAGCTTCGAACAAGGCGGGGTTCACATACGCGCCACCATATTCAATATTGTATTCAGCGGGGAAGCCATACATTTTTCCATCACAGGTTTGGCCGCCCAAAGGAGCGGCGTAGAACATTTCCTTTGCGGCATCAAGTGTCATCACATCAGCAGGGACTTCGAGCAACTGTCCGCCCGCTGCGTAACGGCAGGTATATCCGCCGGGGATCAGGATCACATCGGCAGTGTTACCGGCAGGCAATGAGGTTTGAATGGTCTGAATGAAAACATCCCAGGGGAAGGTTTCATATTTGATGGTCACATTCGGATTCTGCTTCATGAATTCATCAAGCATGGCTTGATCGGCAGCATTGAAAGCCGGAGCCTGATGTCCCCAAACGCGGAGTTCGATCTTCTCATCGGCTGCGGGGGCCGAAGTCGCACCGCCGCCACAGGCACTCAACATGAGGGAAAGCATCACGAGCAGACTTAATACAAACAGAAATTTCTTGTTCATTTTCTTCTCCTTTGATTTAATGATTGACAAAAGAAATATCAGCGACACAGTGAATCATGATTCTGGCTTGCACCTCCTCAGAGATTTAACTTCACAACCGCAGTTAGATTTGTCGGCCTGTCTGGATTTAATCCCTTTGCCAGAGAGCGATAGTAGGCCATCAATTGCAGCGCAGGCAGATATAAAACTCCACGCACCTGCTCTGGAATTTGACTCATGAATGACACATCCGCATTGGATTCGGCTAACGCCACGATCTTTCCCCCGAGTGCCTGCATCTCGTTTAAGACGGCTTTTTCGTGGCTGTAATTGGACTCTGAAACCATGCCGATCACGACCGCATTTTCATTGACCATGCTCATCGGTCCGTGACGGAATTCCATAAAGTGAAAGGGCTCGCTGTGCGTTAAGGTCATCTCTTTCATTTTGAGATTCACCTCACACGCCAGCCCATAACGAATACCGCTGCCGAGGAAGTAGAAGCGGTCAAAGCTGAGATTCTCTCCAATTTCGCGGGCAGCAGGCTCAAAGTCACGCATGATGCGTTGACCTGCTTCCGGCAGCGCAGACATCGAGTCCACAAGATCATCACGGCCAGCCATGCGCGCGCACATCGCCGTGGCCGCGACAAACATCGAAGCGAACGAGCGGGTCTGCGCGACAGATTCTTCCTGTCCGCTGGGGATGACGATATTTACATCGGCAAATCTTGAAAGCACTTCATCGTAATTACTAATGACGATCACATCGCCGCGATTTTCTTTTTTGAATTTCTCAACCGCTTTCACAGTTTCAGTGGTCGTGCCTGAGCGGCTAATGGCGACCAATAAAGTTTTCTGGCTGGTCAAAATAATTTGAGAGTTGAGCAGCAACTCTCCGCCGGGCACAGCACGCGCTGAGCGGCCGGTCAACTCCTGGTAAGTCGCCGAAGCGGCCATCGAAAGATAATAAGTGGAGCCGCAACCGGTAAAGACAACCTGCTCATATTTTTCTGGATCCGGCAAAGTTACAGTGCGAGTTACTTCCAGTGCCTGTGCCCATGCATCTGTTTGCGACTTTATTTCGGTGTAGGTGGCGTGATCGTGTGATGATGTCATTGTTTATCCTTTGAGCATTGCGGCTAATTTTTGTTCGTACTCAGCGAGCATACGTTCGGCAATTTCTGAAGCAGAAGTTTCAGGTTGATGCAAAACTGCGCTGCCAATGTCAGTTAACATTTCGTTGAGGAAGGCTTCGATACGACGCCACAACTGAAGCGTTGGATGCGGACGTCCCGTCTTAAGAATACGTTGAATGGTTGCCGCAGTACTTTCGAGTGAAAACTTGATCTCAGGATACGCATCGATACGGGCCGGAAGAATACTTTCCGCTTTATAGAATTCCAATTGAGTTTCTTTTTTACTTAAAAAGCGCAGTAGATCAAGCGCGGCTTGTTCAAGTTCGGCGTTGGTGCGCACACCTTTCCAAACGACAAGATGATCGCCGCCGATCCATGGCACACCGGGCAGAGTGGTCATGCCGAGGTTGTTAACAATTTCCGGCATTGAGTCAGGGCTATTAAGTAATTCATCGGCGATCTCCACACCACCCACCAGAACCGCTGTTTTGCCGCTTGCAAAGGCCTGCGTACAAGCCTCGGAAGAAAGTCCACGCATGGTGGTTGGAATAAATGAAAATAGCTCGAAGAATTCCTTCAACCCCGCGCTTGCTGCAGAACTTGCAAACATGGGCTTGCGCCCGTCTGCGCTGATAAAATCACTGCCATTGGCACGCGCAAATGAAGATGCAATATGCGCCAGATCAGCATAAGGATGCAAACTGGGAAAAGCCCAGGGCGTTATGCCCTGTTTACTCAAAGCGCTGAACGACTCACGCATCGCCTGTGGTGTGGCGAATGCCTTTTCAGGATCAAGCCCGGCACGCTCCAACAAGTCACGCCTGTAATAGAGCACGAAAGTATAGATCGACCATGGGATCGCCCAAATCTCAGAATACTTTTCTGACTTAACCGAGCTCCATGCCGCAGGCAGGAATTGAGCTTCACCGCCCATCGACTCGATCTCATCCAGCTGGAAGCGGCGCAACGCATCAAGCATGGACATGGTGGCGGTCCATGAAGAGCCGATCTGCGAAACATGCGGTCCTTTGCCTTCGAGCGCATCCATTAACAAGGTTTGCCAGGCCCGATCCCAGCCAACCCGTTGTAATGAGATACGCACTGAAGAATCACTTTCAAACGGGCGCAATAATCCGCGCAAAGGTTGAAGGTCTTCAGCCAGGTCTGCAATGGTTAGAAAATTAAGATCCATGTTTCATTCCCTCCATCGGCGTCGCTTTGAGAAGCAAGGCGCCTTTCATGTCGACTTGAATAACTTTATTATTCCCGATCACTTCACCAAGAATGCGGTCATCCACATAATTTTGAATCTGATATTTTTTCGTATCATCCAATCCGCGCAGTTGAATTTTTCCTGTAAAAACTTCATCCATACTTTGCGCAAAGAAAGCGTAATAGATACTGTCATCTTTGCGAACGGCGTGAGCCTCAGGAAGATCAAAAGCCATGTCGTATAGATTTAGATATTCACCATCCGCCAGAGAATGCTGCGCGGAAATATCGAACCATTTCTTCCACAGGATTTCTTTATCTTCGGTCAGCGCCCAATATTCCTTGAGGCGGGTCTTTAGAGAATCATCCAACGGGTGGACAAATTTTGTTGCCAGCACCCCGCCCGTCCCGAAGCAGGATGCGAAGTCAACGCCTCCATCAGACAATTCAACATGGTCCGCAAAAACAGCGGCGCGCGGACCCATCAATCCTTTGTAGAATTTAATCCGCTGACGAATCTGCGCACTGGAAGTCGGATCGGCTGTGACTGTTTGGTCTGTGGCGGGGATCAACGTGTGCGTGAGCGTTGTGCCGCATGGACAAATTTGCGTCACCGCCTCAGGCTTAAGCTGACGGCTGATCTCAAAAATCTGACGGTACACTTCAGCGAATCCGCGTACCGATTCTTCGGGACTTTCATGCTGATGAGCCGGGTTATAACAAGCAGACATGCCGTAAATATTATCGAGCTTGTGACCATCAAAGCCCCACTCACCAATAAATTTACGAGTCAACGCGGCGGTGTAATTTTGCACTTCAGGCAGGCCGGCGCACAGCATTGCCAGTCCGCGATTGTTGCGCGCGATGGAACCATCTGCATTATGTACAAGCCAATCGCTGTGATCTTGCAATATTTGCGAAATCCCGTAGACCTGCTCATCCCATCCGCCCACACCATCTTCAACACACAACGGATACCACCAGATCTGCGAAAGCCCGCCTGCGGCATGAATGTTGTCGTTCATTTGTTTAAGTTCATTCACACCATTGGGAAATGTATCTTCACGCGGATTCCAATCTCCGTAGCGGTCAAACCAGCGGTCATCGAGAGTCAACCAATGAATTCCAAGTTCGCGCAATTTTGGCAAAACACCAGTCACTTCAGAAGGACGCACATCAAACTCATAGCCCCACGAACACCACGCCGGAGCAAAATCTTCGTGATTGGGTTCGGGAGCTTTTAATCCCTGCAAAGCCATCACTTCACGATAAAGTTTCAACGGTTCAAAAAAATCACCCTGATGAACAGAAAGCAAAACGCGCGGAGTTTGAAAAACTTCACCAGCCTTCAAAGTCCGCTCGCGGCGATCTTCAAATGCGACTTTTATTTTTCCATTTGCCGCCGAGACAGGCATGTACCATAATTCCTGAGTCGGTTCGATGTGCGCGAGGCTTAATCCGCCGGCTTGATTCCAGAAATAAACAACCGGAATCCCGCCGCCCTCTCCGCTTTGAATGTGACCGAGATAATTCTCCCGTTCCAATTCGGGCGGCATTTTGAAAGCGAAATCATGTCCCCAATGAATCGCGGCACCTTGCATCGACCAGAGATCATTAGCCCAGTCCGAATCCAATTCAAGCGCGGGCGCAGAAAGTGAATTTAATTGAATCGGCGTCGTTCCAATATTTTCAAACGACCACTGCATCACAACACTGTCATTTAAATCATCGTAAGAATCAATTGTCAATCGAAGCGCAAGGTCACCACGGCGACCTGTAAAAGCAAATCTGCGGCCCGCTCCAAAAACTGTAGTGATCGATTCTTCTTTTGAAGATTGAAAATCAAATACTTCTCCACGTCCATCAGAGAGAAGAAAATTGCCTTTTGCTAAACGGAATTTTCCCTGCCCATGTATCTCAAAGGCAAAGTCGTCCTGCACCGCAATTGAAAAATTATTATTTACGATCACGCTTTCACATCCACATTCAAAAGTTTGGCCGCATTTTTGTAATACACTTTTTCCAACACATCATCAGGCAGATACATACCATACGCATACCAGCGTCCCTGCCCCGGAACTTCTGATGTGTTGTAATTGAAATACTCATCATCTGTTTCAAGGAAGCGATAGCACAACCGATACGCATCCAGATCAGGGCTCATATCCGAGCCAAACAAAACACGGTCTTGATATTGAATAAAAAATTTCCGCGCAGAATAGGGCTGTCTTCCAAGCTCACCCAACCGCGCAGAAATATCAATGTAATAGTTCGGGCACTCATCCAGCATCTTCCCCACCCAGGTTAAATTCTCGCCATAACAACCCACATGTGCGCCAATAAATTTTGTGTTCGCATGCTGCTTCACCAGATTAAAATCCATTCATGATCTCCATGAACGAAGGGAAAGGCGGACTCGTAAATGCCCAGTCGGGATGTCCGCCAATTTCCTCCCAGCGTTCGTTGGTTTCATCGATCGGGTCAAAGAACGCCACCGGGTCGGCCACGTGGATCATCACGGGAAATCCCAACTCACCCGCCATCTCCCAAATTGGAGAAAGGCGCGCATCATCCACTTTGACCAATTGCCCTTTATGGTCTTTGACATGCAGCCCAAACGGTTTCCAGATCTTCAGTCCCTGCGCGCCCGCATCCTTCTGGACCTTGAGCCTGCCAGCCGCCCATTCAGGAAATCCGTCGCCCATGCTTTCCCACTTCGACCAATCCACACCGCCGAAAATTTGAAATCGTTCCGGCGCTTTTGCTTTGAAATAATCAAGATGATGATAAAGAATATCTTCGCCCCAGCCGCCATCCAGGTCTACATAATGTACAACACCTGCTTCATCCAGCAGGTCTAATAATTCATTTAATGGTTTCCTGTCCCAGCCGCCGCCGAAAGGGTCGGCAAGATGATCGTGCGCGTCAATCACAGGAAACTTTGGCTTATTTACCAGAGTCGTTTTTGTCACCAGCTTGGATCGGGGTTTGAAATCTTCCAGGTTCATCACTGTGAGTTACTCCATAAACTTGAATATAAATTTCACGCGAGGACTACAGTGATATTCTGTTTCTTGATCGCTTTCACAAATTCCTTGTCGGCATCTTTATCCGTCACCAGCGTATGGATCTTATCCACCGAGGCTAGAAATGCAGTAGCTACTCTATTTATTTTTGTGTGATCTGCAACGATCACAACTTCACGCCCGATCCTGAGAATGGCGCGATCTGTCATTGTTTCCTGCAAATAATCATTGGTCAAGCCATGTTCCAAACTGACACCGCGCGCGCCCATAAAGACCTTATCTGCACGTACTTCGCTCAAGGCCTGCTCGGTGATGTGTCCGATAAACGAAAGCTCTGTATTACGCAGCATTCCACCCAAAGAAACGACTGTAATTCCATCCAACCCGGTCAAAGTATTTAAGACGGGTAAAGAATTTGTGATCACAGTCAGGTTGCGGCGATTGCGTATATTACGAGCCACTTCAAGCACGGTCGTGCCGGAGCCAAGGAAAACTGTCTCATTGTCAGTGATCAAAGCTGCGGCAGCACGTCCCACCCGCAGCTTTTCATCCGGCTGCTCGGTTTCACGTTCAAGGATCGGCAACTCTGGAGGTGCCTGCTCAACCGCAATGGCGCCGCCATGCACCCGCTGAAGTTTCCCCTGCTCAGAAAGCGTTTCCAGATCGCGCCGTGCCGTAGCTTCGCTGACCCCAAAATGATCACAAATCTGCGAGACGGAAAGACGGCCTGTCTGCTCAAGCAAACGGGTCAATTGTTGTTGTCTTTCAAGGCTTGAAATATCAATCATAAGCAATCACATCCAATCATATATAATCATCAGTATAATCATTTACACAGAAAATGCAAGGGGGAATTTTTAGGATTTTTCTGGGATTTAAGGAATTAATTAAATTGGATTTTTTACTCAGCAGGCATTTGGATAAGAAACAGGCTCGCATCTTTTCCAAACGCGAGCCTGTTTCTGTTTTTATGAAATTATCTTTGCTGATGCATCATTCCCGCTTACGCGGCCTGCGATGCAGAGACTCAAAACCCAAGAAGATCAACGTAAACGCAATGGACAATCCGCCGGTGAGCAACAAGAGGATGCGCCAGTCAATTGCCTGCCACCATGCAGTTTGTTGAGACTGGGCTTGTCCCTGTCCCTGTCCTTGCCCTTGTACAGTTCCCTGTTGTCCTCCGGATGGTGTGGTGGTTGTCTGTGTATTATTTCTCATCCACGGTGGACCACCTCCCCCGCCTTTGGCTGGGACGGCTACTTCAGGCGCAGTCGCTTCCCATTGACGAATGAAGCCTACAATGGCTTGAATTTCAGACTCAGTCATACGGTCTCCCCAAACGGGCATGGCTGTGCCGGGCACTCCATTTGTGACGATCTGTTGAATGGCGAGATCGCTTGTGTCGGTTAAAAATAATTTAACGTTCAGCGCGGGCGCACGCGGTGTGCCTTGCCCCTCGGGACCATGACAACGCGAACAGTTGGCTGCGAACAAATCTCCGCCCAATGCAATACTTTCTTCCGTCGTTGGGATGGGGACATTGGGTGCGGGCAAAATTCCTGCGGGCACTTCATCCCAGCGTTGAACGAGTGAAATCATGGAGGCAATTTCTTGTGTGGTAAGTGCATTGCTCCAACCGGCCATAAGTGTGCCGGCGCTGCCAAAAGTAACAGTTCGCGTTAATTCGTCAGTTGTTTTTTCGCGCACAAGTGGATCATTCAAAGCAGGCGCGATGCCTGTGCCAAGTCCATCGGCACCGTGGCAGGCGACACAGTTGGCGGCGTAGATCGTGATGGCGTTTTGCAGAGTCAAGCCGTCGGGGAGATTCGCTACTTCGGCGAGCAGAGCAGGATCAGGGTCGGTCACGAACGGGACGAGCGGGGCAAGTCCCAGATTGACGACCCGGTCCCGAGTCGCGTTCCAGTCGCCTGATTGAATTAATCCAACCAGTTCTGAAATTTGATAGTCGCTTAATGCGCCGCCATCTTCCTTGCTCCAGGCGGGCATGGCGGTATTGAAACGTCCGCGCGCGATGGTTTTTGTAAGGTCTTCATATGCCATAGTTTGCAGGGCGGAATTATTAAGCGCAGGAATTGCGCCGATGCCTTCACCTGCCAACCCATGACAAACGGAGCAATTTTGGGCATAGAGAGTCATCGCATCGTCAAGCTGGATTTGCAGAATTTGAGTTTGTGATTCCGCGATGCGCATTGGTTCATTGAGCATGTAATAGCCAAGCCCAAAGACGATGAGCTGTGTTGCCAGCAGACCGGCCAGAGTTTCAAAGAGTCGTGTACGATCTTGAGGGATGTTCATAGGATTTCCTCTTCAGACCTGACAGGTTTTATTGCGGAACTTTAATGAACATGTCAGGTCTTTTAGTATTTATGGATAGATAACCTGCGCGCTTTCAAAAGATTGGCGCTGCAGCAGATTGCCAGTGTCAACTTTGACCTGACCATCTTCAATGCTGACCCCGAACAAATCAAGCGGACGCGGGGCGGGCGGATTTTCGACTATGCCTTGCTGATCGAACTGCGAGTTGTGACAGGGACAAATAAATTTCTGCGCGGTTGAATCCCACGGGACGGTGCAGCCGAGATGTGTACAACGATGATAGACAGCGAGAAAACCGCCATCTCCAAGTCGCACAATATAGAAGCGCCCGTTGGTAATATGCGTAACTGAATTAGGCGGAAAATCATCCACAAGACCGGCGTTGATCAGCGAGCCGAATTCGCCTTCGGTTAAGCGCGGTTGTAAATATGCAATGAAGATACCTGTGGTTTCAAGCAGAGCAAGTCCGCCGAAGAAGGCCCAGGCAATTTTTAGAAAGTCACGGCGGGTGACGGGGTGTTCGGAGGTTGTTTCAGACATAAGAACTCCAGTAATTAGTTATCAGTAAACAGTGATCAGTGTGCGGCAACCGGCATATTCCACGGCCAGTAGAGCGCCATACCTGGTCCACGAAAGAAGATGCCGATGATGGTTAATACAAAGAAAGCGGTGAAGAGAAAAGTTGCAATGAATAACACCCGTTCTTCGGTATCCGCGTGAAAAAACTTTACTGTCCATTCATCCAGCAAAATGAGTGGGACGAGGATGACTGCCATGGGGATAAGTCCGTTTGAGAGAAGGGTGTTCCAGGTTGGAAGCCAGAGACTCCAATTCAAAACGAATTCGTCGAGCAGAACCCAGATGGGTGTGATGACAAGTGCAATGCCCACTGCAAGAATGGCGAGCGAACGTCCACGGTGCGAGCGGAAATAAATGCCAACGCTGTTTAAGTTGATATCGAAGAACGGCAGGAGGAAGATGCCGATAACGGCCAAACCCGGCAAAATGATCGCTCCGATCAGCGGGTGAAAGTGCAACAACAATTCCTGCAAGCCCATGAAATACCACGGCGCTTTGGCGGGGTTGGGAGAAATATCGGGGTTGGCGATGCCTTCAAGCGGAGCAGGCACAAGCATGGCAAACACTAAAAGCACAGCGAATGCCGCTAGTGCAAAGACCAACTCACGGCGGACGAGATGCGGGATCGTCGTCACGCGTTCAATTTTCGGCGGCTCCACTTCATCCAACTTCTTGGGCTGGGTCAATCCACCGTCTTTGCGGACGCGCCAGAAGTGATAAGACATCAACCCGAAGATCATCAATGGGATCAATGAAATGTGCATGGAATAAAAATTGAGCAGGGTGTTTGCGCCAACTTCGGGGCCGCCGAGAATCAGTTGGCCGAGCCAATTGCCGATCAATGGAACATAATTGATGATGCTCGTACCAACCGTGATGGCCCAGAATGCGAGTTGATCCCAGGGCAAAAGATAGCCGGTGAAATTTGCAGCGACGACCAGCAAAAGCATGGCGACGCCGATCAGCCAGTTCAATTCGCGCGGCGGACGATATGCGCCTGTGGCAAAGACTCTAATAAGATGAAGCACCGCAACCACGATAAGCAGATTGGCGCTCCAATGATGCAGATTGCGGATGAGTTCGCCGAACCAGACATTGGAATTAATTTCGAGAATATCAAGATAGGCTTGCGGCGCGGCGGGTGTGTAATTATTTTGCAAGACGACGCCTGTTAATCCCAGCACTGCCATCAATAGAGCAGAGAGGCCACCCAGCCCCCAACTGTAGTTCCAGTTCATGGTGGAGGCGATGACTTTGGTGGGATGTAGATGCAGCACGAGGCTATCCACGACCATGCGCATACGCCCGCGGTCATCCACTGGCATGGCTTCGGGGACGAGCCGCTCACGCATACGATCGAGCATGGAGTCTTCTTTTTCGGGCGTAGATGATTCTTTGGTCATGGCTTCTCCTGAGTGATAAGAATATTGCCATTTGTATCAACCCAGTTTATTAACCAAAGAAAGAATTTATAAAGAAATGATAAAGGATAGGTGTCACATATTTTGCACAACCTTATCTGTATATTTATTCAATCTTTACATTTGAGTTCTATCATGGGGACAGAGTTACGAACAAAACCGTAACCAAAATTTGAAACCAACCAATAAAAAAAGAGGACATCATGTTCAAAACACTTAAAACCCTTCTGGCCGGAATTCTGGCTGCAGTCATAATCATCGCCATTGGAGCGAGCGTCTACACCGCGTTTGCCGCACCTGGTACAAATATCTTCTCCACGCAGTCACAGACCGCTGCCACAAATGGAAATGGAAATGGGAACGGCGGCAATGACGGAACAGGCACATCAGTGCTGGATATCCCCGCTTCTGACCTGAGCGCTGAAGAAGCCGCCGCCCTGCTTTTCATGCGTGAAGAAGAAAAACTCGCGCGCGATGTTTACAACGCACTTTACACAACTTGGGGACAACAGACCTTCACCAACATTGCTTCCAGTGAACAGATGCACATGGACGAGATCAAAGTCCTGTTGGATCGCTACGCGCTGACCGACCCCGCGCTTGCTCCTGGACAATTTACAGATCCTGCGCTTCAAGCTTTGTACACCCAACTGGTTGCCCAGGGCAATCTCTCCCTTGCAGACGCTTTGAAAGTCGGCGCAGCCATCGAAGAAATTGACATCCGCGACTTGCAAACCCGCATGGCTGAGACCGACAATGCCGATATTCAACAGGCTTATACCAATTTGATGAATGGCTCCTACAGTCACTTGAAAGCTTTCACGGGAACTTTGCTCACCCAAACAGGCGAAACTTATGTGCCGCAATATTTGACCGCTGAGCAATATCAAGCCATCATCTCCAGTGCTGGCAATGGACAGGGCAACAGTGGCGGCGGACAGGCAACTGGTGGACAAGGTCAGGGTGGACAGGGTCAAGGCGGACAGGGCTCTGGGCAGGCTTCTGCTACAGGCGGCGTGGCGCAAGCTGATTTGACAGCCGCAACCACAATCCACGGCACAGTTGTCAGCTTCGATCAAATGGGACTCAGCCTGACTCTTGACGACGGCTCCGCGTTCTACATCCAACTTGGAAACTCACGCTACAGCCAGTCCATCGGATTTGCCCCCGCAATTGGTGAAGGCGTCACGGTTTATGGTTTCCCTGGTGACCAGGGCGTATACAGCGCAATCACCGTCACACTCGACTCAACCGCACAGGTCTATGCCTTCCGCGATGCAACAACGGGTCAACCGCTTTGGTCGGGTGGTGGCAACGGCGGCGGCGGAAATGGCAATGGCGGAGGAAATCACTAATCGTAAAAAGTGAGAAGTTCACTGTCGAAGCCTTGTTTGGCCCCCTTGGTGGCGCCCGTGGGGTGCCCGCCTTTGGGCGGGTGGGCCCTGTCCGCTCTTCACCATCGCCGTAATCAGCCGCAATTAAAAGGCGGCCTGTCAACTTTGCCATGATATTAAACCCCCCGCCGCAGGGGGGGGGGCGGGGGGGGCTGGGCACTGGGGGGGGCGCGGCACCGTTCTCGGAAACCCTTTCGCTCGCCTTTTTGCCGCAGGGGCGGCCACCCCCCACCGCTCAAGCAAACCCAACTATCAAGGCCATCCACAGGATGGAACCTGTGCCGAGTGCGACAGCAGCAAAGGAGTTGCAAACTTTGGAACAAAGCATTGCCGACCCGTCAACTAACCAGACACACAAAGACCAGAGCCCAGTACCGGCGGTCACAGAAAAGATCACCACCCACCCAGCCGCAAACAACGGACAAATCAAAATAATAATGAAAATAGTAATATGAACGACAACGAGACTACCAACGGAAATGGGAATGGAAACAGGAATGATAACGACTCCGTTCCCGACTCTAGCGGTCAGGGCGGAAAGCCCTAATAAAAAAATAGAACATCCTTCATGGATGTTCTATTTTTTGCGGGGGAGGGTAATAAGTAAACTCAATAATGGATAAGGAGTATTTACCGCAGAGAGTGGCAGAATTTACTGGGATTTAAGAATATCCATTACCGCACACCAGTTTTTGCTTTAATTTCTTTCCCCTTCTGCAAAAGGCAGGGTGAAATAGAAAGTGCTGCCTTTATTTCTTCCCGCCGATTCCAGCCAGATTCGCCCGCCATGAACTTCAATAATTCTTTTTACAATCGCCAGCCCAATACCTGTGCCTTCATTATCAGAGCTCAAACGATTAAATAAACCAAATACACGCTCATGATATTGCGCCTCAATCCCAACTCCATTATCTTTAACGAACAGAATGGGGTATCCACTATTGTTGTCAAAACCCGCAGCGCCGATCTGTATATGCGGCGCGGATTGTTCCCCCATAAATTTTACAGCATTAGTCACAAGGTTTTGAAGCACCTCCACGATCCGCGCACGATCACAGCAGACAATTGGCAGAGGATCCAGTATCTCAACCTGTATCGCATCAAGCATCAGAGGATTTAATACCAGGCTTAATGTTTCTTTTATGATCTCTGAAAACTCAATGTTCTCCAGAGGATTAATAATACGACCCACTCTTGAAAGTTCAAGCAGGTCACTCAAAAGGTTTTGCATTTTATCTGTGGCATTGATCACGCGCGCAAGGTCATTATCAAAACGGATCATATCGCCTTTTCTGGCATCTTCACGCAAGTATCCAACGAAGCCGCGAATCGTCACCAGCGGGGATTTTAAATCGTGCGAAACTGTATATGAGAACCGCTCCAGCTCCGCGTTTTTTGTCTCTAATTCCTTGATCAACCTGGAACGATCATCAAACAACCGCGCTGTTTCGATCGCGTTCGCGACCTGATCAGCCATTGTTTGTAGTGCGGTAATATCCGCCTCGGTAAATGCGGCAGCGCGGTCTGATTGAATGGTCATCGCACCAATGACATCACCGCGCGCCCTTAAAGGCAGGGCGAGTTCAGAGCGCGTAAGCGGCAAAATCGGATTCTTGAAATGTACCGCATCTTCACCCACATCCAGGGCAATACGCGCCTGATTATTTTTTACACACCAGCCGACCATGGATGAACTTGCAACCGGCAGCGAGTGCTGAAAATTCAACATAGTCTGCCCCATTTCTCCAGTGGCGGCACGCAAGACCACGATTTCATGTTTTTCATCCGCTAGAAAAATACCCACATAATAGTAATCAAAATGTGAACAGATCAACTCCACTACTTTCGAAAGCAAAACATCCAACTCCAAAATAGACGTGGCTGCGCGGCTTACCTCCCCGGCAGTCTGCAGCTGGATCGTGCGTCTGGTAAGCGCCTCTACAACATTGCGTTGAGCAGTTTCTGAATTCTTTCTCTGTGTAATATCAGTCCAGGCTCCCAGCCAGTATTGGGGTTGACCTTGTTCGTTACGTATCAGGCTGGCTTCATCCCGCACCCAAACCACCTGCTGGTCTTTGGAGATCAGGCGATACTCCATAAGGAATGGCTCGCCAGTTTCGGAAGTCCGATTATTTTCCAAAATCACATTTTCACGATCAGCAGGGTGAAGGATATCCATCCACAATAAAGGATTTACTAAAAATTCATCCTGAGAATATCCAATTATTTTAATTACCTGAGGACTGA
The DNA here is from genome assembly GCA_016715195.1 of Candidatus Villigracilis proximus. GTDB lineage: Bacteria > Chloroflexota > Anaerolineae > Anaerolineales > Villigracilaceae > Villigracilis > Villigracilis proximus. Next base: position 79,244 of record JADKBB010000011.1, read on the forward strand.
CATATGTTGTCAATGAGCCCAAAGAAGTGTCATTAATATAAGTAACCGTTGAGATGTTTTCCAGGAAAGAGCGGTACATCATTTCACTCGTGTTCGCACGTGAAATGGCGTTTCTGGTTGTATCCACAGCCGTTTTTTGCAGTAGAAGAATCACAAAAAAGAAAAATGCGTAAATAAATAATCTGGACATGAGAGAGTATTCTTTAGCATCGGGCAAAAAATGATATGCATCGGCATAGATCATAAAACCGCCAAAGCCAACGCTAAGAAAGACCAGCCATAATCCAGTTCTAACCCCAAGGACAAGAGCACCGATAAGAATCACTGCTGCATACCCAAAAAAGATCGGTGCAGCTACTCCGGTCGCTGTGTATGCGCCGAAAGAGACGATCAACCAGAGAAATGCGACAAAAATCAATCCAGCAAGGCGAAGTTTTCGACGGCGAATCAGCCAGAAGGTTAATAAACAAATCAGCGCAGCCGTCCCTGAGAAAAAAGCCGCTCGCGCGATCAATTCATGAAAGACCAACAATGCCGATAAAATAAACATCCCGCTCAAAAAAAGAATGCCAATCACAAGTGAACGCAACAAACTTGCTGAAAGTTCTTTTTCTGAATCTCCAGGGATAAAATCAATGTAATTTTCTTTCATTGGGTATGCCTGATTTTACTGTAAAACCATGTAATCACGTCAATTGGATACGGCACAAAAAATCAAGGGTAAAAAACCAGGGCATTTTATCTTTGACCTTCACTTATAACGCAATTAAAGCAATGGCAGCCACCGCCAACAGTACACCAAACCATTGTGAGCGCGAGATGCGCTCCTTTAAAAAAATCCACGCCAGCAAAACAGTGACACCGGGGTAAAGCGAAGCCAGAACCGCCGCAACATCCAACCGTCCCGCGCGATTCGAGAGGATGAAAAACATGTTTCCAGTCACATCAAAAACACTGATCATAAGCAGCAAATACCATTGCCGAAACGGCGGAGTCAACGGTTGGTGAATAAGATATGCAATAAAAACAAGAACAGCCACTGCAGAGAAACGCAAAATAAAGATCGGCCATAGTATTGATTCACCGCCTATGTCATGCATCAAAACAAAAAACATTCCGAACAAAATACCTGCAAATAATGGAAGCCGAACATTCACCCAATTAAGCTGCAACGGACTTCCTTCTTCACGGGCAATAAACCAGATCGCGATCAAAGCCAGCGCCATGCCTGCAAAAACAAAACCACCCGGCAACCCTTGCGTAAACATGCCGACCACAACGGGCAGCATTCCCGCCATCAAAGCCGAGACGGGTGCGACAATACTCATTCTGCCTTCAGCGAATGAGCGGTACAACAATAAAATCCCCACCCCGCCGAACACACCACTCAACAACGAAAGCCACACTCCGCGCACAGACGGAAACGTGTCGCCGGACAACCAGGCGGCAGTCGCGATGATGGGCATTGCCAGAATATCAGACCAGATCACAACCGCATATGAGTTGACACGTCTGCTTGCAAAGCCGCCGGTAAAATCCGCTGCTCCATAGGTTAATGCAGAAAACAAACCAAACAAAATCGCGGTCACATTTTCCTCTTCTAAGAAAATATAAAGATATTCACTCAATATGCTGTGTTTGTGTCTTTTCCATTGAAAATATCTTTGGCGCAGAGCCTTTCAAAGTCCCATGCCTTCATGTTCCCTAAATTATATACCGGCTCTGATAATTTTCGGCATTTAGCAATTTTCTCTGCCGACAGGTCAAACTTTTGATGACAAATTGGACTTCCGAATTCAGACATGATTATATATAATATATAATCATGTCATTAACTGCTGAAAAAGAACTTACCCACAAACCTCTTAAAGAGGAAATATTCGATGCGCTGCACCGTCAGATCATCGCCGGAAAGTACTCACCCGGCGATTGGCTGCGTCAGGAGGATATCGCCAGCCAGATGGGCGTCAGTATGACTCCGGTACGAGAGGCGTTAGATCTACTTGTAGCCGCTGGTCTTGCTGAACGCGTTCCCTATCGCGGCGTGCGCGTGCGCGAAATGTCCACGCAGGATATTGTGGAAGCCTACGGCCTAAGGTTGATGCTCGAAGCGTTAACTGCCCGGGAGGCGGCAGTGCGTATTACACCCGAGCAGATTTCAGGCCTCGAAAAAATAATGGATGAGATGAAGAAGCATGTCAAATTAAATGAGATGCCTCAGGAGCGGCAGTTAAGCCGCGAGTTCCATTCATTGATCGCCGAGGCTTCAGGAAATAACCTGCTGATAAAAATGTATGCCGTTGTCACAAACGCATTCCCCGATTGGCTGCTATATGAAGCAGTGTTCCGCAAACCTGAATTGCTTGCGAGCAGTGTAGCGCAAACCTACGAGGAGCACTCAGCGATCGTGAACTGCGCTCTAAAAGGGCGATGCCGACAAAGCCGCACAATCATCTCTTGAACATGTTCTGGATTCGGGTAAATGGCTGGAAGAATATCTTGGTATTCCGGGAAATCTGTTAAGAGAAAAAGAAGAGCAAGTAAATCACTTGATAAAGAAATCAAAATAGGAGGCAGTATGTCAGAAGAACTATATAAGGAAATGGCCCAAAGCATTATCGATGGTGACTCGGATATCGCTACCGATCTCGCCAAAAAATCCATCGAGTTGAATATGCACCCGCTGGAGACGATCACAAAAGGATTCGTGATCGGAGTAAATTACATTGGCGATCAATTTGGTCTGGGCGAAGCGTTTCTGCCTGAACTGGTAATGGCCGGTGAAGCAATGAAAGCCGCAGTTGCCGTGCTCGAACCCGAATTGCTCAAACTTGGCGAAGCACGTGAGATGATGGGAAAAGTGGTTCTTGCCACAGTTGAAGGTGACATTCACGAGATCGGCAAAACCCTTGTCGGCACCATGTTGAGCGCCTCCGGCTTTGAAGTCGTTGACCTCGGTGTGGATCAACCCGCCGACAAGATTATCGGCAAGGCGCTTGAGATCAACGCTGATATTATCGGCATGAGCGCCTTATTAACCACCACCATGGTACGTCAGCGCGAAGTGATCGAAGAATTGGACAAAGAAGGTTTGCGGCCGCGCATCAAAGTGATGGTCGGCGGCGCACCGATCACCCGCGACTGGGTGACCAAGATCAAAGCTGACGGGTACTCTGAAGATGCGATCGGCGCAGTCAAGATCGCCAAGGAACTGGTCGGCAAGGCAGATCAATAAACATAAAAGACATCAGAGAGAGAAGAGAGACATATGCCTCGGGAGGGCCTTATGTCTTCTAAAACGATCAAGACCATCAGCAATCCAAAACTAAAATTGGAAGTGCTGACAAAAGATGAAGTAAAACAAATTCACGAAGCGACTCTACAGATCATTGAAAAAGTCGGTGTGAGATTCCCGTCAAAACGCGCACTGGAAATTTGGGCAGCCAACGGCGCGGAAGTGGATTATGAAAAGAAGATCGTGCGCGTCAAACCGCAGATCATCGAAGATGCGATCAAGAAAGCGCCGCCCGCATACAAACTCGCAGCACGCGACCCGCAGCAGGATCTGCAGCTTGACGGAAACCACGTCAACCTTGGAACTGATGGCTGCGGCGTGGAAGTGATCGATATTAACACCGGCGAAAAGCGCACATCATGTTTACAGGATGTCCGTGACATTGCCAGGGTTGCAGATGCGACTGAAGAGGTTGCATTTCACTGGGTTTCTGTCTCAGCACAAGATACACCCGCAGAAGCCCGCGGACTGCACGAACTGAAAGCTGTTTGGGAAAATTCCACCAAACACGTGCAGACCGAGTCCATTTACAACGTGGAAGAAGCCAAAGCCGCGATTGAAATGGCAGCTTTGATCGTCGGCGGAAAAGACAAACTCCGCGAGCGGCCTGTGCTTTCACTCATGCAGTGTACAGCTCCTCCGCTCGGACATGACGGTGGCAGCCTGGACGCCGCCCTCCTCGCTGCAGAAGTCGGCATCCCAACCGGATTTATGACAATGGCCGCCTGTGCTACAACAGGTCCCACCACCATGGCTGGCAATCTCGCAGTCGGCAACGCGGAAGTAATTGCCGGAACAGCCCTTTTACAACTTGCGTTCCCCGGTGCGCCTGTCTTTTATGCGGCAGCACAAACCGCATCTGACCTTCGCACAGGCGCATACACTGGCGGCGGGCCGGAGGATTTTCTCTTCGGCGCAGCGACCAATGCGCTCGCAGACTTTTACAACATTCCGCTTTCGATGGGCGCATTTGCCACAGGTGCAAAAGAACCAAACTGGCAGGCTGGACTCGAAGGCGCGATGTCCAGCTTTATGGCAAGCGTGGTCATGTCTGATATGCTGCTCGGCTGCGGATTCCTGCACGGCAGCCGCATCTGGTCTTTCGCAGAGATGATGATGGACTGTGAAATATTCTCCATCGTTCACAAAATGATGGAGGGCATCGTCGTCAATGAAGAAACACTTGCGCTTGATGTAATTGCCGCAGTCGGCCCGGGCAGTCACTATCTCGGACAAAAGCACACCCGCAACCATATGCGTGAATTGTTCATGCCTAAATTCATGGATCGCCGCCCATACTCCGAGTGGGAAACCAAAAAAGACGACGCGCGTGATTGGGCAACAGCCAGGGCGCGCAAAACATTAAAAGAACATCAGCCAGACCCGCTGGAAGAAAACATCAGCAAGGAAATGGAAAGAATTATCAAATCGGTCGAAAAGTAATAAGGAAAAAAGTGATGAGTAACAAGTGACGAGATACGAGACTTGTTACTCATTACCCATATTTCAATGCAGCTTCTCGCATCTCATTCTTTATTACCTATTCCCTAAAAAATCTTATTACTCGTTACTCGTATCTCATTAGAGGTGTCTTATGCAACCAAAGCTCACACTGTTAAGCGATGAGATCATCGCCCGTATTCTGGGAGAAGCGTACGAACTTCTTCAAAACCTGGCATCAAAGTCCAGAATGCTGAAGCGCGGGATTTGCTTGCCGCGGCCGGAGCGATCGTTGATCCACAAACGGATGTCGTTCAGATTCCGGCATCTCTCGTCCGCAAGGCGCTGGAGACCGTACCGCGCGAATTTTATCTCTATGATTACGATGGCAACCCCACCGTACACTACGGCGGTGACTCCGTCCACTTTGACCCGGGCTCATCAGGCATCACCATGCTCAACCCTGAAACACTTGAGCATGACACCACCGAAACAGAACATCTGATTCGTCTGCTAAAAGTTGCGGAACAACTTCCGCAATATGACGCGCAATCCACCGCCGTCATTTGTCACGACGTACCCAAAGATATTCAAGATTCATATCGTCTGTATCTCGTTTTACTTCACTCAAAAAAACCGATCGTCACCGGCGCATTCACCAACAAGACCGTGCAGGAAATGATCGACATGCTGACAGTCTTTGCGGGTTCAGCACAAGCGGCCCGCGAAAAACCACGCGCCATCTTTGACGTCTGCCCCGCTCCGCCATTGATCTGGAGCAACTTCGGCGCCGGCAATTTGATCGCGCTCGCCCGTGCGGGCGTGCCCGCGGAAATTGTCTCCGTGCCGCTTTCAGGTGCGGCGGCTCCCGTCACCATGCTTGGCACCGTCACACAGCACACAGCGGAATGTTTCGCGGGCATCGTCATTCATCAACTTGCACACGCCGGTTCGCCCATCGTTTGGGGCGGCGCGGCCGCCATCTTCGATATGCGCAAAGGTGCAACGCCCATGGGCGCGGTTGAAACTGCCATGCTCGATTGTTCATACGCACAGGTTGCAAAAACACTCAACATGCCCACACACACCTATCTTGGTGCAACCGATTCAAAACTCGTTGATGCCCAAGCCGGTCTCGAAAGCGGAATCTCCGCCATGGTCGGCGCATTGAGCGGCATCAACATGATCTCCGGCTCAGGCATGTTGGATTTCCTCGCCTGTCACAGCGCGGAAAAACTCGTCCTCGACGCCGAAGGCATCGCCATGGCCAAAGCGTATGATCGGCGGCGTGAAACTCCACACCGACACACTCGCCACCGGCTTCTACGATGACAAGATCAACTTCAAAGGCGGCGACTTCCTCAAACAGAAAGTCACCATGCAGCTCTTCCAAAAGGAGCAGCATCTTCCCAGCAGCGTCATTGACCGTGACTCGACCCGCGCCTGGAAAGCCGCCGGCTCACTGGATGCCTTCGGCAGATGCAAAATCCGCGTGACCGAACTACTCGCATCCTACAAGCGACCTGAAATTGATCCTGCCCAAGAGCGCAGACTCTACAACTTCATGCTTGATCTCACTAAAAAAACCGGCGTAGACATATTGCCTTTGTTGGAACATTATCAACCCGCATAAATAAAAGACTGGGACTTCGGAAGTCAAAAAAGACTTCCGAAGTCCCTTACCTCACGCTCCTGCGGATTGGTAATTCTTATCAGGAATTTCTAATTCCTAATTTCCACACCACCCAGGAGGTGCATTATGCAACCGAAACTGTCCTTGCTCAACGATGACCTGATCTCACGCATCATCGCAGAGGCCTATCAACTGATGATCAAACCCGGCATCAAAGTGCAAAATGCCGAGGCACGTCAACTGCTTGCCGAAGCCGGCGCGCAAGTTGACGAAGAGACTATGATCGTCAGAATCCCCGAACAGATCGTCCTCAAAGCGTTGGAAACCGTCCCGCACGAATTCTTTCTCTTTGACTACGACGGCAGTCCCAAAGTCCAGTACGGAGGCGACGCGGTTCAATTCGACCCAGGCTCCTCAGGCGTCACCATCCTCGATCCCCTCACACTCGAACACAAAACCGCCGAAACCGCAGACTTGATCCGCATCATTAAAGTTGCAGAAAGCCTGCCGCAATACGACGCACAATCCACAGCCATTGTTTGCCACGATGTACCCAAAGATTTGCATGACCTGTATCGTTTATATCTGGTCATGTTGTATTCAAAGAAACCGATTGTCACAGGTGCATTCACAAACGCAACCGTGCATCACATGATCAATATGCTCGCCATCTTCGCCGGCGGACATGACAACTTGCGCGAACATCCACGCGCAGTTTTCGATGTCTGCCCATCACCACCGCTGATCTGGTCAAACTTTGGCGCGGGCAACTTGATCACATTGGCGCGCGCCGGCGTCCCCGCAGAGATCGTCTCCATGCCGCTGGCAGGTGCGGCTTCTCCAGTCACATTGCTTGGCTCGGTCACACAACACGCTGCAGAATGTTTATCGGGCATCACCATTCATCAACTGGCTCACGCAGGTTCACCGATCGTTTGGGGCGGCGCACCCGCCATCTTTGACATGCGCAAAGGCGGCACCCCCTTCGGCGCAGTCGAAACCGCAATGATCGACTCATCCTATGCACAGGTTGGAAAATCACTTGGCCTGCCCACACACGCATATCTCGGTGCAACTGAAGCAAAAGTTTTGGATACACAAGCCGGCCTCGAAAGCGGAGTAGGAGCAATGATCGGCGCATTAAGCGGCATCAACATGATCTCCGGCTCAGGCATGTTGGATTCCCTCATTTGCCAAAGCCCTGAAAAATTAGTCACCGACGCGGAAGGCATCGCCATGGCGCAGCGCATGGTGCAAGGAATGAAGATTCACACCGAAACACTTGCCACAGCTTTTTATGAAGGTGTTAACTTTAAAGGCGGCGATTTTCTCAAACAACGGGTTACAATGCAACTCTTTCAAAAAGAACAGCACATGCCCGGCAAGGTCATCGACCGCGACTCAATGCGCGGCTGGAAAGAATCAGGATCAATGGATACATTCGCTCGCGCAAAAATCCGCGTAAACGAAATTCTCGCATCCTATCGCCGCCCCGAGCTTGACCCCGCCAAAGAAAACGAACTCCACGCCTTCGTGCTCGACCTCGCCAGAAAAGCAGGCATCGAACACCTACCCATACTAGAGGATATGCAGCCCGCATAAACATGCTCACACTCTCCCAACTTCTGCGCGTCCCCCATGTAGACAGCACATTAAGATTTGACATCTCACCCGACGGACAGAGGTTGGTTTTTGCCTGGAACAAAACAGGCCGTTGGGAATTATATGAAATGCCGTTGGATGAAAAGAACGGATCAGACTCACCGCAGCTTGTTTCTCAAAAAGAAGGAAGCAAGTTCTCCCCGATTCATTGTCCCGATGGCACAATGCTCGCCTACGCATTAGACCTCGACGGCAGCGAGTCATATCACATCTTTGTGCATGATCTCAGCACCCACATCAGCACGGATCTCACGCCTCAAATTGCCTACGCGCATCAGCCGAATATCACCTGGTCCCCCGATGGAAAAGTACTGGCTGTGCTTTCTGATAAGCACGGCCAGTTTGCTTTGCACCTGATCCATCTGGATGGTACACCCGGACGCATGATAAAAAATGTATTCCATCCCTGCTGGGATGCGAAGTGGTCACCCGATGGTCAGTGGATCGCGATCGAAGCTGAGTCAACTGCCAGTGACCGCAGTATTTATGTCATGCCTGTTAATCGTCCGCGCAAGGGCGTGAAGGTAAATACAGTGCAGCTTAAAGTAAATGGTCAACTCTTGAATGCGCAGCAACCTGCATGGTCACCTGATTCTAAATTTTTGGCATTCTCCGGCGAGAACGGCGAATGGCACGATATTGGATTATTCAATGTCGAGTCAAAAGAAATTACATGGGTCAACGAATCAACTGGCGATGACACACAACCTGCATGGTCGCGGAGCGGAGAAATCATCGGTTGGGTGCATTCTGAAGGTGCAAAGACCAGCTTACAGCTTAAAGAAGGAAGCGATGTTATTCGTGAGAAAAAGATCGGGGATGGAGTCCATTACTTTCCGCAGTTCACTGATGATAGCGTTGTAATTCTATATGAAGATACAAGTCATCCGTGTGACCTGTGGAAGATAAATCTTAAAGATGATTCGGTCAGACAGTTAACAAATTCATTGCCCGATGATTTGCGCGACGCGGAATTCATTCAACCCGAAGAAGTTTGGTACACAAGCAAAGACGGGACGCAAGTGCCCGCTTTGTTGTATCGTGCAAAAGACAGCACACGCGCTGTGATCGACATTCACGGCGGACCCAACTGGCTGTATCAATTTTTATGGTCGCCGATGATGAGTCATCTGGCTTCACGCGGCTGGACGGTGCTTGCGCCCAATTATCGCGGGTCGACGGGCTATGGCAAAAAATGGCAGAACGCCAGCCGCTACGATATGGGCGGCGTGGACACCGATGATTGTGCGGCGGGCGTGAATTATTTAATTGAAAATAACTTGGCTGACAAAAATAAGATCGCCGTAACAGGCAGAAGCCATGGCGGTTTTCTAACGATGTCTTGCATGACAAGATACCCTGAATTGTTTGCGGTGGGTTCGGCGGTAGTTCCGTTTTTAAATTGGATCAAATCACACAAAGACTCGCGTGAAGATTTGCAGCATTGGAACATTGAAAACATGGGCGACCCTGAAGATAACCATGACCGATGGGTTGAACTTTCACCCTACTTCTTTTTAGACAAAGTCAACGCGCCTGTGCAAATGATCTGCGGCGGAAACGATCCGCGCTGCCCGGCATCTGATTCGATCGATGCTCGTGATAAACTGGTTGAATTAGGCAAGGAAGTTGAATTGCTGATCTATAAAGATGAAGGTCATTCATTTTTGGATATTAAAAATGTGATCGACTCGGAAGAAAAGTGCGTGGAATTTATAGTGAAGAATATTTAAAACCAGAAATCAACAGCGATAAACAAAGATGTTTTTATTTTTATCTCCGTTGATCTCCGTTTATCATGGTGAACATTTTATTTAGTCTTATCAAAGTGGAGCAGACATGGAACCGTTGAAATTTCTTAGCGATGACGATATAAAAGCAATGCATGAAGCAACACTTCACATCATGAGTGAAGTGGGATTGATCTGGCCGCATAAACCCAGCCTTGATATTTTGCTGGGCGCAGGCTGTACAATAAAAAATAATCGCGTTTGTATGCCGCCGCATTTGGTTGAAGATTGCATTGCAAAAGCCAATAAAAGACCCGTCATTCGCGGGCGCAACGGACAAGTGAATGAACTGGGCGGCGGAAATTTATACTTTCATAACCTCGGCGGCGCGCGCGATGTGTTCGATGCAAAGACCGGCACGCGCAGAATCGCAACCGATCAGGATGTGATCGATGCGACCCGCGTACTGGATGCCCTCCCCAATTGCCACACAGTCACCCCGTTCTTCACACCGCAGGATGTGCCTGGTGAATTAATGTCACTCTTTATGTACCGTCACTCCCTTCCGCACACGGTCAAACCTTTGCAGGGACCCGGCATTCAATTTGCCGAGGAAGTAAAGTATGCGGTTGAAATGGCGCAGGTAATCGGCACGCCCGCCAATGAACTCACGCTTTCCCTCTCCCCCGTCAGCCCGTTGACGATCCACGACCCCGCGGCTGCCGCAATCGTTGAAATGGCAAAAGCCGGTGTGATCTGCGCCAACCTGCCCGCGCCCACCGGCGGAGCCACATCGCCGATGACCATCACAGGCAGTCTTGTGCAGCAAAGCGCAGAAACGCTGGCACTGCTCGTCCTCGCGCAAATCGTCAACCCCGGATGCGGTGTTGTATATTGCGGACGCCTGGGAATGCTGGAGCCGCGCACCGGATTAATTTGGGGCGGCGTGGAACTTGGCATGTCATCGGCGGCCACGGTTCAACTCGGACATTATTACGGGTTCAGTGTCAATGTATATGGGTTTTCAACGAACGCACACACCATCGACGCGCAAAACGCATTCGAGCGCGGACTGAACGCATCGATCCCTGCTCTGGCCGGCGCAGACGAATTATCAGGCATCGGCGAAATGGAAGCGGGCGTAATGGGTTCATACGCTCAAATGGTTTTGGACAATGAACTTGTTGGCAGTATCATGCGCCAGCGAAAAGGTCTCTCAGCAGATGCTGCCCATCTTGCAGTGGACATCATCGAAAACGTCATGAATGGCACGCGCAACTTTTTAGGTCAGCGCCACACGCTAAATCATTTGAAAGCCGGTGAAATCGCACTGACAAAACTTGCCGAACGCAATTCATGGGAAACATGGGAAGATAAACTAGGCCGTAAACAAATGGCAGATTACGCCGCAGACGAAGCAGAAAGGATTCTGCGCGAGCATCAGGTGCCGCCGCTCGAACCTCAGCAGGAAAAAGAACTTGATAGAATCATGGCCGCGGCTGAAAAAGAAATGGTAAAGAAGAAATAAGGAGTTAATATGTCTGAAGTTAATGTGATCGCTGAAAAATTAATATCTGAAGGCGAAAAATTTGTCGGGATTTTCTCTGCATTAACCGATGAGCAGTGGCAAACGGAAGTCTACACCGAAGGCGCCACCTGGACCATCCGCAATGTTCTTTCGCATTTTGTCACATCCGAGCGTGGACTGGTAAAACTGTTTGAACAGATCCGCCAGGGCGGAAGCGGCGCCGCGGACGATTTCTCAATTGACCGGTACAACGAGTCACAGCAAAAAAAGACTCAAGATTTACCAGTTGCAGAATTGATTGAGTTATATAAATCCACCCGCGCGGAGACAGTCACATGGGTTTCAGGCTTGCAGGAATCTGAGCTTGAGATCATAGGCCGTCATCCATTCCTTGAAACGACCACCTTACGTGAAATGGTCAAGATGTTGTATATCCATAACCAAGTCCATTATCGTGATTTGAAGAAGGTATTGAAGTAGAAAGTTGGGTAAAGCGTAAGAAGTGAAAAGTGAGAAGTAAATGCAACACACGTCTCATTTTCGCTCTTCTTTTATTCATCCTTCATCTTTCATTCTTCATCCTTTACACCCCTCATCCTTCCCCTATGAACCTCCCTCCCTTTAAACTCGAACGCTATTTCGCCAAATACGAATTCAATACTGAATTCCTGCTATGCTCCTCCGACTGTGAAGCCATGTCCATTGCGGATTTGCTTGCCTTCGAAGAAGGTGCAGCGGAGAAACTTCAAAATACATGGCTCGGCTATACCGAGTCGCAAGGCAGCCCTGCTTTACGAAAAGAGATCTGCAATATTTACACCACCATGCAGCCGGAAAATATCCTTGTCCACACCGGCGCGGGCGAAGCGATCTATCTTTTCATGCACGCCATGTTAAAAGATAATGACCACATCATCGTGCATTCGCCGCACTATCAATCCTTGAGTGAAGTTGCAAAGGGAATCGGTTGTCAGATCAGCCCGTGGCTGGCGCGTGAAGAAAATAATTGGGCACTCGACCTGAACGAACTCCGCCACCTCATGCGCACGACCACCAAAGCGGTCATCATCAACATGCCGAACAACCCAACCGGCTACCTCATGTCTCGTGCGGACTTTGACGAACTGAATAAATTTGTGCAGGAAAAGAAACTACTTCTCTTCTCTGACGAAGTCTATCGCGAGTCAGAATACGACCCGGCAATCCGTCTGCCTGCCGCATGTGACTATGGCGAGCACGCCGTTTCACTTGGCGTCACATCTAAAACCTATGGCCTCGCCGGTCTGCGCATTGGATGGATCGCCACCAAAAATAAAAAAGTCTATGAGAACATGGCTTCCCTCAAAGACTACACCACCATCTGCAATTCCGCACCCAGCGAATTCCTTGCGGAAGTTGCCATGCGTCACCGCCAAAAACTCATTGACCGCAACCTCGGCATCATCCAAACCAACCTCGCCATCGTTGATATTTTTTTCACGAATCATTCTTCACTCTTCACCTGGGTCCGTCCACAAGCCGGCTCAATGGGATTCCCCAAACTCCTAAAAGGCGATATTGAAGATTTCTGCGATAACCTTGTCCGCAAGGCCGGCGTTTTACTTCTCCCCGGCACCATGTATGATGACTCAAGAAATCACTTCCGCTTGGGATTGGGAAGAAAGAATTTTCCGCAAGGCATTGAACGGGTTGAGAAATACCTTGCAAAATAAATGGGGGCTTATATGTTTTGGATGATCTACACACTCTACCAAGATTCGTTGATCTTTGTTCGCAAAAACCTTTTTATCGTCTTTCCGTTTTTCTTGCATCATACAGTTTCCTTATTATCCAATCTATTCCTCTCGATAAATAAATCCATTGACTTTCTTCTCGATCTTTTTTTACTAATTCTTTACCTTTGCCTGGTTGAAACCTACTGTGTTGCGGCGTTGTACAAAAGGGAGATGTTATCTGATTCAGAAGAAACCGTCTGGCAGATCACGAATAGATTCTTTGGAAAGGTTCTTCTCTTATTCTTTACACAAGCTTTTTTTCTACTCTTTCTTTTTATTGTTTACTTAATCCTTTTCTCCAATGCCAACTTCGTACTTGAAAATTTATTTCTTACTTTTTTTGTACTTTTCGCCGGGATGGTTTATCTGCTTAGCCTGCGGCATTTGATTTGGCACAACCCAACCCTTGTGATGGACTCAATAAAAGCAGGAATAAAAAATTTGTACGGGAACTTCTTTCTTTATTTTTCTTTTATCGTAGCAGGGGGCATACTGACAGCGTATCCATCTATTCTATTTCCCATCAGTTGGGCGCTTGTGCCGCTTTTACCAATAGCCGAGCGTAATAGCTGGGTAGTTTACGGAGGTGGAATTAACTGGTTTAATTTAATAGTTACTCCCGTACTTCTAGCCATGTTATCAATCGCTTTAACTTATATTTTTTTATCCAGAGATAAAAAAGAAAAACATGCTTCGTAATAGTCTCAAACTCTCCCGCCCCCTCCACCTGCTCCTCGCCGCGTTGACTTATACGCTCGGCGCGAGCATCCCTGCTTATCTTGGGAATTTTCTACAGCCAGCGATCTTTGCACTCGGACTTGCAGGTGTTCTGCTCGCACAACTCAGCATGTCACTGCTCGCCGAAGTTTTTCGTCCACACAATGAACCACTGATCGAGAATGAAACTCCGCAGCAAAAAGAGACTTTGCGCAACAACCTGCTTTATATCTCAATCGCCGCATTAACCGTCACCGCATTTATCGTCTACCTTCTCTATCTCAACAAAGCCCTCGCGCTTTCCTCTTTCCTCTTTCTTCTTTCATCCTTCATCCTTATTCTCTCCTATTCCATCCCTCCCATTCGCCTGACCAACCGCGGATTTGGCGAAGCAGCTCTCGCCGCACACATCGCCTACATCATCCCATCCATCGGATTCCTTTTACAAGCCAAAGAAAATCATCGCCTATTGATCTTCATTCTCGTTCCGCTCACCGCATTGGCGCTCGCATATTTTCTCATTCTCAACTTTCAAACATTTTCAGATGACCAAAAATATCAGCGCGGGACATTTCTGCGCCGCCTCACCTGGGAACGCGCAGTACCGCTGCATCACAGCTTGATCGTCTTTACCTACAGCATCTTCGCCATCGCGCCGATACTCGGCTTCTCCGTTCTGTGGCCCGCCTTACTCACCCTACCCTTCGCCATTTTACAAATCGTTCTCCTGCGCAACATCTCACTCGGCGGCAAACCAAACTGGACTCTACTCACCACCACCGCCCTCGCCGTCTTTGGACTCACCACCTATTTCTTAACTCTTACTTTTTGGATTAGATAACCGTGCCCGAATTTTTGACTCTCCTCCCGCCCGATCAAGCCCGCGACGAATTACTCGCGCATCTCCCCTCGCCGACAATTGACTCTGAATCTGTAGAAGTTATCCACGCTCTCGGCCGCTTCACCGCATCTGACGTGTTTGCGCCGCACCCTTTGCCAGATTTCCCCCGCACCACCGTGGATGGGTACGCTGTCCGCGCGAAAGATACCTTCGGCGCAAGCGACTCGCTCCCTGCGTACTTAACCTTGATCGGCGAAGTTCCAATGGGAGATACACCAACCTTTGAATTAAGCGCCGGCCAATGCGCACTGATCCACACTGGCGGCATGCTCCCCAAAGGCGCAGATGCTGCCGTGATGATCGAATACACACAGATAGTCCGTAAGGGCGACCTTGATGGTCGCCCAGATTTAGATTTAGAGACAACAACGGCAGAAACAACAAGGGCAGGACAAGCCCTGCCCCTACGGAATCTGAAATCGAAATCTTCAAATCTGTAGCAGACGGTGAAAACGTGATCCGCATTGGTGAAGACGTGGCCGAAAATCAATTGGTGATTCCCGCCGGCACACAGATCCGTCCCGCAGAAATTGGCGGATTAATGGCACTCGGATTCACATCCATCAACGTTGCCAAGAAACCGCGGGTTGGATTAATCTCCACCGGCGATGAAGTCATTAACCCAAATCAAGCACCGCGCCCCGGACAAGTGCGCGATATCAACTCGTATACCCTCGGCGCGCTCGTCGAAAAAAGCGGCGGGGAGGCAATCCGCTATGGGATTTTTAGTGACCAGTTTTCAGTGTTGAAAGAAGCGGCGGCGCAGGCGCTATCCGAATGTGACGTGCTGATCATCACCGCAGGCTCATCCGCATCCACCAGAGACATGACCGCCGATGTCATCCGCACACTTGGCGAACCCGGCGTGTTGGTACATGGCATTAATACAAGACCCGGCAAGCCGACGATCCTCGGTGTGTGCAACGGCAAAGCAGTGATCGGCCTGCCGGGCAACCCCGTCAGCGCATTGGTGAATGGATATTTATTTGTTGTGCCGGTCATTGAAAAATTATTGGGCGCACTGCCAAAACCGCGCGCAAGTGTGCAGGCAAAATTGACAGTCAACCTTCCATCGCAGGCTGGCCGCGAAGATTGGTGGCCGGTAAAATTAAATCAAGTAGAAAGTGGAAAGTGGAATGCCGAACCGATATTTGGAAAATCAAATTTAATTTTTACACTTGCATCCGCTGATGGCTTGCTGCGCATCCACCCCGATGCAACAGGATTAAGTGCGGGCGAAATGACAGAAGTTATTTTGATATAGACGGGGATCCAATAATATCTTTCCTTTTTATGCCTTTGCAACGAAATAAATGTTCGCCTGTTATATAATTCGTTATCTATTTTCAAGGATAACCTTATGAGTTTCGAATACTCCCCATACATCCTCTCCCTCGTCATCGCCGCATTGATTTCGGGCTGGGCTTTATTTTATATATGGCCGCATCGTAAAACAAACTCCATCTTGATGCTTGTTCTTTTGGCGGCAGGTGTTGCGGCATGGAGCACAGGATATGCGCTGGAAATTGCCGGCGATGACCTTGCAACAAAATTATTCTGGGGAAAGTTTCAATACCTTGGAATTGCAACAATTCCAGTGGCATGGTTATTTTTTGCACTTACCTATACCAACCCATCCCATCAATTTATGCGCCGCACTGTGGCGTGGCTAAGCATTATTCCTCTCATTACCCTTGTGCTGACATTTACAACCGAGTTACACGGGTTGGTCTGGACAGAGTTTAGGATTATTCGAGAAGGTGATTTTTCGGCTCTTCAATTGTCGCATGGACTATGGTTCTGGGTGTACTGGGGATATTCCCAGCTTTTACTGCTGGCCGGAACAACGATCATGGTGCGTTCACTGGTTCGGGCACGCGGCGCATTCCGTGGACAGAGAATACTATTCTTTATTGCCGTGCTCGCCCCGTGGATCGGCAACGCCCTCTATGTAACCGGAAATAGTCCAATCGCATATCTAGACCTGACTCCGTTCGCATTTACGATCAGTGTTGCGGCTCTGGTATGGGCGATCTTTGGTTTTCGCTTAATGGATATCGCACCCATGGCGCGCGACCGTGTGGTGGATTCGATGCGTGAGGGGATGATCGTGCTTGATGTAAAAGGAAACGTAATAGACATCAACAATGCCGCAGCGCGCATGATCGGAGTTCCCGTTGCGAACGCCATCGGAAAAACAGCAGGGGATATTTTTTCTCCCTGGGTGCATTTGATGGAGCGCTTCCGCAATGTGACGGATGCAAGAGATGAAATATCGGTGGGAGAGGGAGATGCCGAACGTCGCTATGAAGTGCGTCTTTCTCCGCTGCAAGATCAACAGGATCAACTTGTTGGGCGCGTTATTCTGCTGCGCGTCATGGACGAGGACGAAATACCTCAACCAAGATTTGCCGTGCGCGAACCTGTTCCAACTCCACTGACGAGCGGAACGCCGGAAAGTTCTTCAACCCGTGAGGATAAATCTAAAAACAAAATATGGAATGCGATTCTTAATTTCTTTTCCCCGCCGCACAGAGATGACCTGCTCATTGGCACGGATATTAATCCAAGCTGGGCGCGCACCATAGAACGCGTTTTTACGGTCATGCTGCGGGTCGTGGCGGTCATCGGCACGGTTTCGGTGGTATTGTCTCTGCCCTCTGTAAGCGGACTTTTCATTTACACCTTAACCATCATCAGTGTCGTGGTGATCTTCTGGGTGCTGGCTTTATGGCGCACACTCCCGCTTCGCATTCGCACCACATCATTTATCTTAACCATCTTTGCACTGGCTTTTATTGAACTTTTCAACTTTGGCTATTCAGTGGAAGCCTTTACTTATTTTATTTCGATCGTTGTTTTGGGCGTATTGCTTGAAGGCCTGAGCGGCGGCCTGCGGACATTGTTCGTATCGCTGATTACTCTTTCCATTTTTGGTTTTTTAATCCTGTCCGGCATGCATCGTCCAGTGGGAATCGGTGGATATATCCTTCCCGACAGTATCACGGGCGCAATATCCAGTATCACCACCTACATGGCTGCTGCGACGGCGCTGGTGATATCCATTAACGCATTAATGCGCAATCTTAACCTTGCATGGCAAAAGGAAACCCAAACTCTTAACCTTTTACAGCAGGAACACGACCTGCTTGAACAACGCGTGGAGGAGCGCACGCATGATCTTGCTGAAGCCCGCGATCAGGCAGTTACCATAAGCAGACAAATGAGAAAGTACTACCGCGCCATTGAACAAAGCGGCAACACGATCGTGATCACCGACGCGAATGGAAATATTGAATACGTCAATCCGAAATTTGAACAGTCCACCGGGTATTCAATTGCGGAAGCAATGGGAAACAACTCGCGCATTCTTCAATCAGGCAAACAGCCCGCCGCACATTACAAACGGTTGTGGCAGACCATCTCAACCGGGAATATCTGGAACGGCGAATTTCTTAATAAACGCAAGGATGGCACTTTATATTGGGAGTCTGCCACGATCGCCCCGGTATTGGATCAGGACGGCGTGATCACCAATTATGTCGCTGTGAAAGAAGATATTACAGCCCGCAGACAGGTGGAAGAGCAATTACAAAAACTTTCCCAGGCCGTGGAACAAAGCGGAAATACCGTCATCGTAATGGATAAAAATGGACTGATCGAATACGTCAACCCCAAATTTAGCGAAGTGACCGGCTACTCTTCAGAGGAAGCACTCGGGAAATCCCCAATTGCACTGATGAATGGCATCGGAACCACGTCTGATTTCAGTCAGGACGAGTGGTGGTTGACCGTCACAGATGGGCGGATATGGCATGGAGAATTCGAAAATCATCGCAAGAACGGCTCCGTGTTTTGGGAATCTGCCACGATCGCCCCGGTACTTAATCGCGACGGCGATGTGATCAACTTCGTTGAGATCAAACAGGATATTACCGAACAAAAGATTTTGCAGAATCAGTTACAAAAACAAAACGACTACCTTTCCATTTTGCATCAAATCACACTCGACCTGCTCAACCGGCGCGAGATCAATGACCTCCTGCAAGTCATCGTAGACCGCTCCGCCATTCTGTTGGACGCCCCATACAGCAAGCTGCTACTGGAGCAGGATGGCGATCTGGTTGTGGAAGCATTCACAGGCGACCAGGTCGACATAAAAGGCGAACGGTCCCCGCGTGATCCTTCAAGACTCTCATGGCAGGCATTTAATTCACACCAACCCATCGTACTTGAAGACTATCATTCCTGGAAAGATAGACGCCAGGAGTACGATGCCCTCGCGCTTTATGCTGCGGCTGAAATTCCCGTCATGGCCGGAGACCGCTGCCTGGGCGTGCTTGCCCTGGCACGCACCGAACCCGGCTACGCATTTACCGCCGAGCAAATTGAAACTGGAATTTTATTTGTGCGGCTCGTTGCACTGGTACTGGATAATGCCAACCTGTACGACTCTGCCGTAAAGGAGATCACTGAACGCAAGCGCACCGAAGTCCTCTTGCAGGAAAGTGAAGCGCGCTTCCGTCAGATCGTGGAAAACGCCAGCGACATTATTTATCGCGCTGACACATCCGGGCGTTTTACATACGCCAACCCCTCCGCACTGCACATGATGGGATACACCCACGAAGCGGAAGTGCTGGGTAAACATTATCTCGAACTCACCACACCCGAATCACGCCATAAATTAAAACGAACCTACGACCATCAATTCATCAGCAAAACGAAAAACACCTATTACGAATTCCCCGCAGTGACCACAGACGGTCATATTGTATGGGTCGGACAAAACGTGCAGCTCATCATGGATGGAGAACAGATCATCGGCTTCCAGGCAGTGGCGCGCAACATCACGCAGCTCAAACAGGCACAAGAGTCGCTTGCCCTTTCACGCGATCAGGCGCTGGATGCCAGCCGCTTCAAGAGTCAATTGCTATCAAGAGTCAGCCACGAACTCCGCACCCCGCTCAATGGGATTTTGGGGTATGCTGAACTGCTTCAATTCAAGGCGTTCGGCCCTCTCACCGAAGAGCAGCTCAACGCCGTTAACAACATTATTGAAAGCACCGATTATCTCACCGTCATCGTCAACGACCTGCTGGACGAATCTCAAATCGAATCCAAATCCATCAGCCTATATAATGAATACTTCAACCCAGTGGATCTGCTTGAAAAAACAAAGAACACCATGTCCACCCTGGCAGATAAAAAAGGACTCGCCTTCCACGTTGAGATTGACCCCGAACTGCCCAGTGAACTATACGGCGATCTCAATCGTTTGCAGCAAGTCCTCATCAACCTCGAAGGCAACGCCATCAAATTCACAAAAGCAGGCGAAATCAGAGTCAGCCTTAAACGTCCCACACCCGCGCAATGGTCGATCGAAGTTCGCGATACTGGCACGGGCATTTCCGTGGAAGATCAGCAAACCATATTTGAACCCTTCCGTCAGGTAAGCAATTCGATCACCCGTGAAAATCGCGGCTCCGGCCTCGGACTCGCCATCACAAAACAACTCATTGAATTAATGGGTGGAAAGATCAGCCTTGAAAGTCAACTTGGGGTAGGAAGTCTATTCATAGTCACCCTGCCCATCCTAAACGCCCCCGGAGAATAGCATGACACAACCCTACGCCCTGGTTATTGAAGACGACCCCAAACTCGGAATAATCTACCAAACCGCCCTGCAGCAAGCTGGATACGAAACCGACCTCGACGAAAATGGAAATCGCTACCGCGCGCTTCTGGACGCCCGTCAGCCTGATCTTGTTATTCTCGATCTTCATCTCCCTTTTGCATTTGGCGGCGACGTTCTGGATGTGATCCATGCCAAATACCCAAACACCATCATCGCAGTGGTCACCGCAGACTTCATCAAAGCAAAAACACTAAGCGGAAAAGCCAACCATATTCTTGTAAAACCCGTTAGTGTTGCCAGTTTATTAAGACTTGCAGAATCGATAAAAAACGAATCCTAAGACCGCGCTGCCGCTGAACACATTGCTCAGTTAGAATCAGAATGAAGTAAATAAACCAGGGATTTTTTGGCCTTTGATTTATTTACTTCATTTATCCTTAATCCTTAAAAGGTATTCCATGCTTCTTGAACTCTTCAATAAACCTGTTGGCTTCTTTTTACTTGCAATGGCGATCATTCTCATCACGCCGCTGCTCTCCGAAAGATTAAGGCTGCCCGGCATCATCGGCATCATCATCGGCGGCATGTTGATCGGTCCGCACGGATTCGGACTGATGGCCGAAGGCGACCGCATCGAATTTCTTGCCACCATCGGCCTTGTTTATCTCATGTTCAGCGCCGGCCTCGAAGTGGATATTAATCAGTTCATGCGAGTCCGTACACGGGCGCTTGTATTTGGAATCATCACATTTTTATTTCCTCAACTGATGGGCATGGGGCTTGGCTATATCCTCGGCCTCGACTTGCTGGGCATGATCCTGCTTGGCTCCGCTTTTGCATCGCACACGCTGATTGCATTTCCAATTCTCACAAAACTTGGCGTCACTCGTAATGAAGCCATTGCAGTTACCATTGGCGCAACCGTACTGACAGACATCGGCGCGTTCATTGTTTTGGCAGTTGTGCTCGGCGCAAAATCAGGCGGCGGATTTACATTCGGCTATTTTGCACAATTGCTAATCATGCTCGCCATCTTTACTGCGGTTATCATCTTCGGCCTGCCGCGCCTTGGGAAAATTATTTTCCAAAAACTTACCGGCCGCGCCGTCGAATTTCAATTCGTGATCGTTGTCCTTTTTGTATCTGCCTTTCTTGCTGAATTGATCGGCGTGCATGAAGTAGTTGGCGCCTTTCTTGCAGGGCTGGCCGTTAACTCCATGCTTCCGCGCCACAGCCCGGTCACCGGTCACGTGCTGTTCATCGGTGAATCATTTTTCATTCCCGTCTTCCTGCTCTACAGCGGACTCATCACCGACCCGCTGACCTTCCTTAAGAGTCCGCAAACCATCATCGTCGCCATCGGCGTCACCATCGTCGCGTATGTTTCAAAGCTCCTCGCTGCCTGGGTCACCGCCAAAATTTACAAATACACAAAATCAGAATTCTGGACCGTCTACGGTCTCTCACACGCGCAAGCCGCGGTCACCATCCCAACACTTGTCATCGGTTTGGAAACTGGACTTTTTGACTCGACCCTTTTCAATGCCGCCATCCTGATGATTCTCCTCACCTCAATTACATCTCCCTTAATCGTCCAGCGCTTCGCTCCTGACCTGCAAATTGTTGAAGAAGACGATAAGCCTTTGCCGCTCTTTGGCAGAGTGCTGGTGCCCGTCTCCGAACAGAAACAATCCGAGGGACTGATCACACTCGCAATTCTGCTGGCACATACCTCCCATGGGAAAGTACTCGCAGTCAGTGTTGCCAAAGATCTGGGCCCCAACAAAGACAGCAGTCTATACAGTCACAAAGACCTGCTCGGACGAGTCACCGAATCTTTGAACGACCCTGAAACCGAGATCGAACTCATTCCGCGCATGGCCGCATCACATGCGCAAGGCATCCTGCACACCGCGCAGGAGAAGAATGCCACACTCATCATCATGGGTTGGCGCGGCAAACGGACTTTGCGTGAAAACGTGCTCGGCTCCGTTTTAGATGAAGTCATTTGGGGTTCAGATACGCCGGTCCTGATCGGCAAACTTGAACTGCCATTGAACAGCATGCAAAGGGTTATATTTATTGTCCCCGCGAAAACTGTCCCGCCGATCATTTTGCGGCGCATGTTACAGGCTAATATTATTTTAGCAAAAGCCTTGAATGTGCCATTAGTCATCCGCGCGGATTCGAGTTACATGCAAACTTTTGAAGCCCTGCTCGCCGCAGCGAACTCCGACCACTCCATTGAGATCGAAATGCTGAAAGATCATCTCAAACCTGAAAACCTCGAACACGAATCGATCAGCAGTTTTCTTGTACTACCCGGCTTCGGTTCCCGCAAACGCGTAGTGGACACACTGGGAAATATGCCCGAACAATTAGCAAAATCATTCGACGGCAACCTCGCCGTCCTGCATTTCGATAAGTAACCAATAAAATATTAAATAAAAAATGCAAAGGCGATAAGAGTCTTTGCATTTTTTATTTAACGATTATTTCAAAACCGCATCAAAGAAAGCGATCGTTCTTTGCATGGCAGTTGAGAAGTTTCCAGAAATGTTATGGTTATCGCCTTCATATGTATATAAGTCGGCAATTTGGCCGGCGTTGCGGGCCTGCTCGGCCAGGCGGAGCGAAAATGCCAAAGGGACGTCTTCATCTTCGGTTCCGTGGTGCAGTTCCAACGGTCCGGAAAGATCCGCGAGATAAGATGTGGCAGAGACAGAGTCCCAAAACGCGGAGTTATCTTCAGGCGAGCCGTATGCTTCGATCCATCCTGTGCGCCAGCCTACGCCGCGCGAACTCGGCGATGGCGTGAACGAACCCGTGCGCCTCCAGTTGTAAAGCAGGTCGTTATAAGAAGCGACCACGCCCGCCCAGATCACGCCAACTTTTACATCCTTCGAAATGACCATCGTGCGCAGTGTCAGATAACCGCCCATTGAATGTCCCCACATACCGATCTTATCGGGATTCACTTCGGGCAATTGTTGAATGGACGAAACCGCATTGAGCACATCAATTTGATAACCGGGGTGACCATACGCACCGGTTGCTTCGCCTTCTGATGCATCATGTCCGCGATAATCAATGCGAAAGACAACATACCCCGAGCGCGCAATTTCATCGACATAGGCAATATATCTTTCGGTTGTTTTATAAACATCGGGCGGAATATATCCATGATTGAAAACGATCGCCGGCCAGCCGCCTTCAGGCATTTCGCCCTCAGGAATGGTAAGCAACGCATATATCTTTAATCCCTCTGAAAGATAATATGAATAATACCGGCGATAATTTGCGCCTTTATCCAACTCTTTAACGATGGTAATCTCGCTGCCGGGATACTCCCCCGCCCGCATGGCAACAATACTCATCGGGTGCGGAATGGGAGTTGCCGTTGGAGGCGGCGTCATTGTAAAAGTAGAAATCGGGATCAACGTCTCTGTTGCAATTGCGGTTTCAGTAAAAGGGACTGGCGTACTCGCAGGCAGAGTAGATTGCGCGGTGCAGGCGGTAATAAAAACAATAACGATCATTAAAACCAATAAAAGTTTTTTCATCTCGGAGCTCCTTACCGATTAAGAAAACAGCAGGAGGCAGTTTATTACCGCCTCCTGCTGTTTATTTATCTTCTACTTATTTACATTATCAACGAAGCGGACTAAAGTCCGCACTCCAAACCACCTTTTTACTTGTTACTCGTTACTTATTACTTCGCCGCCGCTTCTGCCTCGCGCAATTTCTCGGTCGCGCGGAAATATTTCAGATAGCGCATTGAGTTTGCATCTTTACCCAAAAGCAAATCTGTTGCACGGATCGAACTGCCTAATTTGATCGGATCAGTAATGGAGCAGGTAACGCCCGCTTGAATCGCCAATGAAAGAAAAGCGCTATTCACAGAATGACGGTCAGGCAGACCAAATGAAACATTGCTCGCGCCGAGACTCATATTCACGCCATATTCTTTTCTAATTAATTCAATCGCTTTCAAGGTCACCGTCGCGGCCATGCTGTTGTGACCCACCGTCATCACCAGCGGATCAATGATCACATCTTCAATCGGAATTCCCATCTTCGCGGCGCGTTCAATAATATGACCAGCAACCTTAAGACGATCTTCCGCTGTAGCCGGGATACCATCCTCGCCGATCGTCAGCCCGAGGACTGCTGCGCCTCTTTCTTTAACCAGCGGCAGGACACTCGCCAATTGTTTTTCCTCCCCATTGACAGAGTTAATCAGCGGTTTCCCCGGCGCGACCTTTAATCCCGCTTCGAGAATCTTCGGGTCGTTCGAGTCGATACACAAAGGCACATCCACCGCAGACTTAACAGCCTCGACCACAATCGGCATGATCTCCACTTCTTCAATTTGCGGATGACCAACGTTGACATCCAAAACATCCGCGCCCCAGGCCACCTGTCTCTTCGCAAGCTGAATGACATACTCCATATTGCCATCCACCAGAGCCTGTCCCAGCTTCTTCATGCCTGTTGGATTGATCTTCTCTCCGATGATGACAAATGGTTTATCAATGCCAATGACAACTTCCTTGCTGCCCGACTTTAGAATTGTATGCATATGCCCTCCGAATAAAAAAATATATCAAACACAAAATGGAAAGGTTTTGGTTTTCCTTCGTTACCTTTGTGTACTTCGTGTTTAAACCATCTTTACATCTTCAAAAATCTCAACGTGGTCTCAACCAACACAGCCGTACCAATTGGCAAGGCGCGCTCATCCAGATCAAATTTAGGGTGATGAAGTTCATAAATTTCACGTCCGGGAATCATCGTGCCAATCGTGTACATTGCGCCGGGTGCATTCTTGAGAAATTCAGGAAAATCCTCCGCGCCCAGTGTTTTTTCCATCTCATGTACATTGTCATTGCCGAGCAGTTCTTTGCCAACTTCTTCGATCACTTTGGATACAAACTTATCATTGATCAAAGGCAAGCCGCCGAAATCAAATTTCAATTCGTAATTACCGCCGAGCGCTTTTGTAATTTCAAAGGCACGTTTTACTTCTTCACGGATTTGTTTTTGAACTTCCAGTGAAGTGAAGCGCAGCGTACCTTTCATCTCAACTTTTTCTGGGATCACATTCTCTGCAAATCCGCCGTTGACCACACCAATGCTGACCGCCGCCGGTTCAAACGGATCGAGTCTGCGTGAGACAATTGCATTCAAAGCGATAATGACATGCGCCAGCAAAGAGAACGGGTCAACCGTTGTGTGCGGATACGCGCCGTGCCCGCCTTTGCCAATGATCGTGGCGAAGAAAGTATCCACGCCGCCGCCGCTCGGTCCTTCGTTGATCGCAATCGTCCCCACCGCGCTGGTCGGGTCAACATGCTGAGCGATGACATAATCCACGCCTACGACTGCGCCTTCACGTTCCATGCGCTGAGCGCCGCTCAAGCCTTCGTCGTCTGCTGTTTCTTCTGAAGGTTGAAAAAGAAAACGGACACGGCCATTCAGTTTTTCTTTGGAAAGCAAATGCGCCGCACCCAAGGCCATCGCCGTATGTGAGTCATGTCCACAGGCGTGCATTTTGCCGGAATTTTGAGAAACATAATCGGTTTCGTTCTGCTCAAGGATCGGCAGCGCATCCATATCCGCGCGGATCGCCACTAGTTTGCCGCCTTCACCGATCTCGGCCACAACGCCGGTTTTCCCAACTCCGCGTTTCACACGATAGCCCATCTTCTCCAATTCATCCGCAACGATCCCCGCTGTACGATGGACGTCAAATCCGGTTTCGGGGTGCATGTGAAAATCGCGCCGCCATTCGATCAATTCTTCTGAAATTGCATGTGCCTGTTTTAACATTCTCTCTCCACTATTTATTTGGTCTCATGTAAAAATCCATTTTTTTACCACCAAGACACAAAGCCTCAAAGACTCAAAGTTTTTTTTCTCTTGGTGTCTTCGCGACTTGGTGACTTCGTGGTTTAAATCTCGCGCTCCAAAGCCAATTAAGGTTCAGCGTATCCTGCATAATTAATTGAGCGTTTGCCGGTTGTCGGCCAGTAATAATTTTTCAGCGTTGAGATCTGTTCGATCAAACGCTCACTGTCTTCAAAATCTGTCCGCACATAATAGTAATGCGTGTCATACGGACTGTCACCAAAAACCGCCGCGAGCACATATCCATTCGCCTCGGCATATTGTTTCATTGTGATCGTCATGCTGAACCATTTTTGTGCGAGATTGGCTTCGGTCAACTTCGGCGGCACGAGCGGCGAATAATAATCATGGAACATGATGACTTCAGGCTTGTACTGATCGAGATATTCCACAGTCAGCCCGCCGTTGTGCGCGATGAACTGATCGTTCAGTCCCCACGTATCAATCGCATTCCAACCGGAATAATATGGAAGCAGCCCCGCTTCAGTGGTGGCAATTGTGTATCCCTTACCGCGAAACTCCGCCAGCAATTTCCCCATCTCATAGCGGCCATCGCGTTCGTAGGCTGTTGCACACGTCTGTTGATAGGATGTCAGGAAGCAATTTTGAAACCACGAATAATAGACAAGACTCGCGGATATTCCAATTAATGCGATGAAGTACACGGATCTTTCTCTACCTGAAAACTGGTACGGCCACGAGAAGCTTAATCCACGCACCAGCGGACTCCACGACATGAGCGCGATGGGAAGCAATGCATATTGAAAGCGTGCGCCGTAGTTCATTTCGTCTGAAATTAAGATAAAGACACAGGCGAAGCCGAGGATGGGAACGAGATAAGCAATCGTGCGCTTTGTGGTTTCGCTGGAACGAAAGCCAAGAATAAAAGCAACAGCCATCGGCAGGCACAAGCGTAATAAATTTAACAGGGAGTTATGATACGAATCCCAATGCAATCCGCTCCCGCCTTTTTTATAAAATGGATTGGGCAACGGATAGCCAAAGTAATTCCAGCGCCACAGAAAATACGCGCCGCCCAATAAAAGAAAGACCGCGCCAAAAGTGACAATGATCGAGGTGGAGTTTTTCAGTCCGCGCATGAGGATGATCGCAAGCAGCATTAAGGATGCGAGAATGACTCCCTCGGGCGAATGAGTCCGGTGATGAGTCCGCTGAGGGCGAAGGCGAGGATCAACCCAACGTGTGGTCCTTCGGCTGCGTTCTCTCTCCGCTCAGGATGATGTTCTCGAATCAGGAGCAGGCCTAAAGTCCAGGTGGATGCGGCGGCGAGGGCAAAGAAAGGCGTCCCGAAGTAAGCTGCCACATAGGAGAGTCCGGTTCCAACGGCGAGATAAAGTCCGCTTAAAAGAGAAAGAGGAATGCTTGAATTGTTGATGCGGCGATTTGTCCAGTAGACGAGTAGAACCGTGAGAATGTGTGAAGCAAAACCAATGCCGCGCACCGACTGCCCCACCGTCAGCCCGAGTTTGATCAGCAGGGACGAAGCGGCCATGAAAAGAAAATCGGTGGCGCCATCCACAGGATGTTCGCCAATGTTCCAGACAATGCCGTGACCGCCCGCGAGATTTTGGGCGTAACGCATGAGCATGGCCGCATCTTCAAAAGGCGGAATCGAAAAATCCACATAACGCGCCGCGTAATAAACCGTGGATGCGATCAATGCGAGGGAGATGAGCAGGTCGAGGGTAAGAGTTTTTTTTAAAGTCATTAGGAAATTAGGAATTAAGAATTTCTAAATTAAGGAATACCCACCATCTACAACAATGGTTTGGCCGGTGATGTATTCATTCTTAATCAGGAATTCAAGTGTGGAAGTAATCTCTTCAAGTTTTGCAGGGCGTTTGAGCGGGAGGCTGGCTACAAGTTTATCCCATTGTACCTGCGTGACTACATCTGATGGAAGCACAAGCCCGGGCGCAATGGCATTGACACGAATATTTGGCGCAAGCGCGCGCGCAAGCAATTTTGTAAGCGATTCAAGCCCCGCCTTACTAACCGTGTAGGATGGATATCGACTCCATGCCTTTTGCGCGCCAATATCTGTAACATTGACAATCAGTCCGCCGGTGGTCATACGTTTGGCTGCCTGTTGCGCAAGAAGAAAAGGCGCGCGCAAATTAAGATCAAGGGCTGAATCCCAATCTTTCAATTCAAGCTCGCGCGGATTGCCAACGGGCATAACTGCGGCAGAGTTAACGACAACCTTCAATGGCGAATCGAACTCGTCAACCAGCGAAAATAAAAAGTCCACTTTTTTGGGGATGGTAAGGTCTGCGCGAATCTCCAGACACTCCACGCCCAAAGCGCGGATCTCTTTTGCGGTTTGCACGGCTTCTGTGGCAGAACCGCGATAATGTAAAGCAATGGAATATCCCTTGTGCGCGAGAGCAAAGGCAAAGGCTCTGCCGAGTCTTTGTGCGCCGCCGGTAACGAGGGCAAGTTGTTTCTTCATATATGAGATTGTAAACGAAAAGGGAAAGATTTGGATTTTTTTACTGCACTCACAAGCATGGCTTATAATTTCAAAAAACAGGCTCTTTTGTAACCAATGGAAAAACCCTAAACACAAAGGGCACGAAGTACACAAAGAAGGGAAAAGGCGCCGGCTTGATAGGCTTTTTCCTTTGTGACTTTTGTGTACTTCGTGGTTGAAAAGAGATTTCCCGTTAAAAACGGGAGAAACAAAAATATTCTAAAAAGCCCGCAAAAGAGAACTTTTCGCCATGACAAAAAAAACATTCGCAGGATTTAGCATCCTCATCATTACAACGATCTGCGCTTATTACTGGCTGCAATGGAAAACCTTGAACGGTTTTGTGACCGCCATTGATCACGGTGACGAGTTGTTTGGCGATCTGGTCACATTTTATTATCCGATGGCAAAAGCCATCCTCTCTGAAAAACTGCCAGTGCCGGGATATTACTACTCGGCATTTTTTGCACTGTTGATCTCGCCGCTTGGGACACTTCCCATCGCACAGGTAAAGTTAATATGGGGAATTTTACAGGTATTCCTCGCGGCAGTTTTGGGAATTGTTTCAAGTGAAAAATTACTGGAACTTCCGCGTGCAGCAAAGGTCTTCTTTCTTTTTCTATTTCTGACTTCCTTTCCGCTCCTGCACAATTTCAAATGGGGGCAGGTCAGCGTGTTGATCACGCTCTGCGTCTTAACTGTGATCTGGTTCTACAAAAATGAATATTACATCCCCGCCGGCATTCTTTTGGCCTTCGCCGTTTCAATCAAATATTACCCGGCGATCTTTATTATCTATCCGCTTTTTAAACGGAATTATCGTTTCCTGATCTCGTTTGGCCTCTCCACGTTGACATTTCTGGCCGTGATCCCATCCATTATGCTGGGACCGCTGGAGTGGGTCAACTTCGAGAAAGCAGTTAGCGTGCTGATCGCGGATGCAAAATTCGCCGGGGATGTCAACTCGCAGTATTTTGGTCATGTGATATTGAGAATGTTTTCACTTGAAGATGCGCCTTACAAGAAAAAAGTTCTGTCCGCTTTTCTCGAAGAGTCGGCGGGCTTGTACTTTTGGCAAATATCGGGATCATCTGGAAGATACAGAAGAAGGAAGTACAGGATGCATTGATACTTTCCACTGGAATACTTTTTCTTTCCCTGCCTTTTATTATTCAGACTTCATGGTCACATTATTTTGTATATCTCCCATTTTTCCAGACTGTCATACTCGTTCAAAGTTTAAAAAACTTCAAAGGAAACAAGGAATTCACACCAGCATTGGCATTGACCATTCTCTCGTGCGCGGCATCCAGTGTCTTTGCCTTCAACCTGTTCCCCGACTGGAGCGAATACAACGATGCGGGCATGCTTTTCACTTCCAATCTTTTGCTGCTCTTTGCGTTCTATCTGGTGTTATGGAGCAGGTACAAAAACAGCGCGGACGCATAGTCCGCGCTGTTGATTTATTATGAAGATGTATTACCCCTTGAAGAAGTTGGTAATAAAGAACCAGATGTTCGCAGGGCGTTCGGCAAGGCGGCGCATAAAGTATGGATACCAGTGTGTGCCAAAGGGGACGTACACACGCACGGGGTAGCCTTCCTGCACCAGTAATTCCTGCAAGTCACGGCGAATGCCGTATAACATTTGAAACTCCAGGCCGTCTTTTGGAAGCCCGGCCTTGTCTGCATATTGTTTGGCAAAGGCGATCCGCTTTTCATCATGTGAAGCAATGGCCGGGATCGCCGGAACGCGGCCATCTCTTGATAATCTTGTGTGGTTGGCAAGCGACCCGTCGATCAGTATCTTGGTTAGTAGATCGTAATTGGCATCCACGTCCGCTTTCTTGGGGAAGGCTTTATCAGCGGGTTCCTGATATGCACCTTTTACCAAGCGGATGGTGGTTTTATCTTCCACCATGCGGCGGGTATCTGCCTCGGCACGATAAAGATAGGCTTGCACGGCCATGCCGACATTGGTATGTCCCTTCTCGCGCATCTTGTAATATAGATTAATCGTTTTGTCTGTATAGGGTGTGTCTTCAATATCCACGCGGACAAAGGTCTTGTTCTGCTTTGCCCGGGCGAGAATCCGCTCCAGATTTTGGGCACACAGGTTCTCGTCGAGGCCCAGACCGATCTGCGTCAACTTGATGGAAACATTGCCGCGAGCGTTGGCATCCGCTCCGAGGGCGTCGAGAGTCGCAAAAATATCATCTGTGGCTTGTTGTGCTTCTTCGGGAGTATTGGTATGTTCACCGAGATGGTCGAGTGTGACGTTGATCCCCTTCGCGTTTAATTCATGGACAACCCGCATTGCATCTTCAAGTTTCGTGCCTGCAACAAAACGGGATGCTGTGCGCCAGGCAAAACTCCAACCAGTGACCAGGTTTTGCGCCCATGCGGCTTTGGACAAATAGATGAGGAAAGAGCGGAGCATATCAATCCTTTATGTGAGGGGTATGTCGGCAATGCCAACAAATGTATTCTAGCACAAGTGCCTTATTTGAGCATTTTGGTTGTGTTATACTTTTTTAGTGATTTTCGTCATTATTTTGGAGGCCGTGTGAAAAATCGTAATACCAACACCATCCTTCGGGGTGTGTCGATTCTGTTTTTGACAGCTGCTCTTGTACTCAGTATCGTTTCCCTCATTGGATATAGTCGTCAACGAAATAACTATCCCGCCAGCATGACCATTGCTGGTGTGCCTGTCGGCGGATTAACTCCGACCGAAGCTTCGCAAAGATTGCTGGAAGTGTACACTTCTCCGATCGAAGTGCAATACAATGATGCCATCATCCAGATTGATCCTGGCGTGGTTGGTTTTCAACCCGATGTTGAGACCATGCTTGCCGCGGCAGATCTAAGCCGCACAGGTAATTCCTTTTGGGGCGGATTTTGGGAATTCCTTTGGAATCGCGCTCCTGCTGAAATACAAATCCCATTAAGCGCGCCGCCATCAGAAGAACGTTTGCGTGAATATCTGCAAAATGAGATTGCATCACGCTATGACCTTCCTCCAAACCCTGCGCAGCCGATTCCTGGCGGGACCTCTTTCCTGCCCGGTGACCCCGGACAGACTCTTGACCTTGACCGCGCTGTTTTACTTGTCAACGATGCGCTCAGGTCTCCAGTCAGCCGCTCTGTTACTTTGTCATTTACGCGAAGTTCAGCTGCGCGCCCAACGATTGAAAACCTTGAGATTCTGCTCAAACAGATCGTGCAAGTCTCAGACTTTGACGGCTTGATCGGTTTTTATATGGTGGATTTGCAAACAGGCCGCGAGATTCACTTTGCAATAGACAACAAACAGGAAATTTCGGTTGAACCCGATATCGCCTTCACTGCATCCAGCACGATCAAAGTGCCGATCGTAACTTCCTATTTGATCAACCGTGGAAGCAACCTCGACGCAACCGTGACAGACATCATCTCACGTGTGCTGGGAAAATCAGACAACTCAGCAACAGACCTCGTACTGGAGCGCATCGACCCAAGCTCCGGCCCGCTGATCGTTACGCAAAACATGAAACAGATCGGGTTGAACAGTACCTTCATCAATGGGTTTTTCTTTCTGGGTGCGCCGCAGCTTTCACCGCGTCCGGTCACCCCGGGGAATTCGCGCACAGATGTATTTGCCGACCCTGATCCATATTCTCAAACTACACCCGCTGAAATGGGTTCCCTGCTTGCCGATGTATATCAATGCGCCCAAAACAGCGGCGGCGCACTCATCGCGGCCTTCCCTGATAAGGTCAGTCCGGCCACCTGTCAATTGCTGATCGACTTTATGGCACAGGATAAGCTTGGGTCGCTGATCCAGGGCGGCGTTCCTGATGGCACACTTGTTCCCCACAAACATGGATACGTCCCCGCCTCCGATGGCATTGTGCGCGACACAGCCGATGTCGGCATCGTGTACACACCCGGCGGAAACTTCGTGCTTTCCATCTACTCGTACCATCCGGTCAATAACGTCTGGGATACGATCAATCCACTCTTTGGCAATCTAACCAAAGCCATCTATAACTACTTCAATGTTACAGTTGAATAACCACTTGCCCCATGATCAAATGAAAATGGGGTATTTTTTCATACTTCGTATATAATTCAACTTATGAGCGCATCGTTAGGACTTTACCGCCTGCAGCAAGTAGACCGTCAAATTGACCGTGCGCGTTCCCAGTTGGATACAATCCGTCAAACGCTTGAAAACGACGTTGAACTTCGGGAAGCACTCAAACGCGTGGAAACCACGCAAGCCGAACATTACCGCGCCAGCCAGGAATTAAAAAGTCTGGAGGCGGAAGTACAGACGCATAAAATAAAAATGGAGCAGGCCGAATCAAGTCTGTACGGCGGCACCGTTAAGAATCCAAAAGAACTGCAAGACCTGCAAAAAGATATCGTCTCAATAAAAAAATATATTACTGCGCTGGAAGAACGCGAACTTGAATCCATGATGCGGGCAGAAAATACCGAGAACGCCCTGCAAAGCGCAAAAACAGAGCTGGAATTAATGCAGGCGCGGCTCGGCAATGAACACAGAAAATTAATCGATGAACAATCCGTATTGATCACCGAAATGGAGCGGTTGACGGAAGAACGCGAAGCCGCGCTCGGTCCGATCGAAAGCACACTGCTTGCAACTTATGAATACCTTCGCCAGCAAAAACGCGGCGTGGCTGTTACAGAAATAAACGACAACTCGTGCTCCTCCTGCGGAGCAACTTTAAATGCCGCTTTACAGCAAAATGCACGTTCTGCCAAACAATTAATGAACTGCCCATCCTGTGGACGAATTCTGTACTCCAACTAAAACCTTCCATGTTCAGATTCGCAATTGACCCCTTCTCCTTTTTCGTTGGCTTCGCAACCGCTTCTGTATTTTGGTGGCTTGTTGCTCAAGCGCGGCCGCTTTGGCGGGAATTCCGTGCCAACCTAAAAGAAAAGAACGAGCTTGCTCAGGCACGCAAATCAAGTTCGGTGGAAGAAAATCACCGTCGCTCCACCTTACGCCGCGCACAAGGAATGCATCTCGCCGCCCCTCTTTTTGCACTGGATGAGATCATTCAAGAACCCCTGCTCATTATCCCGCCGCAGATCATAGAACCCGGCATGCCTCAACCATTGGAAGATGTAGTTTCACAAACCCTGCCCTACCTGCCTGGATGGCCTGAAATTGCAGCCGCCTATCATGCGCCGACTCTTACACTTCCACAGGCTTTACTAGGCAATGCAAACATTGTCATTATTGGTCAACCCGGCACAGGCAAGACCAGCGCGCTGGCACACCTTGCTTCGCTCGCCGCAAATCGCAGCGAACAGTTGGACACACTCAAAGACGCAATTCCCTTCCTCGTTCACATCGCCGATCTCAAACTCCCGATCGCAGACCCCAAAGATGCATTAACACCGCTGATCGAAGCCGCATCAGAACACACATCCATGCTTGACTTCGGGCGTTTACCTGTTTTCTATCAATCAGCATTCAAAAGCGGAAACGCCATCCTGCTCGTAGATGGCTTCGACGAAATCACACCCGAAGCACAGCAGGTCATCACAGATTATTTCAAGATCATCATTCAAAATTATCCACAGACTCGCATCGTCACCACCGGCGCACCGGAATATCTGGATGGCTTGATCGGACTCGGTTTCGCTCCGCTTTCATTAATAACATGGTCGCCGCAACAAAGTGAAAAATTTATAAATCGATGGGGCGAACTGTGGACTCAAACTGTTGCAATGGAAGCCTGGGCACAGACCGGCCCCGAACAAGTGGACCCGATCTTACTTAACGTTTGGCTGAGTACCGACAATATAAATTTATCTCCCCTTGAGCTGACTCTCAAAGCATGGGGAGCCTACGCGGGCGATAGTCTTGGCCCGCATGTCCTCGAATCCATTGCGTCTCACATCCGCCGCATTGCACCATTGAATACCCCGCTTGCCGCGCTTGAAACACTTGCCATGCAGGTACTCTTAAGTTCCCAACCGGTCTTCGACCCTCGCAAGGCGCGCACATGGGTCAAGTCATTTGAAACCGCAGAAGACAGCGCGGAAGAAGAATCCACGGACCCGACAGCAGCGGCACCCGAAACCACAGAGGAAAACACAACCACTGGCGAAGCAAAACCCAGGAAAGAAAAGAAAGGTGAAAAGGTGGCGGTCAAAACTGCTTCCTACGGCCTGATCGGAAAAATGGCCGCCAGTGGACTATTGGTCTCATACCCAAACAATAAAATGCGTTTCGTTCACCCAATCTTTGCAGGGTATCTGGCGGGTCGTTCGTTAGCAAATTTCAAAGAAGAAGAATCCATTATCAATCAACCTGATTGGTCTGGTAAATATCTCGCCATGCGTTATCTGGCTGCTCACGGAGATGCAAGCAAACTTGTACAAACCATGCTTGAGTTTTCCCGCCTGCCCATGCATCGTCCGCTTTTTGCGGCGGCGCGCTGGCTGCGTGACGCGCCAAAAAACGCCCCCTGGCGTGGAAAATTATTCGGCACCCTTGCATCGGTTTTGCAAACAGAAGGACTCCCGCTCAATCTGCGCGGACAGGCAATGGCTGCCTTTGTTATCAGCAACGACCCAAGCGCGCAGACTCTCTTCCGTCAGCTTTCCACGACTCTTTCATTTGAACTGGTACAACTGGCAGTGATCGGCTCCGGCGCAATGCGAGACTCAAAATCCATACAGGTTTTGGAACGTGCCATGGAAGCGCCGAGTCTGGCTGTTCGCCGTGCAGCCTGTATGGCATTGGTTTCAATTGGAACAAACGAAGCACTGGAAGCCGTTGCCCATACTTTGCTCAATGGCGATGAAGATATCCGCCGTGCCGCTGCAGAAGCGCTGGCGAATGATCCGAAGGAAGGCTATGAAATGCTGCGTGATGGCACAACCATCAGCGACATTCTCCTGCGCCGCGCAGTTGTGTATGGACTGGGACGAGTCAGTCAACCGTGGGCAACTGAGATTCTGCAAAAAGTGCAAATTGATGATGACCAGTGGGTTGTGCGCAATGCCGCCACCGAAGTCCTCGAAGCAAAAGCACATCCCGGCGCTCGCGCTCCGCGAAAATTAAAAGCGCCGTCTGAATCACCCTGGTTAATCCAATTTGCCGGCAAGCAAGGCGTTGGTATTTCACCCGGCGCACCAGCGACAGATATTCTTCTGCTTGCCCTCAAAAGCGGCGACGCAGATGCGCGGCTCGCAGCCCTGCCATATCTTAAATTCACACCGAGCGAAGGTGTGATCGCACAATTATACGAAGCCATGTATACCGATGATCCTGAACTGCGCGAAGCCGCGTATAACACGCTCTGGGAGTTAGGCACGTCTGGTGCAAAACTTCCGCACCCCAGTCAATATGGATACAATTAACCATGTTAATTACCAACGCAAATATCATCACCTGGGAATCCAAAAATCGGATTCTGCAAAATTACGCGATCTACATCGAGAGTGACCGCATCAAGGAAATTGGGACCACCAAGGCGCTCACCGCAAAATATCCCAAAGCAAAGACTCTCGATGCGCGTGGACAATATGTAATGCCGGGCAACATTTGCGCGCACACGCATTTTTACGGCGCGTTCGCACGCGGACTCGCCATCCCCGGGCCTGCTCCAAAAGACTTCCCTGAGATACTGCAAAAGTTGTGGTGGCCGCTTGACCGTTCGCTTGACGCGGAAGGTATCCGCTTATCGGCGCTCGTTTGCTTAGTCGATGCGATCAAGCATGGCACGACGACTCTGATCGATCATCATGCTTCTCCAAATTATATTGACGGCTCGCTTGACCTCATCGCAGATGCCGTGGATAAAAGCGGATTGCGCGGCGTGCTGTGTTATGAAGTGACTGATCGCGACGGGGCAGAAAAAGCAAACAGCGGAATTAACGAGAATGTGCGCTTCCTGAAACGATTGGCAGCCAACCCGCATCCGCGTCTCGCCGGGACCTTCGGCCTGCACGCCAGTCTGACGCTTTCGGGCATCACCTTACAGGCTTGCCGCGCTGCGGTTCCAGAGGGGACAGGTTTCCACGTCCACACGGCTGAGCACGAATCAGATGAATATGACAGCCTCGCGAAAAGCGAAATGCGCGTGGTTGACCGTTTGCTTAAGCACAATATTCTTGGTCCCTACACCATCGCCGCGCACGGTGTCCATTTTGATGCGCGTGAAATGGAAATTCTAAAAGAGACCGGCACATGGCTTACCCATCAACCGCGCTCGAACATGAACAACGGCGTAGGTGTGGCACAGATCGAATCGATGATGCGCATGGGAATTAAAGTCTGTCTGGGCAATGATGGTTTTTCCAACGCCATGTGGGAAGAGTGGAAAGCCGCTTACCTTTTACATAAATCAGAACATCGCGACCCGCGCCGCATGGGCGGATACGATGTGACTCAAATGGCCGTTTACAATAACGCCGCGCTCGCGAATCAATTCTTCCCCGCCGCGCCGATCGGACAGATCACAGAAGGCGCATTCGCCGACCTGATCTTTGTGGATTATTCTCCATACACGCCAATGACCGACGGCAACCTGCCCTGGCATATCATCTTCGGTTTCCAGCAAAGCATGGTCACTACCACCATCGCGGCTGGCAAAGTCTTGATGAAAGACCGTGAATTACTAACCCTCGATGAAAAAGAGATCGCCGCCCGCGCCCTCGAAGTTGCGCCGCGTATTTGGAAGAAATACGAAGAAGAAGTAGCGAAGAGCTGAGGGATGTGAGGCATCTGAGGTTTATGAAGTTTATGAGGTTTCTAAGGGTCTTGATGTTAACCAAGTAAACTCAGATACAAGCAAGCGCATCAGATACATCAGAAACCTCAAACACCTTAGAACCCTCAGATACATTAATTCACCGGAGTCACATGAACGATTCATCATTATTACTATCCATCGCCGTACTTGGCGGAACAGGCAAAGAAGGCAAGGGACTCGCATTCCGCTGGGCGCGCGCAGGATACCGCGTATATATTGGTTCACGCAGTGCGGAAAAAGCTATCGCTGCGGCGAATGAGATTAAGGAAA
This sequence comes from Candidatus Villigracilis proximus, assembly GCA_016715195.1. Lineage (GTDB taxonomy): Bacteria > Chloroflexota > Anaerolineae > Anaerolineales > Villigracilaceae > Villigracilis > Villigracilis proximus. The sequence goes on from JADKBB010000011.1 coordinate 117,022, forward strand.
TGCTCGGGGATGGAGTCTCTGTCGAAGGGATGGGCAATCTTGAGGCGGCGCGTGAAGCGAACATCGCAGTATTAACCGTTCCATATTCCGCACATCGCGACACATTGGAATCCGTCAAAGATGAACTCAAGGGAAAAATTCTGGTGGATGTCACTGTGCCGCTTGTCCCGCCGAAAGTTGCCACCGTGCAAATGCCGGCCGCAGGTTCCGCAGCACAGGAAGCAAAACAAATTCTTGGTGACGATGTGCAAGTGTGCGCCGCATTCCAAAATATTTCACACGAACACCTGCTCGAAAATTCAGATGTGGAATGTGATGTTTTGGTCACAGGCACAAGCAAGGATGCCCGCACCGAAACCATCAAACTGGTCGAAGCCGCAGGTCTGCACGGTTGGGATGCCGGTCCGATCGAAAACTCTGTTGTCATCGAAGGGATGACCAGCATATTAATTGGCATCAACAAAAAATATGGCTCAACCCATGCGGGGATCAAAATCACGGGCGTTGAACGTTAAACGTTTAGTGTTCAACTGTTGTCATGTCGCTTATCATAACTCCACTTCAAAACATTCCACTCATCCGCCAAGATGACAACTTGGCGGATATTCTTGTTGATTCCCTGCAAGCATCGGGCGCTCAACTTGAGAACGATGATATTCTCGTCATTGCACAAAAGATCATCAGCAAAAGCGAAGGCCGCATGGTGGACATCACCACCGTCACACCTTCGTCACAAGCCATTGAACTCGCTCAAAAAGCAGAGAAAGACCCGCGCGTGGTTGAACTCATGCTTCAGGAAAGCAATGAAGTTGTCCGCGTGCGCGTGGGAACGATCATTGTCGAACATAAACTTGGCTTCGTGTGCGCCAACGCCGGCATTGACCATTCCAATGTGGCCGGCAGTGGAAATGAAAATCAGGAATTTGTTTTGCTCCTGCCAGAAGACCCTGACCAATCCGCGCGCAATATCCGTGAGCAGATCAAACAAAAAACAGGGAAAGACATTGGCGTGATGATCATCGACTCGCATGGCCGCGCCTGGCGAAACGGCACGGTTGGAATCTGCATCGGCTTAAGCGGACTTCCCGCCTTGATCGATGAACGCGGTTGGAAAGACCTCTTTGGCTACACACTCAAGATCACAGTTGTCGGCGTGGCTGATGAACTCGCCGCAGCCGCATCCCTGATGATGGGACAGGCCGCCGAAGGCAAGCCCGCTGTACTCGTGCGCGGCTTCCCTTATCCATTACGCGAAGGCTCATTGCAGGAACTCATCCGGCCCAAATCGCAGGATATGTTCCGCTAATATAATTCCAATGTTTTTCTGGTATCTTTGCAAAATCCAGTGTAGGTTATCAAATACACAAATAAAAAAATGAGACGCAATGAAAAACTTTCCGCAAGAATATCTTGACCTCCTCAAAGACGAAACAAAAGCCTATCTCTTTCTTGCAACCACAATGCCCGATGGTTCGCCGCAAGTCACACCGATATGGTTCAACACAGATGAGGAATACATTCTCATCAACACCAACGAAGGGCGCACGAAAGACCGCAACATGAAAGCCCGCCCAAAAGTGGCGCTTGTTATTCAAGACCCGCAAACACCTTATCGTTATATTCAAGTTCGCGGCGAAGTTGTGGAACACACCACACAAGGTGCTGATGAACACATCAACCAACTCGCGCTAAAATATGATAATGAACCGTGGAAATACCGCGCAGGACAAAAGCGGATCATCTTCAAAATTAAACCAACTCACTTTGACAGCCACTGATCTCCATACCTTCCTGCGGACTCGCCGCTCGATCCGCCGCTTCAAACCGGACCCGATACCTGATCCGGTTATCGAACGCATTCTCACCACTGCCACATTTGCCTCCTCCGCACATCACCGCCAACCCTGGAGATTCGCCGTGCTGACAGATGACTCTGCCAAGAACAATCTGGCAGACATCATGGCAAAAGATTTCCAACATGATCTCGAAGCCGATGCTCTTGCTCCCGAAGAGATAGGGAAAAAAGTTGCGCGCTCACGCGAAAGAATTATCGAAGCCCCAGTCGTTGTCATCTTAAATGTGGACATGAGCGAAATGGATACGTATCCCGATGAACGCCGCAGAAAAGCGGAATACATCATGGCAACCCAATCCGCGGCGAATGCGGGCATGTTATTGCTGCTCGCCGCGCACGCTGAAGGGTTGGGCGGAGTCTGGGTGTGCAGTCCATTGTTTGCACAGGAGACAGTCCGCAGCGCCCTCAAGTTGCCGCTGGCATGGGAGCCGCAAGCCATGTATTTTTTAGGCTATCCAGTTGAAATTCCACAAGCGAGAGAAAGAAAAGATATGCGTGAAATTACAGTGACCGTAGACGGCGGACGATAGACCATCTTCATGCTGTGAATCCCCAAGATCAATTAGTGAAAAAATAATCCTTATATGACATCTACGAAAATTACAGACACCACCCATCCTCCATCGTCCACTGTCCATCGTCGAATTGTCGCCCTCGCGGGCGGAGTCGGCGGCGCAAAACTTGCGCACGGACTCGCCCAAATCCTCCCACCTGAAGACCTGACCGTTATCGTCAACACCGGCGATGACTTTGAACATCTGGGCTTATATATTTGCCCTGACCTTGATACGGTCTGCTACACCCTCGCCGGACTCGCCAACCCCGAAACGGGCTGGGGACGTGTCAACGAAACCTGGAATACGATCGCAAATATCGAAAAACTTGGCGGGCCAAATTGGTTCCGCCTTGGCGATCAAGATTTCGGTACACATATCGAAAGAACCCGCAGACTCAAAGAAGGCCAAACGCTGACGCAGGTCACAAAAGATTTTTGTGCTGCGTGGGGAATCAAACACACAGTCCTGCCGATGACCGATTCACCTGTGCGGACAATGGTGGATACAGACGAAGGCGAACTCGCTTTTCAGGAATACTTTGTTCACAGACAATGCAAGCCGAGAGTCAAAGGCTTTCGGTTCGACGGAGTCGAAGTCGCTGGGCCAGCTATCGGGGCGCGCGAAGCGCTTGAATCAGCGGATGCGATTGTCATTTGCCCGTCGAATCCCTGGGTCAGTGTCGATCCGATTCTGCGCGTCATCCAAAAAATAAATAAACCGGTCATCGCGGTTTCACCGATCATTGGCGGAAAGACGGTCAAGGGGCCTGCCGCAAAAATGTATGAAGAACTGGGCATTGAACCTTCGGCGTTGGCGGTGGCGAAACATTATCGAACCTTACTCAGCGGATTTGTGTTGGATACTGTGGACGCGCATTTATCAGAAGAAATTAATACAAAAACTTTGGTAACTGATACACTTATGAATAACCTTACAGATCGCGCCCGATTGGCGACGGATGTGCTAAACTTTATCGGGAGTATGTAACCATGACCATTTGGGCTATCGTGCCTGTAAAACCCTTGCGACGAGGAAAGTCGCGTTTGTCTGGAGCACTAACGGAAGATGAAAGAACGGTATTAAATCAGGAATTATTGGAACGCACGCTCAAAACACTTTCCACTGTAAAAGAATTGGATCAAGTGTTGGTGGTAAGCCGTGACCCGCAAGCGTTGACCATTGCCCGCAATCACGGCGCAAAAACCGTGCAGGAAGATGGTCAATCACATTTAAATACAGCACTGACGCGTGCCACCGTTGTGGCGCAAGTCCATGCTACACGCGGCGTGCTGGTTCTGCCCGCCGACCTGCCTCTGCTCACCCGCGATGATGTGCTCGCACTGGTTGACCGTGCCGTCAAACCACCCATAGTTGTCATTGCGCCCGACAGGCACGGCAAAGGCACGAACGCATTATTAATGGTCCCCGCAGGAACGATCGAATATGATTTCGGCGAAGGTTCATTTCAAAGACACTGCGACCGCACGATCAAAGCCGGCGCGCGTTTGGAGATCGTTGAAATTCCATCTCTGGGACTTGATCTTGATCTGCCGGAAGATTTGGAAATGGTACGCAAAATAGAAGGTATGAAGTTGTAAATTAATTAGCCACAGAGTTCGCAGAATTTTTATTCTGAGAGTTCCGTGGCAAATTTTATTTCAAGGAGAATGCCATGACCGAACGTGTTGCACTTTACCTGCAAGATTCGCACGACCTGCGTGATGGACTGGACTACGCAAGATACGCAGAAGAGAAAGGCTTTGAAGCTGTCTGGCAAGCCGAGAGTCGTTTGGTGCGCGATGCCATTGTGCCGATGGCTGCCTACGCCGCAGTGACCCAAAAGATCAAAGTGGGATCAGGTGTGATTAACAACTGGACCCGCAACATTGGATTACTAGCCGCAACTTTCTTAACGTTGGATGATCTTGCTCCGAATCGCATTATCTGCGGGATAGGTGCCTGGTGGGATCCGCTAGCTAAGAACGTGGGCATTGACCGCAGAAAGCCCCTGCTCGCCATGCGTGAAACCGTTGAAGTAATGCGCCGCCTGCTGAATATGGAACGCGTCACCTTTCATGGCGAGTTTCACCACGTAGATAATATTGAACTGGACGTAGTCCACGGCCGCCGTGAACCGCGCAATATCCCGATCATGATCGGCGCCACCGGCGACCTGATGATGGAGATGACAGGCGAGATATCAGACGGCTGTGTAATGAATTATTGTGTTGCTCCTGAATACAACGACAGAGCAGTTGAATTGCTTGAAAAAGGCGCGATCAAATCAGGCCGCACTTTGGCCGATATTGACCGTCCGCAGTTGATCGTCTGCTCAGTGGATGAAGATCACGACAAAGCCATTGAATATACAAAGGAATTGCTTTGCCAATATCTGGCGCAGCAGCCGCATATTGCCAAGGCCTCCAATGTTTCAGCGGAAGTGATCAATAACATTCAAGCCACTTTGGGCTGGCCTGCCACAAAGGAACAGATCAACAAAGCCAAGCATTTTGTGCCAGATGAACTGGTTCATAAAATCACGGCTTCCGGCACACCTGCCGAAGCACGCGCCAAAGTCGCTGAATACGTCAAACGCGGATGTACTTGTCCCATTTTGTATCCCGTTGGCGGAAACTTCAAATTATTGATCGATACGTTCGCACAAAGCTAAACATCAGAATCAAGCACCCCGTGAAGAGCAAATTCACGGGGTGCTTTGGGAGGGCGGATTGGGACTAGTCCGCATTTGGAAGAAGTTGCGGACTGAAGTCCGCGCTCCAGTCTGCGCTCTAGATTTCTTCAACCCGCTGAAACTTCTCTCGTGCGCCAAGTTTTATATGCAAGCTATAAAAGGCTATGATGGCGACCACACATAACACACCGCCGATATACCAGACATAGTTGGGGTCGTAATTGTCAAAGATCAAACCAGCCGCCCAAGGGCCGATCATCGAAGGGACAGCCCACACCAAACCGAAGACTGCCATATAGCGGGCGCGCATTTCCTCGGGCGCAAAGGAAGCGGCCAGCACATTGCTGGTCGGCATGCCGATCATTTCACCAATGGTGATAATTACCATTGCAACAATAAACAGCGGAATGGTGGCGACAAATCCATACATCGTGAAGCCGATCATATAGAAAAATGTCGCAGCGGCCATCATCAAAAATGGAGGATATCTCTTGATAATCCGCGTGACTGCGAACTGGAAGATGACCACAGTCACCGCACTGGACGACATGATCAACCCGTAAAATTGCGGGTCAACTTGATGCACATCCCGCAAATAAACAGACAGGGAACTGTACATTTGTTGATATACAAGGATCATCAAAATCGAAGCAAAGATAAAAGCAAGATAGGGAAAATCAAAAATGGCGACACGATACCCGCTGAGTGTTTGCCATAAAGATTCATGTTCAGTCTTCTCTTTCGGCTGCGGTTTGGTTTCGGGCAATAAACGAAAAACGAGAAGAGCCGTGATACTGCTGATAAGCGCATCGCTTAAGAAGAGATACAGAAAATTGTAGGCCGCAAGAAAGCCGCCAATGGTTGGGCCGATGATCCATGCAAAATTCGAAATCACGCGCATCAACCCATAACCTTCGGCGCGTTTTTCAGGTGGAAGAATATCTGCAATCATGGCTTGATGTGCGGGATGCGCAGCACTGCCCATTAATCCCACAAAAATCGACAGGCCGTAGAACATATAGAATTTATCCACAAAGCCGAGGGTGAGTCCGCTTAAGGCGCTGACGATGAGTCCAAACAAGATAATGCCGCGTCTGCCAAAGCGATCTGCCATTGCGCCGCCGATGGTGCTTCCCACCAGTCCTGCAGCTGAATTTGTGGCAAGCAAAATACCGGCTTGTGTCATACCGACGTCAAATTTTTGTGTGACGTACAAGGCAAAAAACGGCATGAGTAAGGTGTTTCCGATCACGTCAATAAAATGAGTCCCTGCAACCACCCAATAGGTTCGTGGGAATTCGTTGTAAGTACTAGTTATCTTCCTAAACATTTTTCTCCTATTATTAAAAAACTACAACTACGTCCTTCGGCTTCGCCACAAAGAACATGTGGCTCCGCTCAGGATGCAGTTCGGCTTCGCCACAAAGAACATGCGGCTCCGCTCAGGATGCAGTTCGGCTGTGCCACGAAGAACATGTGGCCTGCTCAGGATGTATATATTTCTGGATTTACACAATTCGGCAGGCGTTCGCCTTTCAAGCCGGCGATCAAATTTTGCGCGGCAAGGAGCGACATCATATCACGGGTCTTTTTACTGGCGCTACCCAGATGCGGTACGATGACACAATTCTCCAGTTCCAAAAGTGGACTGTCCATTGGCAGTGGTTCAGGGTCGGTGACATCCAGTGCGGCGGCGAAGATTTGATTGGATTTCAATGCATTATACAAAGCAGTTTGATCCAAGACACCACCGCGCGCGGTATTAACCAAAACTGCATTGGGTTTCATCTTCGCCAGAAAATCTGCATTGACCAGATGTCTGGTTTCAGGTTTGAACGGCACATGCACAGAAATAAAATCGGATTCGCGCACTAAAGTATCAAGGTCAACAGATTGTGCACCATAAGCAGGTTGTGCGTTGGGACTGTAATACAGCACGCGCATGTCAAATCCCTGTGCGCGTTTGGCTACAGCCTGACCAATTCTGCCAAAGCCGATAATGCCCAAAGTTGCGCCTGCAAAGTCTGCGCCGAGTAAAAGGCTTGGCTGCCATGTAACCCAATTCCCCGCCCGCAGAAATCTTTCCGCTTCGTTAATGCGTCTGCCAGCAGACATCATTAACGCAAAGGCCTGGTCGGCGGTGGCGTCTGTTAATACGCCGGGCGTGTTGCCCACGGGAATTCCGCGTGCGGTGGCAGCGGATACGTCAATATTGTCCACGCCAACTGCAAAATTGCTGATGATCTTCAGTTGTGGACCGATTGCGTCCATCAGATCACCGTCAATTTTATCGGTCAGCAGGCAGAGCAGACCATCTGCGCCGCGTGCGTGTTCGATGAGCTGCGTCCGGGTTGGAGGAAGGTCGTGTGGCCATATCTCCAACGCGCTCTGAGCAATGCCCTCGGGCGGAAAATGCTCATTGAGCAGAATCAGCCCCGGGTTAGGAATGATGCGGGTAATAAATACAGTCGGCTTTGTCATACGCCAGAGTATAATCCCACGCATGTCCTCTATCAAACAACCAAATTCACGTCATTGTTTTATCTGCGGTTTGGAAAATCCAGTCGGCCTACATTTACATATTTACGAAACCGAGCCGGGTGTTGTTGAAAGTAAATATATTGCACCTGAGCATTTTCAAGGCTATCCGGGTGTGCTGCATGGCGGAATTGTGGCTGCGATCATTGACGAAATTTCGGGGCGCGCTCACATGGGCAGCGATCCGCTAAATCCGCGTTTTATGTTTACGGGAAAATTGGAAGTGAAGTATCGCAGAAATGTGCCGATCGGAAAAATGTTAAAGATCGTTGGCAGGGCGGGAAACACAAAACGAAATCTGGCAGAAGCATGGGCCGGCATTTACGACTCAGAAACTGAAGAACTGCTGGCTGAAGGTACCGCCATTCATATTAACGTGCCGAAAGAAAAACTTGATGTATCCCAACTTGAAGAGTTGGGCTGGAAGATTTATCCAGATGAATAATGTGCGGCGTGGAACGGGAGATCAAGTGTGAAAAAAATATTGTTATTTTTATTCGTATTGTTTGGTGTATTAATAACCACGGCGATAATCGGGTTGCCGCAAAAAAACGTTCAGGCGCAATGCGCTGATCCGGCGGGGAATCCATGCACGCCAATTCCAATTGAAGAAACTGAAGTTGTAAAAAAACGCACACCAACACCCATTCCGCCCACGTTGACTCTGTCACCTACTTCAACATCAACATCCACGGCAACGCCGACCTATACGCCCACATTTACATCAACCGCAACCGTTACTGCAACCGCAACTATACCGTCAGCAACCAGCACCATTACATTTACGCCAACTGCAACACCGCTATTCTCAAACCCTGCCACAAACTGGATGCCGGGCGTTGGCATTGGCGCATTTTTATTATTGATCGTTGTTGGAGTATTTTTACCGGTCATGCAGAAAATAAGAGTTTCAAGAAGAGGATATTAAATTTCATTGGATAAGATTCTGGTTATCCTGACATATATTGCAGTCATCGCTTCGGCTGTCTCCGGCGCATTGGAAGCGCGCAAACATCAAATGGATATTGTCGGGGCAACCACGATCGCATTTGTCAACGCTTTTGGTGGCGGCACTATGCGTGATCTATTGCTTGGGCGCACGCCTGTTTTCTGGGTCGTAGACCCGTGGCTGACAATTGTTACTTTTGTGGTGGGTGCTCTGTCTTTCTATCGCCTTGACCGCGTCTCAAACCGATTATTAACTGTGGCCGATGCGATCGGACTTGGTGTATTCAGCATTCTCGGCGCAACCTACACACTCCAACTTGGTCTCTCTCCGATTGTGGCAATCTTAATGGGCGTGGTGACCGGCATCTTCGGCGGTGTGCTGCGTGATCTGCTCTGCAACCGCATCCCAAATGTTTTCCGTCAAAGCACCGAACTCTATGCAACATGTTCCTTCATCGGTACCTGTGTATTTGTTGCGCTCGTCTCTTTTAATCTCACGTCTCTGCCCGCCGCCGCAATTGGCGCAGCAACTATTTTAGGGGGGGGCGCGCAAAGCAGCGGCCCCACCCCGCCGGGGAACCCCGGGGGCCCCCCCGCCGCCCCCCCCGGCCCGCGGGGCCCCGGGCCGGCCCGGTTTAGAGACACTCCAACAGAGCGGCACGGGGAAACAGGCGGACGCCACTGCGTCGCCGTTGAGAGCGATTTTAAAATGACTGATCTCCCCGCCGGAAGCGCCGAACCAGGGCGCAACATGGGTACAACTTTTGTCGCAGAGTCCCTGTGGCTTATAATGAATACACTTTCACGGAGGTACAATATGATCACGACTTATCACCGCCCGCAGACTCTAGACGAAGCCCTGAAACTTTTGACTCAACCCCAATCACTTTTCCCCGGGAGGACCGGAAAGGAGTTCCCCGGGGGCCCCCCCCCCCCCCCCCGGCCGCGGACGCTTCTCTCCCAGCCGACAGTTGATTCTGTCCAAGTGGTTGATCTTCAAGCTTTGGGCTTGGACTCCCTAACAAAAAAAGGCAACGATCTTGAGATCGGCGCAACGGCCACGCTACAAGCATTACTTGAAAACGAAAATTGCCCCGAAGCCTTGAAAATCGCCATCAAACTCGAAGCCCCGATCAACATCCGCAACTCAGCAACTGTAGCAGGGACTCTCGTCAGCAGTGACGGACGCTCACCGTTTGCAGCTTCGTTATTAGCACTTGATGCGAAGATGACAGTGACTAGTGAACAGTCATCAGTGGTCAGTGTTGGTGAGTTTTTACCGTTGCGTCCGCGCGGACTTATCACCTCGATCACAATTCCGCTCAATACAAAATTTGCATTTGAATTCGTCTCGAAAACTCCCGCCGATAAACCGCTGATCGCTGCTGCGCTCTCGCAATGGAACTCAGGCCGCACGCGGCTGGCACTTGGCGGCTATGGCAAAAGTCCCATGCTGGCAATGGACGGCACCGAAGCCGAAGGGCTTGATTCCGCCGCCCGCAACGCCTACCACGAAGCCAACGACGAATGGGCATCCGCTGAATATCGCATGGACGTGGCCGCAGTGCTGGCAAAGAGATGTTTGGAAGGATTTCAAGCGAAACAGTAAACTTGTATTTTTCTTATTTGTCTTGTAAAATATAAATATGTCTTATTTTACGGAGGCGGCATGAATATGGAAACCATCGTATCGCGGCGCGGACAAACGGTCGTGCCTGCGGCAATACGCGCAAAATACAATATAAAAGACGGCGACCAGTTGGTCTGGATCGATGACGGGCAAACAATTCGAGTCATTCCTGTCCCCGCTGACCCAATTGCAGCTTTGTACGGACGTGGAAAAGGACAAGGCTTAACCCGCAAACTCATGGATGACCGCGCCAAGTACAGGAAGAAAGAAAATGGCGGATAAATCCTTTGTGCTGGATACATCTGCATTAATGGCTTTTATTGAACAAGAGGAAGGTGCCGAGCGCGTTAGAGATATTTTACGCGGCGAATCCATCATCATTCCCTGGCTCTCCATTTTGGAAATTGTTTATATTTCACAGCGTGAACTTGGCGAAGAAGAAGCCCTGACACGCTACGCCCTGCTTAAAAAACTCGATGCAGAAATAATCTGGGAAGCGGATGAAGCGCTCTTACTCAACGCGGCTCGGATCAAATCAACACACAGCCTGTCTCTTGCAGACTCGGTCATTGCCGCAATCGCCACTCAACATAATGCGATCTTGATTCACAAAGATCCTGAATATGAACAACTTCAAAACGTCGTTGAGATGGAAAAACTACCGTATAAAAAATAACCGAAGAATGACCGTGCTCCCCCTTAACCAGATCCTGCAAGGCAATTGCATCGAGATTCTCAAGTCGCTGCCTGAGAACTCGGTGGATTTGGTATTTGCCGATCCGCCTTATAATTTACAGTTGCAAAATGACCTGTTCCGCCCTGACTTAAGCAAGGTGGATGCGGTCAACAACAAATGGGACAAATTCAGCAGTTTCGCAGAGTATGACCTTTTCACTCGCGAGTGGCTATCCGCAACCATGCGGGTATTGAAAGAGACGGGCACGATCTGGGTCATCGGGTCGTATCATAATATTTTTCGAGTGGGCGCGATCATGCAGGATCTAGATTACTGGATTCTGAATGACATCATCTGGCTCAAGACCAATCCTATGCCGAATTTTCGCGGTGTGCGATTCACAAATGCGCATGAGACGATGATCTGGGCGCAAAAGAAAAAAGGCGCACACTATACCTTCAATCATCATTCAATGAAAGCATTAAATGATGACTTGCAAATGCGGTCTGACTGGATACTTCCGCTGGCGACCGGCAAAGAGAGAATCAAGTCTAATGGGCTGAAGGCGCACCCAACGCAGAAGCCTGAGTCATTGCTGTATCGGGTGATCATGTCGAGCAGTAATATTGGAGATGTGATTCTCGATCCGTTCTTTGGGAGCGGGACAACAGGCGCGGTTGCAAAAAAATTAGGACGAAAATATATTGGCATTGAGCGTGACAAGAAATATGTGCAGGTCGCGCAGAAGCGCATTGACGCGGTTAAGAAGTCACCTGATGAGGCGCTGACTCTGCCCGAAAAGCGGAATCAGGCCCGGGTGCGGTTTGGCGCGCTGCTTGAGGCGGGGCTTTTGTCTCCGGGGCAGAAACTGTACTTTAAGGAAGATAAATCCATTCGCGTTGTAATTCTATCGAATGCGCATTTAAAATATAAAGAGCAAGAGGGGTCGATCCATTCACTGGCGAAGGCGCTGGCAGGCGGGGCCGTGAATGGCTGGGATATGTGGTTGTATAAGGAAGATGGCAAGTTGAAAGTGATCGATGAATTGAGAGAAAAGATAAGGATGAAGGATAAAGGATGAAGGATGAATATCAGACCTTCGACCTTTGACTTTCGACCTAGGAAAAACGCACAGGAGAAAAAATGTCCAAATCATTTAATTTAGTTGAAGAAAAAAATATTCCCGAGTTGAATTCGGTGGCGCGGTTGTATGTGCATAAGCGCACGGGCGCACGTTTGCTTTCGGTGATCAATGACGATGAAAATAAAGTCTTTGGGATCAACTTTCGCACCATCCCAAAAGACTCAACCGGTGTGGCGCATATTCTTGAACATTCGGTTTTAAATGGCTCTGAAAAATATCCAGTGAAAGAACCATTCGTGGAATTACTTAAAGGTTCACTGGCAACTTTTGTAAATGCGTTTACATTCCCCGATAAAACCTGCTATCCCGTTGCCAGCCAGAACGTGCAGGATTTTTATAATTTGATCGATGTATATGTGGATGCAGTTTTGCACCCGTTGATGAGCGAGCAGACATTGATGCAGGAAGGCTGGCATTATGAAATTGGTGATGTGTCAGAACCGCTGACTTACAAAGGTGTGGTCTTCAACGAAATGAAAGGCGCGTACTCGTCACCGGACGGCGTGCTTGAAACACGGATTATCGAATCACTTTTCCCCAAGCACATCTACGGCGTGGACTCTGGCGGCGACCCGCGTTATATCCCTGACCTCACGTACGCGAATTTCAAAGCCTTCCACGAAACATATTATCACCCATCGAATTCATTCATTTATTTTTATGGAAATGATGACCCCGATCAGCGCCTGAAATTAATGGAAGCGTATCTTAAACCGTACAAGAAACAAAAAGTTAAATCAGCAGTGCCGCTTGCCAAACCGTTCAAACGCGCCAAGAAAGTTGAATATGCTTATGATGCCGGTAACGATGAAGATATTGAAAAGAAGAATTATCTGACCGTCAACTGGGTGCTGCCTGCAACCACTGAACCGGTCTTGAATTTAAGTTTGCGAATTCTTGGTTACATTTTGATCGGCACGCCCGCTTCGCCGTTGAAAAAAGCATTGCTTGATTCAGGTCTCGGCGAAGATCTGGCCGGTGTTGGGCTTGAGACGGAACTGCGTCAGATCATTTTTTCAACCGGCTTAAAAGGCACACGCGCCCGCAGCGCAAAGAAGATCGAGAAATTAATTCTCGACACCCTCGAAACTCTCGTCCGTGATGGCATTGACCCTGATATGGTCGCCGCCGCGCTCAACACCACCGAGTTCCGTCTGCGCGAAAATAACACAGGTTCCTATCCGCGCGGAATTGCGCTCATGCGCCGTGTCTTGACCACATGGATCTACGATGACGAAGATGTGTTCAAACTGCTTGGGTTTGAATCTTCGCTCAATGAAATTAAAACTCAACTCGCAACCGATGCACGTTATTTTGAAAAATTGATCAAGACTCACCTGCTGGACAATCCGCACCGTACGACGTTGCGCCTCACCCCCGACCCCGAGCTTGCCCGCCGTTTCGACGAAGATGAGAAAGCCCGACTGGCCGCCATCCGCGAGTCGATGAGCGAAAGTCAGATCGCGCAACTGGTTGAAGATACAAAGAAACTCAAGATCAGGCAGGAAACACCAGATACCGCCGAAGCGCTGGCAACTCTTCCATTTTTGAAATTACAGGATTTGGACAGAGAAAATAAGACTCTTCCGATTGAGAAAATACAGATTCAGGAAACACCTGTGCTGTATCATGACCTGTTCACGAACGGCATTGTTTATCTTGACCTCGGCTTTGACCTGCACACACTCCCAACCGAATTATTCCCGTTGACAGAGATCTTTGCCCGCGCCCTTTTGGAAATGGGCACAGACAAGGAAGATTACGTCAAACTCTCCCAGCGGATCGGTAAAAGCACAGGCGGAATCTACGGCAACGCGGTCAGTACCACGGTCCGCGGGACGAAGGAAAACGTCAGCAAGTTATTCATGCGCGGCAAAGCCACCATGAGCCAGTCGCATGAGTTGTTGAATATCCTCAAAGATATTCTGCTTAATACAAACTTTGACAACCGCGAACGCCTCAAGCAGATCGTGCTTGAAGAAAAATCAGGCCTTGAATCCTCCCTCATCCCCAGCGGACATATCTACGCCAACCAGAGAGTCCGTGCTCAATTTGGCGGCGCGGGCTGGGTCAACGACCAGATGAGCGGAATTGGTCATCTCTTTGCCTTGCGCGAACTCGCCAATGACATTGATAAAAAATGGCCGAAGGTCTTAAAGAAATTTGAAGACATGCGCAGCGCATTGATCAACAGCGGCTCATTGATCTGCAATGTGACTCTCGATGCCGCAAACTGGAAAACCTTCAGACCACATTTTGAGAATTTCATTTTTGCCCTGCCAGAAAAGAGCGCCGAACTTTCAGCGTTCAACGCCGAAGCAGTAGTTCAAAAGGAAGGTCTGACCATTCCGGCTCAGGTCAACTATGTGGCGAAGGCCGCGAATCTATATGATCTCGGTTATGAATTCGATGCGTCGGCAGAAGTGATCACAGGTTACTTACGCATGACTCACCTGTGGGAAAAAATCCGCGTGCAGGGCGGCGCGTATGGCGGCTTCTGTGTCTTCGACAGCAACTCGGGCGTGTTCTCCTTCCTTTCGTATCGTGACCCCAATCTCGATTCAACGCTTGAAAATTACGATAGCTCCGCCGGCTTCCTGAAGAATCTCGATGCCTCCTCTTTGAACGACAACGAGTTGACCAAGGCCATCATCGGCGCCATCGGTGACCGTGACGGTTATCAACTGCCCGACGCCAAAGGCTACACATCCATGATGCGTTATCTCACTGGCCGCACCGATGAAATGCTGCAAAAAGAACGCGAGCAAATTCTCTCAACCAACGGCGAGGACTTTATCTCCTTCGGTGAAGTATTGGAGAAAGCCGCAAAATCTGAAGCGGTGGCCGTCATCGGTTCACAGGCTGCAATTGAAGGCGCGAAAGCCGGTTTGAAAGTGACGAAAGTTCTATAACAAAAAGATGTCAAAAGTCGAGGGTCAAAAGTCAAAACCTGACTCCGACCTTCGACTTTTGACCTTCGACGATTAAGGAGCAACATGAACATCACCCTAAAAATCAACGGCACAGATCACAACATTGACACCGCCCCATCCACCACGCTGCTCACCGCCCTGCGCGGACTTGGCTTCCACGGTGTGAAGTTTGGCGATGAAGGCGGGCTCTCAGGTTCAGACACGGTTTTGCTTGAAGGCCGTCCCGTCAACGCGGGGTCATTGCTTGCCGCGCAGGCCGAAGGTCACGCCGTCGCCACGATCGAAGCTCTCGGCGAGCACCCAGAACAAGGCTGGAAAACGACCGATGGTTTACATCCGCTGCAAAAGGCTTTCGTCGAAACCGGCGCGATCCAATGCGGTTACTGCACGCCGGCGCAAATCCTCGCCGCGAAATCTTTGCTTGAGAAGAATCCAAATCCCAGCGAGGCGGAAGTCCGCGAGGCGATTTCGGGTGTGCTCTGTCGCTGCACCGGTTATCTCAAACCTGTGCAGGCCGTCTTGAAAGCCGCTGCGGAAATTAGGGGCGATACGCCGCTGGATTGGAATTCCATCAACTGGGATTTCGGAACGCCCAAAGATGACTCTCCTCAACATGACGCCCCCGCATCAAACCTGACCGGTGTGCAGGTTCGGCCAAAAGTAGTTTTAGCTCCCGAATCGAAAACCTGGCAAACAGTCGGCAAACCCGAAATCAAAGTGGACGCCGTAAAACTCGTGCAAGGCAAACCAGCCTTCACCGCTGATTTTGAAAAACGCGGATTGTTGCACGCCAAAGTTTTACATTCACCACACGCACACGCACTCATCAAAAAAATTGACACCAGCAAAGCCAAAGCGCTCGAAGGTGTGGCCGCCGTATTAACATGGAAAGATATTCCACGTGTTGTATATTCCACCGCCGGACAGTCAGACCCGATCCCCGGTCCGTTGGATACATTTTCGCTTGATAACAAAGTGAGATTTGTCGGTGACCGCGTGGCCTTTGTCGCCGCAGAGACCGCAGAAATTGCAGAAAAAGCTCTCGCGCTGATCGAAGTGGATTACGAAATCCTGCCCGCAATTTTAGACTCACGTGAATCCATGACAAGCTCAGTCCGCATTCATGATGAACCCGAGTATGTAAATTTTGCAGATTCAAATCCCGCAAAAAATCTGGCGGCAGAAATCCGCATTGACATTGGCGATGTGGAAAAAGGATTCGCCGAAGCAGATATTGTCTTTGAAGCATTTTACGAAGTACCCAAAGTACAACAGGCGCATATTGAACCGCATGTCGTCGTCACCTATTGGGACGAAGATGACCGCCTCGTGATTCGCACCTCCACACAAGTTCCGTTCCACGTGCGCAGAATGATGGCGCCCGTGCTGGGACTGCCCGTGAAAAGAATCCGCGTGATCAAACCGCGCATCGGCGGCGGCTTCGGCGGCAAACAGGAAGTATTGATGGAAGATGTAGCCGCACATTTGACGATTGCCACAAAACAGCCTGTAATGTACGAATACACCCGCGAAGAGGAATTCATCGCCGCGCGTTCACGTCACCCAATGCGTATCAAAATGAAGACCGGCGTAAAGAAAGACGGCACGATCACAGCCAACGAAATGTACGCGCTTTCAGATACAGGCGCCAACGGCGCGCACGCATTGACCGTCACCGGCAACACCGGTCACAAGGCAATGGCTTTATATGTTGGCGATGGCGAATATCGCAAAGCGCCAAATATCCGCTTTTATGCAGATATTGTTTACACCAACACCCCGCCCGCTGGAGCATTCCGTGGTTACGGCGTGCCGCAAGGCTACTGGCCGCTGGACCGTCACATGGAAAAGATCGCCCGCGCCATGGGACTCGACCCAATTGACTTCCGCTTGAAGAACGCCATTCACGCTGGTGAATATCATCCATTTTCAGTAGCCTGGAATGAAGGCAGAGAGCCACGCCCGGAGATCATCCACACCGTTGGGCTTGAGCAATGTGTAGCACAAGGCCGCGCCGCAATCGGCTGGGACGATAAGTTTGGGAATGAGGAATGGCGTTCTTTCTCTCTTTCATCTTTCGATAACAAGGAAAGAGGAAAGAAGAAAGAAGGTAAGTTACGCCGTGGGATTGGCGTTGCCATGGTGATGCAAGGCACAGCCATTCCGTATCTCGATATGGGCGGCGCTTCGATCAAGATGAATGACGATGGTTCGTTTAATTTATTAGTGGGCGCAACCGATCTGGGCACCGGCTCAGATACCGTCCTCGCACAAATGGCCGCGGAAGTTTTGGGCGTGCCGCTTGAAGATATGATCTGCTATTCATCTGATACAGATTTCACGCCATTTGATAAAGGCGCGTATGCTTCTTCCACAACGTATATTTCCGGCACGGCGGCTGTCAACGCGGCCAAGATCGTCGCGGAGAGGATCAGAGTCCGCGCGGCGATGATGCTTAACCTTGATAAGCACGAAGATATCAAACTGGAAAATCGTCAGGCCATTGCCCCCGATGGAAGATCAGTATCCATGACCGAGATCGCATTGGATTCACTGCACAAGAACAATCAGGAACAGATCATGGGCGTGGCGAGTTATGTCTCACCTGTGTCACCGCCGCCCTTCGCGGCACAGTTCGCAGAAGTCACCGTCGATGTGGAAACTGGTCAGGTCACAGTGGACAGGCTTGTGATGGCGGTTGATTCGGGCATTATCATTAATCCGCTCACTGCTTCAGGTCAGATCGAAGGCGGGATGACTCAGGCCCTCGGATATGCCGTCTGCGAAGAGATGCGCTACGACGACAAAGGCCGCGCCATCGAACGCGACTTTGACCGGTATCACATCTTCCGCGCTGACGAGATGCCGGAGCTGGAAACAATTTTCGTTGAGACGTTTGAACCGAGTCATCCATTTGGCGTGAAAGCCGTGGCCGAAATCCCAATGGACGGCGTTGCACCGGCAGTCGGCAACGCTATTCTCGATGCAGTCGGCATCAACGTGGATGATAACCCTGTCACTCCTGAAAAAGTGTGGCGCGCCCTCCAAAAATAAAGACGAAATCAGTGACAGCCACTTCTTAAATGGCTGTCACTGATTTTTCACTGAGGCAGGTAAAATAGAGTCTCGACATGACCCGCGGCGAACTTATCTATCTCATTCCATATTTTGCAGCCCTTGCGCTCTCGCTTGGCGTTTTATTTTACGCATGGAACAGACACAGCGCGCAAGGGGCGGTTGCGTTTTCATGGTATATGATCGGACAGGTGCTGTGGATTGTGAGCTTTATCCTGGGGCTTATCAGCTCAGACATTTCCACCAAGCTATTTTTAGACAGTCTGCAATGGTTTGCTTATATTATTATCGGCATAACACTGCCAATTTTTGTAATTCAATATACAGAACACAAACTGCGCAGCTCAAAGTTGTTCTTTAGGATATTGCTCATTGCACCGACTTTCTTATGTGGAGCATTGATTGGCAACATTTTTTTTGACTGGATACATCAAGCTCCAAAGATCATCCCGCTGACATATTTCTCTCAACTAACATATGACAGCACGCCAATCATATATGGCTATGCTGTATACATATACATCCTGAGCGTATGGATGTTATATCTGCTAATACGGCGCATTATTCAACATCACAACTTTTACCGGATACAAACACTACTTATCACAGCCGGACTTTTTTTCTCTGTTTTTGGCACAATTCTGCCGCTGTTGGATATTCGCATCTTTCCGCAATATGCCTCAACTCCATTTACTGGCGCAATTGGAAACCTGATCATGTTTTGGGGATTTTTCCGTTTTCGTATTTTCGAAATCACCCCCATCGGACGCGATAAGGTTTTTGAAGCCATGGTTGAACCCGTGGTCATTCTGGATAATAAAAATATGATCGTGGATGCAAACACATCCATGCTTGCCCTGCTTGGAAAAAATTCAGATGATGTTATTGGCGAGTCAGCCAAAGAAATATTCGCGGATTTCCCAATTCCAATCAAACAATATACACAGGTCTCCTACGCACGCGCCGAAGCCACCTTTGTTGTTGGCGGCGTTAACGTCTACTACGAGTTAACCGTTTGGCCGCTTTACGATGAGCGCAAAGAAATGACAGGCCGCATCTACATTTCGCACGACATCACCGCCCAAAAGGAACTCGAACGCGAACTGCGCAAACTCAACTCAGAATTGGAAGACCGCGTCCGCGCCCGCACCTGGGAGCTGGCAGAAGCCTACGACACAACCCTGGAAGGCTGGGCGCGCGCGCTCGAACTGCGAGATAAGGAAACAGAAGGTCATTCACGCCGTGTCACTGAAATCACATTAAAGATTGCCTATGCCATGAACATTTCGGAAGAAGACCTGGAACATATCCGCCGCGGCGCAATTTTGCACGATATCGGAAAAATGAGCATCCCGGACGAGATCCTGCATAAGCCCGGCAAACTAACAAACGAGGAACGCGAAATTATCAAGGAACATCCTGATACCGCCTACAAACTACTCTCTCCGATCCCGTTCCTGAAAAAAGCACTGGAGATTCCGTATTCGCACCACGAAAAATGGGACGGCACCGGCTATCCGCAGGGCTTGAAAGGAAACGACATTCCCCTCGCAGCACGCATATTTGCCGTCGCGGATGTCTGGGATGCGCTTGGCTCAAACCGCTCATACAATCAAGCCTGGCCGCGCGAAAAAATAATCGAGTACTTTGTTGAAGAATCAGGCAAACACTTTGACCCGGTCATCATTAATATATTTTTACGACTGATCGAAAAAGGCGAGATATAATTCAACACAATAAATTATTGTAAATTTCACTCTGAACTGGAAAATAAAATGCCCGATCAAATTTATGTTATAGGACACGTTAACCCCGATACTGATTCCATTGCCTCGGCAATGGGCTATGCCTGGCTCCTGCGCGAACGCGATGGGATTAACGCCATTGCGGCACGCGCTGGTGCGCTTAACCAACAAACCTCGTATGTACTCAAGACTCTCGGCATTGAAGCCCCCATCCTGTTGACAGACGCCTCTCCGCGCTTTGAATCAGTCATGCGCCGCCTCGACACCATCCGCCCCGATTCTCAACTCGGCCTCGCATGGACACTCGCCAGTAAAACAGGCGGCATCGCCCCCGTCGTCAGCGAAGATGGCAAGCCATTCGGCATTATCAATGGCATGAGTCTCTTTAGGTATTTCAGTGACACCCTTGGCCCGCGTCCAGGCGACACCACCGTGCGCGAAATGATGTCAGCAAAATGTCAGGATGCTGCCGAGATCAATGTCCCCAAATATGCATCCAGCGCGCACATCCGCGATTCGCTTAATAAAATTCTCAGAGATGAATTCAATGATTACTGGGTAGTTGACGAGCACGGCATGTATGTTGGCATTGCAAATCAACGCGAAGTTCTCAATCCGCCGCGCATCAAGATCATCCTCGTTGATCATAATGAACCGCGTCAGGCCATTGCCGCGCTCGAAGAAGCCGAACTGCTTGAAATATTGGATCATCACCGCCTCGGTAATCCATACACGCACCAACCGATTCGTTTCACTGTGGATATCGTGGGATCGACATCCACCCTCGTGGCAGAGATGACAGCCGAAGCCGGACTCTCCATGCCCCCGGCACTAGCCGGAACGCTTCTCGCTGGACTGGTATCTGATACGCTCATCCTGACATCTCCCACCACCACACAGCGCGACAAGGTCGCAGCCGAGCGGCTATCCCGCTGGGCCTTTGTTGGTGGAAGTCCACTCAAAGGCGAAACCATTGAAACCTACGGCAAAGCAGTGCTCAGTGCCGGCGCAGGCCTTTCCAACCGTGACCCCAAAGATGTCGTCAGCACAGACATCAAACCCTTCGAAGGCGGCGGATATAAATTTGCAGTTGCCCAAGCCGAAGTGACAGACATCCTGCAACTCACCGAACACCTTGAACCGCTTCAAAACGCGCTCAACGACCTGCGCGATAAACGCGGACTTGACTTCGCCATGCTGCTGGTCACAGACGTTGTACGCGGCACAAGCCGACTGTTAGTGACAGCCAACTCACCGACCGTCCTGAACGACCTGCCCTACCCGCCCCTCGCAGACGGCACACGTGATGCTGAAGGAGTAGTGTCGAGAAAGAAACAACTCCTACCCGCCGTGTTGGGCTTGCTCGAACGCTAACAATAGCCTCCTGCAATCCTATAGATTTTTAACTATTGACCCGCCGGAAACGTGGATAAATCCATGTTTCAGGCGGGTCGAAGACTTAATAGCGTCATTAAACGAAAAGGCGCAATACCCCATCCGTCACGATGCGGTTATTACGGTAAAATGGATATATGATTATTCGCAAGGAACTGATGAACAAAATCTCCCCCAATACACGTTTTAACAAAAACAAGGCGACCATTTATGAGCGATGATACTGTCTATTTAAATCACATATTCGCCGCCATGGAACAGATTGACCGTTACACTAGAGGCATGTCTGAAAGTGAATTCCTTTCCCGCGCCATGGTACAGGACGCCGTTGTGCATCAGATCGAATTGATCGGAGAAGCAGCCAGTTGCATCTCTGCAGAATTTCAGAATGAGCATCCCAAATTGCAATGGGCCAACATGACAGGCCTGCGCAAAAAGATCATCCCTGAAAGTTTCAATATCAATCTCGTCAATGTTTGGAACACCGTCCAGGACGACCTTCCTCTTCACAAACAGGCCATCAAAAAACTTTTATAAGCGATATTTACAAACTATCGCGCTATGCATTTACGCATCACCAGCGCGTGAACGCCGGAAAGAAATCAAGATACGCATGGATAAAATCCCCAATTCCCAATTAATAGAAACCGACATCCCCAGCAACCGCGCAAGCTGGAAAAAAATCGAACCGTTCGCCTTGACCTTTGACGGCTACAAACACTGGGGATCCTTCAAAAGATGCCGTGAAGTCGCCGAAGAAGGCGTCAAGCTATATCGCGGACAAAAAGAACTCACCCAGTCACTAACCGACCTGCGCACCTGCCTCTTCTTTGAATCACGGCGCTGGAAACATTTTGAAAAATCTCCATCCAAAAAAGGCATGGAGTACGTTCATATTCTGGTCGAAGCGATCCGCGTCCGAGTTGCTGCGAAGGAAATTCAATAATTTTGAAGAGCAGGAGAAAACTCTTGTTCAAAAGTTAAATCATGAAATCCATTTATCAGGCTCTCGCCGAACTTGAGAAAAACAATCAATCTGCCGCGCTCTGCACGGTGACAAAAAGTGAAGGCTCCACGCCGCGCCACGTGGGCAGCAAAATGCTTGTCCATCCTGACGGGAATTTTATCGGCACCGTCGGCGGCGGCGAGTTGGAAAACCGCGTTATCAAAGCCGCGCTTGAATCAATTCAAAACGAAACCGCCCAAATCCTTTCTTATTCAATGGCCGATCCTTCACGCGGCGACCCCGGCGTATGCGGCGGCCAGGTGGAGGTATTTGTGGAACCCATTCTTCCCACACCGCTGCTGATCGTGATCGGCGCGGGGCATGTCGGCAAAGCGGTTGTGCATCTCGCAAAATGGCTCGGCTTTCGCGTGGCTGTCAGCGATGACCGCGCCGAATTTTGTACACCTGAATCCATACCCGAAGCGGATGCTTATTATCCGGTGGCGATGGATGAACTCCCAAAACACATCACAATCGACAAACGAACGGTTCTTATCTTAACCACAAGAGGATCAGCCATCGATGCGGCTGGACTCTCCCCGCTGCTTGATTCCGCTGCCGCGTATATCGGCATCATTGGCTCAAAGCGCAGGTGGGCAACTACGGTCAAGGCGTTAAAAGACAAAGGTGTTTCTGATGAAAAGATCGCGAGAGTCCATTCGCCAATGGGGTTGGAGCTACAAGCAGAAACACCGGAAGAGATCGCTGTCAGCATTATGGCCGAGGTGATGATGCTCAAGGAAAAAGGAACGGGAAAGTCGATGAAGGGTAATTTGTGATGTGAACGATCACAGATACGAGAATGTTCGAGAAAACAGAATCAGGTTACAGGTTAAGAAAGAAGCGGTTCTGTGAGCAATACACTGTAAAAGGCAATTAATTTTCAATCGAAGCGTGAAACGTTTGCGGTTGGAATTCGTAAAAAGAATAGGAAAAACGGTTCTTGTTGCTGCAAGTTCATTCGACTATAATCTGAGTGTTATTATAAAAAAGGAGAGAAAAAACATGGCTAGAATTTTTGATGTCATTGAGTATGCAAATGAAATGAGCGACGAGATCGTCCATCGCTTCCCTGAAGAAGGTATTGGCGATTTTCGGATTGGCTCACAGGTGATCGTGTGCGAAAGCCAGAGCGCTGTATTCTTCCGTGACGGCAACGCGCTGGATGTGTTCAAACCGGGCCGCCACACGATTGCGACCGCAAACATCCCGTTGTTGATCGATTGGGTCGGCAAGGCGTTCAATGATCGCACACCGTTCCCCGCGGAAGTGTATTTCGTTTCGCGCAAGGAATTTGCAAATGAGAAATGGGGCACTCCCCAGGCGATTCCGATCCAAACCCCGGGTGTGGGCTTTGGATGGCTTTTGTTGCAGGGTTTTGGTACCTTCTCTTTTCAGGTAAAAGATCCACAGCAATTCGTGACTCAGATCGTGGGTGCAACCGGCACTTATCGCACTTCTGAGATCGAAGAACGTTTGAAATCAATTTTGTTATCCAAGTTGACCGATGTCATTGGCGAAACCAGCGAGAAGGGCAATCTGGCGAGCAAGTTGAGCGGTATGCTTGAAGAATTGGGCGCAGCCGTGCGCGCAAAGGCCAAGGAAGATTTTGAAGCCATCGGCCTGACCCTTAAGACATTCTATATCGGCAGCCTCAAGCCAAGCCAGAAGTCGGCTCAGGAATTGCGCGATATGGGTTATCTCGATGTGGCAACCTATTCCCAATTGCAGGCAGCGGATGCGATGCGCGATGCGGCCAATAACCAAAACGGCGGCGCCGGCCTGACGGCTGGAATCGGCGCTGGCATGGGAATTGGCAATTTGATGGGACAGGCGCTGCAAGGCGGTATGCAAAACACCAACTCCGGCGGCGGTGGTGCTTCTGCCGCGAAGATGCCCGATATTATGACCCCCGCTGAAGCGGCTCAATTCATGAAAGTGACCGAAGAAGATATTATGGCCGCGATCACCGATGGAAGCCTGAAGGCGAAGAAAGTCGGCAAGGCCTTCCGTATTAGCAAGGACAACCTTGAAGGGTTCATGAATAGCTAAGCGTTGAAGAAAGATGAAAGAGGAGTCTGATTTTTTCAGACTCCTCTTTTTGTTTTGGATGCTTCGTATTAAGCGTTCAATCTTCCAATTCACTCATGATATCTACGACAGAGTCGAGGATGTCACTTGCAAGAACGGAAGCGGTGGTGCCGAGATCTTCGGCGGCGAGCAGACCCGCTTCAGCATGGATGTATGCGCCTGCAACCGCAGCATCGTAGGCGTCGAGTCCCTGAGCACGCAGACCGACGATCAGGCCTGCCAGTACGTCACCCGTGCCTGCACGCGCCAACGCGGGCGATGCGACTGGGATAATGGTCATTTGTCCTGTTGGGGATGCAATGACAGTGAATGCGCCTTTCAAGACCACGACATGTCCCCATTCTTTTGCGTACTTGCAGGCGACTTCACTGCGGTTCTCCTGAATTTCCTCTTTGGACAACCCCGTCAACGCAGACATTTCGCCAGCGTGCGGCGTTAACACTGCAAGTGGAAATAATTTCTCATGCCAGTCTTCGATCTGCGCCAGATGACGCAATCCATCGGCATCCACTACGGTGGGAAGTTTTACTTTGGAAATTACGGTCTCGATAAAAGTTCGGGTTGGAATATGATTTCCCATGCCCGGACCAAATAAAAAGGCGGTGGCACGGTGTACGTGATTCAAAAAAGTATCGGTTGCTTTTCCAGAAACAAAACCGGCTTCATGCGGAAGTAAAACCCAGGTGGCCTCAGGCAGTTGACCAGCAAGCACAGCATGTAAGGGTTCAGGCACAGCCAGCGTGACCAGGCCCGCACCAATGCGATAAGCGGCAGTGCCAGCCAACAGCGCCGCGCCGGTATAGTTCAGCGAGCCGGCTGCGATGAGCGCGGTACCAAATGTCCCTTTGTGTGAATCGAGTCTGCGTTCGGGTAACAGCCCGGCGACGAGTTCATCGTCCGCGACTTCGGTTTTTAATTCATTGAAAGATGCAAAGTCATCGGGCAGACCAATATCCACAAGCGCCAGTTCGCCGACGAATTCAAAGGCGGGCAATTTTAGCAAGCCTTGCTTAACTGCCGCCATCGTAACCGTAAGATCAGCGGGGATACATTCAAGCGCAACCTCGCCCGAGTCACAATCAACGCCGGAGGGACAATCGACAGCAATAATGTACGGCGGCTCGTCCATCTCTTCCAGCACAAAAAGCGAATGTTCCAACACAGCAGCGATCTCTGCTTTAAGCGGAAGTTTGATCCCGGTACCAAGCAGGCCGTCCAGCACAACTTCAGCGGATTCGAGATGCGCGGTCAATGCGTGAAAATCGCCATCATCTTCGGCAAGGGTCACTTCTCCGCCCGCCGCGAGTAGACGCGCCACATATTCATCATTTTTTTTGCGTTTAACCAGATAGGCGCCCGCATGCCAGCCTTCTTCGGCGAGATGCGTCAATGCCACAAGCGTATCTCCGCCGTTGTTGCCTGGTCCCACAAGACCAAGCACCTCTCCCCACTCCTCATCAAACGCGATCTCGTTGACAATCTCCGCAAGTCCACGACCTGCGTTTTCCATCATTTCAGCATAAGGCAGGCCATTTGCATCTGCTTCTTTTTCAATTGCGCGCATCTGCGCGACGGTGACAAGTTTCATGTTTACTCCATATATTCTGTTGGGTGTGATAAAACTCAAAATTGTATAAGAAGATTATACGTCTATTTCCTGCGCAGAACTCTGCTGAGCAAACATAAAAACAGAGGCCGACTTTATAAAGTCAGCCTCTGTTTTTATTGTCAAAATTTATCCCCACAAATCTACTGCGATATCCGCCAGCCCCAGCGCAAGCAATTTCTCTTTGGAAGGCTTTCCGGTCTCTTTATCCCAACCACGTGCTTCGTAATATGTTTCAAGAATGGCGGGCATATCAGGGACAAACCCCATGGTACCTCCCTCTGTATGCGGCTCCAGCAAAGCCTTGGGCAACTTATCGTTCGCAGCAGTTAACCCCATACGATTATTGATGGCACGTTTGATATTCCAGCCGCGTTCTCCTGAGCGCATCATATCGTCGAGAGTCCATTCGAGGCCGCAGGCAGCATTGATCAGGTCCACTTGCATTTGCGGATCGACATTGGCAAAGATACACATGATCGCTGAATTAAAGAATGTGCGCCAATCCTGATGCCTCGCAACATTTGCAGATTTCTCTGCCTGCGCCTGACGTTCAAAATAGGTAATGCCGATCTTTTCATACGTGTGACCAAAATCCACGAAAAAATAATCGGACTGATTATGACAAGCCCCGCGTGGACTGGTTGCATAGGAAAGTGCCATACCAGAAACCCCACGCGGATCATGGTATGCAACTTCGAGTCCATTCACCTGCACGGCTTCATCTTCAGCATCAAATGCCGCACCGAACTGACGTGAGCCGCGTGACAATAAATCACCGATCCCCTCACGGCGCGCGATCATGTGAATCAATTGCCGGGCCGCCATGAAACTTCCCCAGGTCAACTCAATGCCGCCGGTATCCTGTTTTGTCACCTTGCCCATTTCATACAGATAAAAGGCCAGCCCGATCGTGTTGGCTGTGCTAATGGTGTCCATGCCATATTTATCGCATAATTCACCAAGGCGCACAACCTCTTCTAAATTGTCAATTAATAAATTTGGACCAAAGCCAACAATCGTTTCGTACTCAGGCCCTTTGCGCTTGTTGCCATCGCCAAGATTCACTACCCGTCCACAGGCGATCACACATCCCTGACACGCACTGCTGCCGGTCAAAATACTTTCAGTCATCTTCGAGCCGGAAATATTATCCACGCCGGGAAATGACCCCTGATGATAATATTTCGCAGGCATCGAACCTAAATACTCGGCGTAATTTGCCACGCCTGCCGTACCCACTTCGTGAATGATCTTGGCTTCGTTGTCCTGTTTGAGCGCACGATTGGCTTCAGAGCGCAGCGCAGAATAGCGTTCCATATCTTCAACCACGATCTTATTTTTTCCATAGACCGCAATCGCCTTTAGATTCTTTGAGCCCATCACTGCGCCAAGTCCCGTGCGTCCGGCCATGCGGCCATGGTCGCAACAAATGGATGAATACAAAACGCCTCGTTCTCCGGCTTCGCCAATTACTGCGACATGCGCCCCCTTGACCCCGACTTCCGCTTTGACAAGTTCCTGCGTCTCATACACATCCTTCCCCCAAACATGCGCAGCACTCTTAATCTCAAGCCTGCCTTCTTCAATCCAAATATATACCGGGCTGGAAGATTTTCCTGTGATCCACAAACCGTCATAACCAGCCTTGCGCAGTTCTGGTCCCCAGAAACCGCCAATGCCAGATTCCGCCCACAAATTTGTAGCGGGACTTTTCCCGCAGATCACAAAGCGGCCAGTCGTTGGACCAGACGTCCCGCTCAATGGGCCGTTGATAAACAACAAAGGCGACTCAGAAGAAAGCGGATCAAGTTCCTTCGTTAAATACGGATAAAGAATCCGCGCCGCGAGAGAAGCACCACCAAGAAAATCGCGTTCCCATTCTCTGGGAATGACAAACTCTTCGGATGTTCCAGTTGTAAGATTAATTTTAAGAATGGGCAGCATACACGGTCAACTACACGATCTCTTCTGTCGCATCATTCGCCACGCGGACAAAGTCCAGCACGGTCGGCACGTTACGCATCATATACCCCATGTTGCCCTGTACTTTGAGTTTCATCGTCATCATCGCAGTCATGGGATTCATTTTGCCAGTCAACACTGCAGTAATATTATTGTAGGAAGCGGACAATGTAAAAACTGGTTTTGGGTAGGCAGAGGCATCAGGCTTATAAACTGCTTTTCGACACTTCCCATGCCACAGGTCAAGATAGAACGTGAGCTCTTCTTTTAAATTCCCCTCCGGCTCAATATGAAAAAATAAGTCCCCTTCCCAGTTCTTCGCAATCTCGCTATATTTTTCATCAGAATTGAGTTTTGTTTCGAGCCCCTTTAACCATTCTTCGCTTGGAAAAATTGCAGCCATAGGATTAGCCTCCGGAAATAGATAGTATGTAATTGTACCATTGAGAATTATATATAAAAAAATCCTTGCACAAATGAAAAAAATAGTCTATGCTTAACATCACAAGATGAAATTCATCTTGTGACAATTTTAAAAATTGTCTATATTTTATTTCTCTTGGAGGAGAAAAATGAAGAAACTGTTCACCCTCGCCAGCCTGCTCGTGTTGGCATCTCTCGTACTTTCCGCTTGTGGTGGAAGCGGCCCAAAAGCAGACAACGTTCTTGATGATATTAAGAACCGTGGCTATATTTTGATCTCAACCGATCCGAATTACGCTCCGCAGTCATTCCTTGACACCACTGCTTCCCGCCCTTCTGATACCAAATGCCCGTCTGATGCCTTGACCACGACCGAAATGCAAGGCTTCGATGTGGATGTTGCCAAAGCCATTGGTGATGCGCTCGAAGTGGAAACCTGTTTCGCCACCCCAGGTTGGGATCTCCTCACTGCCGGTAACTGGGCTGACAAATGGGACATGAGCGTTGGTTCCATGACCATCACCACCACCCGTCAGCAGGTGCTCGATTTCAGCGTGCCTTACTACTACACTCCCGCAGTTGTAGCCGTAGCCGCCGACTCTGAGTTCACCACTGTTGAATCCCTCGCTGGTCAGGCTTTGTGCGCCGGTGTTTCAACCACCTACGAATCATGGTTGAACAACGATATCGCCGCTCTCGGTTTACCCGAATCTTCCATCTACGCCAAAGTTCCAGAAGGTGTCACAGTTGTTCCGCTTGAGAGCGATCAGGAATGCGCTCAGTCCATCGCCGCCGGCCGTACCGACTTCGTTGGTTATGTAACTTCCGGAACCGTCGTAGACGCCAACCTCGCCGCTGGTTTACCCGTCCGCAAAATTGAAGGCGCTGTGTACTCTGAAGACCTCGCCGCCGCTTTCGACAAGGCTTCCACACTCGATACAACCTCCCTGCGCGCCAAAGTGGACGAAATCTTCACAGCCATGCACGCAGATGGCACACTCTCTGCCCTCTCCATCAAATGGCTTGATGGACAAGACCTGACACAGGCTCCTAAATAAATTTTTTGTGCAATAAAAGGGAAGCGGCTTAAGCCGCTTCCCTTATTTTTTATTTTCAGGGAGATCGGCATGAATATCTTTTCCAAAGCACAAGATGCACCCAAGTCACAAGCCGAATTGATCTACGAATTACAGGCACGCAAAGAGCGCCATTTCCGCGCTAATGTAGGGCTTTCCTGGTTTATTCTCCTTTTTATTCTTGTTTTTACATTCAGTGGTCAGGAAATCACCATTGGCTCAACAACTTTCAGCGGAATCAAAGTTGACACTGAATTCATCAGGAACAACCTGACATTTATCGCTGGCGGCTTGGGAGAGACCATCAGAATCTCGATCATGTCCATTGTGCTGGCAATGATCCTCGCCCTGCTGGCGGCTCTCGGACGGCTTTCCACCTTCCCTCCGATTTATGCGCTTAGCACTTTTTATGTCTCACTTATCCGTGGGACTCCCCTTTATTTACAGATATTCTTTTTCTTTCTCGCCCTGCCACAGTTGGGTATTATTTTGCCCGGCATCATCGCGGGCGTATTGGCCCTGGGACTTAATTACGGCGCATATATGTCGGAGATTTTCCGCGCGGGGTTAAGTTCCGTGGGCAAAGGTCAACGGGAAGCGGCCATTGCGCTTGGCATGACCCCCACACAAACCATGCGCCGTGTTATTCTCCCGCAGGCACTACGCTTCGCCATTCCTCCCGTCGGTAATGAATTTATCGCCATGACCAAAGACTCCGCGCTGGTTTCCGCCACAGGCTTCGTGCATGAATTAATGTGGCGCTCCACAAAAGTAGGCCGCGCACAATTCCACAACCTTGAGGCGCTGATCATGGCAGCCATGTTCTACTGGGGATTAACCCTGATCCTCACTTATATCCAAAGCGTCATCGAAAAACGCCTCGCCAAAGGAGATCGATAACATGGTTCCGATCGTAAAGATTTCCAACCTTGATAAATATTTTGGCCGCCTGCATGTATTAAAAAATATCAGCCTTGAGGTTCCACCCAGGCAAGTAGTCTGTTTGATCGGGCGCAGCGGCTCAGGTAAAAGCACCCTGTTGCGCTGTATTAATTTTCTCGAAGAACCATCCCGTGGCAGCATTGAAGTGGACGGCATCCATGTTAGCGGCGGTGAAAAGGGTAAGGAACATCGCCGGCTCATTCATGAAGTCCGCCTGAAAACAGGCATGGTATTTCAGGAATTTAATTTGTTCCCGCACATGACTGTGCTTGAAAATGTAATCGAAGGCCCCGTCATCGTAAAAGGCATGGACAAAGCCAAAGCGATTGAAATCGCAAAAATGAACCTTGACCGTGTGGATATGCTCTGGAAAAAAGATGAATATCCCATGCGCCTTTCGGGCGGACAAAAACAGCGCGTTGCCATTGCCCGCGCGCTCACGATGGAACCCAAGGTCATGCTCTTTGATGAACCCACATCAGCCCTTGACCCTGAGTTGATCGGCGAAGTACTCAACGTAATGAAAAAGGTCGCACAGGAAGGTATGACCATGATCGTAGTGACCCATGAAATGGGCTTCGCCCGCGAAGTGGCAGACCGTGTCCTTGTGATGGGAGAAGGTGAATTGATCGAAGATGCCAAGCCAAGCGACCTGTTCACCAATCCCAAAGATCCGCGCACCAAAGCCCTCATCGACCGCTATCGCTCCGAGGAACAATAAATGACCGTTGCAATTACACGTGAAGTGAGTTCCCGTTTCAGTGAATGCGAACTGACTCATATTGACCGCACACCGATTGACGTGAATGTTGCGCGCGCGCAGCATCATGAATATGTCAACTCACTCGCCGCTCTTGGATGTCAGATCGTGGAATTACCCGCCGAAACAGATTTGCCTGACTCTGTTTTCGTGGAGGATACAGCGTTTATCCTGCCGGAAGTAGCGGTCATCACCCGGCCCGGAGCTGATTCTCGTAAACCGGAAACAGAATCCATCATCCACGCTTTATCTCCCTACCGTCCGCTCGTACATGTGACTGACCCTGCAACAGTGGACGGCGGCGACGTGCTTGTGCTTGGAAAAAATATCTACGTCGGCTTATCCACCCGTAGCACAGCATCCGCACTAGAACAATTACAAAACCTGCTGAATAATTATGGGTACACCATTATTGGTGCAGAAATGCAGGATTGCCTGCACCTAAAAACAGCCGTCACCCGTGTGGACGACAAGACCCTGCTCATCAACAAAAACTGGGTTGCGCCGTCCTACTTCAAAGGCTATGAACTGATCGAAGTAGACCCCGCGGAACCCTTTGCTGCCAACTGTCTGCCGGTTGGCGACGGCATCATCTACCCGACAACCTTCCCGAAAACAAAGCAAAGACTGGAAGAAAAAGGCTTCATGGTATCAACTGTCAACGTAGATGAATTGGCAAAAGCTGAAGGGGCGGTCACCTGTTGCAGTTTGATCATATAATGAATTGATTATCGCTTAAAATCTCCGTCTATGTTCGGCGGAGATTTTTTCATACGCAAATACAAAACAAAGGCAAAACAAATATTGATCTGCTTAATCGGTTAATAAAGGTACAGAAATGAAATCCAAAAATAAAAACGGGCTTGCATCAAGCAACCAAAAGGATGGGTGGCTTAAAAAAATACAGGCAAAAAGAAAAAACAATCAAGCGCTCGGGCAGCGCGATGCCCTTCTAAATGCGATTGCCCAGTCAGCTCAAAAACTCCTCAGCGCACAAGATTGGCGGACGGAGATTAATGATCTGTTATGTCTGCTGGGAAAGGCCACCCAAGCCAGCCACGTATATATCTTTGAAAACCATCTGGACGAAAACAAAAAGTTGGTCACCAGCCAAAAATATGAATGGGTCGGCGAAGGTCAAAATATAGAGATTGCCAATCAGGAATTTCAGAATGTCCCACTGCAGGAAGACGGCGCATCCAATTGGTATGCAACAATTAGCGCAGGAAAACCCTTCTACAACACAACAAAGCTTTTCGCATCAGAGTGGAAAAATTCCAAAAGCCGCAGTGAGATAAAAACCCTGCTGGATGTACCGATCTTCGTAAATAATACATGGTGGGGTGTGATCGGATTTGATGATTGCAAACGTGAAATGGCCTGGTCACAGGCAGATATTGACGCGATGCAAGCTGCGGCTGGAATGCTGGGCGCAGCCATTAAACGCCAGCAATCTGACGCTGCCCTGCGAATTTCTGAAGAAAAATTCCACACCACGTTTCACCACACCTTTATCCCAATGGTGATCGGCCGCATCTCAGATAAAGTGATTCTGGATGTTAACGAAGCCTTCTCGAACGAGATGGGCTACACAAGAGAAGAAGTCATCAATCACAGCGCAGATGAATTGAGATTGTGGGTAAATGCCGAGGAACACATACAGCACAGCCGGTTGCGGCAAAAACAGGGCTACACCCGTGAGTTCAAAGCAAAATTCAGAAAGCAGTCCGGCGAGACCGGAGTGATGCTTGTCTCAACCGCTCCGTTAACTGTTAATGAAGAAGCCTGTGTGTTGTACACACTCTATAACATCACAAAGATCGAAGATCTATTAAGTGAGTTACGCGATAAAAATAATGAACTGGAAAGATTTACCTACACGGTTTCCCACGACCTGAAAGCTCCCCTCATCACAATCGGCGGCTTTGTTGGCTATCTTGAAAAGGATATTCTGGCAGGCAACGCAGAAAAAGCCAGACAGGACGTTCAACGCGTCATGGACGCAGTGTACAAGATGCAGACGCTGCTTAACGAATTACTTGAATTATCCAGGCTCGGCAGAGTTGTAAATAAAAAAGAGAATGTCAACATCGGCGAGATCGCGGAGGAAGCCGTTCGGTTGCTGCAAGGCCGATTAATATCAAGTAATGTGAAAGTAAAGATAGAAAAGGACTTGCCATTTATTCAGGGAGACCACGCCCGCCTGCTGCAAGTCGTTCAAAACCTTATTGATAACTCAGCAAAATTCATGGGAGATCAACCAAACCCGCTGATCGAAATTGGAATAAAAACTCGTGATCTTCATCCTGTATTTTATATCCGCGATAATGGAATGGGCATAAACGAAGAATATCATGACCGTATATTTGGGTTGTTTGACAAACTAAACGCCAAAACTGACGGCACAGGGATCGGCCTGGCACTGGTAAAGCGGATCATCGAACTGCATAACGGAAAAATTTGGGTTGAATCTGACGGGAAGAACAAAGGCAGTACGTTTCTCTTCACCCTGTCAGATGCAGCCCGGCATTAAAAAAACAAACTCCCTTTCGGGAGTTTGAGTGCGCTGGAGAGGACTTGAACCTCCACGCCTTACGGCACACGCACCTCAAGCGTGCCTGTCTGCCAATTCCAGCACCAGCGCTAGAGCAGGTCGTATTATAATCGGCTTGCTTTTCTTGTCAAGCACAAATTCATAGGAGAACTGTTATGGTCCGAATCGTTGTAGACGCAATGGGAAGTGATAATTTCCCAAAGCCGGATGTGGAAGGCGCGGTAATGGCGGCGCGCGAATATGGCGTGGAGATTATTCTGGTTGGTGACGAATCGATCATCAAGCCGGTGCTGGACGCACAAAACACAAGCGGACTTTCGATCCGCATCGTCAACGCACCTGAAACCTTGACGATGGAAGACAAAGGCGAGAACCTTGTTCTGAAGGCGCGCAATAAAGATGCGAAGAATTCCATGGCCGTCGGCATTGACCTGGTCAAGAACGGCGAAGCGGATGCATTTGTCAGCGCGGGCAATACTGGCGCAGGCATGGTGACTGCATTATTTCGTTTAGGCCGCATTCGCGGTGTGGATCGCCCTGCGCTCGCCCCGATCTTCCCCACAGCCACAGGCACATGCGTGGTGCTGGATATTGGCGCCAACCCTGATTGCAAACCGGAAAATCTTTTGCAATTCGGAATTTTAGGGAGTATCTACGCCGAGAAAGTACGCGGTGTAAAGAATCCGAAAGTAGGATTGGTATCAAACGGTGAAGAAGAAGGCAAAGGCAATGAGTTGGTAAAAGGTGCCACGCCATTATTCAAAGCATCCAACTTGAACTACTTTGGCAATGTGGAAGGCAAGGAAGTGATCGGCGGTAAAGTGGATGTCGCTGTAACAGATGGCTTCACAGGCAATGTCATGTTAAAAACATCCGAAGCCGTTGCCAAGTTGATCACCGATAAGATACGCGAGATCATCAAAAACGGAAATATTTTGACCAAGATCGGCGGACTGTTGGTAAAGCCCGCACTCGGGGCGATCAAGAAACTGCTTGACCCCGGTGAACAGGGCGCAGCCCCCATGCTCGGTGTCAATGGACTGGTATTTATCGGTCATGGCCGCTCGGATGCATTTGCCATTAAGAACGCAGTCCGCGTGGCAAAGCACGCGGTGGATGTAAATGTATTGGACGCAATGAAATCTGCAATCGAAGAGAGTCTCAAAAAATAAAATGAAAATCATCAAAAACGAAAAATTGATCGAACGGAATGGAAAGATCGGCCAATGGACAAGTCTTGCCGCATTGGTAATTCTTGGTCTCGGCATGTACATCTCATTTTCAAAGCCTGAATGGTTTACATATTCTGTGATATGTCTGGTGGTCGGCTTTATCATGACCCAGATCGGCATGTACATGGGCAACCGCTGGGGACGTTCTCCCCGCCCCGATGAAAAATTTGACGCCGGGCTCAAAGGTCTGCACAGTGACTTCAATCTGTATCACTATTCTTCTCCTGTTTCGCATATGTTGATTGGCCCCTCAGGCATATGGGTATTGTTACCCTATCATCAGCGCGGAAAAGTAGCCTTCGAGAAAAATCGTTGGAAACTAAGCGGCGGCGGATTTATGCAAGCCTACATGCGTATCTTCGGGCAGGAAAGCATTGGCCGCCCGGAAATTGACGCGGAAAACGATGTCCGAACGTTGACAAAATTTTTTGCAAAGACAATGGATGAGAATAGCATCCCTGAAATCAAACCCATTTTGGTTTTCACCAGCGATGAAGTTGAATTGGAAGCAGGCGATTCCCCGATTGCCGCAATGAAATTAAAGCAGCTCAAGGAGTTTCTGCGCCAGGGAGCCAAAAGCCGCGTTCTCACCATGCAACAGATCGCGAAAATTTCAGAACTTTTTGAAACATCCTGATTAGCCGCCCCACAAAGAGAAGATCATAAAAAATGGTCTTCTCTTTTTCTGTATATTTTCACTCATCAACACAAACCAATAAAGTTTGCGCGCAAATCAGCCACATAAATCTTATGGTACACTTGTTCTAATATGACATCCATTGTTTCCATTGACATAGAAACCACAGGCCTCGACGAAAATCGCGAGGCTATTATTGAAGTTGCCGCCGTTAAATTTAATGGCCGCCGCAAAGAAGATGAATTCACCACACTGATCAATCCCGGAAAAGCCATTCCCGATTTCATTACCGGTTTAACCGGCATTGATAATTCAATGGTTCGCAATGCGCCGCGCCTGCGCGACATTGCACATGAGCTAACCGCCTTCGTTGGCGATTCTCCCATCCTTGGTCACAATGTCAAATTCGATATTGGCTTTCTGCGTAAAGCCGGGCTCTTTCAATATAACCAAACGATCGACACCTACGAACTCGCTTCGGTCTTAATGCCAACCGCCAGCCGTTACAATCTCGGCTCGCTCGGCCAGCAGTTAAACATCCCCCTCCCCGCCACACACCGCGCTTTAGACGACGCCCGCGTCACCCAAGCCTGCTACGTACGCCTGCTCGACATGGCGCGCGAACTTCCGCTTGAGACCTTGCAACAAATTGTTGACCTCGGCAATTTTGTAGATTGGGATGCAGGCTGGGTCTTTGAACAGGCATTTCAACTGCGCACCAAAGATGGGATTCAACCCAAACAGACTCGCAGCGCATCTTTATCCAAACTGACACTTGGTGCGGCGAAAAAAGATTCGCTTCCCCTTGAGAGAAACGAAGACCCAACCGCGCTCGATCCTGAAGAAGCCGCCTCTGTACTTGAATATGGCGGCCCCTTCTCGCAATATTTCGAAGCGTATGAACAGCGTCCGCAGCAAGTGGATATGCTCAAAGCGGTAACGAATGCCCTTTCAAACGGGAACCATTTACTGGTCGAGGCGGGAACCGGTGTTGGTAAATCGTTCGCGTATCTGGTTCCGGCGGCCATGTTTGCAGTCCAGAATAATACTCGCGTCGTCATCTCCACCAACACGATCAACCTGCAAGATCAACTCATCAAAAAAGATATTCCCGATCTGCAAGCCGCGCTCAACCTTGATGTGCGCGCATCGGTGCTAAAAGGCCGTTCAAATTATCTTTGCCCGCGCAAAGTGGATTACATGCGGTCACACGGCCCGACAAATTCAAATGAAATGCGTGTGCTTGCAAAAATTATTGTATGGAGCATAGATAATCACAGCGGCGACCGCAATGAACTAAATCTCACCGGCCCAAGCGAACGCGAAGTATGGGGCCGCCTTTCTGCTGAAGACGACAACTGCGACACCGAAACCTGCCTCGGGCGTATGGGCGGCTCATGCCCATTTTTTCGCGCAAAACAAGCCGCGCAAACTTCTCACTTGCTGATCGTAAATCACGCATTGCTGCTCTCAGATGTTTCCACCGGCAGCAAAGTTTTACCTGAGTATGATTACCTGATCGTTGACGAAGCCCATCACATGGAATCAGCAGTTACCAGCGCACTATCATTTCGCATGACGCAAAACGATCTGGAACGGATGCTGAAAGAATTAGGCGGATCATCCGCAGGATTAATCGGCAGACTGTTGACCGAAACCAACGAAGCGCTTCGCCCCTCAGACTTTGGCCTGCTCCAGCAAAAAGCGAAGCGAGCCACCGACCAGGCTTTTCGCCTTGAGCAATTATCCAAACAATTTTTTGATGCCGTAAGTGATTTCATTGCCATTCAGCGCGAAGGCCAGCCCTCCAGCAACTACTCATGGCAAATGCGCATCACACCATCTGCACGCACATTGCAAGGCTGGGACGATGTGGAACTGATGTGGAGTCAGGTGGGCGAGACGATGGGTCTGCTCCTGAAAACACTCGATGAAATTTACAAAGCGCTCGGCGAAATTTATTCCAATGGACATGAAAACGTGCAGGATGTGATGGGCAACCTGAGCAATCTAATGCGCCGCATGACCGAATCAGAAGCTGCAGCCTCCGGCATGATGCACAAGCCTTCCAACGAACTGATCTATTGGGTTGAAGTAAACCCACGCGGTGAAAGACTTTCTCTTAACGCAGCCCCCTTGCGCGCCGGGCCGCTCGTCCAAAAACATTTATGGCACGAAAAAGCCTGTGTCATTATGGCGTCAGCTACACTGACCACACATGGCGAATTCCGCTATGTGCGTAACACGCTGGCCGCTGAAGAAGTGGACACCTTATCGCTTGGCTCGCCATTCGACTATGAATCAAGCACCTTGCTTTATGTGGCAAATGATATTCCAGAACCTAATGCAAACGGCTATCAACAGGCCCTTGAACGTACGATTATCTCCACGGCCAAAGCCACTGGCGGACGTATGCTTGTGCTTTTCACATCCTATGCGGCGCTCAAGAAAACTGCGCAAACCATTACAGGTCCGCTGGCGCGCGAGGATATTTATGTCTTCGAGCAGGGCGAAGGCGCATCGCCAAACGCACTGCTTGAATCTTTCAAATCCACAGAACGCGCTGTACTGCTTGGAACCCGCTCTTTCTGGGAAGGCGTGGATGTGCCCGGCGACTCACTTTCTGTCGTTGTCATCACCAAACTCCCCTTTGACGTTCCCTCTGACCCGATCATCTCGGCTCGCTCTGAACTGTATGAGGATTCCTTCAATGAGTATTATCTCCCCGAATCCATTTTGAAATTCCGTCAGGGATTTGGCCGCCTGATCCGCACTGCCTCAGACCGGGGTGTTGTTGCAATTTTAGATAAACGCGTGCTGACAAAACAATACGGGAAATTATTTCTTGAATCCCTGCCGCAATGCACAGCGCGTCAGGGTGCATCCACCGGATTGGCAAAGATGGCAAGCGACTGGCTGGGGACATAAACCTCAAGTTGCCTTAAACAGACATGTTGTATATGTACTTCTGCTGTTTAAAGTTTAAGAAGTTAATCCATAAAGAGATACGAATTTCAAAAAAGAAATTCGTATCTCTTTATAAAAATTTAATTCAGATATATTTTAATAAATCCGTCTGGAAGATTTTCGTCAAACACAGAAATTAATCGGATTTCAATTTCCGAAGGATGGTGGATAGATCATCCAAAGAAAGAAACGCATCAACAATTTTGGGGTCAAAATGCGAACCGGACAATTCGTATATGCTCTTCTTCACTTCCGCAGGTAAAATTCCTTTACGATAGGGGCGGTCAGATACCAGCGCATCCCACACATCAACCACTGAAAAAATTCTGGCAGCGAAGGGAATTTCCTCGCCTTTCAGTCCGCGCGGATAGCCTGAGCCGTCCCATTTTTCATGATGACAATAAGGAATATCCAGCGCAGGATGCAGAAATTTGATCGGCTTCAACATTTCAAACGCATAAATCGGATGCTGCTGGACAAGTTCTCGCTCCTCTTCTGTCAGCCCGCTCGGCTTTAACAAAATACCATCAGGAATCGCCATCTTTCCAATATCATGTAATAAAGCGCCCCTTGTAATATGCACCATCGCCTCGTCATCAACGCCCATGGATCTTGCCAGCCGCTCCGTCAACACGGTGACCCTTTTGGTGTGTCCCTCAGTTTCCTTGTCACGCAGATCAAGTGCGCGCACCCAGCCTTCAAGTGTGGCGCTATAAGCGATCTCCAACTCGGCATTACTGGCTTGAAGATCATCGAATAATCGCGCATTATCAATTGCAACTGCAGCCTGATTTGCAAAAGCAGAGATCAGGCTTAAATCATCATCCTGAAAAATTCCGGTATGTACGCGGTTGTCCACATAGATCACACCGATCAACTCATCTTTAAGTTTAAGGGGAACACATAAAATAGAAAGCAAGCGATAGGCCGCCACGCTCAATTGCTCAATAAAGCGTGGATCATCCTGTGCATTTGTAGTTAAAACAGCCTCGCCAGTCTTCACCACGCGCCCCACAATCGTTTTGCTGATCGCAAATGCATCTTCGTTCAAATCCACATGATCGATCCCGCGCGCGATGCGTACCTTCATTTCGCCGTCAAATTCCCGCAGCATCAAAAATCCGCGTTCCGCGCCCATCAAAGCGATCAATGTATCCATAACTTCTTCAAGCACCTGTTTCAATCCCAGCGAAGAGTTAATGGCGCTCCCCACACCCACCAGCGCCCTGACCTGCCTTTGGTGGGTATCAAAATAGTTCGTCGTTCCCTGCTTAATGGTGTTTAGGGAGCTTGATATTTGCGTAAGATCACGCAAAACCAGAGAGGTCTGTCCGTCGTTTGTGCGGGCAAGGTGCGCCATCACACGCATCAACATCTTATTCATCTCCCCAAATTGTTTTTGTATGGACTGCGCGTCTAAAGATTGAGGCATTAAAATACTCCTGAAACAATCACCCTTTACCAGGGAAACCCTATATTTTTAAAAAACTCGTTTTAAATTGTCGTCTATTTTAATCGGTTACGAGAAAACAGTTAATGCAAATACTCATCCATCTCTAAGTTTTCCCGAAGTCAAAAAATATTAACACGGTCTATTCTGCTGCGCTAAGGCATTTACCCAATTTTTAATTCACAGTATTGAAAAAATCACATCGTTCAAATAAAAGGAGTGCCGTTTCTCACGAAACAGCACTCCTCATTTTTAATACTAAAGCTTTGGCAGGACAATGGACTGTTGTTTTTGATATTTGCCCTTCTTATCTGCATAGGAAATATCACACTCTTCATCCGCCTCAAAAAACAAGACCTGTGCCAACCCTTCATTTGCATAGATCTTGGCTGGCAAAGGTGTGGTGTTTGATATTTCAAGTGTCACAAATCCCTCCCACTCAGGCTCAAACGGCGTGACATTGACAATGATCCCACAGCGCGCATACGTGGATTTGCCCAGGCAGACCGTCAATACTTTGCGTGGAATGCGAAAGTATTCCACTGTACGCGCCAGAGCAAAAGAATTCGGCGGGACAACACACACATCCCCTACAAAATCCACCATCGATTTAATATCAAAATTCTTCGGATCAACCGTAGCGGAAAAAACATTGGTGAAAATCTTGAACTCATTTGCTACACGCACATCGTATCCGTATGACGAAACACCGTACGAAATCACCCCTTCCCGTACCTGATTCTCAACAAAAGGTTCGATCATTTTATGCTCAT
Organism: Candidatus Villigracilis proximus; assembly: GCA_016715195.1. Taxonomy (GTDB): domain Bacteria; phylum Chloroflexota; class Anaerolineae; order Anaerolineales; family Villigracilaceae; genus Villigracilis; species Villigracilis proximus. The sequence goes on from JADKBB010000011.1 coordinate 157,692, forward strand.
GTGCCATCTTACGAATCCAGTGGTCGGGTTTTAATCCCATCTTATTCTCCTTATTTTTGTCGGAAGACCGACAAACCATGAAAGTAGGTATTCTTCAACACTACCATGATTTTATAACAAAACTGCAAATACGCAATCACAGCTTCTTGATATAATCGTTCTGCTTAACATAATGGTTAATCACCAATTCACAAAGAGGAGTCAATAAATGAAGAAGTTTTTTGGGTTTTTAGGTAACGAGGTCATCCTTGGCACCATGATCGCGTTATTGAGCGTATTTACCGCTCTCGCCAGCTATCAAGGCGCCATGGCAGATTCTGAACAAAACAAGTACGAAATTATGGGCATGAAAGACCTGAACGACGGCAACGTCTTCTATCTTGAAGCAAATCAGAACTGGCTGCAAGACGACAACAACTACGACAACTGGTATACCAATCAGGATACCAACCCGGAAGTTGCCGCATATTACGAAGGCAACTTCAGCGATGCTTTGATCAACGCTCTTGAACAGGATACATATCCTGATCAGTATGAAGAAGAACTATACGCAGACGCCAACGCATACTTCGAGTCATCTGAAAATGCCTTCAATCTGGCGGGGCAGTATGACGAACGCGGCGATCAACTCCAACTCGTCATGCTTATCATGGCACTCGGACTGGCCTTATCCGCGTGGGCATCTTTACTCAGTGCCGATAGCAACATGCGCCTCGCGT